>JASJCL010000115.1 GCA_030066015.1 Desulfosarcinaceae bacterium | reverse complement strand
GCGAAGGTTCTTCGTCGGGAGGGCATCAGCGGCGGTGGAGAAGCCACCATGTCAGAGTTCATGGGATCCTCCGAGCCGGAGGATCAGAGGGGATAGTACAGATGGAGCCAATCGCCGTTTTTGGTGCTGGTGGATTCGGGTTGGAGATCGCTATGTTAATTGAGCAGCTTAACGCTGAGGGCGGTCAATGGGAGCTGATCGGTTTCTTTGACGATAAGATTAAATCGGACACTCTCGTAAACGGATATCCTGTTCTGGGCGGGACTGAAAAACTAAACGCCTGGGATGACCCCCTAGCTCTGGTGCTTGGTCTGGGGCTGCCGAAAACCAGGCAAACCGTTATCGCGAATATTACAAACCCGAGGATTCACTATCCCACCCTCATACATCCATCCGTTATCATGGGCAGTTCGGCTTATCTCAGAATTGGCGAAGGCTGCATCATCTGCGCTGGAACGATTATCACTACCAACATCGATATCGGTGACCAAGTGGTGCTAAATCTTGCTTGCACGGTCGGGCATGAAACGACCATTGGGAATTTCTCTACCTTCATGCCAACCTGCAATATTTCTGGTGAAGTCGAGATCGGCGAAGCCACCTTCTGGGGCACCGGCGCCAAGGTCATCAACCGCACCCGCATCGGCGACAATGTCATTGTGGGCGCGGGCGCCGTGGTCACCAAGGATTTGCCGGGCAATGTAACCGCTGTGGGCGTGCCCGCCAAGATCATCAAAGCAAGAGTATAAATAACCGACAGCATGAACAAAGTTACTGAGAGGTCTTGATGGAGGTTCCCCGATTATTCCTATCACCGCCCCACATGGGTGGAGAAGAGCTCGAATTCATTCAAGACGCCTTCAACAGCAACTACATCGCGCCGCTCGGCCCGATGGTGGACGCTTTCGAGCGCGAATTCTGCGCTGTTGTGGGCATACCCCACGCAGTGGCCTTGAGCAGCGGGACAGCGGCCATGCACCTGGTGATGCGGCATCTGGGGGTTGGGTCTGGCGACGAGGTGTTCGCCGCCACACTGACCTTTATTGGCAGCGTGTCGCCCATCGTGTTCGAAGGGGCCAGGCCGGTGTTCATCGATGCAGACCCCACTACCTGGAATATGGATCCCCATCTTCTGGAGGCAGAACTGGCGCGCTGTGCCAGGGCCGGGCGTTTGCCCAAAGCCGTCATTCCAACGGATCTCTACGGCCAGTGCGTGGATATCGACCGGTTTCGCGCCATCTGCCAACCCTATGAAGTACCGTTGATCGTGGATGCAGCCGAATCCTTGGGTGCTGTCTGCAGCGGCCGTCATGCCGGTGCGGGCGCAGATGCCGCCATCTTTTCCTTTAACGGCAATAAAATTATCACCACTTCAGGCGGCGGCATGCTGGCCAGCTCGGATGCCGCTCTGATAGAGCGGGCGCGCTATCTATCTCAACAGGCCCGCCAACCGTTCGCCCACTACGAGCATGTCGAGATCGGTTACAACTATCGCATGAGCAATATTGTCGCGGCGATCGGTCGGGGCCAACTCAAATGCCTTGAAGACCGCGTGCGTCGCAAACGGGAAATAGCCGCTTACTACCGGCGTTTGCTGGCCGATGTGCCGGGAATTACCTTCATGCCCGAGGCGGATTATGGGCGCAGCAATCGCTGGCTGACGGTGATCCTGGTAGACCGAGAACGCTTCGGCGCGGATCGCGAACAGATTCGGCTGGCGTTGGAGGCGCACAACATCGAGTCACGACCGGTGTGGAAGCCCATGCATCTGCAGCCGGTGTTCAATACCACGGCCGCTTCCCGGGCTTCATCACCGGAATTCGGAACACTACAACCCAACGATGCCCGTTGGGTGGCGGGACAAGTGGCGGAAGACCTGTTCAACCGTGGCCTCTGCCTGCCCTCTGGTACCGCCATGGCCACCAATGACATGGATCGGGTCGTGGAGATCATCCTCGCCCAGGCGTGCACCTGAAAGCGCTCCCTTCAGCCACCTCCCTGAAACAACATCCATCACATCAGAGTGACCCCCTCCTGCTCTCGGCCACTCATGGTTGAGATCGAGGGTGGATTCATCGACGGACCATTTCCTAAATCGTCGATATGTGCTACCAGACGGTTGAACCAAGCTATGCCGGGGATATTTATGCGAAAACTGTCCACCACCTCACCTGTGAGCCTGATCGCTCCCATTGTCATCCTGCTGTCCGTCATCGCGTTGGCCTATTGGGACACCATCGGCGGTCTTTATCGTCAGTGGACCAGTAACGAGGATTACTCCCATGGCCTGCTGGTGGGACCTATCGCCATCTACCTGCTGTGGGAACGTCGCCGCTCTATCTCCGACACCGTCTTTCAAACGGACTGGCGGGGATTGATGCTGATGGTAATTGCTTTGATGCTGCATGTCGTCGGAGAACTCGGCGCCGAGCTGTTCACTGTTCGGTTCTCCATGTTGCTGTGTTTGGTCGGCGGCGTCTGGGTCATTTACGGCGGTCGTCTGGTTCGAACGGCCTGGTTTCCGCTGGCCTTTTTGTTTATGATGCTGCCACTGCCGGGATTTATCTACCGCAACTTGACCTTCTCCCTACAGCTTTTGTCCACCACACTATCGGTGAAATTGCTGCACCTGACCGGCATCAGTGCCTACCAGGAGGGCAATATCATCGATATCGGGATCACCCAGTTTCAGGTGGTCGACGCCTGCAACGGCCTGCGCTACATCCTGCCCCTGATGACGCTTGGCATCTTGATGGCGTCTTTCGGCCAGCGCCCCATCTGGAAGCGCTTGGTACTGGTGGCCATGACCATTCCGGTGGCCATCCTGGCCAATGTGCTGCGGATCTTCGCCACCGGGCTGCTGGCATCGCTGTGGGGGCTGAACATTGCCGAGGGGTTTTTCCACTCATTTTCGGGTTTCATCGTCTTTCTCTTCAGCCTGTCGGTGCTGCTCATCATCATGCGGCTGCTCATGGGCCGTGGCGCCATATCCGCCAGTGGTGCTGAGCGTGTCGACCCGTCAAGGCATCCATTGAAGTCCCTATCCCCGATTGCGATTGGCGGAGCGGTGGTTACCATCCTGCTCGCCCCTGTGGCCGCAGACGTACTCGGCAAGACACCGGCCATGCAATTGCAAAAACCGCTGACGGATTTCCCGCTCGAGGTGGGCGAATGGCAGGGGCGTTTCTTGGAGATGGAGCCGGAGATTTGGGCGCGGGTCGGTGGCCAATCCTACGCCATCATCGATTATCAAAACGACGGCAAAATGCCGATCAACTTCTACACTGCCTACTATGAATACCAGCGCAAGGCGGGAGATTTCATTCACTCCCCAAAATTGTGCCTGCCCGGTGCAGGCTGGTACGTGGAGGAGGCAACGGTGCGTACACTCTCCCAAGAGGACGCGATCGGCGAAGAGACCGGGTTGATCCTGAATGACATGGTGATCCAGAAAAACGGCCAACGTCAGCTGGTCTACTATTGGTATCAGGGGCGGGATCGGAATTTCACCAGCGAGTATGCGGCCAAGTTCTACATGGTGTGGGACGGCGTGTTCCGGCGTCGCACCGACGGTGCTCT
This sequence comes from Desulfosarcinaceae bacterium, assembly GCA_030066015.1. GTDB lineage: Bacteria > Desulfobacterota > Desulfobacteria > Desulfobacterales > Desulfosarcinaceae > JASJCL01. The sequence continues at coordinate 11,070 of JASJCL010000115.1, read as the reverse complement.
GGTGCGCCTGGTGATGCCAGTTATCTCAAAGGACGCCGTAACGGCCGCACGCCAAACCCTGGACCGCTTTGCCCTCTTCGCCAGCGGTAAGCTGAACGAGTTTTTGCCGTAACCTGCTTGATCACGCCTCGAATGCTGCCCTCAAGCGATGAATTTGCGATCGTCTATGATCTGATGACACCTCATACCGATAACTGGGTGCTAATAGGCATTAAATTACATAATATGACCGCTCATTGGGAAAAATAATACCATTGATCAGGTGAACTCGGCACCTTTTGTCAGCGGCCCTGTTCGCGTAAGTGCGTATCAATATAATAAAATAACTTTATTTCAAATAGATAGAACGGTACTGTAAACAATCCCCTGCCATGCACGATTCTTGCTTCGATCGCCGTTTTAGTTCCCGTAGGCGATGTGATAACGCAGAGGATCAGCGCTCAGACGAATAAAACCAAGGCCTATGATCAGCTCCTTCTACCAGCAGCTCCATCGATGGTTCCATCACCCCCTTGCCCTGCGCATCGCCCGGGGACTGATTCCCTTTCGACTGTGGATCAATATCGTTTTGCACACCTTGCTCTTTGTCACCAGCTATCTGGGGGCCTATCTGCTCCTTTACGGTACCGGTACGGTGACGGAGATGGCCGCGGGCATCCCCTTCACCCTGGTACCACTGGTGCTGATTCAGGTATTCTTTTTCGGCTATTATGACCTGTTTCAGGGGCTTTGGCGCTACGTAAGCTTCGAAGACCTGCTGAACATCATCCGCGCGTCGGTGCTGAGCACCCTGGCATTCTACCTCATTGGAACGATCTGGGCGCGTTTCTGTATGTCGGAGCCGATGTACCTCCTCGACACCGTGCTTTGTATCGTGCAGGTTGGCGGGGTGCGCCTTGTGGTGCGCAACATTCGCGAAAACTTTTTACCGCGTCAGGCGGACCAAAGCTATCGGCCGATCGTATTGGTGGGACCGCTGGGCGACGTGCAGCCGGTGATTCGGGACTTTTGGAGCCACGCCGAGAGCCGCTATCTGCCGGTGGCGGTTGTGGATCCACTGGCCGGGAAGCGGGCCGGAGCGCTTCGTTTAAACGATTTGCCCGTCTACTCGCTGCAGGGGGCGGCCCTCAGCCTGCGCCGCTTCAACGACCTGCACGCCGCCGTATTTTGTTGGCCCAAAGGCAGTGTCCGACAGATGGAGCGGGTCATCGACCACCTCCAGGATCTTCAGATCCCCTTCATGAAGCTGCCGCGTCTGGAAGACATCGTGGCCGGCGACGTGAGCGTCAACGACATCAAACAGGTGGAGCTGGACGATCTCTTGGAGCGCCCCCGTGTCGTGACCGATCTGGAGGGCATTCAGACCTATCTCAAGGGGAAGCGCGTGCTGGTCACCGGCGGCGGCGGGTCCATCGGGTCCGAACTCTGCCGCCAGATCGCCGCTTTCCAGCCGCGACGGCTCGTCATTCTGGATCGCTCAGAGAACAGCCTGATGCCGCTCCTGCTGGAGCTTCAACAAAACTTCACGGAACTGAGCATCGACGGTGTGATCGCATCAGTGAACGATGGGCCCGGGCTCACCCAGCGGATGCAATCAGACAGGATCCAGGTGGTGTTTCATGCGGCGGCCTACAAACACGTACCACTCATGGAAACCGCCCCCGTCGAATCCGCCTACAACAATATCCTCGGCACCTTCAATACCGCCCGCGCCGCGCTGGATGCCGGTGTGGAGCGCTTCGTGATGATCTCCACCGACAAGGCGGTCAATCCCACCAACGTCATGGGGGTGACCAAGCGGATTGCGGAGATGATCGTGCAGGCCTTTAACCGAGTCAATCGCACGAGTTTCATGACCGTGCGGTTTGGAAATGTTCTCGGCAGCGCCGGCAGCGTGATTCCCATCTTCACCGAGCAGATCGAGCGCGGTGGCCCTGTCACGGTGACGGATCCGGAGATCGAGCGCTTCTTCATGACAATCCCCGAAGCGGTCCAACTGGTGCTGCAGGCCAGCTACATGGGGCAGGGCGGTGAAATCTTCGTTCTCGACATGGGGGCTTCGGTCCGGATACTGCACCTTGCCGAGAAACTGATCACCCTTTCCGGTAAACGGCCCTATGAGGATATCGAGATCCGCTTCACTGGTCTGAGGCCCGGTGAGAAAATGTACGAGGAGCTTTTCAACGCCAGTGAGGCGCATATCGCCACGGCCCATGAGCGCATTCGGGCCGCTCTTTGCGCTCCGGTGGACCTGGAGGAGATGCAGGCAGCCGTCAAGGAATTGCAGAGGTTAATCGCCGGCAAAGACGCGCGTGGTCTGCGCCGCCGGTTCCAGGAATTGGTGCCCAGCTATCAGCCCGAAAACTCCTTGGACGTGTCCGCGTCGACCGCCAAGGTCGTACCCCTCGTGGCCAAGGCGGCTGGCGCTGGGGGGCAGACGAACTGATCACCTTTGGCGCCGATGGCACCAATACGCTTGTTCACCTGAAAATAGTATAAACGTCGATAGGAGAATCACACCGATGCAAAGACAGTGGACCGCGACGTTGCTGTCGTTCATGCTGTTTCTGGGTTTTGTGGGTTGCGGATCGCCCGAAGAGAAGGCGCGCGTCTTCTTCCAGAAAGGCGCAGACTTTTATGAGGCCGGCGATTACACCCGCGCGCGACTGGAGCTCAAGAACGCCGTACAGATTCAACCCAAGTTTACCGAAGCGTTCTATCTCCTCGGCATGAGCGATCTGAAGGAGCGCAACTACCGGCAGGCCTACACCTATTTCCGAAAAACAATCGCGCTGGATGACCAACACGTTGGGGCCCACACTGAATTGGCCCGCATCTACCTGGGCGCGAAGGCGTTGGACAAAGCCAAAGCGGAGCTTCAGGCCGCGCTGCAATCCGCACCGGATCACCAAGAAGCCCGCGTGTTGGCGGCGGCGGTGGCCCTTCGCGAAGAGCGAACTGAAGACGCAGAGCGCACTCTCGCCAAGCTGCAGCAGGAGGGTTATGCCGACCCCCAGCTCTATCAGCTGCAGGCTGCGCTGTTCCTAAATCAAAAAGATCCGGATAAGGCGCTTCAAGCGCTTAACAGCGGCATCGAAAAGCACCCAGCGAGCACGGCCCTCATGCTGAGTCTCGTCAATGTACAGAGTCGTCGCCAAGACGGGCAGGGCATGGAAACCGCGTTGCGCCGGCTTGTCGAGTTGGAACCCGATCAGGAGGGCTACCGGTTCTATCTGGCAGAGTTCTTGTGGAAACAGGGCCGGTTAGGCGAAGCTGATGACATCCTCACGTCCATGACGGCATCGGGGAGTGAGAAAGCCATCCTGGCGGTCAGTAATTTCTATGTCAAAACCGATCGCTCAGCGCAGGCCATCGAGCTGTTGACGGCCAGTGTCAAGGAGGATCCCGCCTTGGCCGACAGCCGGGTACTCCTCAGTCATCTACTCCTCAAACAGGCCAGGTCGGACGAGGCCCAAACGCTGTTGACGGCGTATCTGCAGCATCAAGATACGCATGAGAAGCCAGATGTGCTCAAGGTGAAGAATGCCCTGGCACGGATCTATGTGCAAACTCGGCAGTTCGACAGCGCCCAGGAAACGCTTACCGAGGTCCTGAGCGTCAACGCCAACGACAACGAGGCGCTCTTATCGCAAGGGCGCCTCGGCCTGATGACGGGCAAGGTGGACGAAGCGGTCACCGCCCTGCGCAATGTGGTCAAGGCGCAGCCGGAATCGGCCGTCGGCTACGCACTGCTGGCGGATGCCCACAATATGCGGGGCGAAACCGAACTGGCCGTGGACTCGCTTCAGCAGGGGATGCGGTTGTTGCCGGAGAACAAGGCCCTCCAGCTCCATCTCGCGCGAACGCTCTGGCAGCAGGGGCGTCTGGAAGAGGCCGAACGCCAGTTGCGGTCGTTGGTGGATGCCCGACCAACCGATCAACGGCTGAAATTGGCCATGGGGGACCTGCTGATCGCCAAAGGGCAGAGCACGGACGCAGAGGCCGTCTACACAGAAATCACGGCCGTCGCACCACAAATGGCTGCGGCCTACATCCGCCTGGCGCAACTGCACCGGCGGGAGGAGAACCACAACGGAGTCATCGCTGTACTGCGACGCGGGGTAGAGAAAAATCCCGAGTCCCGTCTGCTGCTTACCGGGTTGGTGCAGGCCTATATTCGCAAGGGCGATCTCGACGCGGCCGAGCGTGTGTGTCGGGAGAGAATTGCCCAAAATGCCGCGGATGCCGTCAGCTACGATCTGCTCGGCCAGGTGGCCGTCGCCCGCAAAGACGCCGCTGCGGCCATCAGCGCTTTCACGCGGGCCGCCCAGCTGCAGCCCGAATGGCCGCAGCCGTCCAACAATCTGGCCTTCGTGTATGAAAATGAGGGGCAGTCGGAAAAGGCCGTCCAACAATTTCAACAAACCCTCAAAGAGAATCCCAAAAGTGCCCAGGCCTACCTCGGATTGGCGCTGCTGCATGAACGTGCCAAAGACTACCCGGCCGCCATCGCCGTTTACGAGGCCGCGCTCGAAGCATTGCCCTCCTTCTGGGTGGCCGCCAATAACCTGGCCTATCTGCTCGCCGAGACGGACGGATCCGAGGCCGCCTTGACACGAGCTGAAACCTTGATCACCCGCACCGCCCAGATGCATACCGACAAGGATTACATCCAGGATACTTTGGGCTGGGTGTTTTATAAAAAGGGCGAGTATGAAAAAGCGGTGGGGATTTTCAACCGCATCCTTGAACCGGGCGAAACCCATCAGGAAATTATCCATTACCATCTCGCAAAGGTGCTGGTGGCGATGGATCGGGATCAGGAGGCAGTCGTGCAATTGCGCCAGGCTCTGGACTCCGGACAAGATTTCCTCGGGCGTGACGATGCCCAGGCCACCCTGGCGAAGCTGCAAGATCAGGGATAAGGAAACACCTTACGAGACCGAAACTTTCAAACGTTTGAGAGGCAAGATGAAGAGAGGTAGCAGTAAGTTAAGAGGTCTATTGCCAGCCCTGCTAATACTGACGGTGCCACTAGTCGCGATCACCACGGTGATGGTGTCCGAGGGGGCCGCGGCAAGTGTAAAGGCACGCGAAGTGGGACCGGCCACAGGCGCGCTGCTTCAGCCGCCGGATTATCAGATCGGACCTGGTGACGTCTTGGAGATTTCGGTGTGGAAGGACCAGGCCTTGAGCCGCCAGGTCGTCGTGCTGCCCGATGGGCGGATCGATTTTCCCCTGGTCGGTCATTTCCTCGCCATGGGGCGAACCACACAGGATCTGAAAATTGAGATGGAAGAAAAGCTTCGCCGGTTCATACCCGAACCGATCCTGACCGTCATCGTCACACAGGTCAACAGCATGCGCGTTTACGTCATCGGTAAAGTGAACCGACCCGGTCAGTTGGTACTGCCGAGCAACGTCAACGTGATGCAGGCGTTGGCCATGGCCGGTGGCTTGAATACTTTCGCCAAAGCGAATGATATCAGGGTGTTTCGTGAAGTGGACGACCGCACGGTGATGTATCCGTTCGCCTACGAGCGGGTCTCCGAGGGCAAGCAGTTGGAGCAAAACATTGTATTGCAGCGCGGAGATGTGATTGTGGTTCCCTGAAGCAACCTTCTCGGTGATTTGGCGAATGTTCTCTTGAACCGATATGCTCCACTCATAAGTGGGCAACGGCGAGTTTGACGGATAACGACACAATGACGCGCCTGAATCAATATTGTTTCGCGATATGTGGGTGGATGTCGGTCGGCCTGCTCATCGCCCACGTTTGGGCAACGGACAGCCATGGGGCCGATTATGCGCTGATTCCTCAACTGCGTCTGGAGGGTAATTACAACGACAATGTCTTTTTCGATCCAGAGGATGAAGACCGCCAGGAGGATTACATCACCATTGTCTCGCCCGGACTTTTGTGGCGCAGACACGCCGAACGGTCGCTGGGGGAGGTGTTTGCCCAAGGAAGATTTGTCGATTACCAGGAGGAGGAGGATCTGGACAAGACGGATCAGCTCTACCGCGGTACGTTTGACTACCAGGCGACCGAACATCTCGATTTAGGCGCCACCGCTCGTTACACCATTGACAATCAGATCGACCGGGACATCGATGTGACCGGTTTGGCGGTAGGGACGGCCGAGCGACGCCGGCAGGATTATGGCGTAACCATGGAACTGCTGATTTCAGAAAACACCCATCTGGACCTCTTCGGCGGATATCGCGAAGAGGGCTTTGATGATGCAGAATTCTTTGACAATTGGGGCGTCGATCTGGTCATGGGCCTGCGGCATCGTCCCAAGCTGTGGCTCAACACTATACTTCATGGACAAGTGGCCTATCGTCACTACGATTTCAATCGCGACCAGACCGAAACGGATTTACTGCTCGGGAACACACGCATCACTGAGACCGAAGAGGACAATGTGACTGACAACGTCGCTTTGACCGTCGGTGTGGAAAATCGCAGAACGGAGCGCCTGACCCTGAGTGTGCATGGCGGAGCACGGTTCACCCGGCGCGACAGCGAGGTGTCGCGCCGTCAGCGACTTCGGGTCGCTGATGATTTTCTTGAGTTGTCCGCCAGCGACGCTTCCGACACCGATGATCTGTGGGGCTTTGTGGGGAATGCCGAATTGGCCTATCGCGGGGAGCGAAACGAAGTGCGCTTGGGCCTTTCGCATGATCTGCAGCCGGTGAGCGGCAGTGGTGACACGGCCCAACGGACATCTCTGAATGGATCCTGGTGGTATCAGATGACAACGGAATGGCGCTTCAATGCCGGCGTCAACTACTACCTGAACCAGTCCGACGATACCAGCACCTCGGATCGTGACTTCGACACGGTGACCTTCACGGCATATCCGCGGGTTCGCTATGCCTTCAGCAGGGATCTCTATCTGGAAGGTCAATACCGCTACACCCAGGTGGACGATCGTGAAGACAATGAGATCAGGCGGCGTCACCTCGCTGTCGCCACTCTGTTCGTGCAGCACGATCTGCTCGACTGACGCAATTTCGCAAAGCTCCCCGTCGATCTTCGACGGGAGATACTAGAAGGATCTCCTATGCAGTCAGAAACGTTCGTTGAAGAGGAAACGCTGAGTTTGAGCGACTACCGCGATATTGTAGTCCGGCGAAAATGGAGCCTTGTTCTGCCGATCCTATTCGTCAGCATCGTCTCGGTAGTCGTCGCGCTGATTCTACCACCGGTGTACCGCTCATCCGCCATCGTCTTGGTGGAAGCGCAGGAGGTGCCCGCCGATTATGTGATGACCACCGTCACCAGCTATGTCGAACAACGCGTACAGGCGATTACCCAGCGTATTTTGAGCACGAGTCGACTCCTGGAAATCATCAACGCCATGGAGTTGTATGCCGACATTCGTGACCGGGCCACGACGGAGGAGTTGGTGGAGAAGATGCGTGAGAGTATTCGCGTGGAGCCCATCAGCGTGGATACGGTTGATCCCCGGACAGGCCGACCGATCGAGGCCACGAGCACGGTGAAGTTCTCCTTTGACGGCGAGAAACCCCGCCAGGTCCAGCAGGTCACCGACACCATCGTGACCCATTTTCTGCAGGCCAACTTGCAGGAGCGCCAGCGACAGACGGCCGAAACCAGTGAGTTCCTCACCGAGGAAATGGAGCGCGTCAAGGTGCAGCTGTCGGAGGCGGAGCGCAAGCTGGCCGGCTTCAAAGAGCAGCATATCAATGAATTGCCGGAGATGCTGCAGGTGAATCTGCAGACCATCAACAGCCTTGAAACCCAGATCGAGCGTACCAAGGACCAACTCCGCTCTTTACAGGAGCGCGAGGGGTATCTGCAGACCCAGTTGGCCAGCATCCCGGAGACCGAAGATACCCATCAATCCCGGCTGCGCCAGTTGGAGTTGGAACTGGTCAACATGAAGACCAAGTTCACCGATGAATACCCGGATGTCCGCAAACTCAAGCAGGAGATCGAAGATCTCAAACACCAACGGGATCAGTCCAAGAATGGTCGCTCGAGCAATGGGGATGCCCCCGACAACGCCGCTTACGTCACACTGGCATCACAGCTCTCCAGCACACGTTCGGAAATCAAATCGCTGCAGCGACAGATCTCTGAATTGGATGCCCGCACGGGCACCTTCCGACAACGCATGGAGAAAACCCCACTTGTGGAGGAGAGTTACAATGCCCTCTTGATCGAGCGCGACAACACTCGCGGGAAATATGAGGATCTGTTGCGCAAAGTGATGGAGGCCAATGTGGCCCACGGATTGGAAAAGGAGCAGAAAGGCGAGCGCTTTACCCTCATCGAGCCGGCCCAGTACCCCCAGCGGCCGCTGAAGCCCAACCGTATGGCCATCGTGATTATCGGCGTTGTTTTAGGCGTTGCCAGCGGCATTGGGCTCTGCGCGTTGCGGGAATTCACCGACACCTCCGTTAGAGGACCGGACGACCTGATGCGCGCTGGTATTCTGCCTGTTCTCGCCACCATCCCCATGATCCAGTCAAGGCGGGACAAACGGATGGCCATTTTGCGCAAGTGGGCTGTTGCCATCAGCGTGGTCTGCGCGGTGGGTTTGGGCGTGGCGGCCTTTCATTTCATGGTAATGGATCTGGATGTCTTTTGGCTCAAATTGTTTCGTCGCATGACACTTTTATCGGGCTGATGTGGTCGATTCCAATGTCTGTATCGATCAAAAGACCCCATAAGACACTCTTCGCGGAGCGTGGTGTATGGAACTAAAATTGGAAAATGCCCTCAAGCGGGCGAAGCAGGAGCGTCGGCCGGCGCAAGTGATCACCAAACCGCAGACCCGACACGAAAAACCCGCCAACGAATGGCAGCCCCCAGTTTATGATCAGTCGCAGACCGCAAAGATTGATTTGAAAAAGGCGGAGGCCAATCACTGTATTTGTGCGTTGCCCGATCAGCCGGAGAGCGATCACTATCGCGTGTTGCGGACCCAGATTCAACACATCATGGCGGAGCGGGATTGGAAGACCGTCATGGTCACCAGTACTCGCCCAGGGGAAGGCAAAACCGTTACCAGCATCAATCTGGCCTTCGCTTTCGCCAAAGCCTACCACCAGACAGTGCTCCTTGTGGATTGCGATTTCAGGCGGCAGACCATTCACAGATATCTGGGACTGAACAGTAAGGTGGGCTTGATCGAAACCCTGCTCAACAAGCAGCCGCTAAAAGAAGTAATCATTTGGCCGGAAGTGGAGAAATTGGCCTTGATTTCCGGCAGCCGCACCATATCGGAAAGCTCTGAGCTGCTGGCCTCGCCCATGATGCGCTCCTTAGTGCGAGAAATGCGGGATCGATATGCGGATCGGTATCTCTTCTTTGACGTTCCACCTATCCTCGGCGGCGCCGACGCCATGGCCTTCGCCCCGGTAGTGGATGGCATCCTTCTCGTGGTCGGATCGAATGGCGCCTCGAAAAAGGAGATACGACAATGCCTGGATACGATACCGGAAGAGAAACTGCTTGGCGTGGTCCTCAACATGCATAAAGGCAAGCTCCCCAACTACTACGCCTATTATCGTTGAAGGATCGGTGATATGGGGATGCGGCGGCGACGGCGACGCGCCGCATAGGCTGTGAAGTAGCGACCGGCGGGTCGCAACACTATCTATGATGCAGGAAGGCGGCACCGAACGGCGGTACCGCCTTTTTTATTTCACGCGACCGTTCCCTCGAGGGCTACGACAGGAAGCAATTATGGCCGTTTGAGGTGATGGATTTTAGAGGGTTCGGTCTCACCGGACGATGTTTCGGGCGCATTGGTGGCGAGCTGATGTTTTAGTGCGCCGACCTCCTCCTCCAGCATTTTGCGCTTGTTGACCTCGGCATTCAGTTGCTGTCGAAGAGCGACCATTTTTCGTTCCGTTTCGGCGGCATCACTCATCGGTTCCCGCCGTTCCTTCTCTCCGAGCTCCGCCGTCAGTGCAACCACACTCCGCTCAAGGTTGTGAATCCGCTCAATGATGGGATTCGTTTCTTGCGTTGCGGTGGACGGTGAGGTCGTTTTGGCACCGTGCCCACTCTTTCGGCGGGACACAAAATCTTCGGCCGTCACGAGGCCAAAACCGCTGCGTTCGGAGATCACCTGTTGGACAATCGCGGCATCAATGGTCTCTTTGTTGTAGCCATAGCCGTAGACCAGGGCTGCGTCGCAGAGTTGATTGATCGCGCGGGGAATTCCCCCCGACGCAACCGCAATTCGCGCCAGCGCCTTCTTGTCGAATAATCCCCTTTTTCCACCAACCTTGTGTATGCGGTGCTCGATATATTCGACGACTTCCCTGGGTTCCAGTGGCGGTAAATGAAAATTCACTCCCACGCGCTGTGCCAGAGAGGTGAGCTTCGGAGACTGGAGCTTTTCCCGCAATTCGGATTGCCCCACCAGGAAGATCTGCAACCCGCTGTGAGGCTTCTCCTGCAGGCTGAATAGCATGCGGATCTCTTCCAGCGATTCATCCGATAAATTCTGGGCGTCATCGATGATGAGCAGGCCTTTTTCGCCAGCCCGCTCCAACCCACCGAAGTATTGTCGTAACCGCTCAAGCTTCTGCGGCTTGTTCGGCGGGCTGTCTTCAATACCGAAGCTCTGCAGCATCAGCTCCAGCAGCTCTTCAGGGGTCACATTCGTGTTGGTGATGACGGCGGTATGAATGCCGTCGATATAATGCCTGCGAATATGGCTGATGAGGGTCGTTTTGCCAGTGCCCACCTCCCCGGTGAGCAGGATCACGCTGACAGCTTCCATGAAGCCGTATTCCAGATAGGTCAGCGCGTTCTTGTGACTGGGACTCAGAAAGAGGAAGTCTGGATCCGGCGTCAAGTGAAATGGTTTCTCATGAAATCCATAGTAGGCATTGTACATGATCCCATCCTCTTCGTTTTCACCCGATTGCGACTGGGCAACTTGCCAACTGCAAGCGGCCCACGGCGGCGTCAGCAGCTTATCGCGGCTGCCGCCTTTGAGAGGCTTGCTAATCCGGGTGCATATTGATAATATGCTGATTTATCATGATGTTCGCAACACCACGTCTCTCGATGAAGGG
>JASJCL010000114.1 GCA_030066015.1 Desulfosarcinaceae bacterium | reverse complement strand
CCCCTCCGCTGCGTAGCCAGTCGAAGATGTTGACCAGCCCCTGACCGGAAAGAACGCGTTCGATGCTCACATGCCCGAAGCGCTGGTGCAGATAACGCCACAAATCGATTTCGGCCGGATCGGCGGGCGCGAAGTCCGCGTGGCCGCCCTCGGACGCCACGGGCCGATAGACGCCATGATCGGCCACGAGAAGGGCCTGCCCCAGCCCGGTCCCCGGGGCGACCAGCGCCATATTGCCCTCGGGCTGCGGCTGCCCGCGGTTCAGGCAGGCCAAGGCCGACGCTGCCAGGCGGGGGGCGGCGATGGCCGTGGTGGCCAAATCGTTGAGGATCTCCACCGCCTGCCAGCCAAACTGCCGGCGTAAAGAGCTTTCTGAAACAGACCAGTTGAGATTGGTGGGGCGGCAGGCGCCGCCCACGACAGGACAGGCGATCCCGAAACAGGCCGCCGCCACCGGCACCCCGTGCCGGGTGAGGAGGTCCTGGACCATCTCCTCCAAACCGGCGACCGCCTGGCTGGGGTAGGTCATCGTCACCAAGGCCCGAAGGCCATCGGCACTAGCGGCGTAGAGACTCAGGTGGGTCTTGGTGCCGCCGATATCGCCCGCCATGATGGCGCATTCACCGATCCGCAGGTCCATCTCACGGGTCGTGGGGCCCGATGCTGCGCCCTGGGGGGGCGCCGCATGGGGATGATGGGCTTCCTGCGCCACTGTCGAAGAGGTAGGATGTGGTTTCATGATACGGTCTCCTGATCCAAAACGGTCCCGGAGCACACTTCCCGCTGGGCGGGGTCGTAGCCTGGCGTTGCCGGAAGAACGGGGCGACCCAGCAGCTTGGCATAGAGCCGCAGGTAATGGGCCGTCATCACCCGGTGATTGAAGCGGCAGGCGCTTTCCGACATGATGCGTTGGCGGTGGTCCCGGCGGACCCTTTCCGGCAGGTGAAAGAAATTGAGTGCCTCCCCGATGGCCCAGAAAAGCCCCTGGGCGTCGTAGGTTTCGAAGAGGAATCCATTGCCGGCCGACTGGTCGCGGTCCAGGTGCTGCACGGTATCCCGCAGGCCGCCCACTGCATGGGCGATGGGCAGGGCACCGTAGATGCAGCCGATCATCTGGGGTAGACCGCACGGCTCGTAGCGCGACGGCATCAGGACGAAATCGGCTGCGCCGTAACCCAGGTGCTCAAGGGCGATATCGTACGGATGGACGGCGATGCGCCGCTCGAAAGCGTGCAGGCGGCGGATTCGGCGAAACACCTCCTGGTACGCACCATCGGCGATGAACACCACCTGCAGGCCCGCTTCCCAATAGGTGGAGATCACCTGGTAGAGAATCTGGGCCAACAGCTCGCACCCTTTCTGGGCGGGATCCAGCCGCGAGGGCCAGAAGAGGAGGGGCACCGTTGGATCGATGTGCAGTCCAAGCCGTCGCTGCAGCGCCTGCTTGTTGTCGTTCTTGGCGCCATGCGCGTCCGCCACGCCGTATCGTACCGCCAGATGGGGATCCGTGGCGGGATGGTAGTCCGGCGGCGGTGCGTTGACGATGCCGCTGCTCATACCCGCTTCCCACTTGCGCAGCAGGACCTCTCGAAAGGGAAAGGGGATGACGTCATGGACGCCGGTGATGATCTCCGTCAAAAAAGTGGGACTGACCACCGATACGGCATCGGCCGCAAAGGCACCGCTGACCAGCGGGTCCAGCGGATTGCCGTGACGGGTTTGGTCATAGGTCCCGGGCATCTCGCGGTAGTACAATTGCTGCCAGAAGGGGGTTGGATCGATGCCCCGCTCCTCGAGTTCGGCCAGGTCGACCTCCATGGTGTGGATATTGTGAACCGAGAAGAGGGTGGGGATCGCCGCGCTGCGCGCTGCCGCCGGAATCAGACCCGTCATCCAATCGTGGCAGTGGATCAGGTCGGGTGCCACCCGCGGGAGTATATTGTGGATCACTTCCCGCTGGAACGCCAGCGCGAGGCGCACATTGGCGGGTCCCTCACCGGAGTAGATGCTCCGGCGGCGGGCGATGGCATGATCTTCCGCCAGGTGCAGCCCACCCTCGGGCAGCACCTGCCGCAGGGTACCCGCTGCCGCGTGCCGTGTCCGCATGCGACACGCATCGAAAATGCCGCGATAATGGGGGAGGGCCACATGGACATCGACGCCCTGGCGGTGCATCTCGCTGACGAGGGCCGCGCAGACATCGGCCAGCCCGCCCGCCTTGGCCGCCATGCAATTGGAACCGGTCCCCATGCGATGGGGCAGATAGGCCACCTCGGGCGTCACCACCAATAGGCGGGCTGGGCGGGGGTGCGTGGGCTTCATGTCATCACCTGATCAACGATCTCCATGGCCGGTCACCCGCTGCCCCTCTGGTCCTGCCTGCCGTCATGTCCGGGCGGGCCGGCATCCAGCAGGTCCTCCACGTAGGCCCGTAAGATTTCGGCCACACTCCAGGCTTGGGCCACGCAGCCGCGCGGGGCATGGGGTGGATCACCATCGAAAATTTCCGATACTTGGCCAATGCCGGCCCGGGCAAAATGGTCCCCGACGGCCGCCATGCGCTGCATACCCTGCCGGCGACCGGTCTTGCCTCTCACCCGCACCAAAGCGGTCAGATAGGGGCCCAGCAGCCACGCCCAAACGGTGCCCTGATGGTAGGCCGCGTCGCGTGCCCGGCCATCCCCCTGATAGCGGGCCTGATAGGCGGGATCCCGGGGGGAGAGGCTGCGCAGGCCCATGGGCGTCAGCAGATGTGTCTCCACCGTCTTGAGCACCTGTCTGGCGCGGTTGCGCCCCAAGAGTGGAAATGGCAGGCTGAGCGCGAAGATCTGATTGGGGCGGATCGCCGGGTCGGGCTGGCCCTCTGTCACCACATCGAAGAGATACCCCTCCGGGCGATGCCAGAACACGTCGATGAAGCGTTTCTGGATGGCGGCCGCCAACGTGTGGAACTCCGCCGCCGCTTCAGGCTGGCCGTCGGCCGACAAAAGATGGGCATAGATGGTCACGGCGTTGTACCAAAGCGCGTTGATCTCGACCGCCTTGCCGTGGCGGGGGGTGACGACCCAGTCGCCGATTTTCACATCCATCCAGGTGAGCTGAACACCGGGCTCGCCCGCCGTTAGCAACCCGTCGGACGCCATGCGGATGCCATAGCGCGTGCCGCGCCGGTGCCAATCGATCATCTCTGCCATGGCGGGCAGCAGGGTCGCCTGCAGGAAGCGGCGGTCACCGCTGTATTGGAAGTACTTGTAGGCGGCGACGAAGAACCAGAGCGTGGCATCCACCGTGTTGTACTCCGGCGTCTCACCGCTGTCTGGAAACCGGTTGGGCAGCATTCCCTGGTCCATGGCCGCCACGAAGGTTTCCAGAATATCGCGGGCGACCTCAAAGCGCCCGGTGACGAGGGTCAGCCCGGGCAGGGCGATCATGGTGTCGCGGCCCCAATCGGTGAACCAATGATAGCCGGCGATGATGGTGCGCTGGCTCCCGCCGCGTCGCACGATGAATTGATCGGCGGCCAGGGTCAGCTCCCGCAACACGCTCTGGGCCGATCTCACCGTCGAGACCTCCGGCAGCGAGGTCGTCAGCCGCTCGCGACGGGCCTTTTCCGCCGCCAGCAGGGCCACCGCCGATTTGCCATGGGGCGGCGAGGTGGAGGTGATCACGCTGGCCCGCTCGCCAGGTGCCAGCGCCAGGGTGAAGACACCGGGTGTGAAGAGATCCTCCTGAAAATCCTGGCCCCGCTGTTTATCGGCCAGGTATTCGAAGTTGTAGTACCAATCCGGCTGGGCGGTGAAGCTCGCCCCCGGCGCCAGCAGATAGAGCGTCGGCAGCTGCGGGTAGGCCCGGTAGATCCAGATATCGCCATCGAAGGCCGACGACAGGCAGATCTCACGATTGGCGTGCGTCAAGGCGTGATAGTCGCGCCCGGCGACGAAGGGGCGCAGCTCCAGTTGAAGCGGGCCAGGCGCCTCGTGGAGACGATAATCGATGACGGTCGTGTTCTCCCCGTGGATGCCGGCCACCCGTTTTTCCAGGCGGATGCCGTCCACCGCGTAGGTGAAGCTGGGGAACAGATCCCGCGAAAAAGCGCTCAGGTGTCGGTACCCCTGGGGCTGGACGGCCCCCGGATAGACATTGCCGCCCAGCGCGTGCCGCCCCCCCCGCCACACCAGCGTCTCCTCCAGTTTGGACAGCAGCACCACCCGTCCCACCGGCGGACGGGTAGCGGCCACCAGCAGCCCGTGGTAGCGCCGGGTGTGGATATTGGCGATGGTGGAACTCGCCCAGCCGCCGAGGCCGTTGGTCTCCAACCATTCGCGGGAGATGGCTTCGCCGAAATTCTGGGTCGTGGTGTGATCGAGCGCGATCGTCATGGATGCCTCCCTGTGCACCCCACCGCTGGGGCGGCCGTCAACCACCGGTGGCAAAGCCGGGATAGAGGGTCATGCCGCCGTCCACCACCAGGCTGATGCCGTTGATATAGTCGGCGTGGTCCGAGGCCAGCCAGGCCGCCGCCCGGCCGATATCCTCGGGTTCACCGATGCGCTTGTATGGCACCAGGGTCATGAGGCGCTCATACGCCTCGGGGGTTTGCCAGGCAGCGGTGTTGATGGGCGTGCGCACCGCCCCCGGGGCGATGCTGTTGACCCGGATGCGGTGGGGCGCCACCTCCTGGGCAATGCTCTTCATCATCAGCATCACGCCCCCTTTGCTGGCGGCGTAGTTGACATGACCGGCCCAGGGAATGATCTCATGAACCGAACTCATGCAGATGATCTTGCCGGCGCTGCAGGAGACCTCCGGCACCACGCCGCGGCGCTTGAACTCCCGCACCGCTTCGCGCGCGCAGAGAAACTGGCCGGTCAGGTTGACCTGGATCACCTGCTGCCATTGGGCCAGGGTCATCTCATCGAAGGGGGCGTCCTGCTGCAGGCCGGCGTTGTTGATCAAAATATCGATGGTCCCCATCTCTTCCTTCATCCGCGCATACATCGCCAGCACCTGGGTCTCGTCGGAGACGTCGGCCCGGTGGGCGATGGCCCGACTGCCGCCCGCCTCGATTTGGTCGACCACTTCGCGGGCCTGTTCCTCGCTCCGCAGATAGTTGACCATCACCGACGCGCCGGCATTGCCCAGGGCGATGGCCACCGCTTTGCCGATACCGGAGTTGGCGCCGGTCACCAGCGCTTTTTGCCCTGTCAGAACCCGCTGGGCCGGACATTGGGGCATGACGACGGAGGGATACGGCGCTGCTGGATGGTTCTGCTGTTGATTGCTCATGGATCACTCTCCCGATTGCTGGATCAGTTTGGCCACCAATCCGGTCCAACCGGTCTGATGACTGGCCCCCAGACCGGCGCCGTTGTCCCCGTGGAAGTACTCGTTGAAGAGGATCAGATCGCGCCAATGGGGGTCCTCCTGAAAGATGCGCTGACCACCGTAAATGGGGCGTTCCCCTTCACCATTGCGCAGAAACAGATGGATCAATCGGCGGGACAGCTCCGTGGCCACTTCGCCCAGCGTCAGCTGGTTTTCGGAACCGGTGGGGAACGCCACCGTCAGCGTGTCGCCATAGTAGTGGTGAAATTTCTGCAGGGATTCGATCAGCAGATAGTTGATGGGAAACCAGATGGGACCGCGCCAGTTGGAGTTGCCGCCGAAGAGGCTGCTGCGCGATTCCGCCGGCTGGTAGTCGATGGTGTGGGCCTGGCCGTTCACATGGAAGGCGTAGGGATGCGCCTGGTGGAATTTGGACAGGGAGCGGATCCCGAAGGGAGAGAGAAATTCCGCCTCGTCCAGCATGGGTGCCAGCACCCGGATCAGGCGCTGCCGGTTGACGATGGACAATAGTCGCCGGGACTGCTGCCCCTGTTCTCGCACACAGGCCACGTCGCCACTGTCCCGTAGATACTTGCGGTTTTCAAAGAACCAGTTCAGGCGCCGTTCGAAGATCGGCAGCGATGCGATCAGCTCGTGGTCGAGGGTTTCGACCGCCAATAGCGGCATCAATCCCACCAGCGACCGCACCTTCAACGGTATGAAGTGTCCGCTGGGCAAGTGAAGCGCGTCGTAGAAAAAGCCGTCCTCCTCGTTCCAGAGGCTCAGGCCACCGCGCAGATTGCCCGTCATGGCGCGGGCGATCCGTAGAAAATGCTCGAAGAACTTGCTGGCCGTGTCCTGGTAGACCGGGTCGGTTTTGGACAGCTCGAGGGCGATCTTGAGCATCACCAGGCTGTAAAAGCCCATCCAGGCGGTGCCATCCGATTGATCGATGTGGCCGCCGGTGGGCAGTGGGGCGCTGCGGTCGAAGACGCTGATGTTGTCCAATCCGAGGAACCCGCCCTGGAAGACATTGCGTCCCTCGCTGTCCTTTTTGTTCACCCACCATGTGAAATTCATCAGCAGTTTGTGGAAGATACCCTCCAAGAAATGCCGATCCGCCACGCCCTGCTGCTTGGCGTCGATTTTGTAGACCCTCAGGGCGGCCCAGGCGTGCACCGGCGGATTGACATCACCGAACTGCCACTCGTAGGCGGGCAGCGCACCGTTGGGGTGCATGTACCATTCGCGGGCCATGAGGTCGAGCTGCCGTTTGGCGAAATCGGCGTCCACCAGGGCCAGGGGGATGGCGTGGAAGGCCAGGTCCCAGGCGGCGTACCAGGGATACTCCCATTTGTCCGGCATGGAGATGATGTCGAAGTTGTTGAGGTGCTCCCAGCGATGATTGCGCCCCTGCAATCTCGACGGGGGCGGGGAGGGGGTGTCCGGCACAGGATCCCCGTGCAGCCATTGCTCCACATTGTAGTAGTAAAACTGCTTGGTCCAGATCATGCCGGCCAGGGCCTGACGTTGAACGCGGCGATGGTCTTCGGTCAGATCCGGGCGCTGGATGGCGGCGTAAAAGGCGTCGGCCTCGGCCACTCGCGCCGCAAGGTTGTCCGCGAAGCCGTCCAAGGGCGACGTCAATGGGGCGGCGCTGAGCCGCAACCGCAGACGACGCTTCGCCTGGCCGGGCACCGTCAACCGGTACCAGACCGCCGCTTTGGTGCCCTCCCGGTGGGGATTGACGGCACCCGCATCGGCGTCGATCACATGGCGGTGGAAGGCGTCCTTGGTATAGGGCCGGTCGTTGGGCCCTCCACCGAGGCGCGCGTGGTTGGTCTCGTTTTCGGTGAACAGCAGTCGGGGCGGCTGCTGGGCGGCGTCGGCATCTGCGTAGAGGAAGTATTCGCCGGCCGTCGGATGCGTGAGATGCAGACCCGGTACGCCGTCGTCGCTGTCGATCGGGAGCAGTTGCGGGCGTTGCGGCACATCGCCCATGGGGCCCTCCGGATAGCCCCAGCTCCACGTGTTGCGGAACCAAATGGTGGGCAGCAGATCCAGGGGTGCGGATGCATCGGCGCGGTTGTGGGCCGTGATGCTGATCAGGATGTCGTCGACGTCCACCTTGGCATATTCGACGCAGATATCGAAATAGCGCCGCGCCTCGAAGATCCCCGTATCCAGCAGTTCAAATTCGAAGTCGTGAACACTGCGGCGGCGGTTCTCCGTCTCGAGGGCCGCGTAGGGATAGGCGGCCTGCGGGTATTTGTAGAGCATCTTCAGATAGCTGTGCGTCGGGGTGGCATCCAGATAGTAGTAGTACTCCTTGACATCTTCACCATGGTTGCCCTGGGAGCCGGTCAGGCCGAAGAGGCGCTCCTTGAGAATGGGATCGTGGTGGTTCCACAGGGCGAGGGCGAAACAGATGTACTGGTGACGGTCGCTGAGGCCGGCGATGCCGTCCTCTCCCCAACGGAAAGCGCGGCTCCTGGCGTGGTCGTGGGGGAAATAATTCCAGGCCGCGCCGTCCCCGCTGTAATCCTCGCGGACAGTTCCCCAGGCGCGTTCACTGAGGTAGGGACCCCATTTTTTCCAATTGGCGCTTCGGTTGCGGTGTGCTTCGAGTCGTTGGTGCTCGGCCGTCTTATTCATCGGTCCCCCTGTGGCGTGGTGCCGGTGACGGTGGTCATTGTCATGCTGCCGCGTGTGGTTGAACCGTTCGGTACTCTTTTGTTCGATCGATGGGGGTAAACCTTACAGCCCGCAGCACAGCGAACCGGCCGTGTCGCGACCGCTTCTAAACCTCGTATGTGGAGGAGGCGGTATCCCCGCCGCGACCGGTCCAGTTGGTGTGGTAAAACTCTCCCCTGGGCCGATCCACGCGTTCGTAGGTATGGGCGCCGAAGTAATCCCGCTGGGCCTGAAGGAGATTCGCCGGCAGCCGGGCCGTCCGGTAGCCGTCGAAATAGGCCAGGGCCGAGGAGATGGCCGGGATCGGAATCCCCAATCGCACGGCCAGGGACGCCACACGGCGCCAACCGGGCTGGGCCCTGGCGATGGCCTGCCGAAAAAAGGGGGCCAGCAGCAGATTGGCCAACTCGGGCTCGGCGTCAAAGGCTGCCTTGATCTTGCCGAGAAAGGCGGAGCGGATGATGCACCCCCCCCGCCACATGAGCGCAATGCCGCCATAGTTGAGGGTCCAGCCCTGCTCGGCCGCCATGGCGGCCATGAGCTGATACCCCTGGGCGTAAGAGACGATCTTGGCGGCGTAGAGTGCCTGTTCGAGATCGGCGATGACCCGATCCGCTTCGCCCTCGAAGGCCGCCTGCGGCCCCTCGAGCAGTCCCGCGGCGACTTCGCGCTGGGGCTTCAGGGCCGATAGAAAGCGGGCGAAAACGGCCTCTCCGATGAGGGTCAGGGGCTGGCCCGCATCTAGGGCAGTGGACACGGTCCACTTGCCGGTGCCCTTCTGGCCTGCCGTGTCGAGGATCTGGTCCAGCGTCGCCTGACCGGTTTCATCCCGATACCCGAGGATGTCGCGCGTGATCTCGATGAGGTAGGAGTCGAGCTGGCCTTGGTTCCATTGGGCGAACACATCTGCCATCCGCTCGTTGGAAAGTCCCAGGCCGTCGCGCATCACCTGGTAGGTTTCGCTGATCAGCTGCATGTCGCCGTATTCGATGCCGTTGTGGACCATCTTGACGAAGTGACCCGCGCCGCTCTCGCCCACCCAGTCGCAGCAGGGTTCGCCGTCGTCGGTGTAGGCGCAGATTTTCTGGAAAATGGGTCTCACCGCCTCCCACGCCGCGGAAGATCCGCCCGGCATGATGGAGGGGCCGTTCAGGGCGCCCTCCTCGCCGCCGGAGATACCGGCGCCCACATAGCGCAGCCCCTCCCGTTCCAGTGCTTCCACCCGCCGTATGGTGTCCAGGTAGTTGGAATTGCCGCCATCGATGATGATGTCACCCGGCTCGAGGTGGGGCTGGACCGACGCGATGAAAGCGTCCACTGCCGCTCCCGCCCGGATCATGCACATCACCTTGCGCGGTTTCTTCAGGGTGCCGATGAGGGCTTCGATGCTGTGGCAGCCGATGATGGTTTTTCCGGCGGCCCGCCCATTGACGAAGGCGTCCACCTTGCTGGTGGTGCGGTTGAAACAGGCGACCGTGAATCCCCTCCCCGCCATGTTGAGGATGAGGTTCTCCCCCATCACCGCCAGTCCGACGACGCCGATATCCGCGTTTGCTGTCATGATGACTCCTTTTCTTCCGTGAAGTACCGTTGGCGGCACCGCTGGTAAGCTGGCACGCCCCCGTCAACTGCAGGGCAAGCCGCAGCACCCCATCCGCCAGGCATGACCGCCTCTGGCCAGCAGTTCGTCGGCGGAGGCCGGTCCCCAGCTCTCCCTCGAATAGGTCTCCAGCCGTGGTGCCGAAGGGGCATTCTCCCAACCGGAGATGACTGGATCGATCAGCCGCCAGGCGTTCTCGATGCC
The DNA here is from genome assembly GCA_030066015.1 of Desulfosarcinaceae bacterium. Lineage (GTDB taxonomy): Bacteria > Desulfobacterota > Desulfobacteria > Desulfobacterales > Desulfosarcinaceae > JASJCL01. Next base: position 4,701 of record JASJCL010000114.1, on the reverse strand, counting down.
GTCGTTGCGGGCAAACAGGGCAGCATCGCCTTTCAGGGCGTCCAGGAGGAGCCGTTCGTAGGCATCCGGCAGGACGATATCGGGAAAGGCCTCCTTGTAGGAGTGGCTCATGTTGACCGAACGGGACTCGGCCACGGTGTCGGGCACCTTGGTTTCGAACCGCAGCTGGATCCCTTCGTCCGGCTGGATACAGACGGAGAGAAAATTGGGCGTGAAGGCCTGTCTGCCGCTCAGATTGAAGATCACATCCGGCGGTGGCTGAAATTCGACGATGATGGCGCTGCTCTTGGCCGGCATGGCCTTGCCGGATCGCAGGTAGAAGGGGATCCCCTTCCAGCGCCAGTTGTCGATGAAGAGTTTTAAGGCGGCGTAGGTGGGCGTGCGGGAATTCGGCGCCACACCCGCAGCCTCGCGATAGCCGTCGTATTGACCGCGAACCGTGTCCGACAGCGCGATGGGACGAACGGTCCCCAGGACCTTCACCTTTTCGTTGCGAATCGCATCGGCGTCCAGCGAGGCCGGCGGCTCCATGGTCATCAGGGCCAGTAGCTGCAGGAGGTGGTTCTGGAACATGTCCCGCAGCACGCCGGCGTTGTCGTAGTAGCCGCCGCGACGGCCCACATCCACCTGCTCCGCCACGGTGATCTGAACATTGGAGACGTAGCGCCGATTCCAGACTGGTTCGAACAGCGTATTGGCGAACCGCAGGAAGAGAATGTTCTGGGCCGTCTCCTTGCCCAGATAGTGATCGATGCGAAACACCTGGTGCTCCGCGAACGCTGCGTGCACCTGACGGTTCAGCGCTTTGGCGGAGCCAAGATCTCGTCCGAAGGGCTTCTCGATAATGATCCGGCGATGCCCCGCCCTTTCGGCCGTCATGCCCGCCGCGGCGAGATGGTCGCAGACAGGACCGTAAAAGTCTGGTGCGGTGGCCAGGTAGTAGAGTCGATTGGCCTGCTCCCCCTCCAGGCGTTCGAGGTAGGTCTGCAGCTCGCGATAGGATTCGGCCCGATCCAGGTCTCCCTGGAAGTAGTGGAGCATTTCGGCCAGGTCCTGCCACACGCCATCCTCGAAGGTGGTTCCATGGGCCTGTATGCCGCTCCGCAGATGATCTCTGAACTGATCGGTGCCCCAGTCGCGCCGGGCGAATCCAACGATGCGCACGTTGGCCGGCAGCCGTTTCTTCTGGAAGTTGTTGTACAGCGCCGGCATCAGCTTTCTTGCCGTCAGATCGCCGGATGCGCCGAAGATGACGATGGTGAAGGGTTTGTCGGAATTCATGGCGTCCCCCTGTTTTAGGGCGTTTTCTACAGGTATGGCTTTGGTGCGCGGGCCACCGGCATCTCTATGGATGGAGCGGTCGGCCTATTCCATCGAGGGGCCGTTCTGCGAGACGGCACCATAGCGCTGGATTCCATCAGGACCGGCAACGATGAGGTCGGTGGTCATCTGCAGGAAGAGGCCGTGCTCGACAATCCCGCTGCGCTGCTTGATGCGCTGCCCCAGTTCGGCGGCGTCGGGGATCGGACCGAATTGGCAGTCCAGAATGTAATTGCCCTGATCGGTTTCGAAGATATTGCGATTGGCGTCGCGCCGCAGCGCAACGTGTGCGCCCAGATGCTCCAGGTAGGACCGCTGCGATTTCCACCCGAAAGGGACCACCTCAACGGGCAGCGCCCCTTTGGTTCCCAGTTGTGGCGACATCTTCGCCGCATCCACGACGATTACCCGTCGTCTGCCGGCCTGGGCCACGATCTTCTCCCTGAGCAGGGCGCCGCCGCCGCCTTTGATCAAGTTCAAGTCGGGGTCGACCTCGTCGGCCCCGTCAATGACCAGATCCAGGCGGGGATGGGCTTCCAGAGAGGTGAGGGGGATCCCCAGACGCCGGGCCTCCTGCGCGGTCGCCAGCGACGTGGGCACGCCCACCACATCGGTTAAGCTGCGTTGTCGCAGCTGTTCGGCCAATCGCCGCACTGCCCAGATCGCCGTACGACCGGTGCCCAGCCCCACCACCATGCCCGGGGCGATGCAGTCGACCGCCGCCTTGCCGGCTGCCACTCTTCTGGGATCCTCACCGCCTGGACCAACCAATTCAGATGTTGCCATGGCCTGGCCCTCTCTTTTGCGCCACACGTTCTGCCACTACCGCTGGAAGTGTAGCGGGGCTGTCCACTATCCAGCGCTCTTCCAGCAATTGGGCGGCATGCAGGGCGTCTCGGGTGAAGGGCGTGGTCACGGCGATACAGGCCATCCCCGCGGCCAGGGCCGCTTGCACCCCGGTGGGCGAATCCTCGATCACCAGGCACTGCGCGGCCGGTGTGTCGAGCTGGCGGGCGACCAGTAGATAGATCTCCGGATCGGGTTTCCCCTTTTCGACATCGTCACGGGAGGCCACAAAATCGAAATGCTTCTCCAGCCGCAGGATCTTCAGCACCCGCTGCACCTGAGCGCAGGCGGACATGGTGGCCAGCCCGACCTGGGGGCAGCTCTCCGCCGCCCGGTTGAGCAGATCGATCGTGTGGGGCCACTGATTTTTGACCAGTATCTCTGGATCGGAGAGGATGGCATCGTAGAGTCCCAGGCGGATCTGGATGTAGGCTTGCCAGGGCGTCTTCACGGCGTAGGCCGCCATCTGCCGGCGGGCGGCCGTTTCCAGTCCGAAGCGGTCGAGCAGATGCCGTGCGACGGCGTGCCGGGACCGTCCCACCACCGCCTTATACGCCTCGATCACGTCGGCCGCCCTCAGTTCGGGCCGCAAGGCGACGGCGGCTTTGGCGTAGGAGAGCGCTTTCAGCTTTTCGGTTTGCACCAGGGTGCCGTCCAGATCGAAGATCATCGCGCGAATCATGATGCCCCTCCGCTTTGGCCCTTTGTCGACGGCCGGTGTGGCCGCGCCTTCCAGGCAGGATGTTGGGGTGTCGGTGGTTTAAGACGGCGACCGCAACTGATCCCGTTTTTGACGCACCCCGGCGATCAGCGCCTCGAAGGATTGGGCAAAGGCGGCCACACCCTCGTCCTGCAGCGTCTGGGTAACGGACGCCAGGTCGATGCCCAGTTCGGCCAGCCGGGACAGCTGGGCCGCGGCCTCGTCCTGCCCCTCCGTCAGGGTGGACCGCACACTGCCATGATCCAGAAACGCTTCGAGCGTGGCCGGCGGCACTGTATTCACCGTTTCGGCGCCGATGAGGTCATCGAGATAGCGGGTATCGGCATAGGCGGGATTTTTAACCCCCGTGCTGGCCCACAGGAGCCGTTGTACCCGGGCCCCCTTCTGCGCCAGCGCCCGCCAGCGCGGCTGGCGCCGGAGGTCGTTGAAGCGCGCATAGGCCACCTTGGCGTTGGCGATGGCGATGCACCCCTGCAGCGCTGTGTGGCCCGCCGAGGCCAGGGCGGCGTCCACCGCCGTATCCACACGGCTGACGAAGAAGGACGCCACCGATGCCACCGCGCCCAGGTCGCCCCCTTTGCCGGCCAGGATCTCCAGTCCGGAAATATAGGCGTCGGCCACGGCCGCATAATCGGTCAGACCGAAAATGAGGGTCACGTTGACGTTGATCCCCTCGCCCGTCAGCATTCGGATCGCCGGCACACCGGCGGGTGTGGCCGGCACCTTGATCATCACATTGGGCCGGTTCACGGCACCTTTCAGGCGGCGCGCTTCGGCGACAGTGCCCGCGGTATCGTGGGCCAGCCCGGGATTGACCTCCAGACTGACGTAGCCGTCTCCTCTGTTGGTACGGTCGTATAGCGGTCTCAGCAGGTCGGCCGTGCGCTGAATGTCCGCGATGGCCAGTTCCTCGTAGATCTCCTGGGCCGACCGCCCATCGGCCGCCAGACGGCCGATGGCCGGATCGTACGCCGTTCCCCCCGTGATGGCCTGCTGGAAGATGGTGGGATTGGAGGTGACCCCCACGACACCGGCATCCAGCAGCGCGCTCAGCTCGCCGCTGTCAAGCAGCGACCGGCTGATGTTGTCGTACCAGACCGATTGTCTCAGCTTCGCCAATTCGTGCAGTTTGGTCATGTGAATATCTCCTCAGGCGCCCTACGCCAATATGCGGAACTGACGGGACCGCGTCGTCCCAAACAAGCGACACCTTAGATGCATTTTACTTCCATTGATAGAATTCTAGGGTATTGCCCTCAGAATCCTGGCACTGAAAAATGACCGTGTCATTTACTTCCTGCAAGTGCATTACAACTTCTACGCCTTCCCTTATCAGCTTTTGGTAGAATTCTTTTAGATCGTCACATTCAATCGTTGGTACGCAGTTGTTTCCGTATGCTATCGTTTCATCGGTTATGCGCGGATCAAAGATGCCAAAAAGGAATCCGTTAATTTCGTAGAAGACAAATCTGTCAGTTTTGAATTTTGGTTCTGTGTTGAATATCAAAGATGAGTAGAAATTTTCGGCTCTATCCATATCAACGGCCGCAACGTAGAGTGAATTAATCTTGAACATTTTTAACTCCCATGAGGTTTCGCGTCATAGATTCTCCGCGACCCGCTGGGACGCCGGTCAGCCGATCAATCGCCAGGCATGCTGGAGCAGATTTTCCACCGTGAAGCCAAATTTTTGCTGCAGGGCCTTCAAGGGCGCGGAAGCACCGAAGGTCTGCATGCCGATGCTGACGCCCGCGGGCCCGACATAGGTGGCCCACCCGAGGGTCGATGCCTGTTCGACCGATATCCGGGCGGTC
>JASJCL010000113.1 GCA_030066015.1 Desulfosarcinaceae bacterium | reverse complement strand
GTCCATGTAGTAGAGGATGGGCACCGTCATGCGGGAGAAGAGCAGGGAGGCCACCTCGCCGGCCATGAGGCTGATGGCCAGGCCCTGGAAGATGGGGTCGAAGAGGATTACCGAGGCGCCCACCACCACGGCGGCGGCGGTGAGCAGCATGGGCCGGAAGCGCACGGCGCCGGCGTCGATGACGGCCTGGTCCAGGGGCATCCCCTCGCGCAAGCGCAGCTCGATGAAGTCCACCAGGATGATGGAGTTGCGCACCACGATGCCGGCGCCGGCGATGAAGCCGATCATGGAGGTGGCGGTGAAGAAGGCGCCCATGGCCCAGTGGGCCGGCAGGATGCCGATGAGGCTAAAGGGGATGGCCACCATGATCACCATGGGGGTGGAGAAGCTCTGGAACCAGCCCACCACCAGGACGAAGATCAGCACCAGGACCACGCCGAAGGCGATCCCCAGGTCGCGGAAGACCTCGTAGGTGATGTGCCACTCGCCGTCCCATTTCATGGCATAGCGCCGGTCTGACTTGGGAATGCCGGCGGTGTGCTGGGCGATCTCGTAGCCTTCGGGGATCTGGAGGGCCTTTATCTTCTGCTGCATCTCCAGGATGGCGTAGACCGGGCTCTCCTTGACACCGGCCACATCCCCGATCACGTAGACCACGGGCATGAGATTCTTGTGGTAGATGCTCTGGTCCACCACGCTCCGGCGCGCCGTCACGAGGGTGGCGAGGGACAGGAGGTGGCCGTCGGCCGCGGCGATCTTGAGGCCCTCGATGCGTTGGATGTCGGCCCGGTCGGCCAGGGGCAGGCGCAGGCGGATGGGGACGTCCTCCTTCTCCCTGGGCTGGTGAAGGAGGCCCACCTGTCGGCCACTGAGGGCCAGTTCCAACGCGGCGGTGATGTGGGCCACGGAGATGCCGTGGAGGGCCGCCTTCTCCCGGTCGATGTCGAAGCTGTAGCGCGGCTGGGCCGCTTCCATGAACCAGTCCACGTCCACCACACCGGGGGTTGCTTCGAAGACCTGCTGAATCTGGGCGGCGATCTCCTTCTGGCGGTCGTAGTCGGGGCCGTAGACCTCGGCCACCAGGGTGGAGAGCACCGGCGGTCCGGGGGGCACTTCGGCCACCTTGATGCGGGCGTCGTAGCGGCCGGCGATCTTCTCCAAGTGGGGGCGCACCCGCTTGGCGATGGCGTGGCTCTGCGCCTTGCGGTGGTGTTTGCCGGCGAGGTTCACCTGGATGTCGGCCAGGTGGCTGCCGCGCCGCAGGAAGTAGTGGCGCACCAGCCCGTTGAAGTTAAAGGGGCCGGCGGTGCCGATGTAGAGCTGGTAGTCGGTCACCTCGTTGACCGTGGCCAGATACTCGCCCATCTCCATGGCGGCGGCGGCGGTCTCCTCCAGGGTGGCGCTTTCGGGCAGATCGATGATGACCTGGAATTCGCTCTTGTTGTCGAAGGGCAGCATCTTGACCTTGACTAGGCCGACCCCCACCAGGACGCAGGATCCCAGGAGCAGCAGCACGACCAGCAGCAGAAAGAGCCAGCGCCAGACGGGATGGGCGATGAGGGGCGACATGACCCGGCGGTAGAGGCGGGTGCTCCAGTCCTCCTGCGTTCCTTCGTGGTGAGGATCCTTCCCCTCGCCGTGCGCTGTCTTGAGCAGCCGGATGGCGGCCCAGGGGGTGACGATGAAGGCCACCAGCAGGGACCAGATCATGGCCGCCGACGCGCCCACTGGGATGGGCCGCATATAGGGACCCATGAGGCCGCCCACGAAGGCCATGGGCAGGATGGCGCCGATGACGGTGAGGGTGGCCAGGATGGTGGGGTTGCCCACCTCGTCCACCGCTTCGATGGCCACCGTGAGTCGCGAGCGTCCCTGATTTTCGGGCAGATGGTAATGCCGCACCATGTTCTCCACCACCACGATGGCGTCGTCCACCAGGATGCCGATGGAGAAGATCAAGGCAAAGAGGGTGATGCGGTTGAGGGTGTAGCCGTAAAGGTAGAAAACAGCCATGGTGAGGGCCAGGGTGACGGGGATGGCCAGGGCCACCACGCCCGACTCCCGTCGACCCAGGACCAGCCAGATCAGGAGGGTCACCGATACCACCGCGATGAGCATGTGGTAGAGCAGCTCGTCGGATTTCTCCTTGGCGGTTTCGCCGTAGTGGCGGGTGACCGTCATCTCGACGTTGCCGGGCAGGAGGGTGCCGCGCAGCTTGGCCACCCGCTCGAGGATCCGGTCGGCCACGGCGATGGCGTTGGTGCCCTTGCGTTTGGCGATGGTCAGGGTGACGGCCGGGTAGACCCCCTTGCCGTGGGTCGCACGATCCAGATGCTTCTCTTCCGCCGCCGGTCCCATGCCGAAGTAGACGTACTGTGTCGGCTCTCCTGGTCCATCCACCACCTGCGCCACGTCGCGCACGTAGACGGGCCGGCCCTGGTGGATGCCGACCACCACGCCGGCGACATCATCGGCGGTCTTCAGAAAGCCGCCGGTGCGCACCAGCACCTGGCCCTCCGGGCCGGGGAAGCTGCCCGCCTCGCTCTCCAGGTTGGCCGCTTGGAGCATGCCGGCGGTCTGGGCGATGTCCAGACCATAGGCCGAGAGGCGCACCGGATCGAGGAGGACCTGGAGCTGCCGTGGTTGGCCGCCGATGAGGGTGGTGATGGAGACGTTGTCTTCGCGCTTGGCCACGGTTTCGATCTCGGCCGCCACCCGCCGCAGCAGGTAGTGGTCCATCTCGTCACCCCAGAAGGTGAGGCCCAGAATGGGGACATCGTCAATGTAGCGGGGTTTGATGAGGGGCGGGGAGGCCGCCCAGGGGATGCGGTCGTAGTTGGCCATGAGCTTGGACTGCAGGCGGACGATGGAGTTCTCCTCATCCTCGCCCACAAAGAAGCGCACCACCGCCATGGCCACCCCCGGACTGGAGGTGGTGTAGACATACTCCACCCCGGGGATCTCCCACAGCAGCTGCTCCATGGGGTTGGTGATGCGCGTCTCCACCTCTTTGGCGCTGGCCCCCGGCATCTGAACGAAGATGTCGATCATGGGCACGATGATCTGGGGCTCCTCCTCCCGCGGCAGGGCGATGACGGCGGCGACCCCCAAGAGGATCGAGGCGACGATGATCAGGGGCGTCAGCTTGGAATCGATGAAAAAACGGGCGACCCTGCCGGCGGTACCGACCGGGGCATGGCGGGGGGCGCTCATGGGCCCGCCTCGATGCGGGCGCCGTCGGCCAGGGTCACCGGCGGTGCCGGGACGAAGCGCTCACCCGGTTTGAGACCCGAGAGGATCTCCACCCGATCGACGTAGGTGCGCCCCACCCGCACCAGGCGAAAACGGGCGATCTGCTCGCCATCGACCTTGAAAACCCCATCCAGCTGCCCTTGGGAGATGATGGCGCTGGTCGGGACGAGCAGCAGGCCGGCCTTTCCCACGGGGACGCTGACCCGGGCGAACATGCCCGAACGCAGCGGCGCCGCCAGCCCGGTCTGGGGGAGGCGGACCTTGAGTTGGAAGGAGCGGCTGCGGGCATCGGCCAGGGGAACGATGCGGTCGATGCGGCCTTCGATCATGGTCTCGCCGATGGCCGGCACCTTCACCTGCACCGGCATGTTCAGGGAGACGGCCTGGATATGACGTTCCGGCAGCACCAGATCGGCGTCATATTCGCCCTCCTTCTCGATGGTCAGAAAGGGGGTCCCCGGACTGGCCAGATCCCCCTCGTTCGCCAGCTTGGCGGTTATTTTGCCAGTATAGGGCGCCCGCACCTGAGCGTCTTTCTTGCCCACCACGGCGCTCTCCACCGTCGCCTCGGCCTGCCGCACACGGCTTCTGGCCGCCGCCAGCATCGCCTCACTCTGGGACATGGCGGCCTGCGCCTGGCGATGGCGGGCCTCCACTTCGTCGAACTCCTGCTGACTCACCGAATCGGAGGCCAGGAGCTGCTTGTAGCGGGTGTAGGTGCTGGCGGCGAGGGTGGCGGCCGCCTTGGCGGCGTCATACGCCGAGAGGGCCGAAGATTCCGCCCGGCGAGCCTCCTGGAGCCCGGCCTCGGCACGTGTCAGTTGGGCGGTGACCTGGCGCTGATCCACCACCACGAGAAGGTCGCCTTCGGCGACCCGATCGCCCGCGCGCACGTGGATCGCCCGGATGGTGCCCATGAGCTTGCTGGAGAGCGTTGCCGCCGTGCGGGGCGCGATGGTGGCCACCGCTTCGTAGAGAAAGGGCTGTTCGGTCAGCCGGGCTTCGACCACCGTCGCGGTGACCCTGCGGCCGGCGCCCGGCGCGGTGTGGCCGGGTTCGATCTTTTCGCCACAGGCCGCGAGCAGCAGGCCGGCGAGAAGGGCTGCGATCAGGTGCGATCTGACATTCATTGCCACTCCTTTGCTGACTGCCTGGCGCGCGGGGCCCCCGTGGAGGGGCGCGGCGCCAAGTTACCGTGGGCTGTGTCGTTTCACCCGGGGCGTGATGCAATGGCCGCCGCCAGCCGAGATGGCCCCTAATCAAAGGCCGCGTCGATAACACCCGCGGCCAGGGCCAGTTGAATGCGGGCCACCTGGTAGTCGTGCAGTGCCCTGAAATGGCGCATCCGCGCCTCCTGATCCGCCACTTCGGCGTCCAGCAGGCTCACGATGGTGAGCAGACCACTCTTGTAGCGGTTGCCCACGATGCGAACCCCCTCCTCGGCCTGCGCCAAGGCCGACTTGGCCACCTGGATCTGCTGCCAGGCGCTCTGGGCGTTGAGATAGGCCGCGCGGGCCTCCACCTCGATCTGCTGGACCAGGGTCTCTCGTTGGGCGGCCAACTGCCTGAGCGCCGCCTTGGCGGCCGTCACCTCGGCGACCACCTGTCGGCCGGCGAAGAGATTGAGGCGCACGCTGGCCCCCAAGGTCCAATTGTCATTGCTGTCCGCGAAGTTCTCGCTATTGATCTCGTAGGCGCCGTGCATGGTCAGGTGGGGCAGATGGCCGCTGCGGGCCTGTTCAATTCCCTCCTCGGCCGCCGCATAGCGGTGATTCATGGCCATCAGATCGGGGCGATGTTGCAAGGCGCTCGCACGCCATGTCTCAAAACTGCCGGAGAGGGGGCGACTCTTGGCGAAGGGGGTTTCCAGCCGCAGGGGGGTGTCGATGGCGATCCCCATGGCCGCGTTGAGATGGGCGCCCGCCACCTGGACCGCATTGGCCGCTTGAAGCCGGGCCTGGTCCAACTCGGCGATGCGCACCTGGGCGCGCAGGAGGTCGCTCTTGACCACAAAGCCGCCTTCGTAGCGGGAGGCCACTAGCCGGCTGTGGGCGCGGGCCGTCTCCAGACTGTGCGCGATGACGCGGCGGTTCTCCTCGGCCAGCAGCATGCCCACATAGGCCTGGGCGGTCCGCGCGGCCACCGCCTGCTCGGTGCGGGTCACCCCGCCGGCGGCGGCATCCGCCTGACGTTGGGAGGCCTGCCAACCGCGCCAGGTTTCGCCCCCGTCGAAAAGCTGCCAGGAGAGGCTCAAGGCGGTGGTGAAATTGTCGATGGGATCGGGTTCATTGAGGGCGTCAGGGGCGAAGTCCTCCTGGGCAATTTCCCCCTGGTTGAGTTTGGTGCCAAAGGCCCACATCGGATTCGTGGTGCGGTTATAGGTCTCGGACACGTCCAGGCGGGGAAAAAGGCCGGACCGGGCGCTCGTGACCTGGGCCATTCGGGTGGCCAGCCCTTCCCTGACAGCGGTGATCTGGGGGTTGTGGGTGAGGGCGGTCTCGATCGCTGCCCTTAGGCTGAGCGGCCGCACACCCCGCTGCTCCTGGGCGGTCGCCGTGTTGACTGAGAAAAAAATCAGCACGGTTGCAAGCGCCACCGGCCAGCCGTTCATCGTCTCCTTCATCATCGCCTTCCCCATTGCGACCGCGCGGTGCAAGCGCTTCGGCGCAGGACGGCGGCCCGTCATCCGTGCGGCCCGCCATCCGTAATGAACCAAGCGCCCATGGGCGGTTACCCACCATCGAGCGGAAATGTCTTGGCCATTAGACGCAACGATCTCGTACAAGAAAGGTTACACCTTTCAGGGCAGAACGTTCAGGAGATGTCCATGAACACCAGTGGCGCGACGAGCGGTTTGCGCCGGGTGCCACTGTGGGGCGTTGATACGCGGCTAATTGTCTGCTGGGTTGGCGGCGTCGAACTGCGCCAATGCGTCTATGGCCATCTGGCCCACGGTACGCCGGACCGGTTCGCGACCATCGTAGAACGTGAGGTTCATTGTATCCGCCACGCGATCTTTTAGCAATGGCTTTAGGGTATATGCACACAAATTCCCCGCGGCCCAGGCGGCCAGGCCCCGATGGGTGGGGGAGGGGGCGGTGAGGTAGGGGCGCAGCAGGGGAGGGGCGGCGGTAAGCAGAGCGGCCCGGGTTTGCGCCAGGCGGCCGATTCCCCAGAGAACACCCTCCTGCAGGGCGGGCAACTCGAGATAGTTACCCGCTTCGTCCAGATAGGAGATCAGGATACAGCCATACTCCCTCGCCAGTTGGGCGTGGCGGGCCATGATCTCGCCCATCGCTTCGGGCGCGCCCCAGCCGATGCCGCCCGACTCGTCGTTGAGACTCCACATCAAGCGCCGCATGATGATCCGCGCCGACTCCAGCTCTTCGTCGGCCAGATCGGCCACCAGCAGGCCCGTGGCCGTGATCGACCGCCAGCGCAAGCGGGCATCGCCGCTACAATAAAAGCCGATCAGGGGATTGATCACCCGGCGGGCCGGCAGGGCGAGCATATCGGCCAGGGCGGCCTCCAGGTGGTCCGCCCTGCATGTCAACAGGCGTTCCAGCTCTTTTTTCAGGGCGCGGGTGCGCATGATCGTATCACCACTTGCCGCAAGGGTCAGAAGGTGATGACCTCAAAGTCGGCATCCAGATAGGCGGACATGGAGGGATGGCCATGCATATCGGCCAGCAGGGGCAATTGCTGTGCGTTGGCCGCTTCGACGGTCCCCATCTTGTGGGCGCAGGCCCGGCAGGCGCCGGCCACGAGATCGGCGGCCAGACAGCGATTCCAGAGTTGGTGAAGGGGATGATCGGTTTGCGCCAGTTGGGGCAGTAGTTGGGTGGCGGCGCCTTCCACCACGATGCGGACATCACGCCCCTTGGCATTGAAGTCGAGGGCGTTGAGCAGTACATGGATGAAACACATCGGGTCGCCGTTGAACACGAAGAGGGCGGTCTTCTTCACGGGAATTCTCTCCTCCAGTGTTGGTTTCTAACACAATGCCATGCCGGCTGACCGACCCATTAGCGAACTGGCTCGCCGGCCTGTCAGCACACTCATGTTTCCTCCCACATGATGGCATCTTCCGGGCAGTATTTGATCGCTTCGTCCACCGCCGCCTCCGGATAGCGATCCATTGGGAGAACGGCGATCTGGCCCATGTCGTTGGCATGGAACACGTCCGGTGCCAGTTCGACACATCCCATACACATGGTACACAGGCCGATATCGACGTAGGGGACTCGCATACAGCACTCCTTGGGGCATACAGCGCCGGGCGACCCGTGGCGTCGCCCGGCATTGGGGATCTCTTCGGGGTATCGCTATGCCGATCTCCACCGGCGGCGGCCGCAACGGGTGACCGTCCGCCGGCGGCACTTATTCTCTGCGGGCCTTGATCGCTTCTCCAATCTGACGGCCGTAGGCAAAGCAGGCATCCAGGTTCTCACTGTCCGGCACATATTGAACCTTCATCCCGGGTTCGATGAGGTCAAACTTCATCGCTTCCAGTTCGGTCATGATCAGCTTGACCGCCTCACCGCTCCAGCCATAAGAGCCGAACGCGGCCCCGATTCGCCCGAGGGGTTTGAGGCCCTTCATGTAGGTGAGGATGTCGGCCACTGTCGGGAAGAGCTGGTTGTTAAGGGTCGGCGATCCCACCACCACGGCGGCGGCATCCTGTACCTCCGTCATGATATCGCTGCGGTGGGAGCTTCGGATATGGATTGGTTTGACGGCAACCCCCTCCTCGGCGATGCCGGCCGCAATCGCTTCTGCCATCATCTCCGTGCTGTGCCACATGGTGTCATAGACCACGACGGCCTTGGCTTCGGTTTCCTGCCGTGCCCAGCGATCATACGCGTCGATGATGGCGCCGGGGTCCTTCCGCCAGATGACGCCGTGGTCGGGGCAGATCATATCGATGGCCAAGCCGCTCTCCTTGACCGTGGCGATCAATTTGCGGATCAACGGCGCGTACAGCAGCAGGATATTGGCGAAGTATTTCTTGGCATGGTACCAGATTTCGTCGCCCACCTGGTCGTCAAACTTCTCGTACCCGGCGTAGTGCTGGCCGAAGCCGTCGCTGGAGAAGAGAATGCGATCCTCCTTCAGGTAGGTGAACATGGAATCGGGCCAGTGCACCATGCGCGTTTCCATGAAGCTGAGCGTGCGGCTGCCCAGGTGCAGTTCTTCGTCTTTGCCGACCGGATGGAAATTCAGCTTTTGCCGAAAATGCTTGGACAGGTTTTTGGCGCCCATCTTCGAGCAGTAGATGGGCTTCTCCTCGCCGATGCGGTGCATCACCCGTGGCAGGCTGCCCGAATGGTCCATCTCGGTATGGTTGCTGACCACCACGTCGATCTTGCGGGGATCCACGATACGGGCGATGTTGTCCAGCATCTGATCGGCGAATTCGGCCTTGACCGTGTCGATCAGTGCGATCTTCTCATCCACAATTAGGAAACAATTGTAGCTGGTGCCCTTGTAGGTCGAGTAACCGTGAAAATCACGAATATTCCAGTCGTTTACGCCGACATCATAGATGCCCTTGGCGATCTCAATCGGTTTCATTGCTTTGTTTAGATCTCCATCTTGTACACGGGTTGGCCATGATTTCTGTGTATTTATACAAACCGCCCACCCGCTCAAAATCTGGGGCAGTCAGTTTCTTTCCAGGGCAATATAAGCACGGGTGTGCCCACCCGCCAGATGCGCGATGCCCTTTGCGGCGGAAATTTCGCATCCGCTGCAAAGGGCATCATCGTTCATCGTCACATTACGGGAGAACCGAGCGTCGCAGGACGATCCGGCTTGGGGGAATCACGATTCCTTTTCGAAGTCATCCTTGCCGGCGCCGCAAATCGGACATTCATAGTCGTCCGGCACATCTTCCCACTTGGTGCCCGGTTCTACGCCACTGTCGGGGTCGCCCAACTCGGGGTCGTAAATGTAGCCGCAAACAGTGCATACGTATTTGTCCATCTCGATTTCCTCCTTTATATTGATGGGTTAGGGGCTATTTGCGGTGAAGTATGGTGTCGCCTCACACCGATGCGGTCAATTGGGCCACTCGGGTTTCAATCGTGTCCCGCAGACGGCGCATCTCCGTCATAGACGCTCCTGTTGGTTTGGGCAAGTCCCAATGTGCCGTTGCGGTGGTTTTGCCGACTTGAGCGGCGGCCGCCGTACCGATGGTAATCACCGTCGCCGGCGGGACTTTGGGCGAAACCGCGGCGATCTCCTGGGGGTGATGGAAGCCGAGGTCGATCCCTTTTTCGGCCATTACGGCCTGCATCGTTTTGTCGATTCTGTCCGTCGGGTCCGCGGCAGCCGTCTCCACATCCAGCCGGTCGCCGGCGAGGATGCGGGCAAAGGCGCCGGCCATCTGCCCGCGGCAGGCATCGTTTGCGGACAAAAAGAGGACCCGCTGGCGCTTGCTGAGATCGCCCACCAGCCGTCTCGCCGCGTCTTGCATGTCATCCTTGTAGGTCGAGTGTGCGGCCATGTCACCTTTTGCCTCGATGTCGCGATAGGCGATACAGCCATCGTAGGCGGCCGAAATCCCGTCGAAGAAGTATTTGGCCGTCAGCTCCATCCCGTCGAAGAGCTGGCGGCCCCGGGTTGCCGCCACCCCCAGCAGGAGACCGCGCCGCCACGGGGCGAGGGGATCCTTCAGGCCCAGTTTGTACTTGCGCGCCCACAGGGTCTGGCAGCGGTCGATCAGCGCTTTCAGCTGGGCCGTAACCCCGTAGAAGAAAACGGGTGACGCCGCCACGACCACCTCGGCGCGCCGCAGACGGGCGTAGATGGTGTTCATCTCGTCCTTGATGGGGCAAAAGCCCTTCTTCTCGCAGACGATATACTCCTTGCACGGTTGGATATCGCGCTCTGTCACGCGCACCGTTTCGGTGGTGGCCCCCAAATTGCCGGCCGCTGCCATGAAGGCCGCCAGGAGCGTTTCGGTGTTGCCCTCTTTGCGCGGGCTGCCCTGCAGTCCTAAAACAAGCATCGATGACCTCTCTGCAACGGTTCATCCGCTACTGACGAACCGGCTCACCGGCGTACGCGTGGACGGTTGCTTATGAGCGCACGTGACACTGGGCGCACGTTGTCGGTCCAGATGCATTGCCGGCCTTTTTTTCCGCCTTGTGGCACCTGATGCAGTGCCTGTTCATGACCTGTTTGGATTTGAGCTTGCCGTCGGCCTTGAGTTTCTCAATACTGCCCTTGGTCTGGGGAAAGAGGCCATGGCAAACATTGCAATCACCCAGTTTGGTTTGGTGGTTAAAGTGCGGAAAGGGTACGTCGCCACGGCTGCCACCGGGCAGGTTCATCTCCTTGGCACCCATTTTCTGGGCGGCCAGACCGAGGGTGACCGTGCCGGCCATGATGCAAACGATGAGAAGCAAATAGGGTAGCGGTTTTCGCATAAGATCTCCACAGGGGCAACTGAGAACGCAGCCGGGGGGCGGCCCCGCACAACGGGACCGCACCACCGGCAACGGGCTTAGTATGCCTCTTCCAAATCGAGGTCCTCGCTCTTGAGCTTCACGTTGAACAGGTTGTACGCCCAGATCTGATAGACCAGTACAATGGGAACGAAGATGATGACCACGATGAGCATGATCTTGAGTGTCAGAGGGCTGGAGGAGGCGTTGAAGGCCGACAGGCTATACTCCGCATTGATGCTCGAAGGGAAGAGATTGGGGAAGAGGCCGATAACGCCGAAGAAGGTGCACAGAACGATGGTTCCGGCGGAAGCGAACCAGGCCTTGAAGTAAGCCGCCTTGCGCAGGAAGTACTTGATGCCGAACAGCGCGGCAACGTCCCCCACCAAGACGAGCAGCAGGGCGGGTTGGGCAAGGTAGTTGCTGTACAGGGGGGTAAAGATCGCCGTTGCGACGAGGAAGAGAACGGCCACACCCACGAGAACGGGCCATAGCTTGTTGGCCAGGCCCACGGCACGGTCATGCAGATCCCCTTCGGTCTTGATGGCCAGCCAGAGACAGCCGTGCACCAGGAAGAGACTTAGAAACAGGAGGCCGCCCAGAATGCCGTATGGGTTCAGTAGGGTGAGGAGATTGCCCTGATAGATGCCATCCCCGTCAAATGGGATGCCCTGGAAAATGTTGCCGAAGGCCACGCCGAAAAGGAGGGCCGGGGCGAAGCTGCCCACAAAGATGCAGGCGTCCCAGGTCTTGCGCCACGCGGCACTCTCCACCTGGCCGCGGAATTCGAAGGCCACGCCGCGCAGGATGAGGGCGAAGAGAATCAGCATAAGGGCCGTATAGAGAGAGGAGAACATGGTGGCGTAGACCAGGGGGAAAGCGGCGAAGGTGACCCCGCCGGCCGTCAGCAGCCAGACCTCGTTGCCGTCCCACAGGGGGCCCATGGCGTTGATCATCAACCGCTTGTCCTGCTCACTCTTGCCCAATACCGGCAACAGCGTGCCGATGCCGAAATCGAAGCCGTCGGTCATGAAGAAGATGGCCCAAAGGAGACCCCATAGAAAAAACCAGATCGATTGCAAAACCATTGTTGTATTTCCCTTGTCGTTTTCAGTCACTCCATGTCGGCCCGCTTTGGCGGGCGGGCCGTTTTCATTCGAACCGGATTAACGGCGGTCTAAGCCGACTCGGCCATGTCAGGCCCCTGGGCCACTTTCTTGGCGATCAGATAATAGCCGGCCAGGCCGAGCAGTCCGTAGACGGCGATGAAGGCCACCAGGCTGGTGAGCACCTGAGACGCCGCCACGGGCGAGGCCGCGTCGGCGGTTTTGAGCATGCCGTAGACGATCCACGGCTGGCGGCCCACCTCGGCCAGCACCCAGCCGGCCTGGATGGCGATGTAGGGCAGGGGAATGGAGAAGAGCATGATGCGCAGAAACCAGGGATTTTCCACCAGGCGGTTGCGCAGAAACCAACCCACGATGCAGAGCAGGGGCAAGAGGGTGCCCAGGGCGACCATGACGCGGAAGCTGAGAAAGGTCAGCAGCACCGGCGGCCGCTCATCCTTGGGGAAATCTTTCAGGCCGCGCACCTCGGCATTGATGTCGTGGTATCCGAGGAGGCTCAGCAGCCCCGGGATCCGGCCGAATTCAATGAGATTGCGTTCATTCTTTTCATCCGGCAGAGCGACCAAGACGACGGGCGCGCGGGTTTGGGTCTCCCAGAGGCCCTCCATGGCGGCCAATTTGGCGGGCTGTACCTCCGTGACATGCACCGCGTGCTGGTCCCCTTCGACCGCAACCCAGATGGAACTCACCAGCCCCAGTACCAGCGCCATGCGGAAGGAGCGGGTGAAGAAATCGATATGCTGCTTCTTCAGAAGGTGATAGGCGCTGACCCCCATGACGAAGAAGGCGGAGAGAACGAAGGCGGCCGGCACGACGTGCAGGAACTGGAGGATGCCGAACTTGTTGAAGACGACGGCGGCGAAGTCGGTTAGTTCGGCGCGGCCGTTGCGGATGGTGTAGCCCACCGGATGCTGCATCCAGCCATTGGCCAGCAGAATCCAGAGGGCCGAGAGGTTGCCTGCCCCTGCCACCAGCCACATGACGGTGGCGTGGGCCTTGGCGGAGAGTTTTTTCCATCCAAAGATCCAGACGCCGATGAGGGTTGATTCGAGGAAGAAGGCGGCTGTCGCCTCTATGGCGAGGAGGGAACCGAAGATGTCGCCCACGTATGCGCTGTAGCGCGACCAGTTGGTGCCGAATTGAAACTCGAGCGTAATTCCGGTCACCACGCCCAGGGCGAAGTTGATCAGGAACAATTTGCCCCAGAATTTGGTCATCCGCAGGTAGGTTTCGTCCCCGGTGCGCACATATTTGGTCTCCATGTAGGCCACCAGCAAGGAGAGTCCCAGTGTCAGGGGGACAAAAAGAAAGTGGAACATGGTCGCAGCCGCAAATTGCAGCCGGGACAGCAAAACGACATCCATGAGCTTCCTCCTTAGATCGGTTGGTATATCTATTCGCGACCCGTCGTGCCAGCGGTTGTCGCCGGCGCGGCGGGTCGCTGCCGAAAGTTACAATACCGGGCGCTTGGTGACGCGCCCGCTCAGTGCCCTCTATCCGGGCGGTGCCATCTGCGGGATTCTGTTAGGCCGCGCCGTCCAGGGTGCACTGGTTGAAATCGATGGGTTTGCCGCACTTGGAGCAGGTGTGGGTCTTGTCAAACTCATCGGAGAAGATCTCTTTCTGCTCGCCGCATTCAGGGCATTTGCAGATAAAAGATTTCAGGTGTTTGAAATTTTGAAAGCCGGGGCAGTGCTGTGGTGTCGACGTCATGATTACCCTCCTTCTGTCAGGCGGCCGTTATCTTCTCCACGAGCTCACGGCCATAGTCATGGGCCATGCGAATGCCGCCGGCCAGTTGGCTGCTCTTTAGGCGCAACGGGCCGGCAACCATCTCCATGTTGAAGATGTGGTGCATGGTTTCGAAAATTCGATCGGTGGCTTCGCCGCTCCATCCGAAGGCACCGAAGGCGCCGCCGATTTTTCCGGCCAAGGCGGCCTTCTCGGCCAGGAAGAGGACCTGCTTCATCTTGGGCAGCATCTCGCCATGATAGGTGGCCGACCCCAGTACCAGGGCATCACACCCACTCAACTGCTCTTCCGTGGTAATCTCACGGGCCTCGAGAACTTCCGCCTCGTGACCGGCAATGCGCACGCCCTCGGCGATCAGGTCGCCAATCTGGCGTGTTTCACCGGTGCGGCTGGCGCAGACGATCAGTACTTTGGCCATCCGATTCTCTCCTTATCGTGCTGCTGGAACGCTCCCGCCGCTGCCGCCCCTACTTGATGCGGTTGTCCTTGCCATCAAATTCGCAATCGGGTGTGTAGCAAGTGTTGTCCAAGAACTCACAAGCCTCCTTGCAGGATGGACATTTTTCAGGCGGCCGATCCGCTTCGAGTTCATATCCGCAGTTTCCGCATTTCCAATTCGCCATTGCACACCCTCCT
>JASJCL010000029.1 GCA_030066015.1 Desulfosarcinaceae bacterium | reverse complement strand
ATGGAGGCCTGGGTCTACCATCCCAACGGCAATGAGGATGTGGGTACCCCCAGCGGCAGACGCGAATTCTACTGCATCATCGATGAAAGCATGGGGATCAGCTCCTTCCCCGATCTCTAGTTGCCGTATCTGATTCGATGGATGAGCGCCGATGGCGGCCGCGTGTCTGGTCGCCATCGGCGTTTTTTATGCGGTGGGCGGCTCGGAAACGGCGGCGGACTCGGCTGCGGCCTGCATCCCCAATTCAAACGCTTTCAAATTAACATCGACAAAGGCTGCCTTGGTCTTGTTCCGGATGGTGGTCTGGATCTGGGCGGCGCTGATGGGCAGAACGCCGGTCTGGATGAGGGCGCCCAAGAGGACAATATTCACCGACATCACGTTGCCGGCCTGTTTTGCGCAGGCCACCGCGTCAAATGCGATGAGACGGGCAGTCTTGGCCCGAATCAGCTCTTGGATGGTCTCAATGTCGGGGTAGGTCCCCTTGCCGATGGCCACGGTGAAGGGCGGCGTCGGCGCCAGATTGGTGATGACGATCGTTTTGCGATTGCATTTTCCCAGGGCTCGTAAGGTTTCGGCGGGCTCGAAGCCCACCAGCAGATCGGCCTCCCCGTCGGAGATGATGGTAGAGTGCGCGTCTCCGAAGATGATGGCGGATTCCACCACGCCGCCCCGCTGGGCCATCCCATGAATCTCGCTCATGCGCACCGGGATCTTGGCGAGCAGGGCGGCCTCTCCCAGGACTTTGGAGGCCAGTAGGTTGCCTTGGCCGCCGACGGCGGTGATGATCAAGCGTTTGGTTTCCATATGCGTATCCATTTCTTGTCCTAGCTTGGCGATCGATATGTGTTTCAGGCACTTGATTTCAATGGTAAAATCGCATTTTCCGGGCAGATTTGGGCACAGAGGGCACATCCCACGCAGGCGTTGGCGTTGATTTGGGGGCGCTCCCCATGGAGATAAAAGGCCGGGCAAGCGATCTCATTGATACAATCCCGGTGATTGACACATCTATCCGATACCCGGAAGGCCTTTTTCTTGAGCTGCTTCAAACCGCGGGCGTAGAGCGTGCACGTCTCCTCGGAAATGATCACCGATACGCCCTCGAAGTCCAGCGCCGCCTGGATCGCGGCGATGCTTTTTTTCACCTTGTAGGGCTTGATGACGGTAACATGCTCGACGCCCACACCCCGAACAACCGATTCGATGGAAACGCGCCGATGGGCAGTGCCCCGTCCATGGGCCGCCATTTCAACGCCGGGATTGGGCTGATGCCCCGTCATGGCCGTGGTGCCGTTGTCCAGAATGACCAGGGTTAGGTTGTGATTGTTGAAAACGGCGTTGACCAGGCCGGTGATGCCGGAATGGAAGAAGGTCGAATCGCCGATGAAGGAGATCACCTTGCTGTCGGTGGCCTGGGCGAAACCGCAGCTACTGCTCACTGAGGACCCCATGCAGATAAGGAAATCGGCCATGGAGAGAGGTGGCAGCAGTCCCAAGGTGTAACAACCGATATCCGTGGGATAGATGGTTTCGACCGCTTTGGCGGCTTGTTTAACGGCGTAGAAAGTGGCCCGATGCGAACATCCGGCACACAGGTTGGGTGGCCGCTGGGGAATCTCAGGCACGCCGCTGAGATCCACTTTGGCAGGTGCTGGCACCGCCACGCCGAAATAGGTCCCCAGGTGTTGGCGCACCTCGGCGGGATCGTATTCGTAGAGGCGCGAGAACAGGTCTGGGGCCTTGCCCCGGATGGTGAGGGTCAGGCCCGCCTCCTGCGCCAAGGCCTTGATCCCCTCCTCTAAAACAGGTTCGCCCTCCTCCACCACCAATACCTTTTCACACCCCTTGAGAAAGGCCTTGATCCGCTTCTCCGGCAGGGGGTGGCTGAAACCAACCCGCAGGACAGAGGTCTGGTCCGAGATGTTCAAGTCCTGGATAGCGTCAGCGACGTAGCTGTAACCGACCCCATTGCACACCACCCCCCAGGGACCATTGCCTTCGATGCGGTTGTAGTCGCTCTCCTCGGAGAGGATCAACGCCCGCTCGAGCTTTTCCAACAGGGAGACGTGCAGTCGCCGAGAGACGGCTGGAACTGTGACGAGGTTGAAGGGATCTTTTTTAAAGGCGCCTTTCGTTTTTGGCCGCGGCAATTTCCCCAGGGTCACCACGCCGCTGGAATGGTTGATGCGGGTGGTCGTGCGCAACAGCACCGGGGTTTTGAGCTTTTCGGAAAGTTCGAACGCGTGGGCCGTCATCTCCTTGGCCTCGGCCACCGACGACGGCTCCAGCATGGGCAGACCGGCCAACTTGGCATAGTAACGGTTATCCTGCTCGTTCTGACTGGAGAACATGGCGGGATCGTCGGCGGTGAGGATGACCAACCCACCGGTGACACCCACGTATGCCAGAGTCATCAGAGGATCCGCCGCCACGTTCAGTCCAACGTGCTTCATCATGCACATGGTACGCAGGCCGCAGTTGGCCGCGGCGGATGCTACCTCGAGGGCCACCTTCTCGTTTGTGCTGTATTCGAAGTAGAGATCGCTCTCCTGTGAGACCTGATAAAGGGCCAGCGAGATCTCCGAAGAGGGGGTGCCGGGGTAGGTGCTGGCAAAGGCCACTCCAGCTTCGATGGCGCCGCGGGCGATGGCATCGTTGCCCAGCAGGAAGATCTCCTCACCGGGAGCGTCGTTGAGTAGTTTGTGCATGGTCTGCTGTCCTTGGCTGTGGGGTTCTGGATGCCTGGGCCATCCCAGGGCGCTCACTTAGCGGCGGCGTTCATCATCATGTGTGCAGGCGAAATGCCGCGGCGATACCGGCATCTCATAACCTAGTTTGGGGTGAGGGGCAAATGGGAATCCGCCTGCGGTCGCCCCGCAGATACGGTGGCTGGGAGTTCGCCGAGAAGGGGCTTCGATGCCATCCAACAAATGACGCCGAACGGCAGATAGCCGCCATATCCGAGCAAGGGCATTTCGAAGAGATGGCCCCATTGGACGAAGGGCAGACTATAGCGCCATTTGGCCAGGCTGCCGACATTCCACATTTCCCAGAAAACACCGCAGATCAGTGCCGCCACCGCCGGACCCACCAGATGGCGGTAGTCGCCCTTCTGCAAAGGGGCCAAAAAGGCGTCCTCTCCCCACAGGCGATCTATGCTGGCGATCAGTACCAGGGGCGCCACCCACACCATTGGAAAAAGGAGATCCGGCCACACGCCGATGCCGGCCAGGCCCACACCGCTCAATACCAGCGCCCACCAGGCGATGCGCTCCGGCAGAGCCGCTATTGAATAGGACAATCGGGATAAGCCGTCATTGAACAGCGGAAAACGCAACAGCAGCTCATACGTGCTCATAACTGCCGGCAGAACCGTGCAGAAGGCCAAACTCGCCAGCAGGGCGTAGGTCGACGGGCCGAAGTCGGCAACCCCCAAATAGTACCAGTTCTGCACGAAACGGTTGAGATACTCGAATATCCACCAGAAGCAGCAACTGCAGAGAGCCAGCAGGATGAGGCGCACTGGTGCGCGGGTCAGCAGGCAACTGCCACTGCGGGCGAGGGTGAGGGCATTGACTGTGAGCAGATAACCTGTCCAGGGAATGATGAAACTGTGGCGCTGCAGGGCCGCAAACCAGGGGAAGCGATTCCAGGCCACGACCCAACCCCCGACGGTCAGCAGGAGGCCGGCCCACCCCCACCATGGCCATGGGGCGCCGGGCGGGCGAGATCGTCGCGATGGGATCCGTCTTCGGCTCTCGGTGAGCGCTGCCAAGATGCCGCCCACCAGCAGCAGATCGATGCTGGCGTAGACAATACTCCAGGTCAGCGAGAAGGGGGCGTGGGTGATCGCCTGGGTGCGTGGCGGAAAGTCTAGGTATGGGGCCACCGGTCGGCCAACAAGGATGACGCCCACCAGCGGCATGACCAGGATGAGCAGCAGCGTCACCGCCCACCGCCAAAGCTGTCCATGATTAGGTTTTGCAAGCGAGTTCATTATCTGATAAATTTAACATCTTACGCTTACTGGCAAGCAGGTTACCGGCGGCCTTCGCGAAGTGGAGCGGCTGCCCGGCTTCACCATCCCTGCAAGGTATCCCTGCAGGCGAGTACACAACAGGTGTAAAGGAGTTTTACATGTCGATCAACTCTGAACTGCTGGAAATCCTCGTCTGCCCCAAGTGCAAGGGGGAGGTCCGTTTGACACCGGACGAGGCTGGCCTTTCCTGCGAAGCCTGTCGGCTCCTTTACGAAATCCGCGATGAGATTCCCATCATGCTCATCGATGAAGCCAAGCCGCTGGCGTAAACCCCGGCGATGTGATGAGCGTTCCCCAGCCCCCCCAACCGGCCAAACTGGTCATCAGTCTGCTGATGGGTGACACGACGCTGGCCGATCCGGTGATGACCGCGCTGGAAGCGCGCTACGGCGCGATCGAGATGTGCAGCCTGTGGCTGCCTTTCGATTTTACCCGGTATTACGAAGCGGAGATGGGCACGGCGTTGCAGCGCTTGATGTTGGTGTTCCAAGCCCTCATTTCCCAAAATGCCTTGGTGGACATCAAGCTGTACACCAACGCCATCGAGGCGGAATACAGCGTCGATGATCGACGCCGGATCAATATTGATCCCGGTTACCTGCTACAGGAGCGATTTGTTTTGGCAACCGGCAAGAACTTCAGCCATCGCATCTATCTCGACCGCGGGATTTATGCCGACCTGACCCTTGTCCACACGCGCGGCGGCTACCAGGCCCAGCCATGGACCTATCCTGACTACGCCAGCGCAGAGATGCGGGCGTTCCTCGCCCAGGTGCGCCGCAACTACCAGATCGATTTAAAACAGGGGGCCCGCGCCCCCGGGATGGACCCAACTTCATGATCAAGAGTATGACCGCCTACACGCGCCAAGAGGCGAGTGCCGATGACGTCAGCGTCACCGTTGAAGCGCGCGGCTACAACAGCCGTCATCTGGATCTCTCCCTCCGGTTGACCCACGGCTATCATGCCTTGGAGGAGCGGATCAAAAAACAGGTGGCGACGAGCGTCGCTCGCGGCCGACTGGAGATGAATATTCAGATCGTGCACAAGTCCGACGACGCCATCGCCTATGAGGTCGATCTGCCCAAGGCCAAAGCTTATCTGAAGGCCGCCGAGGCGTTGCGCGATGCGCTGGGATTGTCGGATCCCGTCCATCTGGAGCAGATTCTCAATGTCGGCGGGATCGTGCGGCCCGCCGAGGTCGCCCATGACCCGGAACATTTTTGGCCCTGCGTGTCGGCATGTCTGGCGAATGCCCTCGCTGATTTGGATCAAATGCGGATCCGTGAGGGTGCCTTTTTGGCCAAAGATTTCGACGCACGCCTGACGACGATCGAAACGCGATTGAAGCGGATCCGTGCCGATGCCCAGCAATTGCCGGTCGCCTGCCGAGATCGGCTAAAAGAACGCCTGGCCGTGCTTACCGAAGGTTTGGTGGAGATCGAACCGGATCGCCTCCTCCAGGAGGCCGCCATCCTCGCCGAAAAAAGCGATATCTCCGAAGAAATTGTGCGCGCCGAGAGCCACCTCCAGCAGTTTCGGGAGTTGATGGAGCGTGACGAGCCAGCCGGTCGCAAGCTCAACTTCCTCCTCCAGGAGCTCAATCGTGAGTTCAATACCATGGGCGCCAAAATGGCCAGACTGGATGCCGCTCGTCATATCGTGGAGGTGAAAGCGGAGTTGGAGAAGATACGGGAGCAGGTCCAGAATGTCGAATAAGGCCCCCCTCTGGATGTCGTGGCGCAATCGCCGCCGCCGGCCGTGCCGTCCATTCGCGAGGGTTAAATAAGCGGAGACGATATGGAAAAAGCCCTCTTGAACATCGGTTTCGGTAATACCGTGGTAGCGGATCGTGTGGTGGCCATCGTCGCTCCCAACTCCGCTCCCATGAAACGCCTCAAAGACGAGGCCCGTGACGAGAATCACCTGATCGACGCCACCCAGGGTCGTCGCACCCGCTCCATCATCGTCATGGACAGCAACCACATCGTACTCTCCGCCATTCAAGCCGAAACCATCTCTCAGCGCTACGAAATGGTCCGTACCGCTGAAAAAGAGTAACTGATGGCACCTACACCCACTCCCGATCCGCCTTCGGCCCACTTGTTCATCCTGTCAGCCCCTTCGGGTGCTGGTAAGTCCACGCTGGGGGCCGCCCTGCGTCGTCGATTTCCCCAGTTGGGTTATTCGGTTTCCTTCACCACCAGACGTCCCAGGGGGGGGGAGCACAACGGCGTCGACTACCATTTCATCGATGCGGCGGCATTCGAAGCGGGCATCACTAGTGGCCGCTGGGCCGAATGGGCGCAGGTGCATGGGCATTATTACGGTACATCGGCCGAGATTCTGCAGCGTTACCTCACCCAAGGCACCTCCGTCCTGATGGACATTGATGTGCAGGGGGCAGCGCAGATCGTGGCGCGTTTTCCCGCCGCGGTGACCATTTTCATCATGCCCCCGTCGCTGGCCGTTCTGCGTCAACGCCTGGAAGGGCGTGGCACCGACAACCCAGATGTGATCGCCACCCGCATGCGCAACGCGGCGTCGGAGATGATGGCGAAAGATCGCTACCGCCATGTCATCATCAACGACGACTTGCGAAAGGCCAGCGCGGAGCTTATCTATCTGGTCGACGGGTACCTGCGAGGGGAGGGTGGATGACGTCCGAGGGCGGCAAAAAAGCCGCGCCACGGCCCAAGTCCATAAAACGGTTGCCGTCTGTGAGACACCCGAAATCCCTGAAGCGGGTGGCGCCCGCTGAACGGAACCGCCCCTACATGCCTCGCGCTTCACACGAGATCCTTTTCGGCATCCATCCGGTTCGGGAGATGCTCAATGCCGGGCGTCGCAGCTGCCATTGCATTTGGATGCTTTCAGATCAGGCGCAACAGCGGCGGACACTCCTCCGGGGTCTGGTTGCGGATCGCGGCATCCCCATTAGGGAGTGCTCACGGGAGCAGTTGGACGTCCGATGCGGCGACAGGCGTCATCAGGGGGTTGCGGCCGAAGTTACCTCCTTCCCGTCAATGGATCTGGAGGCTGCTTTGCTCTCGCTGGACAACCAGCCGTCCCCCCTAGTACTGGCGCTGGACAGCATCTCCGATCCCCAGAATTTAGGCGCCATCTTAAGATCCGCGCTGTGCACCGGTGTCGCGGTCGTTATTCTGCCCAAGGACCGTAGTGCGCGGCCCACACCCATCGTGAGCAAGGCATCCGCTGGCGCGATGGAGCACATCCAATTGGCGCAGGTCACCAACTTAGCCAGCACTCTCGCGACCCTCAAAGCACACGGTTACTGGGTGGCGGGCACCGATGCCGGTGCGGATCGTTCCCTATATGAGGCCGAGTTGACCGGCCCTGTGGTACTGGTCATCGGAAGTGAAGAGAAGGGGCTTCGGCGGCTGGTGCGCCAGCGATGCGACTTTTTACTCGGCATACCGCAGGTGGGCCCCGTCGGATCGCTGAATGCGTCCGCGGCCGCTGCTGTCGTGCTCTATGAAGCCTTTCGCCAGCGCAGCCGCATGGATAGAGGTTAGAGCAAAAGGACTGAAATCACGAGTCCACCCACTGAGACAACCGGGGAGCCGCACTGGCACCATCCCCTGAGACACAAAGGAGTGGCGAAGATGACAAATGGCGATAAGATCTCCCTCAATGCAGATGGCAGCCTGATGGTGCCCGACATTCCCATTATCCCTTTCATAGAGGGCGACGGGATCGGTCCCGACATTTGGGCAGCGACGCAGAATGTACTGGATGCGGCCGTGGCGAAGGCTTACGACGGACGCCGCAGAATTGCCTGGCTGGAATTGATGGTGGGCGAGAAGGGGCACACGGCCACCGGCAATTGGCTCTCCGATGAGGCGCTGGAGACCATCCGTGACCACGTTGTTGCAATCAAGGGGCCCCTCACCACACCGGTGGGCAAGGGCATTCGCAGCCTCAACGTGGCGATCCGCCAGCGCCTCGATCTCTACGCCTGCGTGCGGCCCGTCCGGTACATCGAAGCGGTTCCCAGCCCCATGAAACATCCCGAAGAGATCAATATGGTGGTCTTCCGCGAGAATACCGAGGACCTGTATGCCGGCGTGGAGTTCCAGTCCGGATCTCAGGAAGCACAGACCCTTGCCGCTTTTTTAAAGGATCAGCTGAGGGCTGAATTGCCGCCGGAGGCCGGCATCGGTATCAAGCCCATGAGCCCTGTCAACACCAAGCGGTTGGTGTCCCGGGCCATCGCCTACGCCATCGATCATGGACTCGCGAGCGTGACCCTGATGCACAAGGGCAATATCATGAAATTCACCGAGGGTGCCTTCGCCCGCTGGGGGTATGAGGTGGCCAAAGAACGCTTTGCTGACCAGACCATCTCTGAGGCCGAACTTTGGGATCGTTACGACGGCGTGCGACCGGAGGGGCGTGTGGTGATCAAGGATCGCATCGCCGACATGCTGTTCCAGCAGGTCCTCCTTCGGCCGGCGGAATACCAGGTGATCGCCACCCCCAACCTCAACGGCGATTATATCTCCGATGCCCTGGCTGCCCAGGTAGGGGGGCTGGGGATGGCGCCGGGCGCCAATATCAGCGATAAATGCGCCGTTTTCGAAGCCACCCACGGTACCGCTCCCAAGTACGCTGGCCTGGACAAGGTCAACCCCGGCTCCCTCATCCTCTCCGGTGCCATGATGTTGGAACATCTCAAGTGGGACGAGGCCGCCGACTTGGTGCGCAGCGCCTTGCAAGAGACCGTCAAGGCCGGCACGGTGACCTATGACCTTGCCCGTCAGATCCCCGGGTCCACCGAGGTGATGTGCTCGGCATTTGGTGCGGGCATTGTCGCCAACATGGGCTGAATCGCCGATTGGATTGGGTGATGGCCGCCGCCACGAAGTTGGGACTCAGGGCCATTGTAGCGGCTCTGGGCAAGGCGATATTCCCCGCCAAATGCCATTTGTGCGGCGCCTTTTGCCATCCGTCCGATAGGGATCGCCGTAGACACGATACGGCTTTCCAACACGCCCTCCGTCGATGGCTCTGTGATGATTGCGCGCGCGACTACGCCGCCATCACCTCTCCATTATGCCCACGCTGCGGACGACCTTTTGTGGCGCGGGAGGGGGACGACCACCTTTGTGGCGACTGTCGACGCCATCCCGCCGTCTTCGACCGCGCCCGCGCTGCGGGGGTGTACGATGGTGCGCTGAGGGCCCTCATTCTTCGCTTTAAGTTCCAGGGGCAGGTGGGCCTGGCGGTGCCCCTCGGCGGGCTGCTGTTAGAAACATTCCTGAATCACTGGCAGGCGGACGACATCGATCTGATCCTGCCGGTCCCGCTGCACTCTCGCCGCATGCGCCGCCGCGGCTTCAATCAAGCTTACCTGTTGCTGCGCCGCTGGTCGGTTTGGTATGAAGCGCAGCACCAAGCGCCATTGCCCTGTCGCATCGAGCGCGACCTGCTCAGGCGGATTCGTCCCACCGCACCGCAGACCGGATTGAAACGGGCAGCGCGCGAGGACAATTTGAAAAAAGCGTTCAAGCTTCGAACGCCCCAGGCCTGCGCCGGAAAACGCATTCTTTTGGTGGATGACATCCTCACCACCGGGGCCACCGTCAACGCCTGTGCCCGGGTACTGCGGCAGGCCCAGGCCCGACGGGTGGACGTCCTTACCTTGGCACGCGCCGTCTGATCTGACATCGGCCCCAGGTGGTTTTCAGCTCCAGCGATCCATGAGGTGATCATGCTGTTACGTTCAAGAGAAGCGCTACGCTATTTTCAGTTTCCCGCCTTTTGTGAGATCGATGGGCTGCGGCACGCAATCTTTACGCGCATTGGCGGCAGGAGTGTTGGGCCATTTAGCGGCTTCAATCTCGCCCGCAGTGTTGGCGACGCTCACCCCTTGGTGGCGTCCAACCGAGCGGCCTTGCGGGAGTTCTTCGCCCCCGGCACCATGTGGTTCACCCAGCAGACCCACGGCACCCGAGTATTCGTGGTGGATGGTGGCCCACCAACCGGGGGCCCTTGGGCGGTGGCGTCTGAGCGGCCGAGCCGGTCGGATGATACTGCGCCCGATTTGAAAATCCCATCGGCGTCCCCACCGGCGGATGGCGAGGGATCGACGACAGCGTCTGCGATGGCATCCCCACCGGCGGATGCCATTGTCTGCGACCGCCCCGGTCAATTTGCGGTCATTCAGGTGGCCGACTGCCAGGCGGTTCTTCTGGCGGATACCCGGCGTCGCGTGGTGGCCAATATCCATTCCGGCTGGCGGGGCAGCATCGCCAACATAATTGCCAAAACCATTGCGACCCTCGTGGAGCGCTGCAACACCGACCCGAGCGATCTGATGGCCGGTATCGGACCATCGCTGGGGCCTTGCTGCGGCGAGTTCCGCAACTATGCGTCGGAGCTGCCGCCAGCGGTTTGGCCATACGGTGATGCCATGGATCATTTCGATTTCTGGGCACTCAGCAGAGACCAACTCAAGGCCGCTGGTGTACCTGCCGACCGCATCCATGAAAGCCGCATCTGCACCCGCTGCAACACCGGGTTGTTTTACTCCTATCGGGCCAGCCACACGACGGGACGATTTGGAGCGGTGATTGGCTACGAGGACTGAAAGAGATGGTTGCAAACCGCTTCCCATGACGATTTGGACGATACAAGCGGAGGAGGGTGGATATGCTGCAATTTGAGGCATCCGTTCTGTGGAACGCGGCGGTGTCGGAAGACGTTTACCATTTGGGTCTGACTGCGCCCAGCGACTTCGGCCGTGCACGGCCCGGCCAATTCGTCATGGTCCGCATCCCGCGAGCGCCGGGAGCACTCCTGCGGCGCCCCTTTTCCATCCACAAATTGATCTTCGACGGAGGCCGCCGTGTCAGCGGATTTGAACTGCTCTATAAAACCGTGGGCAAGGGAACCCATGCGCTGATCAACTATCGCATCGGTGACACGCTGCCGATTTTAGGCCCGCTGGGCTCAAGCTTTTCCGCCAACAAGCCCTGGCGGCGTGTCTTTCTGGTGGCGGGCGGAATTGGGGTCGCACCCATGCCCTTTCTGGCGGATCGTTTGCTGGCAAAGCGTCTGAACCCTGAAGATTGTCACGTGTTTATCGGCGGTCAGTCTGCGGCTGATCTCCTGTGCCAGGATGATTTTAGGGCGTTGGGAGTGCCGCTTACGTTGACCACAGATGATGGCAGCGCCGGAGATCAATGCCTGATCACCCACCCGGTGGAAGCCGCCTTGGACCGGTCCCCGCCGGATGCCCTCTTTGCCTGCGGTCCCATGCCCATGCTGGCCTGTCTAGCTGGCTTTCTGGAACAACGGGGCATCTTTGCCCAGGTTTCGGTCGAGTCGATGATGGCTTGTGGCATGGGCGCATGCTTGGGATGTGCCTTGCCAGTTAGGGACACGCATGCGCCCTATCGTCACGCCTGCATCGATGGGCCTGTTTTTGACCTGGATCAGATCGCTGTCTAGGGTCGGCCGGGCGCCGCATGGAACGCCGCGCATTTTCCCGCGAAGAGCACGACTGGTGTGGGTTTACACTAACTCGACACCGGGCGCCGAACCGCTAAATTGACGTTGACTTGAATGGGCGCCTGTGTTAGGTGCACATATTCCAGCGAGGGGAGGCTTCCTCGATAGATGATCGGCGCAACGGGTCGACGCATCCGGTCGGGCGGGGCATCCTTAAGAATCGAGGGCCGTGAAGCGAGAAACACGACGCTACCTAAAAGAGTTGGCCTTTTTCAGCAGTATTGGCCTCTCGGTGGCGTTATCGATCTTTATTGGATTGGCCATCGGCGTATATCTGGATCGCCGTTTTGCCACCTCTCCCTGGCTCACCCTTCTCTTTTTAGTTTTTGGCATTCTGGCAGGCTATCGCAACATCGGCCTGGCGATAAAGAAAAGTAGGAAGCTTTAGCATTGGCGAAGGTGGCACTGCACCGGAAAGCGGCACGCGTGGATATGCAGCAGCGAATTCTCTACTTTGTGACCCGCACCAATTGGGTATTGTTTTGTCTTGTAAGCCTCCTGGGACTGTGGTTGGCGCCCCCCAAATTCGCTTTCGGCATCATCTGCGGTGGCCTGTTGGTGACCGTCAATTTTCACCTGCTCGCCAAGACCCTCAAGAACGCCCTGACCCCGCCCCACCTGAGTTCCCATAACGTGGTGATCGCGAAATACTACCTGCGATTCATGATCAGCGGGGTCATTCTCCTCCTGCTCATTAAATATCACGTGGTCAATCCCCTCGGGCTTTTTATCGGACTTTCCGTGGTGGTGGCGAGCATCATGCTGGCCACTGCGCGAGAACTGAAAATACTATTCTGCAAGGAGGCGGTGTAAGGATGGAGCATCCCTATCTATTCTTCGTGAAGTTGTGTGAAATCATCGGCCTGGGACACTTTGCCCACACATACCCGCACGTGCTCTACAGTTGGGTGTTGATGGTGTTCCTGATCGTCTGTGGCGCCCTGGCCGCAAAGGGGGTCACGCTCATCCCGGGGAAATTTCAGAATTTGGCCGAAGTAATCGTCTCCGGTATTGAAGAGTTCATGGTGGAAACGGTCGGCGAGGAGGGCCGCTGGCTTTTCCCGCTCGCTGCCACTATATTCTTGTATATTTTCCTGGGGAACCTCATCGGCATCATCCCTGGCTTTTTGCCGCCCACCGCCAATCTCAACACCACCGCTTCCTGCGCGCTGGTGGTGGTCGTCTTCACACACATTATCGGTGTGAAGTACCACGGAGTAGCCTACGTTAAACATTTCATGGGGCCGGTCTGGTGGATGGCGCCCCTGATCTTCATTATTGAAATCATTGGGCACGTGGCGCGAATCCTGTCCCTCTCCTTCCGTCTATTCGGCAATATGATGGGACACGAGATCGTTTTGGCCATCCTCTTCGGGTTGGCAGGTCTCTTCTTTGCGCCTTTGCCCATCATGGCGCTGGGGGTTTTCGTGGCCTTCGTGCAGGGCTTCGTGTTTTTCCTGCTCTCGATTATCTACTTCTCGGGGGCCATGGAGCACGCACACTGATCAGATCGTCGGGCCCTCTATAAAAGCATTCAAAACGGTTACCGTTGTGGGTAAATTGGAAGAAGCCATTTTTTAACATCTTTGACAGGAGGTAGAGTAGAGTATGGAAGCACAAGCACTTCAGTTTTTCATCGCCTGCGTGACCGCTGCTGGGTTCGGGATTGCCATCGCTGCTTTCGGTTGTGGTATCGGCCAGGGTATTGGCTTGAGATCCGCCGTTGAAGGCATCGCCAGAAACCCCGAAAGCTCTGGTAAAGTCACTGTGACCTTGCTGATCGGTCTGGCCATGATCGAGTCTCTGTGTATTTATGCTCTGGTCGTCGCGTTGATCTTGATCTACGCGCATCCGCAAGCCGGTGCCATTGCAGGGCTGTTTGCCCACGGCGGCTAGCCGCGGGATCCATCAAAGGCGATATCGGCCGATCATCAGCCACAGCGGCTCATCTCCTTTGATATCAAGCAACACGGTTCAAAAAACGGCCACCCTTCCTCCGGAGGGGTGGCCGTTATCTATTGGAAACAAGGGTTGCGTATCGCCCGTGACTCATCCGTTTAGCAACTTGCCCAGGAAACGGCCCGTATGGGAGCGAGGTGCCGCCGCGATGGCCTCGGGCGGGCCCTGCGCCACGATTTTCCCGCCACCCTCACCGCCCTCCGGTCCCAGGTCGATGACATGGTCCGCGCATTTGATCACCTCTAAGTGGTGTTCAATGATGATGACGCTGTTGCCCGCGTCCACCAATCGGTTCAATACATGCAGTAATTGACTGACATCCTCGAGGTGTAATCCGGTAGTGGGTTCATCGAGCACGTAAAGGGTGTTGCCGGTGCTCTTGCGGCTGAGCTCCTTGGCCAATTTGATTCGCTGGGCCTCTCCGCCCGAGAGGGTGGTGGCTGCCTGACCGAGATGGATATAGCCCAAGCCCACATCCGCCAGGGTCTCCAGCTTCGTTCGAATATTGGCAAGTCGCCGGAAGAACGCCAAGGCCTGGTCGACCGTCATGTCCAGCACATCGGCGATATTCTTGCCCTTGTAGCGGATCTCCAAGGTCTCGCGGTTGTACCGTTTCCCTTTACACACATCGCAGGGGACGTATACGTCGGGTAGAAAATGCATCTCTATTTTAACGATGCCGTCGCCGGCACAGGCCTCGCAGCGGCCACCCTTGGTGTTGAAGCTGAAACGACCCGGTTTGTAACCCCGCATGCGCGCTTCAGGGGTACGCGAGAAGATCTCCCGGATGAAGCTGAAAAGTCCCGTGTAGGTTCCGGCGTTGGAGCGTGGTGTGCGGCCAATGGGCCCCTGATCGATGTGGATCACCTTGTCAATCTGCTGCCATCCGTCCAATCGGTCTACCACACCGGCGCGCTCGCGGGCGCCATGCAGGCGTTGGCGAATACCCTTGTAGAGCGTTTCGATGATCAGAGAGGACTTGCCCGATCCCGAGACGCCGGAGACAACGATCATGCACCCCAGCGGCAGGTCCACATCGATCTGCTTCAGATTGTGGAGGCGAGCACCCCGGATGGAGAGTTGCTTGCCATTGCCCTCGCGGCGCACTTTCGGACGAGAAATGCGCTTACGCCCTGACAAGTACTTACCGGTGAGCGAGTGCGGGTCTTCGAGTAGGGCCGCCGGATCTCCGGCGAAGACCACTTCGCCCCCTTGCATGCCGGCGCCCGGGCCCATGTCGACCACATAATCGGCTTGACGTATCGCCTCTTCATCGTGCTCCACGACCAGGACGGTGTTGCCCAGGTCCCGCATCGAGGTCAGGGTGCGCAATAGGCGCTGATTGTCCTTCTGGTGCAAACCGATGCTGGGCTCGTCGAGGACGTAGAGGACACCCGTCAACTTGGAACCGATCTGGGTCGCCAGGCGTATGCGTTGGCTCTCGCCACCCGAGAGGGTGTGGGCGGGTCGGTCCAGGGACAGATAGCCCAATCCGACATCCAGCAGAAAGCTGAGTCGCGCAATAATCTCCCTCAGAATTCGCTCGGAGATGGCTGCGGCTTTCCCTTCCAGGCCCAGCGCCTTGACAAAGGCCAATGCCTCTGCAGCGGTGAAAGACGTCATTGCTTGGATACTGATGCCGCCAACTCTAACAGAACGGCTTTCAGGGCGCAGTCGGCTCCCCTGGCAGTGCCGACAGGGGCTATGTGCCATGTAGCGGCGGATCTCTTCACGGACATGCGGTGAATCTGTCTCCTGGTAGCGCCGCTGCAATTGGGGAATCAGGCCTTCGTAGGGGCGCGGCTGAATGTGGCGCCCCTGTTCTTTTTCGGTGAAGAAGGGAATCTGCACCGCTCCGGATCCGTTCATGAGGGCCGTCTTGAATGCATCCGGCAGTTGTTCAAAGGGGGTGAAGATGTCGGTTTTGTAGTGCCGGGTGAACGCCTCGAGGAAATTCATGAAGGCCACCGAGTTGCGATGGGACCAAATATCGACGGCACCTTCTCTGAGGCTCAGGCGCTGATTTGGAACAAGGAGGCCAGGATCAATCTCGCTGGTCGTCCCAAGCCCATCACAGTGGGGACACGCGCCGTGGGGAGAATTGAAGGAGAAATTCGCCGGTTCAAGGCTCGTGGATTGGATCCCGCATTGGGTACATTCCGGGGTTTCACTGAAATGAAGTTGTTTGGCAACGGCACTCCGACCTGCCGCGAGAAATTCGATTACGGCACGTCCATTGGCGAGCGCTAAGGCGAGTTCGAGCGAATCCGCCAGGCGATTGCGAATGTTGGCTTTGACAATCAACCGGTCAATGACCACATCGATATCGTGCCGCTGATCTTGGGACAGGGCCGGTGCGGCCTCCAGCAGGTGGGTCTCCCCATCGATGCGCACCCGCGCGAAACCGTCCTTGCGCATTCGTCGCAGCAGTTCGCGGTGCTTGCCCATCTCGGCGCTAACAACCGGCGCATAGAGTATCAGTCGGGTGCCTTCGGGCTGGCCCATCACTTCCGAGAGGATCTGAT
Source organism: Desulfosarcinaceae bacterium (assembly GCA_030066015.1). Classification (GTDB taxonomy): domain Bacteria; phylum Desulfobacterota; class Desulfobacteria; order Desulfobacterales; family Desulfosarcinaceae; genus JASJCL01. The sequence goes on along the minus strand of JASJCL010000029.1, from coordinate 27,574 downwards.
CCTGCGCTTGGGCCACGATGGGGGCACCGCAGCGATGACAGTGCGCCGCCCCCACCCGCGCATACAGAAGGCGCAGATAGTCGTAGATCTCGGTAACCGTGCCGACCGTTGAGCGCGGGTTGTGGCTGGCCGATTTCTGCTCGATGGCGATGGCCGGAGACAACCCATCGATGTGATCCACATCCGGTTTTTGCATGCGCTCCAAAAATTGGCGTGCATAGACGGACAGGGATTCCACATACCGACGCTGTCCCTCTGCATAGAGAGTATCGAAGGCAAGGCTGGATTTGCCCGAGCCCGATAGTCCCGTGATAACAATCAGGCGATGTTTGGGCAGATCGAGATTAATCTGTTTGAGATTGTGCTGGCGTGCACCACGAATGACGATGCGCTTACTGCTCATGAAGCCTCTGATTGATCCGGTATGGTCGCCGTCGACGATGCTGCCGTGATGGCATCGCTTTACCCTTGCGCGATACCAGTGGTGAAGGAGGTCCGCAGTGACCGTCGTGGGAGCCTGGTCGTCGGGGCAGCACAAGGCCCGCGAGGCCGAATTGTAGCCTTGCACCCATGGCCTTGTAAACAAATTAAAGTGATTGTGACCAGTTAAGACTGATTGAAATTCATTTTATGAATTTTTGGCCTCCTAACACAGCCTAATTTGAAATCAGTCGAAAAAAGTCGAAAATCGACAAAAAAAAGAGATATGATTCTTTGTGAAGCATTGTTAACAAGTCCCAATCTCTTTAATATGCTTGCAGATCGGTAGTGCTGCTGAAAGCCTGTGTTTACGCCAATCGGGGTCTCCACCTTCTTTAAATATGAATAAAAATGGGTGTTTATAATGGCATCGAACGGCCGTTCAGGATGGGCCGAGGAATGCAGAATTTCAGGTTTGACAATTTTCCGGCGGCTCATTAAAACGGCGTTGGCTTTGATCGTTAATCGGCTTTGTTTCACTTAATCGAGATTAATCTTCCATTTGTTCAACTCCGTTTCCCTTTTTGGGGTGATGGATCTTTCGTTCCCCTGACGGCGTTGCCGTCAACGAGACCTGGACGGCGACGCCGTCGCTTCATCTGTGATTATATAGAAAGTGACTTGAATGGACGACCTCTGGCGGGCGGTGAAGTCTTCTCTGAAAACACGAATTCAGGCACATAGCTACAGCATGTGGATCGAACCGATCACATGTGGTGGCGTCCAGGATGATCAGCTGATTCTCTATTGTCCCAATGCGTTTTTTCGCAAACGGGTCTGGGATCACTACAAGGCCGTGCTGGAAGCCGAGGTCGCCAGGGTCGGCGGGGCGCATTGCTCGCTGTGCCTAAAAATTCAACCGAAATCCAGCAAAGAGGAACAGCAGGGTACCAGAGCCGCCAGTCCTCAACAACTGCCGTTGCCCAATATTTCCCTGCGTCCCCATGGCGGTCGCGTCCTGCGGGACGACTTCACCTTCGATGAATTCGTCGTCGGCGGCAACAACAATTTCGCCTACTCAGCGGCCCTCTCCCTGGCCGCCCAGAAATGTGCCCATCAGAACGCGCTTTTTCTTCTCTCACCAACCGGCATGGGTAAGAGCCACCTGTCCCAGGCAATCGGCCATCACATTCTAACGGAGTTTCCGCGTGAACGCGTCTACTACATGACGGCCGAGGACTTCACCAATGAGATGGTGACATCCTTCAAAACCAACTCCATCGGTAGTTTTAAAGAAAAATACCGTTCCAAATGCGATGTACTTCTCTTGGAAGACGTACACTACTTGAGCGGCAAGGCCCGCACCCAGCAGGAGTTGTCCGACACCTTCGATCTGCTGTTCGATGCCAACAAGAAGATCATCTTCTCATCCTGCTACGCACCGGCGGAAATTCCGAAGCTGAACGATGGGTTGCGTTCCCGGCTCTCGGGCGGGCTGATCTCCTCCATCGATAAACCGGGTTTTCGCACCCGCATGCGGATTTTAAAGCGCAAATCCTCTCGAATGGGCTGCCGGATTCCCGAACCGGTTCTCGAGTTCCTCGCGAGCGAACTGGTACGCGACGTCCGGCAGTTGGAAAGCGGTCTGATTGGGATCTCGGCGCGGGCTTCGCTGTTGAAAACTCCCATTAACCTGTCTCTGGCACGGGACGTCACGGAAAGTCTGATCCAGCATCAGGAGAGCATCACCGTTGATGGGATTAAAAAGCTTGTCAGCAAATACTACAAGATTAGTGTCAAGGAGATGGTATCGCGCTCCCGCAAACAAGCCATCGTGCGACCCCGGCAGATCGCCATCTACCTGGCGCGCAAGTACACCGATCAGTCCGTTCAGGCGATCGGACGCAGCTTCAACCGATACCATGCGACCGCTTTGCACGCCATCGGTAGCGTTGAAAAAGGGCTGAAAAGCAGTTGCCAGATCCAAAAGCAAGTGGAATATCTGTGCCGCAAGATCGAATCAACGCACGGCTAGGGTCACCATCTATTCTCTCAATATGCTAAAATAAAGAAGGGAGCCGCTTGGCTCCCTTTTCTTGTGCGTTCGCGCTTTGGCTGCCGGCCCATCCGCCGGAGTCCCTACCTGAGGGAGGTAGCCCGATAGCCAGCGGAAGGATGTTTCCAAAATCGCTGGCGGTCGCCCCCCTACTGGATCTTGCTGAATTGCTCCTCAACGGCCATCATGTCTTCAAACAATTCGATGCGATTGTTCTGATCCTGTTCGATGGCGCAACGGATATTGAGGGCACAATGCCTTCGACACAGCATATTTTCCTTCTGAAAGCCACCGAAACAGTCCAATTGATCCAACAGATTTATCTCTTTCCGCAAATGATCAATCCTCATCTCGTTTCCTTTGCAATCTGCAGCAGGGACAACATCTCAGTATGAATATGGCTATTGCTGGCTAACAGTTCACTACACCTGTCGGTGTATTCCCTTCCAGAGAAGTCGGTCACCATAGCGCCCGCTTCGCGGGCGATGAGGGCGCCGGCGGCTGAATCCCAGGGCTTGAGTCCTGCCTCCCAGTAGGCGTCAGCACGTCCAGCGGCGACATAACACAAATCAAGCGCAGCCGCTCCCAATCGTCGAATCCCTCGGGCGGAGTCTACGCACCGACTGAAACGCTCGATGATCGCAGTGCGTTGGTCCCCCCACTCGTAGGGAAAACCGGTGATCAGAAGGCTTTCGGACACCGCATCTGTTCTGGAGACCCTGATGGGGCGATCGTTCAGCAGGGCGCCGTGCGCTTTAATGGCAGAGAACAGTTCGCCACCGTTGGGATTTAATACGACACCCACGAGCGCTTCAGTGTCTACCTCAACTGCGATGGAAATGGCGAAAATGGGCAGCCCATGCGCATAGTTCGTCGTACCGTCCAGAGGGTCGATCACCCAACGAACCAGATTCGCAGCGCTGTTTCCGCCACCACTCGCGCCGCTTTCCTCGGCCAATACATCATGGTCAGGATAGTGGCTGCGGATGACCGCTATGATTTTCGCTTCCGAGGCCAGATCGGCCTGGGTGACCAGGTCAATCCGACCTTTTTTGGTGACCGTATCCAGCTTCCCAAAATGGTTTCTCAGCTCAACAGCCCCTTGGAAGGCGGCCTTTACGGCCGTGCGCTGGAGCGCTGCAAGGTCCATAGAAAGTTAAAACTATCCGGTGATAGAGAGCCTGTCAAGACCTAAGCCTGTTTCAAACCAATTGAGTTTTAGATGTATAAAAAAATTCATAAATTACAATATGTTGAATAAAATATGCCCGGCGCCAGGGCGGCGGACCGGATTCAGCGCGACGTATGATCGACGGGGTGGGGGAGTTTTCTATCCAACTGCGCGAGCAGGTCATGAAGGCTGTCGGCCTCGCGGGCACAGATGGGGATGCCATCGAGCCGTTGGCGGAGGGTCTCGCAATCCGCCGCAGGGACGCGGTCAATCTTATTCAGCGCCCGTATTTCAGGGATGGTGTCGAGTTGTAGGTCGGCAAGAAGGCGCTCAACCGATTGCACCTGGGCCATGTGGCGAGGATTGCTGATATCGACCACGTGCAGGAGCAGGTCGGCGCCTGACAGCTCCTCCAGGGTGGCGCGAAATGCCACCAACAGCTCTTTGGGCAGGTTCTTGATGAATCCCACCGTGTCGGTGATGATCACCTCCCGTTCTCGGGGGAACTTAAGCCGTCGACTGGATGGATCGAGGGTGGCGAAAAGTTTGTTCTCCGCCAATACCGCGCTGCGGGTGAGCGTGTTGAGCAGGGTGGATTTGCCGGCATTGGTGTACCCGATGATGGAGATAACCGGCAATCCCCGTTTTTCGCGACGCTGACGCTGTTGCTGGCGGTTTTTTTGTACCGACTTAAGGCTTTTTTCCAAGCGCGAAATGCGCTCCCGCACCCGTCGGCGGTTGATTTCAAGCTTGGTTTCACCGGGACCACGGCCGCCAATGCCACCGGTGAGCCGGCTCATGGCCTTGTTTTTGGTCGTCAGGCGGGGAAGCATATAGCGAAGCTGTGCCAGCTCCACCTGGAGTTTGCCCTCCCGGGTTTGGGCGCGTTGCGCGAAGATATCCAGGATCAACTGGGTGCGGTCGACGACCTTGAGGTCGACCTGATCGGAGATGGATCGGCTCTGGGACGGGTTCAGTTCCTGATCGAAGATCAACAAGGTGGCATCGTAGGTCAAGGCCAGAAGGGCGATCTCCTTGAGCTTGCCGCGGCCCATGAGAAAACGAGGGTCGATCCTTTTGGGCAACTGAAGGACGGTTTCCAGAATCTCGACGCCGTTGGTACGGGCCAGTTCTCGCAGCTCTGCGAGTGAATCCATGGCCTTTTTGCGAGGCGAATTGGTGACGCTGATCAAAAACGCCCGCTCGACACCCGTAACCCGTTTGACCTGGGCACGGGCCTGCGCGAACTCGTCTTCCAGGGCCTGTACGAGACCTTTGCAGCCGATCTCCAGATCAGCGCTGGTCCTCAGGGTCTCTTGATGCTGGAACGGCGTATGGAGATCTTTGCCGGGATGGACGGTGGCCCAATGAATGGGGCCCGGTCTGCCTTCCGGGAGAACCTCCATAGCGGCCATCAGATCCAGCCGCAAGAGGGCCAGGTCGGTGAGGTCATCCGTCGTAAGCGCTTCCGGTTTTAGGTGGGTGTGGACACAGCGCAATCCGCGAAGTCTTCCGGCTGCCACGCGGTAGGCGCTTAGGTCGGGGATGAAGATGCTTTGTGCATCTCCGACCAACACATGGGTGACGCGGCCCAATCGATCGATCAGCAGGCCGATCTGGCGATGGAGTTCGGCGGAGAGCAGGCAGACATCGCGCCGCAGTTCTGGGCTGATGATCAGTTCCGGCGGAATGCGACGGCGGTAGAGATTTTCAATCCGTTTCAGCTGGCTTGGCTTCAAGCCCCGCTTATTCCCATAAACGCGTTTCATTCCACCTCGACGGCCAGTTCTTCAAAGCGGGTATACGCCCCCAGAAAAGCCAGGGGCACCATCCCCGTGGGACCGTTGCGCTGTTTCGCCAAGATGATTTCCGCCGTGCCGCGGTTCGGATTGTTCTCGTCTTTGTTATACACTTCATCGCGGTAGATAAACATGACCACGTCGGCATCCTGCTCCAAGGCACCCGACTCTCTCAAATCGGACAATTGCGGTCGCTTGTCGCTCCGCTCTTCCAGTTTTCGATTGAGCTGCGAGAGCGCAATCACCGGAAGGTTGAGCTCCTTGGCGAGCAGTTTCAGGGAGCGGGAGATCTCGGAGATCTCCAGATCGCGCCTCTCGGTGGTGATACTGCCGCGCATGAGCTGCAGATAATCGACGATCACCAGGCCCAGGCCCTTGTCCATCTTGAGTCGTCGGCATTTGGTGCGGATCGAAGTGGCTGAAATGTCGGGTGAGTCGTCGATGAAAACGGGCGCGTCGGTCAGCGCTCCGGCCGCCTGGGTAAGCTGCGACCAATCGTCGCGGCTGAGGAATCCGCTGCGGATGCGTGAGGAGTCCACCCGCGCTTCCGAACATAACATGCGCATGGAGAGCTGCTCCTTGGACATTTCCAGGGAGAAGATGGCGACGGGCACGTTGGCCTCAATGGCGGCGTTGCGCGCGAGGTTGAGGGCAAACGCCGTCTTACCCATGGCGGGTCGGGCTGCCACGATGAGGAGATCAGAGTTCTGGAATCCAGAGAGGAGCTGATCGAGCCGCGCATATCCGGTGGCGACCCCCGTTACGAGGGCTCGGTTTCCCTGACGCTCTTCAAGGGCGTCGATATTGGTTTCAATAACCTGGCTGAGCGGATGAAAGGCTTGTTTGGACTTGTTCTCCGAGATTTCGAAGATAGCGGCTTCCGCGAAATCGATAACCCGGTCCACCGCACCGCTGTCCTCAAAGCATCTCCGGGCGATTTCATTGGATTTGGCGATCAGCTTGCGCAGAGAAGCCTTGTCTCGGATGATTTTGGCGTAGTGGGGTGGATTGACCGCCGCGGGGACACTGTCCATCAGTTTCGCCAAATAGGTGGCGCCGCCAATCTCCTCCAATTGTCCCTTCTCGCGCAACCGATTGGTGATGGTGACGAGGTCGATGGGCTCGGTTTGGCTGAAAAGCTCGACCACGGCGCTGAAGATGCGACGATGGGAAGCCCGGTAGAAATCTTCAGGCCGGACCAGATCGAGAACGTCCATCACGATTTCGTTATCGAGCAGGATGGCACTGATGAGAGATTCTTCGGCCTCCACACTCTGTGGCGGCAGGGTCGCGGAATTTGTCTCCCTGCGCATGGTGTGGGGTGCATCCATTGGGGGTGGGTGGTTCATTGTTTGTCCTGCCGATCTGCCGGCCGAATCCAGCGGTCAGCCTATCGGCGATCACTGGAAACGACAAGTGCCGGGGCACTGCAAAACGTACACCCGGCACATCGGCGATTTGTGAGCGCCCCCATGTGAAATGCAAGTGGTATGCTCACCGCAGGGGGCCTACGGGGACACCAATCGTTTGCGGCATCGCCGATGGTCGTAGATTCCCTTGAGGGGACGGCCCCAATGGAAAGGCTATTCGGGAACCACTTCCACGGTAATTTCCGGTTCGACATCCTGATATACGCGGACCGGGATATTGAAAGTGCCGGTGGTCTTGATGGGCTCTTTGAGCATCAGCATCCGTTTTTCGATCTCGACATCCTGCTTGGCGAGCGCGTCGACAATATCCCGCACAGTAATGGAGCCGTAGAGACGCTCCTCCTCATGAACCTTGGCCTCGATCTGAACGGTCACGCCTTCCAGACGTTTGGCCATCTCCTCGGCGAATGCCTTTTCCTTGGCGATCTGCAGTTCAAATTTCTTGCGCTCCTGCTCCAACAGCTTGCGATACTGGGGCGTAGCGGGAACCGCTTTCTCCTGAGGCAGTAAATAATTTCTGGCATAGCCCGGGGCCACGTCCACTTCTGTGCCGATGATGCCCAAGGACTCAATGGTTTCCTTCAAAATAACTTTCATCTTGTTCCTCCAACTCCGTTGCCCGGCGCCTGCAAATCCGTCAGGGGGGTTGTCGCCATTGCGCCGGCCATCGGATCCGGTCATTCCTGTTTAATTCCGATTTTCCGAAAATTGAGCCACAGATCAAAAACACCCAGTCCGATGACGACCAGCAGCAGCACCTGCTGCAGCGCGATCAAGGTATACAGCATCACTCTAAAAAAGCGCGGAACCTGCTTCTTCTCAAAAAAGAAGGAGATGATGCCCATACCCTGAAAAAAATAGATCGTCAGAACGACCAGCAAGCCGTTAACGCCTACCAACTTCACGCCTTTGCTGGGCAGCAGCATTATTAGACCGGATCCAATGAGCACCCAAACCACCTGTTCCGGCGCACGCCAGTGGTTCAGCGGGCCGAAATCGGGGTAGGGCAGGGCCCGTCCGGTAAGCACCGGTTTGGCCGCCATTAAGTTCACCCAACAGACGAATAAGGCCGACATGATGGTCAGCGCCGGCAGGATTCGCAGCATAACGAAGCGAATCTGGTCCATCGAGTTGGTCACAACGGTGATCGCATCCTGGGAGACGCCAAGCTTTTCGTAGAGCGTCAGGGTCATCTCCAGATTGTGCGTCACATGCGCCGATACGAAGGCCAGGAGACTCTGACCGGCGGACGCGCTGAATGCCAGCAGCCCGACCAAACCACTGATCAAGACAACACCGCAGGTTCCCACCACAGTTGCTTCGACGGAGAGCCTTTTTTCAAAGAACTCACTGAGTGAAAATCCCAATACGAGCAAACCACCAAAGTAGAGCAGGTCCACCGAAACGCGACCCAGCACCAGTGTGATCAGCAGCAGAGTGCCGACGGGTACGTAGATCCCCAATTTGCGACCGAGTTTGGTACGGTAGAACAGTACCGGCAACGGGATGAATAGGGAAAAAAGAAACCCGACGATCGGTAGAAATGCACTGAAAAGGAAGAAGAGGCTGGTGAGCCCAATCCCCATAGCGATATTTTTAGATGTCTCCTGCAACACGGCGTATCGTGTTACCCTCAGCGTATCCGGCTGGTCGCTATCCTGGGCGTTTACGCCGCTATAAAACCTGCGGCGTTTTATCGGGGTCGAACCCCCGGCTGTCGGCCGAACCGGTTACAGATCGTGGGTACCCACATATGGCAGCAGTGCGATGGTGCGCGCACGCTTGATGGCGTGGGTCAGGGTCCGCTGATGTTTTGCACAGGTGCCCGTGATCCGGCGTGGGATAATTTTGCCCCGCTCCGTAATAAAATACTTCAGACCCTTTGGATTTTTATAATCGATGGCCAAGCTGCTGTCGGCGCAGAAACGGCATACTTTACGGCGGTGATAAACTCTTCTTCTCTTCTTTCTCGGTTTTCCAGGTCTTCCGGCAGCCATGTTTACTCCTTCTCTACGCTCGCTGTCGCGGCGGTTTCAGCGGATGTTTCGGTTACCTCTTCCTCGGTGGCCTTGGTGGATTCCGCGGCCGGAGCTTCAGCCGCAGCTTCCGTCGGGGCATCGGCTGCCGCTTCCTCCGTCGCGGTATCGGTGTCCGCTGCGGCCGCCGCCATCTCCGCCTTTATCGCTTCAATGTCGGCTTCCTTGTCCAAGACAACGGTCATGTACTTGAGGACACGGTCGTCGATACGGAACTGACGTTCCATTTCGTCGACAAGCGTACCTTGCCCACAAAAATCGAAGAGCGTGTAGTACCCCCTCGGTTTCTTGCGAATTTCATAGGCTAGTTTGCGTATTCCCCAGTCATCCTGTCTGACCAGAAACCCGCCTTCAGCTGCCATCAACTCCCCGATTTTAGCGGTGAGGGCTTTGCGCGCGTCCTCCGCCAAGTCGGGATCGGTGATAATGATGGTCTCGTACCTACGCATGAATCCTCCTTACGGATAATAAAGCCCCGGAACCAAGGTCCGGAGCAAGGATAAGTTCCCGCTATAAGTGAGATGAGGTCCCACTATAGGTGGGATGCCACCCCGCGTGAAGTGAAGTGGGATTCCCCTCGCAGCGGGCGCGGGGCCTTTTCACTGAAACGGGCCCCGTAGAAACAAAATCGCCTATCATTTTTATGGAAAGCCTGTCAAGAATTAACATCGGCCACTGCGGAGGCTACCGGTGCAGACGATGAGCCGCACATAGCTGCGGCCAAAAAAAACGGGAAATCGGATAGCGCTCCGAATTCCCGTTATGCGGCTGGTTTGGTGGGCCGTGAAGGAATCGAACCTTCAACCTACTGATTAAGAGTCAGGTGCTCTGCCTAGTTGAGCTAACGGCCCTTGCAGCGCAGTGTGCGCTGAACGGGAGGTCTGATAGCAAGATTGGCAGGGGTTGTCAAACACTTTTGAGAAAAAGGAAGGGTCTTGCGGCCGCGTGTCACGCCCACTTGTCCTTGTCGTTGCGCTGTCGCCGACGGCGCTCTTTTTTCCAGGCCTGGTCCTTGCGGCGGGTCCCGCGTTTGCGTTTTTCAACGCCGGGCGTTTCGAGGTTCACAAAGAAGCTACCGGGTGCCGGTGGCTCAGATGTGGGCGCTGTTGTGGGCTTTGATTTGGATGGAGGCGTTTTGGGCATGGGGGGGCCGGTGAAACATCCGTGCGGCAGGTAATCCGCCTGAAACAACCCTTCACCACACGGTCGGAGGTCGACCCCTTTGGCCAAGACCTCACTGGTATTGACAGTGAGTTGGACGGCACCGCGGTCGCGACGGCGGCCGATGCGGGCGGCCATATCCTGATTGGCGCATAATATAATCGGCGTCCCGCGTGTCTGGATGCCTTTTTCTGCGACATATCCGTAGGCCTTTTGTCGTACGTGGGTATAAAGCAGTTTTGGGGGAGCGGTTTTGGGCGAAGGTAGCTGCAGCCGACTGCGATCTCGTGCACGGATCTCATGCGCCTCGATCTCAACCGGGCAGTTGGGGAGGCTGATGGTCAGTTCCCTCAAATGGGCCTGTCGAACATGTCGCCAGCCCGATTCTTCACTCAGCGCCTGCAATAGCTGTTTGATCTTGACATAGCCATCTGCGTCTGGAATGAGTCCGAACTCATCCGGCCGACAACCGAGCACATAGGTGAGAAATTTGGCCAGTCGATTGAGTTGCTGCTTATGACCCATACTCGGAACCTTCCGGTAGGTCAGCGTCCTACCGCTTCTACCTAAGTCCTTGGTGTACGCTGACGCCTCCTTGGCTGTCTACCCCTACCGCTGGATGCTTGACCTCGATGAGCCGCATTTGGTAGCGTCAGCCGTCCGTAGGGCGCCAGTCCGCCTCACCCAATTTTATAGAAAGGATACCATATGCCTATCGATACGTCCAAATCCCTCTATCACAAGGCGAGAACCCTGATACCTGGCGGCGTCAACAGCCCCGTCAGGGCATGTAAATCGGTGGGTGCCGACCCTCTCTTCATTTCCCGGGCAGAGGGGCCATTCATCTATGACGCCGACGATAATCGATATATTGACTATGTTGGATCTTGGGGGCCCATGATCCTCGGCCATCGCCACCCAGACGTCATCGCCGCTCTGAAAGCGGCGCTTGCGTCGGGAACTAGCTTCGGAGCGCCAACTGAGGCCGAAGTGACCTTGGCCGAGATGGTGACGGCAGCGGTGCCATCTGTGGAGATGGTGCGAATGGTCAACAGCGGTACAGAAGCCACAATGAGCGCCATCCGGCTGGCACGAGGGGCAACCGGCAGAGATCTCATTGTTAAATTTGACGGATGCTACCATGGTCATGCCGACGCACTTCTGGTGGAGGCGGGTTCGGGTGTCGCGACCCTCAATATCCCCGGTTCGCCGGGGGTGCCCGACGCATTCACGGCCCACACGCTTTCGCTGCCCTACAACGATATTGACCAGTTTCAGCGTCTGATGAACGAGCGCGGGGATGAAGTGGCCTGCGTCATTGTCGAACCCGTGGCCGGCAATATGGGCCTGGTGACGCCGCTGGAGGGATTTCTACAATCATTGCGCGTAGCGACGGAAAAACATGGGGCAGTTCTGATTTGTGATGAGGTGATGACGGGTTTTCGTGTCGCCTATGGGGGGGCTCAGTCCTATTATGGCTTTACGCCCGATCTAAGCTGCTTCGGTAAGATCATCGGCGGTGGCTTGCCGGTGGGCGCTTATGGCGGACGCCGGGATCTCATGGAACAGGTGGCCCCTCAAGGAGGCGTTTATCAGGCCGGCACCTTATCGGGTAATCCCCTCGCCATGGCGGCCGGCATCGCCACATTGAACGCCCTGCAGGTGCCGGGTTTTTACGAGAAGCTGGACACGGCTGCGGATCAACTGCTGACGGGACTGCTCAATGCGGGGCGCAAGGCCGATATCCCCGTTACCGGTAAACGCGTGGGGTCGATGCTGGGCCTATACTTTACCGACCGGATAGTGAACAGCTTCGAGGATGCCAAAACCGCTGACCTGGACCGCTTCAGCCGATACTATGCCCAGATGCGTACCCGTGGCATCTATCTGGCGCCCTCGCAATTCGAGGCCGCTTTCGTGTCAGCGGCCCATTCAACGGATATCATTGATGAAACCATAACAGATGCGGAAGTTGTAATGGCGGGATTATAGTGGATCAGCGACATCGGACGCCGCCTTCCCCTTGCGGAGGCGGCCCCATCAATGGCGGCGCCTTTTTCGGCAAGGTGCCGCTGCCGAGGTAGATCCTCTGACGGAGTTTTCAATCCCCTTCGGGCAGACAGCGCGCCTCTGCGATCAGAAATGGACGCGATAGTTCAGCCACGGTAGAGGATTGAACGATTCATCGAATCCGTCGCGATTTTTGGGCTGGTTCGATAATCCCATCTGGCAGCCGCGGAGATTCAGCTGCACCTCCGATGAGTGGTTCAAAGGGATGGAGATGCCGCCGTTGGTAGCCGTCATGGGCATCTGCCGCCCTGCTGTCAGCCGGCAGGTGAGGTGGCTGCCACAACCGGTCATCAACCCAGCCAGAAGTATCACTCCCACATAGTGCCATCTTTTCATCACCGTTCCCTCCATCTTCCGACACCCAAAAATCATCAAGATGTGTGCCATCGGATCGACACAGAGATCGCAAAAGATGGCCGAAAGCGGAGATTGGGACCCGCGACAATATGACTATCTATCGAAATATATTATGAAATATGAATTCGGGGTTCTTTGAATGGCAGGGTTGCTTGCGGCCAGAGCGAGTTGCATTTGGTAGTGCGGCTCGGCCCGGGAATAATCGCAGTTGGGGGAAGCGGCGGCTGCCGCGCCGTGCACGGACATCGTCATCGGCATAGCTGTGCATTTTCGTGCACGGAAACGATGCTCGTTTGTGCACAGCGGCGTCAGATTTCGATGAGGATCGAATGACGAGGGTCGAATATTAATTGAGGATGTACTTCTCCGGGTTAACGGGAACCCCGTTGAGTCGCACTTCGTAGTGCAGGTGCGGTCCGGTGCTGCGCCCCGTGCTGCCCACTAGGGCGATGACCTCGCCGCGGTTCACCTTTTCACCCTTTTTCTTTAGCATCTTGGCCAAGTGGCCGTAGCGTGTCACGATGCCATAGCCGTGCTTGAGGGTGATCATATTTCCCATGAGGCCTTTACGGGAGGAGAAGGTAACCACACCATCGGCCGGCGCGATGATGGGGCTCCCCTTTGGTGCGGCGATATCCAACCCTTTATGCAACTCTCTGCGGCCGGTGAACGGCGATCGGCGGTAGCCGAAACCCGATGTTTTCCACCCATCCAATGGACGAATGGAGGGGGTCGCGGCCAACAGGCTGCGTTTGGCATTCAGCTTCTTCAGAAGCTTCTCGAAACTCTGCTGCTGCACACCGGCATGCATATCGGTGATGTCGACGCGTTGGTGCATCTCCCGCATTAATTGTTTGTGATCCTCGGATAGTGGAAGACGCGTGTTGAGGGCTTCAGGGGGCGATCCACCGACACCCAGAAAGGCCTCCTGATCCACTGGTGGGTCCAAGTTGGCGATAATCCGAACCTTTTTCTCAAAATCGTAAAGCTCAGCCAGTTTTGTGTTCAGCGTGTTTATATTCTGCGCAAAATCCTGAATCTGGCGATTTTGCAGCACGATCCGTTCGCGCTGGAAAACCGTACTTTCTTGATAGACCTTTAACTCTGCGACCTGCTGTTGAAGCCCACAAAATTCATGGTATCCATACCCGGCTGCGCCCGTGAGGGCGAGTGTCAGCAGAACGCTCAGATAGAGCCACTTACGGGAAAACGCCACCGATCGAAGGGGGCTGCCGTGCTCATCGATGAAAAGGAGGGTCAGTTTCTTGCGCATGGTTTCCGCTCAGAGTTGAGACGACCGCGGGGTGCCGCATGCGGCCGGGGACCGATGCGTGTCGCTGCAGTTTAAGGTCGAACATCCGCCTGAGGATGACGATCAGTTCAGTTGGGCGTTGTACTCGCCATCCAAGATCTCTAAGGCAACGCGCCAGTGATCTCGAAAGCGACCTTCACGATCCTTTGTCATGCGATCGATTCTGGCCCGATAGCATGCGGTCGGTCGCTTCTTGTCGTTGCTGTAGAATTTCATGTCGCACACATGCCCTGTGTGCAGGCTTTCGATGACGGCGGAGTCCTCACGAACGACCATGAACATGGGGTCGCTCTCGGAGTTCCAGATTTTGAACTGATAGAGCATATTGGGTTGATCGAGGGCAAACTCAACGCTGTGGAAGGCGGTGGCCGGCGCCTTGGAAGAGGGCGCAGCGGCATTTCCACTGGACTGACTCTGTGGCTTCATTGAAAGATCTCCGTATTAATCAAACCTCAGTGGATTCAGGAGCGTCACGCTCGGTCCATTCACCAAAATGCAATTCCAATGCCGACCCCAAATTACCAGCCTGGGCTGGGTTCTTAAGGACCAGTTTGGTCCTCAGCAATTGGGCTTATTTTTCATTATTGGCAGTTTTTCGATGGTATTTAGGCAAGATGGCGAAAAACAGGCCCAGACGCCTTGGCCGGGGGCCGGAAGGTGAGCGCTCTAGTCGCGTCAAGCGGACTGGTTAGAAGGGGCTGACGCTGCATTGTAGAGGCGTAAAAGGGAGTGGGTCAGTGATCCCGCAGTTCATACTTGGAGATCAGGCGTGACAGATAGGTTCTCTGGATGTCCATGATTTTGGCGGCCTGACTTCGATTGCCGCTGGTGTGCTTGAGGTTCATGATGATAAAATCGCGCTTAAACTGATTGAGTGCCTCCTCGAGGGTGAGGCCTACCGTGACGCCTTCCGTGGGTCGTTTGTTCTGTTTTATCGGCAGATCGTCGGGTACGATGGTCTCTCCCTCCCGCATCACAACGGCGCGTTCGATGGCGTTGCGCAGCTCGCGAATGTTCCCCGGCCAATTATACTGCTGAATCTTCTGCATGGCCTCTTTGGAGATCCTCAAATTCGCCAGACCGGTCTCCTCCTTGAAGAGGTTGAGGAAGTGTTCTGCCAGCACCGGGATGTCTTCCATGCGCTGACGCAACGGCGGGAGATTGATTTGGACGACGTTCAGGCGATAGTATAAGTCTTCGCGGAAATTTCCCTCGGCGACCTCTTTATCCAATTCTTTATTTGTGGCCGACAAGACGCGTACGTCCACTGTGATGGGGGTGTTTCCGCCGACCCGGTAAAACACGCCCTCCTGAAGAACCCGCAGGAGTTTGGCCTGCATACCGAAATTCATCTCACCGATCTCGTCGAGAAAGATCGTTCCTTCATGTGCCAGTTCGAATTTACCGATTTTACGACCGATGGCGCCAGTGAATGCGCCTTTCTCATGGCCGAAAAGCTCGTCTTCGAGGAGGGTTTCAGGGAGGGCGGCGCAATTGAGAATGACCAGCGGTTGATCGGCGCGCGGACCGGCTTCGTGAATGAGACGCGCCAACAACTCTTTGCCAGTTCCGCTCTCACCGAGGATGAGAGCGCTGGCTTTGGACTTGGCCACTTTGATGGCGTCGTTGAGGACTTTGTCCAGCGCCACACTGCGCCCGACGATCTGATGGCGGTCGCCCAACTCCTTGCGGAGAAACTTGTTTTCCTGTTTAAATCGCTGGAAACGTTTGGCGCTGCCGAGAGCCAGGGCGGCCAGGCCGGCGAATTCCTGTAGCTGTTGGCGATCGGCCTCGTCAAAAGCTGTGCCGTCCTTCTTGTTGATCAGCTGCATGACGCCGATCACCTTGGCCTGCAATTTCAGCGGCACACAGGCGATGGAGCGGGTCACCAGTTCGAGGGAGTCGCTGATCTCTTTGTACCAGCGGTCGTCCTGGCGCACATCCTTGATGAGCAGCGGTTCGCCCTTTTCCGCGACGTGGCCGGCTATCCCCTGGCCCACCTTGACGCGGAACTCTTTGACTTTTTGCTTTTTCTCGCCAATCGCTGTTTTGAAGAATAGGGCGTTGGTCTTTTCATCCAGGAGGAGCAAGGAGGCCGCCTCCGCTCCCACGATGCGGGTAGCGGATTCTGTAATCAGATCAAGGGTCTGATCCAGATCCTGAACCGACGCCACCCATGAGGAGATCTCTCTGAGCTGCTGGGCCGATATGGCCGCTTTATCGGTAACAGGATTGGCATTCATAAAAACACGGTACATCCGCGGTGGGCAGGAATGCGCACCTTATAAATAGTGGTCTTCTCGTTGCTCGAGTAGATGGGAACAGGAAGATTTGGGGAAGCGCGTACTACCAACGGCCCCTGAATATAGAATCCATCGGCAGAGCTTGATAATAACTTTAACCGATTGGGGTCAGAAGTCAACGCATCATCACGTTTTCCAGTCGATTTAGAATCTCCGGCAGAACCCGACCGCTGGCGGCTTGGATAAAGCCGCCGCCTGGACTGCTGTCGGCGAGTCGGCTGAAGGCATCGCGCTCGATATTGACGTCCACCAGCGTTCCCCGATGCTGGGCAACCGTCATCGCGACTTGGGCTGGCAGATTGGTGGCGCCGGACGTACCCACGATCAGCAATAGATCGGTTTGCTGTGCCAACGCCATTACCGTTTCGTAGCGGAAATAAGCTTCGTCGTAACACTCGTCAAACCAGAGCACGTGCGGTCGCAGCCAAGCGCCGCAGGCCGCACAATGAAGATGGTCGACCTCTGCAGGAAGGAGCCCGTCACCGCGGGCTTTGGCGCTCACCAGCGGGGGGAGGGGAGCGAGCTTTTGGGTACAGCTCGCTGAGCAGCGAACCTGGTCAAGATTGCCGTGAATTTCATACATCCGCTCCGGTGCACTGCCCGCCCTGCGGTGTAAGCCATCCACATTCTGGGTTACCAGCGCATAGCGGTCGCCCAGCAGCCCCTCCATCCCAACTAGGGCCAGGTGGCCGCGGTTGGGCAAGGCCTGCCGACAGACGCCCATTCGATAGAGATACCATGCCCAGACGGCCTCTGGGTCCTTCTCAAACATGGCAAAGGTGGCCATCTCCTGGGGATGGTACACGGCCGATCCAACCGTCCAATACCCCTCCGGTCCTCGGAAGGTGGGTATGCCACTCTCGGCCGAAATTCCGGCCCCGGTCAGGACCGTTATAAATTGGCCGCTGCATGCGGCCTCTTCCAATCGCTTATCGATTCGGGTTGGAATCATCTCTGCCTGCTTTGCACTGCGCCCGGCCACCGCTGGGCGCCGCCGCTTTCCACGATGGTTGATCTTTGCTACATTTGGCCAATTGTTGAATCCGCTTCAAAGAAAGGCGTCCGCCATGACCGCCCCCGGTGCAAACAACCGCATTCCCGAGTCCGTCGCCACCATCCATCTCACCGCCATCTGCGGTACTGCCATGGGTGCCCTTGCCTGCGCCCTGAAAGAAATGGGCTACCAGGTCACTGGATCGGACCAAAAGGTCTATCCCCCCATGAGCGACTATCTGCGGGATCGCGGCATTGACATCACCGAGGGCTACAGGGCCGCTAACCTTGCGCACGCGCCGGATCTCGTTGTGGTGGGCAATGCCATTTCGCGAGACAACCCGGAAGTTCAGGGGATGTATGCAGCGAAATTAGCCTATTGCTCCATGCCCCAGGCCGTCAATCATTTTATCGGCGGAGACAAGTCGCAGCTGCTCATTACCGGCACCCACGGTAAAACCACCACCGCCTCCCTACTGACCTGGCTGCTCTACACCGCCCAGCAGGATCCCACCTTCATGATCGGGGGCATCCTGCCCGATTTTCAGAGCAATTATCGTCTTGGCAATGGGGGCCACATCGTCATCGAAGGAGACGAATATGACACGGCCTTCTTCGATAAAGGCCCCAAATTCCTGCATTACCGACCGCGAATCGCCGTGCTCACCAGTGTCGAGTTTGACCACGCCGACATCTACCGTGACCTCGATCACGTGAAAAGCGCCTTCTGCGAGTTGCTCCGCGGTCTGGACAGCGACACGCTCTTACTGGCCGCCGATGACGACCCCAATATCGATGCGGTTCTGCCGAGTGCCCAATGTCGTGTCGCCCGCTACGGCTTCGGAGAGACGTCCCCGTGGCGGATAGCCCAACCAGCCATTGAACCGCCGTACACCGCCTTCAGCGTGATTCACAACGATGTCGACTGTGGCCGTTTTCGGACCCGCTTGATGGGGCGCCACAACCTGAGCAACCTCCTCGCGGCAATTGCCGCTGCCATGGAACTGGGCGTTTCTCCCGATCCGCTCATAGCCGGTGCCGAGACCTTCAGCGGCGTGCGCCGCAGACAGGAGGTCCGCGGCATCGTTCGCGACATCACCGTCCTGGATGATTTCGCCCATCACCCCACTGCGGTCCGCGAGACGGTCGCTGCAGTGAAGCCCTTTTACCCCGACACGCGGCTGATCGCAGTTTTCGAACCGCGTACCAATACCAGTATGCGAGACATTTTCCAGGATGTTTACCCAACCGTCTTCGATGGCGCCGACCTCATCTGTATTCGCAAACCACCGCTCCTCAGCAAGATCCCCGAAGGTCAACACTTCTCCGCGACGCAGCTGGTGGAAGATCTCAACATGCGCGGAAAGAACGCCCATTACTTCGAGACCACCGACGCCATCATCGATTTCGTGGCGGCCGAAGCTGCGCCGGGTGATGCCATCCTCATCATGTCCAACGGGGGGTTCGACAACATTCATGCCCGCCTACTCACGCAGCTAAACCGATAGGGCAAAGGCAGATTGGAAACCTAAACCCGCAGCGATTATCGATGGCCTGGTCCGACACTGATGCAGTGATAGGGAGTTAAGTGAAATAAGTCATTTCAGGCATCTATCCATTGCACCAGGAGCAGCCCCACGATCCATTGGGCGCTAGGCACGGCAACAGCAGGAGTAGACAACGTTCACATTATTCGCGGCATTGCCAAAGGCCATCCCGAGACGCATTATCAGGGGCAGGCCCAGCGAAAACCCTTGACAAACGGTATGCTTTTAACTACGAAAAGCCACATTCGTGCAAATACAAGATATAATAATATATAATTAATTCAATAATTTATTATCATTTAACTAACAATTGTCCATACGCATAAGGCAAACGCGGTTGGTTTGCCCCACCTCACACAGGAGTTCGATCCAGATCCCATGAAATACGGCACATATATTTCCGGTACCGGTTCCGCCTTTCCCCAGCAACGGGTCACCAATCATGACATCGTCGAGCGCCTCAAGGCCCTCGGTGTCGAGACCAGCGACCAGTGGATTCGCGAGCGCACTGGCATGCACGAACGTCGTCACTCAGCGCCCGGCAATCCCGATGAACACAACTCGAGCCTTGGCCTCACGGCCTCTCTGGCCGCGCTCGAGATGGCCGGCAAATCACCCGATGATGTGGATCAAATTATCTACGCCACCTGCTCCCCCGACATGCTCATCCCCTCCACGGCTTGCTGGCTGCAGCACAAGCTCGGTGCCAAGCGGGCTTGGGCCATGGATATCAACGCGGCTTGCTCGGGCTTTCTCTATGGACTGACCACGGCGGAACAATTCATCCAAACCGGCAAGACACAGACCGCACTGGTGGTGGGCGCCGAGGTTCTCAGCCCATTCATCAATTGGGACGATCGCAGCTCCTGCATTCTTTTCGGGGACGGAGCCGGCGCGGCCATTGTCGAACGGACCGCACCCGACGCTGACCACCGTATCCTCTCCACCCATGTGCTGTCCGATGGCGATTTGTGGGAGCTGCTGCACGTGCCGGCGGGTGGCTCCAATATCGAGGTCACCGAAGCCGTTATCGCCGAGAAGCTCCACAAGGTGCGGATGTCGGGCAAGGAGATATTCAAGGTGGCCGTCAGGACCTTGGAAGAGTTCGCCCGCAAAGCCCTCGCGGCCAATGACGTCACCATCGACGATGTCGACTGGTTCATCCCCCACCAAGCCAACCGGCGCATCATTGAAGCCGTCGCCAAACGCCTCGATTTCCCCGAGGAGAAGGTGATGATCAACGTGGATCTCTATGGCAACACCTCGGCCGCCACGGTCCCCACCATGCTTGACCAAGGGGTCCGCAGCGGTCGCATCCAGAAAGGCCAGCTATTGCTACTGGATGCCTTTGGCGCGGGGTTGACCTATGGATCCATCCTCATGCGCTGGTAGCCTTCCACCACAGCTCGACGGAATCCAATAGGAGTTTTCGATCTCATGCTGCTCGATTGTTTTCTCGAAAAAGGCCGCCAATTCCTGGGCTGCGAGTTGCCCATCATGTGCGGCGCCATGACCCGGGTCAGTGATCCCAAGTTGGTGGCAGCCGTGGGCGAGGCAGGCGGTTTCGGCCTGTTGGCAGGTGGAAATGCGCCCGTCGAGGTTCTCGAAAAGGAGATCCGCGAAACCCGTCACCTGACCGATAAGCCCTTCGGCGTCAATTTGATCACCATCGCGCCGGCCTACCAGGATCAGCTTCGCATGGTGTGCGATCTGGGGTGCGAGTTTGTGGTCTTTGCCGGCTCCTTTCCAAGGGAGGGTGAGATCGCCCGCGCAAAAGACGCAGGCGCCAAGGTGATCTGCTTCGCCTCCACCGAACAACTGGCCCACAGCCTCATCAAGCGCGGCACCGACGCCCTGATTCTGGAAGGCTCCGAAGCGGGCGGACACATCGGCCCGGTTGCCCTGACGGTCCTGATTCAGCAGATCCTCTTTCAGGTGGACAGTGTTCCCATCTTCGCGGCCGGCGGCATCGCCACGGGACGCATGATGGCCCACCTGCTCACCATGGGGGCTGCCGGAATTCAGATGGGTACCCGTTTCGTCATGTCGGAAGAGTGTGCGGTGCACCCCGAATTCAAGAAGGTCTTCCGGCGTGCCAAGGCGCGCGACGCCATGGCGACGCCCCAATTCGACAGCCGTCTGCCGGTGATCCCCGTTCGTGCCCTGAAGAACGACGGCAGCAAGGATTTCAATCGCCTCCAATACGAGCTCATCGGCCGCCTCGAAAGGGGTGAGATCGACCGAATGGAGGCCCAGTTCGAAGTGGAGCGCTTCTGGGTCGGCGCCCTGCGCAACGCGGTGGTGGACGGTGATGTGAAACAGGGCTCCCTGATGGCGGGCCAGAGCATCGGCCTGGTGAACGAGATCAAACCGCTGCGCGGTATCATGACGGAGCTGATGACCGATGCGGAGGCCGAGCTTCAGCGCATCCAACGCTGCTTCCAGCAATGCGATGCCCCTGAAGCGATCTGCCCCCAGCCGTAGGTCCATCCCCCCGGAGCCGTTTCGAAAGCAGACCTGCCCCAGCGCCCCATCTCTCCGGTAACAACGCCCTTCCTCCGCAAGACCGCATCGTCATTTTGTAAGACCGCATCGTCGCCGCGATACGGTCTTGACATTTCGGCCGCCTTTGGTTAACCGTGTCCATCCATGTGGTTAACAGAGAGGGGCCAGATGAGTATACGCCCGAAAATACTGGCGATGATGCGGGAGACCGACACCATCCTTTCCGGGGAAAGCCTCAGCCAACGCCTTGGCGTTTCACGGGTGTCGGTGTGGAAGCATATCCGCAAGCTCCAGGAAGCGGGGTACCACATCGAAGCCGCCTCCCAAGGCTACCGTCTATTGGCGGAACCCGATCTGCCCTTCGATTGGGAGTTTCCCGAATGCGCGGCCAGCGTCCACTACCTGCCGGAGACCCCTTCGACCATGGATGTGGCCCTGGAGATGGCCCGTCAGGGCGCCTCCCATCTCAGTGTCGTGGTTGCCGGGCGCCAGACCGGCGGCCGCGGGCGTCTCAACCGCCAGTGGGCGTCCAGCGACGGCGGTCTCTATCTCACTGCGATCCTGCGACCACCACTGCACCCGCTTTTCGCCAGCCGAATGACCTTTCTCGCCGGCGTAGTACTCGCCCTGACGATCCAGGAGGATTTCGGACTGCCCGCCAAGGTCAAGTGGCCCAACGACCTTCTCATCGAGGAGCAAAAGGTGGCCGGCATGCTGTCGCAGATGGAATCGGAGGGAGACACCCTGAGTTTCGTCAATGTGGGCATTGGTCTCAATGTCAACAACGACCCCAGTGGGGTCACCCCTGCGGCAACATCCCTGGGGCGGCTGCTGGGACGGTCGCTATCCCGCAAGGAGATCCTGGGCAGCTTTCTTGCGCGCCTCGAGACGCGCTTTGACCAAGAGATGGACGAGGCCATCATCGACGAGTGGAAACAGCACACCATCACTCTCGGCCGGCAGGTGACGGTTGTCACCACCCGCCATACCGTGCACGGCGTGGCCGAGGACATCGACGCCTTCGGCGGGTTGCGCCTGCGCCTGCCTGACGGCCGTCTCACCACCGTTGTTCATGGCGATTGTTTCCTCGATGGCGACGACCGCCAGCCGGACAACAATTGA
The DNA here is from genome assembly GCA_030066015.1 of Desulfosarcinaceae bacterium. Classification (GTDB taxonomy): domain Bacteria; phylum Desulfobacterota; class Desulfobacteria; order Desulfobacterales; family Desulfosarcinaceae; genus JASJCL01. The sequence goes on along the minus strand of JASJCL010000029.1, from coordinate 5,292 downwards.
CAGCAGTGCAAGGGAGATCGAATGAATCATAACATCCATCTGCAGAAGCTGGTCCTGGCCGCCCTGATGGCGGCCCTTACCGCCGCAGGCGCGTACATGGTCATTCCCATCGGTCCGGTGCCCATTGTCCTCCAAAGCCTGTTCGTCCTGCTCAGCGGCCTGCTTCTGGGAGGGCGTTGGGCGGCAGCCAGCATGTGCGTCTATCTCCTCGCAGGCATTATCGGCCTGCCAGTGTTCGCCGGGGGCAGCGGCGGGTTTGCCAAGCTACTCGGGCCCACGGGCGGTTATTTGGTGGGCTTTCCGCTCGCCGCCTTCCTCATCGGTACGATGACGGCGCGCGGCGGCGGCAAGCTCTGGCGGAACCTCCTGGCATTGATTGTCGGCACGCTGCTGATCTACCTCTGCGGTGTGACCTGGCTCAAAACGGTTCTGGATATCTCCTTCGGCAAAGCGCTGGGCATCGGCATGTGGCCGTTCCTGCCCGGAGATGCCCTCAAGATCGCCGCTGCCCTGGCCCTGGAGCGCTCCCTGCGGCCGTTGATGGCGGAGCAGCGGCACGCTACCCACTACGGCACCTGGCCGTCGGCACCCCACCAGGATGACGCATGATCGAGATTCGCCGCCTCAGCCACCGGTTTGGTGACGGTACCCAGGGGTTGATCAACGTCGACCTCCGGATTGCGGCCGGCGAATTCGTTGCCATTGTCGGGGCCAACGGCTCGGGCAAGACCACGCTTCTGCGCCATCTCAATGGCCTCCTGCAGCCCACCGAGGGCGAGGTGCGCCTCAAGGGCGAATCCGTGAGCCGCAATCTCAAGCGGGCACGCCAAATCGTCGGGATGGTCTTCCAGGACGCCGACAGTCAGATCGTGGGGGAAACCGTTTTTGACGACGTCGCTTTCGGCCCGGAGAATCTCTGTCTGCCCACCGAAACGGTGCAGGCACGGGTCACCACCGCTCTTCGTTCCGTGGGACTGGCCGACAAGGGGCACCTGCGGCCCCACCTTCTCAGCGGCGGGGAGAAGCGCCGCCTGGCCGTCGCCGGCGTCCTCGCCATGCAATCCGAAGTGATCGCCTTCGACGAGCCCTTCAGCAACCTGGATTATCCCGGAGTTGGCCAGGTTTTGGCCCAGATGCTGGCCCTTCGCGACACCGGCGCCACTATCTTGGTGACCACCCACGATATTGAAAAACTCCTACCGCACGCCGAACGAGTAGTAGTGATGGCCGGCGGCCGAATCCGAGCGGACGGACCGGCGACCGACATTCTGCCCCACCTGGAAACCTACGCCGTGCGGGTCCCCTGCGCCACCCGTCTCGGACTGGAGCCGCAGTCATGGCTGACCTGAGTGTCTTCACCTACACCCCCGGTTTGAGTGGGCTGCATGAGGGCGATGCGCGCTTTAAACTGCTGACCCTCCTCCTGCTGACCGTGACCATTTCCACTGGGCGCCTGTGGAGTCTGTTCGCTGTGAATGCCCTTCTCGTGACGGGCCTTTTCCTCATCCGGGTACCTCTCCCAACATTGTTGAAGGAGATGCGCTATTTTGGCGCCTTCCTCTTGTTGGTCTGGCTGGTTCGCGCACTGGGGACCCCGGGGCGCATCGTGGTATCTTTCGGGCCGCTGGCCCTCACCCTGGAGGGGGCCGGGCAGGGCGGGTTGATCTGCTGGCAGATGGTGACCGTATTGATGGCGGGCCTGCTCTTCACCCGAACCACGCGGATGGTCGAATTGCGCGCCGCCACCGCCTGGATGCTCAAACCGATCCCCTTTCTCAACACCCACCAGGCAGCCTTAATGCTGGGACTGCTGGTGCGCTTCATCCCCCTGATCCTCACTCAGGCCAAAGAGATCCGGCAGGCGCAGCAGGCCCGCGGCCTCGAAAATCGCCGAAGCCCCTTTCTTCGCCTGACCGCCATCGCATTTCCCCTGTTGCGCGCCACCCTCATCAAATCCGATCGCATTGCCACCGCCATGGCTGCTCGCGGCTACACGGGGAGATCCACTCCCTTCAACTTCGTCGCACAGACGCGCGATTGGATGCTGCTGGGATTGGCCACCCTGCTGGCCAGCAGTCACCTTTGGGGGTGAGCGCAGCGATCCTGCCGGTTTGTTCCGTGTTTGACAGCCACACTGGGCTATAGTAATTTCGCGCCGACACGCCCCTCCGGGAGCCTGCCGCGGCTGCCGCCGGCGCAGCCGATCCTTCCGCCATTTCAATGAGGTTCTCGTGAAGATACTCATCGTGGGTGCAGGTGAAGTCGGATACTATATCGCCAGCCGACTTGCCTTCGAGCACAAGGATGTTGTCGTCGTGGATCGATCCGCCGAAGCGTTGCGGCGCGTATCCGAAGATCTCGATGTCCAAGTCGTCGTGGGATCAGGCAGCAATCCCGTCATCCTGGAGACGGCCGGAGTTCGTGATGCCGAGATCATGCTGGCGGTGACCGACAGCGACGAGGCCAACCTGGTCGCCTGTCTCATGGCCGACACCCTCTCCGCCGGCACCAAGAAACTGGCGCGCCTGCGCGGGGTGCATTTCGACGCCTACCGTGCGCTTCTCCAGGAAAACGCGCCCCATATCGACACCATCATCAACCCGGACGTTGAGGTGGTCCGCACCATCGAGCGGCTCATGGAACTGCCCGGCGCCGTTGACGTGGCCGAGTTCGCCGATGGTCGCCTCAAGTTCGTTGGCGTCTATCTGGCACCCACCTCGCCACTGGCGGGGGTACGCCTGGACGAACTGCCGCGCATCGTCACGGAAGGGCGACCCCTCATCGCAGCCGTGGTCCGTGAGGAGGAACTGATCATCCCCCGGGGCAAGGACCGCCTCAACGCTGGCGACCTGATCTACTTCATCAGTGAAGAGAAGAAGTTGCACGCCACCCTGGCGACATTCGACAAGCAAGATGCCCCTGCCAAACGAATCCTGATCGTCGGCGGCGGGCGCAGTGGCCTGCGGCTGGCCAGCGCATTAGAGCGACGGTCCCTCTCCTGTAAAATCATCGAACGCCGCCCGGAGCGCTGCGCCGAGTTGGCGGACCAATTGGACAAGACGATCGTTCTCTGTGGTGACGGCTCCGATCAACGCCTGCTGCTAGAAGAGAATGTGGGCGAGATGGACCTGGTCGTCACCATGACCCGGGACGAGGAGACCAACATCCTCACCTCCCTGCTCGCAAAGCGGCTGGGGGCCCGTAAATCGATCACCCGCATCAGCAAGTTCTCTTACTTCCCGCTCATGTCCACCATTGGACTCGAGCAGGTGGTCAGTCCCCGATTGTCGGCCATCAACACGATACTGCAACATATCCGACGGGGAAAAATCCTCTCGGCGATCGCCATCAAAGGGGATGCCGGCGAAGTGATGGAAGCGGTCGCTCTGGAAACCTCCGCCATCGTCTCCAAGCCCTTGATGAAGATCCAATTCCCCAAGGGTGCCATTCTCGCCGGCGTCATCCGCGGAGAGGAGATCATCATTCCCTCGGGGCAAACCATCGTCCAACCGGGAGACCGTACCATCATCTTTGCCCGCCGGGACGCTGTGCCGGGTGTGGAGAAACTGCTCTCGGTCAAGCTGGCGTATTTCTGAGATGCGCTGGCGCTTCACGCTCTACGTGGTCGGCCTGCTGACCCTCTGCTTCGGCTTGACCATGCTGTTGCCGCTGCTGACCGGATTCTACTACCACGACGACAGCGTCATCCCCCTGCTCTCCGCCATGGCCATCACCTCCGCTTTCGGGGGTGTCCTTTTCATCCTTTTTCGGAAGTATAAAACCGATCAGATCAACCAACGCGAGGGGATTGGCATCGTCGCGCTCAGCTGGATCAGCGTCGGCTTTTTCGGCGCCTTGCCTTTCTATCTGACCGCCGGCGGCCTTGTGTTCACCGACGCCGTTTTCGAGTCGGTATCCGGGTTCACCACCACAGGGGCATCGGTGCTCACCAACATCGAAGCGCTTCCCAAAGGACTGCTCATGTGGCGCAGCTTCATTCAGTGGCTGGGCGGTATGGGCATCATCGTCCTCTCCATCGCCATCCTCCCCTTGGTGGGGGTCGGCGGGATGCAGCTTTACAGGGCCGAGGTGCCCTCGCCGGTACCCGACAAACTAAAACCCCGCATTCGAGACACCGCCGTTATTTTGTGGAAGGTGTACGCCCTTTTCACGATCGTTGAGGCTATCCTGCTGATGATTGCCGGCATGTCGTTCTTTGACGCCCTCTGCCACGCATTCACCACCCTGCCCACCGGTGGTTTCTCCACCCGCAACGCCTCGGTGGCCCATTTTCAGAGTGTTTCGATCGATATCATCCTCCTGGTGTTCATGTTCCTTGCCGGTATCAATTTCTCTCTCCATTACCAACTGCTGCGCGGCCGACCATTGGCCTTCTGGCGGGACGCGGAGTGTCGCTTTTACAGTGGCATCGTCCTGGTCCTCACCCTGGTGATCTCCGCCGATACCTTCGGGGATGTCTACGAGAGCGCTGCCGACGCCCTGCGCTACAGCGCTTTCCAGGTGGTCTCCATCGTCACCACCACGGGATTTGCCACGGCCGACTACGAGCAGTGGCCCGCCATGAGCCAGCTGATCCTCTTTTTCTGCATGTTCATAGGTGCTTCGGCCGGTTCCACCGGCGGCGGCATGAAATGTCTGCGCATCATGCTCTGTATCAAATACAGCTACAAGGAGCTGTTCAGGCTGGTGCATCCCCATGCCGTGAGCCATATCAAGATTGGCGGCAAACCGATCCCCAGTGACGTGATCCACAGTATTCTTGGATTCCTGGCCCTTTACATCGGCCTCTTTGTGGTCGCCACCCTATTATTGGGCGCACTAGGCGTCGATTTCGCCACCGCCCTCGGTGCCGCCGCTTCCGCCATCGGCAACATCGGCCCCGGCTTCGGTGATGTTGGTCCAGTGGAAAACTACGCCCAGATACCGGTTTTGGGGAAATGGCTCCTCGCCTGGTGCATGCTCCTTGGCCGCTTGGAGGTGTACACCGTCATCATCCTGCTGGTGCCCGCATTCTGGCGGCCTTGAGCGGGCTTGACACAGACGGCGATCGAGATTAACGTGATGAAAAAACAATGTATTTAAACACGCGTCCGTGCATTCGGGTCATTAACCGCTATTTCAAACCGTTACGATCGATTTCCTGTTGACAAACGCAGGTGATAACGCTAAATAGCTGGCTTCCCGTTCGGGACGGGCCGTTAACTCAGTCGGTAGAGTATCTGCCTTTTAAGCAGAGAGTCGTTGGTTCGAGCCCAACACGGCCCACCACAA
>JASJCL010000112.1 GCA_030066015.1 Desulfosarcinaceae bacterium | reverse complement strand
AGCGTCTCCGTGTCACACACATCGAAGATCTGACCACAGCCGCCGCAGACCATCTCACAGGCGTCGGCCTTGCGGGACCGACGCCGCTTGAGCACGGCCCGACACTCTGGGCATTTCAACGCATCCGCATTTGGGTTTTCATCCGTTGATCGCATGGCTGCCTCCATTGGTTTCATGAGGATCGTTGAGATTTGGCGCCAATTAGGTGCGCCCCGATCGGCCGTACCCGCGTCCTCTTCGCTTCACCCAAAGGCCCCTGCTTCCGCAGCGCCTGATTGGCCCGCACCAGCTCCACTGAAGAAGGAAACCGATAAGGGAGTGAATGTCTCTAACGTTAGCCCTATCCGGCCGATTGTCCACGCCGATTGGCGAGTCTGGCGCCGGCAGATCCGCTTTGCAAGCTGCCGGATTGCGGTGCCGTCCGGATCAGGCTATACTGCCCACCACCATCGAGGCGAGCTGAGATAGGGTCCATCATGCAGATCGAGAAAAAGCTGGCCATCCTGGCCGACGCCGCCAAATACGACGCCTCCTGCGCCTCCAGCGGCAGCCGCCGCCGGCCCCGCAAAGGCCAACTGGGCAATGCCGCCGCCAGCGGCATCTGTCACACCTACACCGAGGATGGTCGCTGCGTCTCCCTCTTGAAAATCCTCCTGACCAACATCTGCATCTACGACTGCGCCTACTGCGTCAATCGATCCAGCAATGACGTGCCCCGGGCCAGCTTCGACCCCGGCGAGGTGGTCTCCCTGACCCTCGATTTCTATCGTCGCAACTATATCGAGGGGCTCTTTCTGAGCTCCGGCATCCTGCAGAGCCCCAACGCCACCATGGAGCGCCTCGTGCGCGTCGTGAGCGCGCTGCGCAGCGCCGGTTTCAACGGCTATATCCACCTCAAGTGCGTGCCCAACGCCGATCCGCTCCTGATCCAAGCGGCCGGTCGGCACGCCGACCGCCTCAGTGTGAACATCGAATTGCCCTCCGACGAAAGTCTGCGGCGGCTCACCCAGGCCAAGTCCCACGCCGCGGCACTGGCGCCCATGGACGTTATCCGGAGCACCATCGCCGAGCGAAAGGCCGATCACGGTCGGCTGCGCCATGTGCCGGCCTTTGCGCCGGCCGGCCAGAGCACCCAATTGATCGTGGGCGCCAGTCCGGAGTCGGACCATGAGATTCTGCACCTGGCCGGCGGACTCTACCAGGCGCAGGCGCTCAAACGGGTCTATTACGCGGCCTACGTGCCCGTGGGCAAGCGCAACGGCGCCCTCCCCCAGTTGGAAACGCCGCCCTTGCGGCGTGAGAACCGCCTCTACCAGGCCGATTGGCTGATTCGCTGTTATGGGTTCGCCCTGGAGGAGGTGATCCAGTCCGACAGGCCCTTTCTGGATCTGGAGATGGATCCCAAACACGCGTTTGCCCTGCGCAATCCGAGCCTTTTCCCGGTGGACATCAACACGGCCGAGCGGGAAATGATTCTGAGAGTGCCGGGTATCGGCCTGCGGTCGGCCCGCCGCATTGTCGCCCTGCGCCGTCAGGGGCGCATCCGGCTGGAGCATCTGCGCCAGATGGGGGTGGTGCTCAAACGCGCCCTGCCCTTCATCCGCTGTGACGGCCTGCCCGAACCGGGGTGGCGGGGCGCCGCCCTGGCGCAGGGCGATCTCTTCCATCGCACGGGGGACGCACCGCCCGTCACCCCCCCGGAGGCGCCCCTGGTGCTGGTGTGCGAGGACAGTTTCGATGGCCTGCTGAGTGCCATCTTCGCGGCCTACCGGCTCAGGGCGCGCTCCGCATCGCGGATGCCGGACGCCATCGTACCGCTGGGGCGGTCGCAGCCGGAACTGTTCGAACGGCGCAAGGAGATTGCCACGGACCGCGCGTCGGCCGTGCGGGTGTGGCGCGGCTTGAAATCAACCCTCGGCCGTAAGGGACGCCGACGACTCCACCTGGCGTATCTGTCCCGCGATCCCGGCGTGGAGACGGCCATCTACCGCTTTGTACGGGACGCCCTGGCCGACGAACCGCGGCGCGGCGATCTGGGCAACCGTCTCACCATCCGCCAATTGGCCCGCAAGGTGGGCCGCGAAGCGCATCGCATGAAGGGGTTGGTGCGCTTCGCACAGAACGCCGACGGCAGCTACCAGGCCCTGATCGCGCCACGCTACGACGTGCTGCCCTTGATCCGGCACCATTTCGAGCGGCGCTTTGCCGACCAGCGCTGGCTCATCTACGACACCGGTCGCCGCTACGGGCTGCTCTACGACGGATGGCGAACCCGCGACGTTCGCCTAGAGCCCATCGACCCGGCCGAACACGAGACCGCCTGCCCCTCCGACGAACGGCGCTGCCAGCAGCTCTGGCAGCGCTACTACGCCGCCGTCAACATCGCCGCCCGCAACAATCCAAAGCTGCATCGGCAGCAGCTGCCGCGTCGCTATTGGCCCTATCTGACCGAAAAAAAAGCGTGAGTGAGCGGGCGCCGGCGTGCAGCGCGCATATGGTCATCCAATGGATCCGCCGCGGTACAGCTGGAAGACTTCCCGTTGCTCACCATCCGCGCAGCAGTATTGCCGCATGTCGGTATTGTCGAGGGTGGGCCGTGTGGTGAAGCAGCAGCACGCGATGGGGCCCCATTTGAAACCGACCGGCGCGAGTGCTAAACATGCGGTGGGGCGTTCGCCCAGGGCGTATTCTTGGAGCGACCGCCAACGGTGCGTGGTTTTTCCACATAGGGAATTGGCATGAAGGTGGCAGATGGACCATAAAGAGACCAAGCGCCCTGTGCGACCGCATCGGGCGACACCGGACCAAGAGCGCAGGGCATTGTGCCGCATCAGTATGGGCTGGCTAATGGCATTGGGCCTGCCCTTTCTGCGCCAAGCCCGACAGACGTCAGCAGCCCCGCGGCCAGCGGGACAGGAGACCGCCATGAAACTGCCCCACCCCAGCCTGGAGGACACCCTTTCAGTGGCAGCCGCCATCAACCAGCGCCGAACGGTGCGCCGCTACGCTGCGCAGCCCCTCACCCTGGCCCAACTCACCCAACTGCTCTGGGCCGGCCAGGGGATTACGGGCCGCCGCCATAAACGGGCCGCCCCGTCGGCCGGGGCCCTCTACCCCATGGACCTATATGCCCTTATCGGCGAGGCGGGCGTTGGCGATCTGGCGGCGGGAATCTATCACTACCGGCCGGCGGAACACGGTCTGGCCCGCATCGCCACCGGTGACCTGCGCGCGGCAGCGGCCGGGGCAGCCCTGGGCCAACGGTGGATGTCCCGGGCACCGCTCAACCTGGTGATCACGGCCGAGTATGCCCGCATCACCGGGAAATACCATCAGCGGGGTGTGCGCTACGCCATGATCGAGGCGGGGGCCATCGGCCAGAATCTCTACCTCCAGGCCGAGGCCATGGGCCTTAAAACCGGCATGGTGGGCGCCTTTCAAGATGGTACCCTGGGCCAGACCCTACATCTGCCCGCCGCCCACGAGCCGCTGTTGATCATGCCCGTTGGATATGCCGGATAAGGTGCGGCTGCAGCGCTTGCGGGCGTAAGACGGAGGGCCCATGGAGGGTCTTGATGGATCGGTTACGACGATGGGTGCTCGAGCGGCTGGAGCGCCCCAAACGCCACTACCAGCAGCGGGCCTACAACAATCTGGACAAGCTGTACAAGGTGATCCGGCCGGGGGATGTGGTGCTGGTGGAGGGGCGCTCTGAAATGAGCCGCATCATCAGCCTGTTCACCAGCAGCCATTGGAGCCATGCGGCCCTTTACGTGGGACCGTCCCGTCGGGCGTCGGCATTCTTGGCCGACAGGCAGCAGCAGCCCCACATGGCACCCCACGGTGACCACCTGCTGGTGGAGGCCTTCTCGGGCCAGGGCGTCATTGCCGCGCCCCTCCGCAACTACGAGGATTACAATATCCGCATCTGCCGACCCTACGGCATCGGCGACGCGGACCGCCGGCGGGTGGTGGACCAGGTCGTCGCCAAGCTGGGGATGCGGTACGACGATCAGAACATCGTCGCCATTGCACTCATGGCCCTGGCGTCCATCTGGCATACCGGTGGCCGGCGCTCGATCCGCGCCTGCCTGGGCAATTGCAACGACTACCAGGTGATCTGCTCCGGTATGATTGCCCAGGCGTTCCAGAGCGTGGGCTACCCCATCGTACCGGCGCTGCTGCCGCGGGACCGGCAGACGTCGGCGACCGATAATCCCTACGGCGCTGGCCTGCGCATGCGTCACTACACCCACATCACCCCCCGAGATTTCGATCTGAGTCCCAATTTCGACATCATCAAGTACAACATTGTGGGGAGCCCGCGGTTCGATTACAAATCTCTGTGGGCCGAGAAGATCACCCCATGAGAGAAGGGGCCGGCTTAGAAAGCGGTGGGGAAGCGGTGCGCCAACACCGCCTCGGACGCGCGGGGGGCGGACGATGGCGGACCTTCGGTGAGCAAAGCGACAATGAAATCGTCATCAATCTCCCAGTCGGAGAGGATCTCGGGATGGCGCTCAATGGTCGCGCGCAGCGCGCACACGACAGCAGGGTCGAACTGGCTGCCGCTACCCTGCCCCAGCTGGGCGAGGGCCTGGGCAAGGGAGCGCGCTTCGATATGCGCGCGCCCGGAAAGCATGGTCTCGAAGACATCACAGACAGCCAAGACGCGGGCTCCCAAAGGGATCTCGCCACCGCGCAGCCCGTCCGGGTAGCCGGTGCCGTCGAAGCGCTCGTGGTGGTGACGAACGAGGGGCAAAAGGTCGTTGAACATCCGCAGCGGCTGCAGAATGCGGACGCCCACCGCGGGATGCTGCCGTAGGCGGTGCATCTCCCCGGCCGTCAATTTGCCCTGACGGCCGAGAATGTGGTCCGTCAACCCGATTTTGCCGATGTCGTGCAGTAAAGCGGCCTGGAAGATCGAATCGCATTCGGTCTCTTCCAGTGCAAGCGCCCGGGCCGTTTCGCGGGCAAAGCGGGCCACCCGGCGGGAGTGGCCGTGGGTCACCGGATCTTTGGCTTCCAGGGCCAACACCAGCCCAGCGACCGTTTGTCGGAAGATTTCCAACTGCGCGTCATCGAACCGCAGGGCCTTCTGCAGGGCGATGGCCCCCTGGTCCGCCAGCCCGGCCACCAGATCGCAGTCGTCCGTAGAGAGCCGGCGGTGCCGATTGAAGTACAGCGCCAGCACGCCCATCACCTCGTCGACAATGGGTACCGGCTGCGCGTGGATCGTCGCAACCCGTTTCTTTCCCAAACGTTCGAGATTGGGCAGGCGCGGGTCGCTGCGGGCATCGTCGATATGGATGGGGCCGCATCGTGGCAGGGCGAAGATGTCGGCCAGAAGAGCGTAGTCCACGGCCATGAGACTCCGGTAGGTGAAACCCCAGGCGACCTTGGAGCGGATAACCCCGGCGGCCGTATCGACGATCCAGAAGATCGCCCCCATGGCGTCCAGCAACGCGGCCACCTGCGCAACGATGATGTCCAGAATCTCGCGGGTGCCGGTGCCGCTGTGAATCGCTTTGCTGACCTGCATGAAGAGCCGCAGGCGGCGTTTGAGTTCCGTTGGCATGGATCCCGTTCGCTACAGCCACAGGTAGAGAAAACAGCCGATGTAGACCACCGCTGCAAGAGCGGCCAAGACCATCTTCCAATGGGCCAGGCCAGCCGCTGCCCGCATAGCCAGGTAGAGCGGACCGATGGCATATCCCCCCACGGCCACCGTGAAGAGCAGCAGCAGGCTGCCCTGCAATCCCGCCTGAAACGCGGCCAAGGCCGGCGCCAAGGGGAGCAGCGCCAACGCGGCGATACCCAGGTTGAGGTAGACGGGCATGAACTGCGGATTGCCGCCGATGCCGCGTGAGAAGACCCAGCAAAAGAGGGCTGCCCCGCCGTGCATCAAAAAGGCCACCGACATGCCGGCCATAAGGATCATCAGGGGGTTGAACTGAATGGGCCCGGCACCCTGCGACACGACGATGTCGCTGAAGAACAGAGCACCAATGCCGTAGGCGATGCCCAGCAGGCTGACATTGACGACGCAGTATCGCAGGGATCGGTTGGCGGCGGCTATTCGGCGGTAGCCGTCCTGCCGCCAGGTGAGCACCTGCCACATGGCATGGAAGTAATTCATGCTGGCATTAGCTGTATTCAGCGGGCGCCGGGCCGGCGATGAAGCGATGGCATTGTCGTGCATTTGACCCCTCCCTATAGTGCGCATCGTCCCAGCGGCGCTTGCGCTGGCGTTGGGACGGCCTCCGCGGGAACGGAGGCCGTCTGCTTGGGTTTACCCGGCCGCCAGTGAAACCGCCGGCCGCAACACATTGAATACTTACCAGGGCTGCAGCCCCCAGAAGAACACTGCCACACAGAGGCCGACAATCACCAGCGGCCAGAGGACGCCGTTGTACCGTTTCTCCTCGTACGCCAATCCCCAGCCATGGATACGGTCGATCACCTGCTTGTCTTCCAGCGTGGGACGATAGGCGCTCAAGGCATCGATGCGGTTGAAGGCCAACGACAGCAGGATAAAGCTAGCGAAGCTCAAGGGGATGGTCACCATTCCACCGCTCATGCCGAGCGCCGCCACGAGCCCCTTGCCCACCACGATGCTGGGCAGCACATGGGGGCTGATGATGATGAAGAGGATGCCGCACACGATGGAGGAGATCATCATGGCCAGCTTGTTGGCCTCCTTCCACCAGACGCCCAGCAAGATCGCCGGGGTGGCGGTGGTGGCCAGCAGTCCAAAGGCCCAGAGGATACTGGTGACCAGGAACTTGGGCGGCTTGAAGGCCAGCAGGATGGCGATGATGCCGCCGGCAGCGAGGGCCACATAGCCCAGGCGAACCTTTCGACGGGTCTCCATCTCCGGTGCGATCACGCCCAGCAGGTCGTTGCCCACCAGGCCGGCGATGGCCATCAGGTTGCCGCCGATGGTCGAGAGACCGGCGGCCAGGGCGCCGCCCATGACGAAGGCGGCCACCAGGGTCGGGTTGTAAAAAACGTTGAGGATCAGCACCGTCTGGTCGGGCTTAACGATCTCACGCCCCGTGGTGGCGGCGAAGTAATTACCGGCGAAGCCGGCCACATAGGTCCCGGTGAAGAGCAGCCCCAGGAAGAGGGCGAACCAGACCACCGCCCAGCGGGCATTCTTGACGCTGGAGGAGGTGAAGACGCGCATGGCCAGATGGGGCAGGGCCACGGGTCCCAGGGTGAAGGCCGGAATGAGGGCGAAGTACCAGCGGAAGTCGTACTTCATGTCGAAAAAGGTGGGGATCTTCTCCAGCATGCTCGGCACCATGTCGCCATAGGCGAGGGGTGGGAACCACCAGCCCGAAGAGCCCATGGCCTTCATGATGGCGCCCATGGGAACGATCATGGCGACGGTCATGACCACCATCTGGAAGGCGGCGTTGTAGGAGGCGCCGTACATACCGCCCAGGGTGATGAAGCCCACGGTGGCCAGACCGGCCACGATCAGGGCGGTGTTGTAGGGCACACCGAAGAGCAGTTCGAAGGCGCGACCCAGTCCGATCATCTGCCCCAAGGCGTACATCACCATGATCAGCATCATCCAGCAAACGATGACGATGGTGGCGGTATTCCCATACCGCGCCTTGATGAAAGTGGCCGGTGTGAAGGCCTTCATGCGCCGCAGGCTGGTACCGTAAAGCAGGGTCAACAGGGGGATGGAGATGGCCCATTGGATCCACAGGTAGACAAAGGGCACCTGCAGCTTCTGGATGAGGGCGATCACGCCCAGAAAGGTGGCCAAACTGGCCCAGGTGGCGGCCATACCGAGACCATTGGTCACCGGACCGATAGAGAACCCGGCGGCGTAAAAATCGGCGTCACTGGCGGTTTTCCGGCTGGCGACCCAACCAACATAGTAGAAAATGGCGAACAGCGCCATCACGACGCCGACGCCGACCCATATATTGCTCAGTGCGTATTCTTGCGGCATAATGCTCCCCCTCCTTACTCCGTCACGTGAACGTTCTGCTTCTCCTGAGACTTGACGTAGGCGTCCATTTCGTCATCGAACTTGTTGCACACCAGGGTCATCACCAGGCAGACCGCGGCCATGCCGAACCACCCCAGCAGGATGGGCACGATGTACTGGGTGGGAAACCCCCACAGGGTGCCGGTCTGCAACCCGGGAAAGAGGACGAAGATGGTGGCGGAATGCCCGAAGAGCATCAGCAGGGCGGAGAATACGACAGTCAGCAGTATCTCTTTGCGATATAATTTTTCTTTCAACCTCAAACTCCTTTTTACTTGGCGGAAGATGGGCGTCACCACCGGATGTCGATGGCATCCCGTGGTGACGGTTATCTCACCCGATGGCAGTTATCGGCGCCTTAATTGCGCTGCCACTCCTTGTCGCGCAGCTCCACCCGTCGAATCTTGCCGCTGACCGTCTTGGGCAGGGCGTCGACGAATTCGATCTTGCGCGGATACTTGTACGGGGCGGTAACCTGCTTGACGTGATTCTGCAGCGATTTGGACAGCTCGTCGGACGCCTCGTAGCCCGGGGTCAGGATGATGAAGGCCTTGACCACTTCCCCGCGGGTTTCGTCGGGGCTGGAGACCACGGCCGACTCGGCCACGGCCGGATGCTCGATGAGGGCGCTCTCCACCTCGAAGGGGCCGATGCGATAGCCCGAGGTGAGGATCACGTCATCGCTGCGGCCCACGAACCAGAAGTAACCGTCCTCATCCACGGTGGCCCGGTCGCCGGTGAGATACCAATCGCCGCGGAAGGTTGAGGCGGTGCGTTCAGGCTCCTTCCAATACTCCTTGAAGAGGCCCACCGGACGTTCCGGTTTGACCCGAATGGCGATATCCCCCTCGGTGTTGGGGGGCAGGACGTTGCCCGCGTCGTCGATGACGTTCAAATCGATGCCCGGAGTGGGTTTGCCCATGGAGCCGAAACGCGGTTCGATACAGGGGAAGCTGCCGCAGAGGCAGACGGTCTCCGTCTGACCGTATCCATCCCGGATGGTGCACCCAGTGGCTTTCTGCCACACTTCGATGATTTCGGGGTTGAGGGGCTCGCCGGCGCCCACGCAGTGGCGCAGGGTGGGAAAGGTGAACTGGCTCAGGTCCTGCAGCACCAGCATGCGGTAGATGGTCGGCGCGCCGCACATGGTGGTGATGGGATACTGGCTGAGCAGTTCCAGCGTCTTGATGGGATCGAAGCGGTCCGTGTGGTGGATGAACTGGGCCGCGCCCTGATTCCAGGGGCCGAAGTAACTGCTCCAGGCGGCCTTGGCCCAGCCCGTGTCGCTGACGTTCCAATGCATATCCGCGGTATTGAGGTCAAGCCAGTATTTGCCCGTGATCCGATGGCCGATGGGGTAGGAGGCGTGGGTGTGCATGGCCATTTTGGGGAAACCGGTAGTGCCCGAGGTGAAGTAGACCATGCAGTTGTCGTCGCTGCGGGTCTTGGCGGTGGGGAACTCCGGCGAGGCCGAGGCCACGGCCTCGTCATAGAAAATCCAGGAATTGACCGGCTCGCTGATGACGATCTTGCTGGTCACCGTAGGGCAATTGTCGGCCACGGCATCAAAGCGGGCGGCGATCTCCGGGTTGGTGATGATGCACTTGGCGCCAGCCGTGTTGGTGCGGTATTCAATATCCTTGCTGGTGAGCTGGGTCGTCCCCGGCGACACCACCGCCCCCATGCGGATGCAGGCCGTGAGTACTTCCCACCACTCAACGTTGCGGGGCAGAATGACGATCACCACATCCCCCTGTTCGACTCCCTGGCTGCGCAGCACATTGGCCAATTGCTGGGAGGCGATGCTGAGCTCGCGGAAGGTCTTTCTGACCTCATTGCCGCCGTCGTCCACCCACAGCATGGCCAGCTTCTGCGGGTCTTCGGCCCATTTGTCGATGATTTCTCCGGCAAAGTTGAAGTACTCCGGTACCTCCCATTGGAAGTTGGCGTATTCCTGATCGTAATCTGTCATGTTGTGCGCTTGCGTCATGCTCTTTCCCCTCGCTTTTCCCTTTTCCATCACATCGGTAAAAATTAGTTGAATGGATCTACCAGGACATCTGACACGCCCCGCGGCTGACACGCCTCCTTGCTCGTTCCGGCGAGTGCGCTGACACCGGTTGCGATACGGTTCGGGGGAAATGTCGCTGAAGCACGCCCCGAGTCTTTGAAGATTTGGCAGTTAGTGAATTCGGTTTAGTGAAGAAAGCGATCTGAAACAATCGGCGGCGAACTGATTTTGGCGTCGGCCGGCGGACCGACGCTGGTGTGGGTCGATGTCGGGGGATGGGCTAGGGAATTTCCCTACACGCCAAGGAATGACATTCGGGCCTGTTTAATAGTGGGTGGGCTCGCCCGAGTTTTACGCAAGGTGCAGGGCGACCTTTCGCGAGTATGTCCGTGTGCCAGTAAATGTATTCTGCCGTTTCTTGGTATTTCTCATCGCCCAACTGGCTCATCGGCTTACTCATAAGTCTGGCGCCCAAAAACGAAATTAAGGTGTGAATATCAGGGAAGTAAGAATCGGAATAAGGACCGGCAAAACCTATTTCGAGCGACGAGGCAGCAGAGACCTATTTTCATGGCAGGCCAAGATCATGGCGCAGACAGTTGATGTCAAATCGGAATTGGGGATCCTTTGTAAATTTATGATAAACAATAGTCATTTGCCACATGGGAGTTCAATTGGCCGCCATCTATTCCAGGATTTAAGTCAGATAAGTCCACCCTGGTACGGAACATCATCGAGATGAATGCTCACTTGTTTGATGCCATACTCACCCAGCCTACGGCTTTCGAAGCACTTGAGGCCGGGTGAGTATTGTTACTTATGTTTCGTTTCTCACCCTACTGATCCTTTTTCTTGGCGCTGCGAACAGCTAGAGTGACGCCGCCTATGACCATGGTCTCGTTGTCCTTGGCTCGCATTTGCATGAAGGTAAAATCCCCTTGCACATGAGGCCGCGGCGCCCAGACCTTGACATTCACCAAGACGCGTTCACCAGGTTTAAGTCGAAAACGCCTATCTAAGCCATCTTTGTCGACCTCAACCTTCCAGTCCTTCGGCCCCGTGGCGGTAAGCCAAGTCTCGATATCTTCTTCAAAAGGATTGCCGATATAGAAGGAGGAACGAAACTCATCGTCACGATCCGAATCCTGCATCTGAACGTTTTTATGGGTCACGTTGTTGTCGCGCGGCGTGATCCAATCGACAACAAGGCTCGCTTTGGATGCATCCGATACTGGATCCTCCGGCGTGTCGATAACGGCGAGCAGACAGTGATGCCTGGGATTGGGATTGGTGGGATCAATGGCTGGCGTGGGAAAATCGAACTGGACGATACGAGCGTTATCACTGAAGGTCCCAGCGACTGACGCGCCGGAATAACCCAAGTCATCTATAATCTGGGTCCCAAGAGGATGCCAGATGGAGGTGTCTGCAGAGTCTTCTGGGAACTCATGCCAGAAGTCCACCGGCAACGCAGGCAAGGCTGTACCGGCGAAGGTCCAATGCAGTTTTACCAATACTTCATCGGCATCAAATGGGCCTCTATTCCTAACCCTCACATAGACTCGGTTCAATGAACTCTCAATCGGATTCTCGTGAGTAAACGCCTCGAATTCAGCGGACGTGGTCGGTGGAAAGGCTTCCAGGGGGGGAGCATCCACCTTGATATCAACGCTTTCCCAATGAGGGATAAACCCGCGTGGTGTCTCGAACAGCACATTGCTGCGCTGCTCCGTATTGCCCCAGTCGAGACGGTTGTCGCGCAACATGATGTCAACACCATTTCGTCCACCATCGGCCGCCTCTGCCAGGATACGCACCGCCTCGAGCCCGTTCGCACGGCCATACCCGTGTGTGGCGTCGGCCCCTGCGGGACTGCTGAATCCATCGACCATGCGGTAGCCGCCGGCTGAATCTTCGATCTTGTCAGCGGTGTCTTGAAGAAGCCTTTGAATCTGAAGACGGGTAAGGGCTGGTCGGCGGTCCAGCAATAGTCCTGATATGCCGGCGACAATCGGCGTTGCTGCAGAGGTGCCTCCGAAATTCATGTTGTAGTCACCGGGATCCATGCCGTCAGCCCCTTGCACGTCCGTGGTTACAATGCCATGGGTCCCACCGCGCGACGGGCCCAGCACATCCATGCAATTGCCCCACCCACCCGGGTTGAACTCATCCAGGTCTGTGGACCGACTTACGGCAATGACGTTGGCAATGGACGATATGTCCGGGTTGGCACCTGTGCAATTGTTCCCATCACCATTGGTCATGGCAAAGAAGACAATGCATCCTAGCCCGCCCCGGCCCAATGTAGCTGCATCATTAACCGCGGTCTCCACTACGGCAGTCGTTGGTAAACCGATACCATAGCCCCAACTGTTCGTGACAATGTCCGCTCCCATGACACGTGCATAATCGATGGCCTCTGCCTGGGCCGCATAATCCGAGCCCAGCGTTATCACCATAAGGCTGCAATTGGGGCAAGATCCGCTGATCCCCAGCGTATTGTCGCCACGGCCGGCTGCGCACCCTGCCACACCGACGCCATGATGGTGTGGGCCAAGGTCCCCATCATTGTCGAAAAAATCCCAACCGTTTATGTCATCAATATAGGCGTTCCCATCATCATCGATACCATTGTCCGCAACTTCACCCGGGTTTGTCCAATAATTGGGTGTAAGGTCTGGATGCGTCTGATCCGCGCCGGCGTCAATGACGGCGATCAGGACATCCGGATCTCCAATAGAAAAATCCCAGGCATGTGATGTGTCAACATCCGCATCATCCGTTGCCCCGCCTGCTCCCGTGTTGCGGTGGTGCCATTGATCCCCGAAGAGTGGATCATTGGGGATGGTTTCGCGGTATATCACGACGGGAATGAAGTTCGGATGAGCGAACTTGACCCATTCACTTTCTGCAAAACGCCGGGATATCTCAAGAGCGCCATGGCCGGACCGCTCGGTCACGCTCAAGACGAAGCGCGACTTGACGAGTGGGCTGCGTCTCACGATCCTTGTCGCATGTTCAGTGAACAGACCCATGATCTTATCCTCGCCGATGTCGGGCCTGAACTGGACCACCAGTTCATCAGTGAGGATCATGGGGGCCTGGGCACCATCCGGTATCACCACAAGGCCTGCCTTTTTAATGAGGTCCGGATGCATGGCGGTGAGTCTGACGGCTAATTTGGCCAATTCCTTGCGGGTCATTGGTTGGTTGCGTACGAAAATCAATATATTACCCGAGTGGCTTTGCTTGAGACGCCCTTGGACATCATCCTCAATCCTTTTTAATGCCACTTTGCCGAGTTCGCCAAATGCAAGGACCCCTATCTGGTCGAGTGGAATAGTGACCTGTATTTTCTTGTCTCCGGAAATGAATATGTCTTCTTCCTGAGTCGATGTCTTCCAGCCATTGGGACGCAATTGGCAGCCGATCAGCAAGGCGACGAATGAGAATGTCACCAAGGCGAGAACAATGGATAATCGTCGTTTCATTGTAATTCTCTCCTTTAATAGCTTGTGCAGTGAACGCTTACAAAGGCTTGCAGCGAGTTTACTCATGGCTTCCATTGAACCTCCTTCCCGGTTAAAATAGGATGATGCAATGCATTAACAGCTGTGCGCACATGCTGATGAATCACCGACGGCACATCATTGGCGACGACATGTCTGCATGGCGCATTGACGATGGCCACTGCCACCACCCGCTATCCATACCGGCAGGTAGAGGTGTTTGGAGTGCTGCGGCACCAGCTATTAGTGGTCTGGGCAGTTGCTGCGGAGAGACAAATCAATTTGTTGTGTGCCACTTTGTGGGAGTCGCGATGCTTCCACAGTACATAAGAGACGCTGTTGCCGGCGACGATCCAGGTTCGCTTCCGCTTACTGAAGAAGGGCAGTATTGATACAACTTCGGTGCTGTGCCGTTGGGGATGGGTCGTGGATTGTCATGTTCGAGAAGATGATGCCCATAAAGCGTTCAGGAAACATTTATACTCCTG
>JASJCL010000111.1 GCA_030066015.1 Desulfosarcinaceae bacterium | reverse complement strand
TTCCACTTTTGGCACTTAATACGCTGATACATAGAAGGTATTCCATTCTAAATGGCTATTACACAGACAATTTTCTATGTATCTCCATTGTCATATTATGAGTAGCTGTTAGGAGCTTGACGCGCTATGAAAAAGGGTCTGATATGTCTGCTGTCAATACTGACCAAAAACTGTACCAATTATCGGAAAATAAAAGTGTACCACCCGGGCCGATGAGCGCCTCCTCAGCCTGACGTTAAAGCCACGGCCGTGGCCCAGGGGGGATCCACAAAGAGTCCCCCCTGGGGCACACGGTCCTGCCGCAGCAGTGGGTCAGGCGGATATGGTCTGGGCGCTGTCCTCCTTGTGCATCAATTGCTCTTTGACAGTCTGATGTTCCTTTAGCCGGTAGCTGTGCCCCTTGATGTTGATCACCTTGCAGTGGTGCAGGAGCCGATCGAGGATGGCGGTGGCGATCACCGGGTCGCCGAACAACTCCTGCCAGTCGGTGAAGCTCTTGTTCGAGGTGATGATGGTCGAGTGCTTCTCGTAGCGGTGGCTGACGAACTGGAAGAACAGATAGGCCTCCTTGCTGTCCACGGGCAGATAGCCGACCTCGTCGACCACCACCAGGGCCGAGGTCAAGTACGCCTTGCGTTTGGACTGGGTCTCCTTGAGCTTTTTCATCAGCGTGTCCATGGTGGTGAAGTAGACCTTGAACCCGTGATAGCAGGCCTTGATGGCAAGAGAGATCGCCAGGTGGGTCTTGCCGACGCCCGGCGGGCCGAGAAAGATGGCGTTCTCCTTCTGACGGATAAAATCCAGGTCGAACAGGGCCATGACCTGCTTTTTGCGCAGCTTGGGGTGGAAGCCAAAATCGTACTCCTCGATGGTCTTGGCCGATGGCAGCCCGGCGGTCTTCATGGCGGTCTGGATGCGGCGCTGATCCTTGGCGGCCACCTCCTCCTCGAGCAGCAGATCCAGAAAGGCCGGGTAGGAGCTTTTTTCGGCCTCGGCCTTGGAGACCATGGTGTCGAGCACCTCGGCGGCGCGGGTCAGCTTGAGGCGGCTGAGGTTGTCCCGAAGGCGGTCGTTGATGAGTTTGTCCATCACGCACCTCCTTGGGCGATCAGCGCATAATCGGCCAGCGGACGCTGCATCACCTCGGGAAAAAGGCTGCCGGTCGTAAGCCCGCGGGTAGCGGCGCCCTTCTTGGACCCGTATCTGCCTTGCTTCTCATCGTGCTCACGCTTGAGCTGCTCGTAGAAGCGCCGGTCGCCGATGAGTTGATGCTTGCCGTCGGGCTCGTTGTAGGTGGCCAGCAGCTCGTCGTCGTGGAAAAAGCGGATCACACCGTCTTTGATCTTGAGCAAAATCCTTTTGCCCACCACCTTCGGGGGCACGATGTAGCGGTTGCCGCCGTAGGCCACCTGGCAGTCCTTGTAGACCTTGCGGTACACCTTGATGGCCGTGTCATACCTGCTTGCGGGCGGCGGCGTCAGCAGCACCTTTTCTTGCTGCCAGCGATCGATGATCGGCTGCCGGTGGGTGCTGTGGATGCGCTGGTTGGCAATCGTCTCGAGCCACTTTCTCAGATCGCGGTTGGCGGCCGCCAGGGACTCAAACCGGTAGCCTCTCCAGAAGCGCTCGCGGATAAAGTCGATGGGCCGCTCGACCTTGCCCTTGACCCAGGGGCTGTAGGGCGCACAGGCGATGGGGGTGAACCCATAGTGAGCGGCGAAGTGGACAAACTCATGGTTGAAGCTCACCCGACTGCCCTGGCGGCGGATGACCACATGGCGCATGTTGTCGTAGAGGATCTCCTTGGGAACGCCGCCGAAAAAAGCGAAGGCCTTGATGTGCCCGTCCATGAAGTTCTCAAGGGTGCAGCGCTCTACAAACCAGGCAAACAGCGCCCGGCTGTAGCCCAGGATCAGAACAAACAGATAGACAAAGCGGTGGCGGCCATCAGGACCAAGGATTTTGAAATCCGCCCAGTCCATCTGTGCCTGTCGAGCCGGTTCGGTCTCAAAGCGGATGTAGGCCTGGCGCGCCTTTTGCGCCTTGACCCGTCTGACAAAGTGCCTGACAGTGTCGTAGCCGCCGGCGTAGCCAAGTCCCTTTAGCTTGTCAAAGATCCAAGTGGCTTTGAAGTCATCCTGGGAAAGCCAGTCGCGGATGATCTGGTGATAGGGCGCCAGGATCGATGTCCGCCGCTTTTGTTTACGATACGTCGGCGGCGCCTTATCCGTGATATAGCGCTTGACCGTATTGCGGTGAACGCCAAACTTTTTGGCGATCCAGCGCATGCTGAAGCCCTGTCGATGATAGGCCAGAATGTCCATGAACACCTCCATTGTCACCATGGCAAGCTCCCCCCTTGGGGATCAGCTTACCAATCATTGTGGGTTGGAGGTGGTACACTATTCATTCCGATTTCTGGTACAGTTTTGCATCCGCGTCGACATCTGCTCCCTTTGGTGTTTCTGATAATGAGCGTCCCCCGGAAAATTCCTGCTGAGGAACTGTTCCGCATAACCACATGGGAATGGGTACCTTTTATTTCCCAAGATATGGAAAACTACGGACCCCTCTGCCATGCTGTGACGGAAGCCTTTGCCTTAGAAGGCGTCAACGTCGTATATGGCTTCTTCCCGTGGAAGCGTGCGATGAAATATGTCAGACAGGGCAAATGGGACGGCACTATCATATGGACACCCACGCCGGAACGAAAAATATTTTTAGACTACAGCGATCCACTATTTGTGGAGA
Organism: Desulfosarcinaceae bacterium; assembly: GCA_030066015.1. Lineage (GTDB taxonomy): Bacteria > Desulfobacterota > Desulfobacteria > Desulfobacterales > Desulfosarcinaceae > JASJCL01. The sequence goes on along the minus strand of JASJCL010000111.1, from coordinate 11,304 downwards.
CAATGAATTTTTTTCATCTGAAAAGTTATCCATTTGAATGGAAAACTTTTGACGACCTGCAAGACATTCGCATAGGCGCGACCTTGGGATACAATTACGGAGAGGATTTCAGGAATGCCGAGAAAGCAGGAAAAATCAGAGTGGACTGGGTACCCAGAGATGAGCAAAATTTTGAAAAATTGGTGGCAAAACGGATTGACATATTTCCTGTAGAACTGGTTGCCGGATATGCATTTATAAAGAAATATATGAAACCGGCGGACATTTCGTTGATTACCCATCATCCGAAATATTTAAAAAAAGAGACATATCATCTGCTTTTCTCAAAAAAAATCGAAAGGAACCGGCAGATGATAAAGCTGTTCAACAGAGGACTGAGTCGCCTCCGTGAAAGCGGAAAACTTAAAGAGTATTTAAATATGGCCCATTCAGAGAGTGAGTAAAAGACAAAGGAATATATCCTGTCAATCAACCGGACCGTTAATAGTAGTGTTACACTGCGCTTCACACCGCTTTTATCTGCCAATAATTTCAGTGTCAGGATCACGGGCGATCACGGGCGTTCCCGGGACACATTACTCAATTGATAAGGTGTAACTGAAAGTAGGTTCTTATGTTACAAGGATAAGTAATATGTCCCCACAATCCGAGGACCAAGGGCGTTCCCGGGACACCTCACTCAATTGATAAGGTATAACTGAAAGTAGGTGCTTATGTTAGAAAGATAAGTGAGATGTCCCCACAATCCAGATAAAGACGAACCTGGGGACCCTGATATTTTGTGGCTTCACATTGAAAAAAATGAGGTGCTCACATCAGACATACCCGATCAATGAAATCAAGTGCTATATCGATTTGCCCATAGTCAAGGCATCGCTATATATGAGGGTATTGATGTTGGCCCTGCCAGAGGTCAACCCCGAGTCACTGCCTCACAACGCTGATTGTTGGGACGTAGGGTACGGCCGCGCGCCTCACACCAGCACGTTAGCGAGTGAGAATAAGGGAGATGACTGACGTGAAAATCGACATAACAAAAGCCACCAAAGAAGAAAAAGCAATCATTCAAAATCTAGCAAGGTTTTACATTTACGATCTTTCAGAGTTTCAGGGACGTAAATGCCCAGATGATGGTCTGTATGCGGATGAAGACTATATTCGTTACTGGACGAAAGCCGGGCATTTCCCTTATTTAGTGAAATGCCAAAACGAACTCGCTGGTTTTGTATTTGTAAAGCAGGGGGGAAGTTCACCCAATATTGCTTACCATATTGCAGAATTCTTTATTGTTCGGAAATTCCGGCATCAAGGAGTTGCATCTATAGTTGCCAAAGAGATTGTTATGAAATATCCAGGTGAATGGGAAATAATGGTCATTTCAAATAATCTGCCTGCTATCCACTTCTGGGAAAATTTCATTAGCGGTTTTACAAAGGGGATTTTTACAAAAACATCGGAATTTCATGAAACTGATATGATTGTGTTCAGATTCTCAAACAATACTTCCTCCGCTAAATATCGATCGCTAACAAAAGGTTCCCGTGGGGGCTAATCGCGCCACTGAACAGCAGTATTAGGACCCAGGAAGAAATCGAGAAGAAGCATATAATGAAATCAGGGGCTGGTGGAGAATAGCGCTTTGAAGCACTCCAAATTGATTATATTGCATGCAAGATGAAGGGGTAGATGATGAATGTCCTCTTTACATCACAGATGGTGGGCAATGTCGAAATTAAGAATCGGTTTGTTCATTCGGCGACATATGAAGGCATGGCAGATCCTGACGGCGGCGTCACCGAAAGTCTGATCAAGCGCTACCATCGGTTGGCTAGGGGCGATGTCGGCCTGATCATCCCAGGATTCATGTATGTCCATCCGCTCGGCCGGGCCTATAATGCCCCCATCGGCATTCACTCGGACGATATGATCGAAGGACTGACCCGTCTGGTAGATGCGGTTCACGAATTTGATTCCAAAATTTTTTTCCAGCTCAACCATACCGGTCAGCAGACCAGTCCTGAAGATATCGGTCAGACCCCTCTGGCGCCGAGCAGCTCGGTCAGGGATCCGATCAATTTTTTCAAACCCCGGCAGATGGATGAAACTGAGATTGAGAATGCTGTCAATGCTTTTGCAGATGCCGCAGAGAGGGCCGTAAAGGCAGGGGCCGACGGGGTTCAACTGCACTGTGCCCATTGCTATCTGATCAATCAGTTTCTATCTCCATTCTTTAACCGCAGGCAGGACAACTGGGGCGGCTCGTCTGTAAACCGATTTCGGTTCCTGAAACAGGTAATCCAATCCATACAGGAAAAAGTGCCGGATGATTTCTGCATAAGCGTCAAGCTGAATACCAATGATTTCACCCCCAAGCCGGGAATCACCCCTGAACTTGCCGCAGAATACGCCGGGATGCTCAAAGATCTGGGCGTTGACATGATCGAAGTCAGCTGCGGTTCATCCATATTTTCTTACATGAACATGTGCCGCGGGGAGGTCCCGGTTAAAGAGCTGGTTCAAAGCATGCCGCTTTGGAAAAAGCCGGTCGCCTGGCTCATGATCCGGAGTTTGAAAGGCAAGTATGACTTAGATGAAGGGTATAACACGATTGGGGCCAGATCGATCCGGCCGATGACGGGCGATATCCCAATTGCCTTAGTGGGGGGCATGCGCACCCTGGAAAAAATGACCCAGACCGTCACAGATCAGGATGCGGATTTGATCTCCATGTCGCGTCCCTTTATCCGCGAACCGTTTATCGTCAATAAATTTAAGAAAAACAAAAAGGACAAGGTATCCTGTGTATCTTGCAACCGTTGCCTGGCAGCCATTCCCAATGGTTTTCCGGTTCGTTGCTATAACAAGCACTTTCCAAGTATGGTTTGAGAGTAATTTTCGCACCTCACGCGTCCAATACGCTGATACTCAGAAAATTTTTCATGTATAACCATTTTATGCATAAAATCGCAATGAAATGGAAAATTGTCATATTGTCTGTGGTTATCATTATCCTCGCTTGTATGCTTTCATGGCCTTATCTGTACAAGATACTTGATGAAAAGTACCAGAGAGCGCATGACCCAATCAGAGTTGATCACATTAATGAAATTTCAGATATTGCTTTTGCTTACAGCCAGGAGGTAGGCCACCCTCCATTGTATGATCTTGTTCTGCAGCAAAATAAGCCTTTTATGGTCCTGATTGGTAGAAGCGATAAGGAGGAAGATCAATTTGCCAAGCTAGAGGTGTTAAATCGTGGTGCACTTTTCATTAATTCAAATCGATTCGAAAAAATTCTTAGTGAAGGCCTATCTCAAACAATTATACTGCCAAGAGACCCTCAAACGGTAGCGACCTATGCCCCGAACATCTATGTATACTATGTTAGTGTAGAGCAATTTTGCATTGCAGCCCATCTTTACTTTGCAACAGCTATTTCCCAACCGTATTCCTGGGAAGGCGGAACATTTCATAGTCACGCGCTATGTTACTCAAAGAAAAAATAGTTGAATATAATGCTGCCTAATAGGACGAGCGGCAAGCACGCCCCACGGCAGCGCCGTTATCTACCTTATTCAGCCCGCCGCAGGCGCCCAACGTAATTCACCACAATGTGCTCACCCAAATCCCGGTAGGCCGAGAACTGCGCCTTGCCGTAGGAGATGTCGCTGGTGTCCTCCTGGGGGAAGGGGGCATTTTTATAGCCGGTGAGCTCCTTGAACCAGCCTTTTTTCGATCGGTAGTATTGGGAGACCGATTGCGGATAGGCGTCGAGATTGTTGGTGTCCAGGGACAGTTTGACGTAGGTCACCTTCAGGCTCACTTTTTCGATCTTAGCGCCAATCTTTAGCGGGAACCAGGAGATCGTCCCCTCCATGACGGGTTTCGAGCCGTCGTAGACCTTGTAAATGTTGAGTTTACGGTCCTCTCTCTTTGCGTAGTAGGATTTGCCGTCCGGCCCCTTGTCTTTTAGTTGCCAGAGCCCGACCTCTTTGTCGAATCGGACGTGAACGTCATCGCTGAGGCCAATCCGCTGGGCCAGCCCATCGGGCATCACGCCATCGTAGAGGGACTCCTTGCCGTTGAAGTCAACGGCGTCGATCCGGAGCCCGGTGTCGATGTCGGGCAGGGAGAAATCGACCCGCAGCTCCTTTTTCAAACGCTCCTTCAGTTTGCGATAGCCGGCAAAACGGTAGTCCGGGTCGTGTTCGGCGTCGACGATGATAATGTGCCGGCACATTCGCCGGATCAGGGCGAAGGCGCCCAGGTTCTCGGAGTGGCCGCCGTCGGTGAGGTAGATGCTGGTCCCCCGGATGTCGTTGTTGCTTCGGTAGGTATAGTAGAGCGGGAAGGGGAGGAGATTGTGTCCGGCGATCTTGGCGGGATCGGTGATGTTGTGGTTGGGGATATTGTACCCCAGGTCGGTGTTCAGAGCGGACAGCAGAATGCCCGCCTTGGGGGGCAGGATGGCGGAATCGGCCGCCGCCCCGGATACGGCCACGGCGGTGTGGATATCGATGGGGAATGCTTCGCTGCGGTATCCATAGGCATCTGACCCGAAGGCGTAGGGGGTGAACTCGAAGATGGCGTTGCCGAAATCGGCGCCGTAGTGCTGCATGCTGTCGGAGATGGCCGCGGTGGTGTTGATGACGAAGGGGGGCAGTCGTTCGCTTTCGATAAAGCCCCGCATCTCGGGGAAGCCGACCGGCGTGTCCACCCCGACGATGACACCGGCGACCGATTTGGCGTTGAGAAAACCGCTGCCGTCCGCGGCTGGGGTGAGGTGAAATTCCCGCTCGAGGGCGTTCTGGTAGAACCAGCGGTAGGGGGCCAGATTTTTGTTCCAGTCGAAAAGGCCGTTGGCTAGCCAGTGGAGGGGAATGGCCACCACGTTGATGCCCAATTTGAGAAGGTATTCGGGGGCCTCCACGATAAAGAGGTCGGAGTGGGTGATGATGCGGCCGTTCTCCTCTAAATGCTTCTGAAAGCGACCTTCCGGATCGAAGAGCACGGCATCGCTCTCGCCCGAGGAGAATCGTTGCAGGTAGTACCAGGAGAGGGCGTAGCCGCCGCCGGAGACCGAGGAGAGGATGTCAAGGTCGTCCAGTTGGCCCATCTTGTGAAGCCCCTTGAGAACGCCGACGTTGAAGGCCGCTGAGCGCATACCGCCTCCGGACATGGCCAGCCCCAGCGCGGGCGGCGCGTTTTTGTCGCCCTTGTTGAGCTGCCACTCGTGGCCGTATTTCTGCTGGAGCAGAGTGAAGTTCATTTCGGCTTGGCGGGCTTCCTTGCCCGGGTCGAACACGAAGCCGTCCACCATGCGCTCGTTTTTAACGTGGATGGCACACCCGGCCAGCGCCACGAGAGCGCACAGGGTCAAGGTGTAGATGGTACCGGACCATGGGGTCCATTTGCGGTGGTTGTTCTGCATCGCTCTCCCTCCTTTGAAGTGTCCGCGACGTCGTTCAGCAGGGCCCCCTCTCCAGCGAAGCACGCCAGCCGAGGAGAGGGCCCGACGGTGGGGCGGTCGCTGGAGCGTGCGGGGTATGCCTGGGGGGGTACCGAGGGTGGCGTCACCAATATTCAGCCGGCGGTCGCACCGGCCGCCCCTTTTGTGGGCACCCGCAGGGTTGTCAACTGGGGAACCATGGCGGGCTGACACCCCCCGGCAAAGGTCTTTCACGACAGCTTAGGCCGTCGGTACATGGCTGTCGCAAAGCCGGATTTCCAATGACTGCGTGGAACTTTAGCGCTTGCGGTAGGACTTGGAAACGGATCTGGCGAAGGTAGATGGGACGGTGCTGAAACGTTACGTTTTTACGCAAGCCGAATCAGAAAACGCAAAATCCCATGGCCGTCACCAGGACGATACCGCTTAGCAAGGATGAGCGTCTTTTTGTACAAAGCGTCACGCTATTGTGGCATACTGTTGCCCTAGCGTCTACAGCCGATATGCGTGCTGACCCTTCGCTTTTCAACCGTCTCGACGTTCCGCGGCGCGCTTTACGAACTGCTGCTCCCGACATGCGTCCCTCTGCAAGGTAATCTGTAAAAACACGGTCGCAGAGCGCTTAGCGCCGAATTCAGCCGATGCAACCTGCCGCGTGGCTGATGTGTGATCTTCGACCATGAGCAGCCAATGAAGAAGGAGAAGAAAATGTCTGAAATAAACCGCGTCTGGCGGCTCCGCAAACGACCCGCCGGTGACCTTGGAGACGATGTCCTGAGTCTCGACGAGGAACCCATCCCGCAGCCCAGCGATGGTGAATTCCTGTTTCGCTTAAATTACCTGTCGCTGGATCCGACCAACCGGGTTTGGATGCGCGATGAAGCGTCCTACCTGCCGCCGGTCGAACTCAACGCGCCGATGCGCGGCGTTGTCTGCGGTACGATTCTCAAATCCCTTCATCCCGACTACACCGAAGGCACCGTCGTGACGGGTCTCGGCATATGGGCCGACTATCAGATTGGTACTCCCGATAGCGTGCGTCCCATGGGTGACACCGGGCCGATTTCGGTCGTCGATGCCTTCAGCACCTTCGCCGTCGTCGGGCCTACTGCCTATTTTGGGCTGCTTGACATCGGTCAGCCCAAGGCGGGTGACACCGTTGTGGTCTCCGCCGCTGCTGGCGCCGTCGGCTCAATCGTCGGCCAGATCGCAAAGCTCAAAGGGTGCAAGGTTGTCGGCCTCACCGGGTCCGATGGAAAATGCGATTGGATTCGGAATGACCTCGGCTTCGATGCGGCGATCAACTACCGGACAGCGGATCTGCCCGAAACGCTCGCTGCTGCGTGTCCGAACGGCATTGACGTCTACTTCGACTCCGTGGGTGGCGAGATCCTCGATGTGTGTTTGGGGCTGATGAACTTCAAAGGCCGTGTTCCGACGTGTGGCCTGATCTCTCAGTACAACGCCACCGAACCGGTGCCTGGGCCAACCAACTATCCGAAAATCCTGATGCAGCGCCTGCGGGTGGAGGGCTTTATCGTGCTGGATTACGCCGAACGATATCCAGAAGCGATCGCCGCACTTGGTCAATGGATGGTGGCGGGTAAGATCAAAGTCCGCACCGAGATCGTTGATGGATTAGAAGAGGCGCTTCATGCGCTGAAGAAGCTTTTTACCGGTGACAACGTGGGTAAATTGATACTCCGCGTGAAGGATATATGAAAGACTGAGCGACATCAGACAAATGGATTGTATTCCCAAGGGAGCTTTTTTCTTTGCGAGAGGGCAACGCTAGCCCACCCAGAACGCTATACGAGGATAGGCGGCGTTGGGATACGGGATGAGGGGCTGATCCGACTTTTCTACACGGATTCGGAAGGGCGGGACCTCAATAAGGCCTTCTTCAGAGAAGGCCACTGCATTTGGCCGGTGGCGCCCCGGGATCGGCGGAAAGACAGCTTGTTCAGCATCGCTGCGGTGGAAGCTGTCGCTGTACTGGAGGGGTCTTTGCAGGCACTATTCGACGGGTAGACAACCCACGGCTGCTGGGAACGATTTGCCCTGCCCTTGGCGAAATGCCCGAGCGCCCCTGCAGACCCACGTCGCGGTGGCCGAAAATCGTGCTGCCCAGTGGTATCCTGCCCGATGCGAACCGCACCGCATACTGGTCCGGTCGATCTGGCACATGCCGGCCCGTGCGGCCGGCGATACTTCTATTTTCTGGCGGGTGCGGCGTGGGTGAGAATCTCCACACTCTGGTTGCGGACAATGGTGGCCTGGTAGCCGGCGGCCTTCTTGGTCGTGTCTCGCACCGCACATTGACCGAATAGGGCTTTGCCTTTGACGGCGCCTTCGCGGGTGATGCAGACGGGGTCTTCCTTGTCGTTCGTCCCGCTGCCCCAGGACGCCATGATGCGCTTGGCTTCGGCGCCGATGTCCACCTCCTGGCCCTTTTCGGGCAAGAGGGTGGCGGTTATATTGACCACCAGGGTTTCATCATCCGCCAATCGCTGGAATCCCAGGATGAAGTTGTCGCGGCGGTAGGTCCAGAAGAGGCGATCGGAGGCGGGCGTATCCGGGTCGTCGGACGTGAATCCGTTTTTTTCCAGGGTCGCACAGGCCTGGGCAACGCTCATGGCCAGAGAGACACCGTGCAGTTGGTAATTCAGGACGACGTCCAGCGGTCGTGTGGCGGGTGATCCGGCAACGGCCGGCATGGACGTCAGCGGCAGGGCCGCCAATAGCAGCCATAGGATGAAAAATCGCTTGCGCATGGAGGGTTCCTTTCGTGTAGCAGTTGCAATAGATGGGGCTCAGCTTCAGATTCATCGACATGTTGTTTAAGGCCTTCCTATAAAAATTAGGCACTCGAAGGCGTTTGCAAACCATCCAGCCTTCAGAATTACCCGGTCCTACTGCCTGGTCCCATGCCCCAGGTTCGTCCGCGACGGTCCCATCGGTTCTGTCCCATTGGGCCCCAGGATCGATCTTCATCGTGTCTTTGATGGGCCAACGCCTCACCGCTTTGCAGCATACGGATGAAAAATCTGTACACACCGATTGACATAATTAGGGAGCTAATTAAATTGTTAGCTGGCTAACTAATGTCACGGATGTTTCATAGGTTTGGGATGAGGTCCTTTGGGATGATAGGGATACAACAAGCCTACGGGGGAGTGGTGCCAGCTCCGAAATCGGCTGGGCGGCCACTGCGTTTCCTGCCCGACAAGGCGCTGTATCGGTACCTTGGCGATCTTGAAGGAGGTCACTGAATGTTTCTACTGAAAGATCTTCCCACATCGGAAACCTTCAAGAAGTTCAAAGCGGATTATCCCGATTTAGATATTCCCCGAACGGCCCTGTTTCTTCGATTGTTGCGCGTCGGCAGCGATCTGATGACGATTCTGGACGCATACCTGCGGCCCTTCGGGCTCACGCACGGACGTTGGATCACTCTGATCCTTCTGCACCGGGAAGACACCCACCGGGTGGTGCCGTCTGTTCTGGCCAACAAGCAAGGCGTTAAACGCGCGACCATGACGAATCTTCTCGACCGGCTTGAGCGCGACGCGCTCGTCCGGCGCGTCGCCTGTAACCAGGACGGCCGCTCTGTCCAGGTTGAACTCACAAAGGCGGGCAAGCAAAAGCTCGACGAGATTATGCCCGGATACTACCGCATGGTGAAAGGCCTGTTCAGAGAGATTGAATCAACCACCATAAAAGAAATGACCCAAGTTCTCGATGAACTTCGTCGCGGTCTGAAAGGAATAGAATGATGAAGCGAATTGTCCTTACCATAATCGTCTTTACTACCATTATGCCCACATGGGTATTCGCTATCGAAGGCAGTTTTTCCGACGTAATGGCTCGAGCTCTGCGGGATGTGCATGAAAATGTATCCCTCAGCCCCAGACAGCAGGCCATTGTAAAGCTGGCGGCACTCTCCGCGATTGGTTCGGATGACTTCTTGCGGAATACGGTCGAAACTGCTCTGAAGGCCGAACATCTGAATCAAAAAGAGGTCGTTTTGATACTGACACAGCTGACTTCTTATTATGGGTTTCCCAGAGCGCAAAAGGCGTTTAGAGCGTTGGACGGTGTCGTCGATCGCTCCACCACCATCCAACTGCCCAAAGACGACCTGCCGACCCGTTATGCTTCCGGTAAACATGCCTACTCGAAGCTTGATCCCGAAGGCTATCGTATGATCACCGGCGGCTTCGGCCCACTGGCACAAAACCTTCCCAATACGACCTTTCCGCTGTTCGGAGACGCGTACAGCCCTGGCGGGTTATCCTTGCAAGACCGACAATTGTCGACGATCTCCGCACTCACGGCGATGGATACAGCAGAGCCGCAGTTGCGATTTCATATAGGCACCAGTCTGCGCATCGGTCTGACCCAAGAAAACATCATGGACATGATTGTGCTCATTCAATATTATGCCGGGATGCCGGCGGCGTATAATGGCGCTATCGCAGCGAAAGCAGTGTTTGCGGCGCCTGCGAAGTCCGATTCGTAAAGCTACCCTAAGGCCATGGGAGAAGAGCGCTTTTATGGCGGTGAAGTGGTCCGGTCTACAACCTGCGTCCACTTGATCTACCGGAAGAAAAACGCAGCCTGTCAAGACGCCCCCATTCCCGCACAGCAGGTCCTATAGTTCGGCCGGCCAGCATTGAAAGCAGCGAAACGATGGACTCTTTGACCCAACTGACATTTGGCGCCGCCTGCGGAGAAGCCGTGCTTGGTCGAAAGGTCGGCAGGAAGGCGCTCGTGTGGGGCGCCGTCTTGGGCACCCTGCCGGATCTGGACGTTTTTATCCCCCTCGGCGGGCCGGTGAATGACTTCGTCTACCACCGCGGCTTCAGCCACTCCCTCATCCTGCTGGCCTTTCTGGCACCCGGGATCGCCTGGCTGATTTCGAAGATTCATCCGGATACCAAGCAGTATTACCGCCAATGGGCCCTGCTGGCCTTTCTCGTCCTGGAAGCCAGCGTGATCCTGGACCTGCTGACCGTCTACGGGACGCAAATCTTCTGGCCGTTTGACACCACGCCCAGAGCGCTCCCGGTGCTCTTTATCATCGATCCGTTGTTTACCTTGCCGATCGCATTGGGCGTCCTGGCGGTGCTGCTCATGAGAGGGCATCCGTCACTGGCGCATCGACTCAATGCGGTTGGTCTTGGGCTCAGTCTGGCCTACCTGATCTGGGCGTGTGGCGTCGGGGAATTCATCCACCGGCGGGTGACGGAAAAGCTGGAGCGCCAGGCGGTGTCCCATACCCAGTTCATAGCATCTCCGGCGCCGTTTACCACCTTGTTGTGGCGGGTGGTGGGATTGGATGGGGAGCAGTACTTCGAAACCTATATCTCGCTATTCGACCGGCAGGCACCTTTGTTCCTCGATTTCTATCCCAGAAACCTGGCCCTGATGGCCGGTATCGAAGAGCATCCGCCCATAGCAAAACTGCGAAGATTTACCCGCGGGTTTTATGCCCTCTCCACCATGGGCGGAGATATCGTCATGACCGATCTGCGCATGGGGTCGGAACCCAATTATGTCTTCCGGTTCAAAGTGGCCCGATTGAACGATGCGCACCCCACGCCGACCTATGATGAAAAGTTGCAAACGACGCAGGACTGGCGGGGCCTGACCTGGCTGTGGAAAAGAATCTGGCGCCCAACGCCCCAGATGATACCGTAAGTACAGCCTGAGCATACCTTGACGCGAAGCTTGGGGAGAAGGGGAGAAGGGGACGAGGGGAGAAGGGGACGGAGAAGGGGACGGTCTTGAAATTATGCGTTTCTTTCGAATTTAGGAAGAAACGCATAATTTCAAGACCGTCCCTACTGACG
>JASJCL010000110.1 GCA_030066015.1 Desulfosarcinaceae bacterium | reverse complement strand
ATCGCCTATCACGGCAATGTCGTGGACCTGCTGGCCCACATCGTCGACCATGACCTCCACGTCGACCTGCTCTCCGACCAGACCTCCTGCCACGTGGCCTACGACGGTGGATACTGCCCCCAGGGCATCTCCTTTGAAGAACGCACGCGCCTGCTGGCCACGGATCGCGATCGCTTTCGAACGCTGGTGGACCAGAGCCTGCGCCGCCATTTTGACCTGATTCAAACCCTGGCAAAGCGAAACGTCTACTTCTTCGACTACGGCAATGCTTTCCTGAAAGCCGTTTTCGACGCCGGCGTCACCGAGGTCGCCAAAAACGGTGTGGATGCAAAGGACGGGTTTATCTTCCCCTCCTATTTCGAAGATATCATGGGACCGATTTTCGACTACGGATACGGCCCCTTTCGATGGGTCTGCCTGAGCGGCGATCCGGACGACCTGGCCAGGACAGACCAGGCCGCCATGGCATGTATCGACCCGGATCGCCGACCTGAAGACCATGACAATTTTATCTGGATCCGGGATGCCCAAATCAACAAGCTGGTGGTGGGCAGCCAGGCGAGGATTCTCTACCAGGACGCAGCCGGACGGGAGGCCATCGCCCTCAGGTTCAACGAGATGATCCGCGACGGCGACGTCGGCCCCATCATGCTGGGCCGCGACCACCATGACCCGGGCGGCACCGATTCGCCGTTCAGGGAGACGGCCAACATCAAGGACGGCAGCAATGTCTGCGCCGACATGGCCACCCACGGATTCGCAGGCAATGCCGCCAGAGGGATGTCCCTGGTCGCCCTGCACAACGGCGGCGGCACCGGCATCGGCAAGGCGGTCAACGGCGGTTTCGGATTGGTGCTGGACGGCAGCCCAAGGGTGGACCGCATCATCCGGTCCGCCATCCGCTGGGATGTGATGGGCGGCGTGGCGCGCCGCAACTGGGCCCGCAACCCAAACGCCATGGAAGTCGCCATGGCGTATAACCGGGACAATCCTGACGGCGATCAGATCACCATTCCGTTCCTGGCCGACGAAGCGGAAGTAAACAAGCAAATCGAAGATCATTTTAAAAAGTCTAAGAGTTGACGGGTGCTCCTATTGAGAGTGGTTTGATCCCTGCTGAGGCTTCCGCAGTACGAGGCCATGTTTACAAAACCCATTTTCAGGATCGTGCTATGGCCAACCACCTATTCCGCAATGCCGCCATCTATTCTCCCCAGGACCGGGGCAAACCCGCCTCTGGTCATGCACAGGGAGATCTGCTTCACATACCGCAGGGCGCACTGCTGGTCACAGACGGAAAGATTGCGGCCATAGAAGACGAAGCATCACTGCTGGCCAAAATAGCTGCCGCTGATATCGCCTCGGAAACCGACTGCCGGGGCCAATGCCTCATTCCCGGGTTTGTCGATCCCCACACCCATATCTGCTTTGCCCGGCGCAGGGAATCGGAGTTTGCCCTTCGCATCCGGGGCACGCCCTATCTGGAGATACTGAAACAGGGCGGCGGCATTCTCTCCTCTGTCAAAGCGGTGGCGCAGACAGACGAATCCCAACTCTTCGAGGTCACACGTCGAACCGCCCTCTCCGCCATGGCCATGGGCACCACCACCATGGAAGTAAAGAGCGGTTACGGGCTGGATACGGAAAATGAGCTGAAAATGCTTCGGGTCATCGAGCAGATCGGCCAACAAACGCCCCTGGACGTGGTGGCCACCTTTATGGGAGCGCATGCCGTTCCCACCGACTTCAAGGATGATCCGGACGCCTTCGTCCGCCTGGTCATTGAAGAGATGATACCGGCCGTAGAGGCACAGGGAATCGCAAGATTCTGCGACGTCTTCTGCGAACAGGGGGTGTTTACCCTGGACCAGAGCCGCCGGATTCTGGAAAGCGCACGGGATGCCGGACTGGGCATGAAAATCCACGCAGACGAAGTCCACGATCTCGGCGGCGGCGGGCTAGCAGCAGAACTCGGCGCCGCATCGGCGGACCATCTTCTGTCGGTCAGCGATGAAAACATCTCCCGGCTGGCCGATTCATCGGTGGTGGCCGTCCTGCTCCCGGCGACGGCGTACAGCCTGCGCAAACCCTATGCCCGCGCCAGGGATATGATCAGTGCGGGGCTGCCGGTGGCCCTTGCCACGGACTGCAACCCGGGATCCAGCTATACCGAGTCCATGCCCTTTGTCTTCGGCCTGTCCGTGATGATGATGGAGATGTCTCCGACTGAAGCGCTCACCGGCGTCACCCTCAATGCAGCCTATGCCATTGGCATGGCCCGGCAGGTGGGCAGCCTGGACGTCGGCAAGCAGGCTGATTTTCTTCTCCTGGATGGTGAAACACCCGCCATGCTGGCGTACCGCGCCGGTGTATCACCCGTGACCGCCGTATATAAAAGAGGGAAAAAGGTCGCGAGCAACAGCCGGGTGTCGGAATATCCAGCTTTGCATCACTTGGATTGGAATGACGATAATTAATGTTCAAATGAACCGCAGAATATCGAACAAGGAATATCGAATGTCGAAGTCTGGAGTCGCTGCGCTCCATCATCATCATAAAAAAAGTAGAATACCTTGCTTCGACATTCTACGGTTCCTAGTCCGATATTCGAAATTCCATTGAGGAATACAATATGAATAAAATAGTAGAGTGCGTACCTAATTTTTCCGAAGGCCGTGACCAGGACGTCATCGAGGCCATCGCCCAGGCCATTGATCAGACACCGGGCTGCAAGCTGCTGGATGTGGATCCCGGCGCCGCTACCCACCGGACCGTCTATACCTTCGTGGGAGAGCCGGATGCGGTGATCGAAGGTGCCCTGGCCGGAGCTCGGGTGGCAAGGGAGCGCATCGACATGCGGCAGCACAGCGGAGAACATCCCAGATTCGGCGCCCTTGACGTCTGTCCGTTTATTCCGGTCTCCAATGTTACCATGGCGGAGTGCGCCGAGATCGCCAGGGAGTTCGGGCGCCGGGCAGCCGAGGAACTCGACATACCGATCTATCTGTATGAAGCCGCAGCTCAGGAGGAATACCGGCGCAAACTGCCCGATATTCGCCAAGGAGAGTATGAAGGCCTGACAGCCAAGCTCGAGGATCCAAAATGGGCGCCTGATTTCGGTCCTACCCGGTTCGTGCCCGAATGGGGGGCCACCGCAACCGGCGCTCGTGCCTTTCTCATCGCCTACAACGTGAACATTCTCGGTACGCCCAACCAGGCCCACCGCATCGCCTTGAACCTGAGAGAGGCCGGACGGGGCGATGACCAGCCCGGCCGCCTCAAGGAGGTCAAGGGCATGGGCTGGTTCGTGGATGAATACAACTTGGCCCAGGTGACCGTTAACCTCACCGACTACAAGGTCACCGCCGTCCATGAGCTGTTCAAGGCCGTCAAGGAGGAGGCCGCCGCACTGGACGTGGGGGTGGCAGGGTCAGAGATCGTGGGGCTGGTGCCGCTGGACGCCCTTCTGTCGGCCGCAGATTTCTACATCGAAAAAGAAAACCTCTTTATTTATGAAGAAGATCAGAAGATCCGGTTGGCTGTTGAGCGGCTGGGATTGAACTCTGTCGCCCGATTCGATCCCCAGGAGAAGATCATCGAGTACTGTGTGGCCCAACCGCCAAACGAACCCCTGGCCGGATTGAGCGTCCGGCAGTTCATCGAGGAGGTGGGTGCGCGCACTTCCGCGCCGGGCGGCGGATCAGTATCCGCCGCCATGGCCGCCTTGGGGGTCGGATTGGGCGCCATGACCGCCAAGTTGACCTACGGTGTTCGCAAATTCGAAAAACTGGATGGCATCATGCGCAGCGCCATCCCGCCGCTGCATGGGATATCCGGGGAGTTGACCGGCATGATCGACGCCGATGCCAACGCCTTTGCCGAGTACATGGAAGGCATCGGCATGCCCAAGGAGACGCCTGAGCAGAAAAAGGCACGCGCAGCCAAGATGGAACAGGGCCTCAAAACCGCCATCGAGGTGCCGCTCAAAACCATGAAGCTGGGCGACAGCGCCTGGGAGGCCATGCAACAGGCCGCAGCGCACGGCAACCCGGCCTGCAAATCCGACATCGAAGTCGGCGCCCGGGCCCTGGAGACCGGCATCTGGGGCGCCTATAAAAATGTATGTATCAACCTGGAGGGTATCAAAGACCAGGCCTATAAAACCCGTATTCTGTCGGAGGCCGAAGCAATTGCCGAACGGGCGAAAACGCAGTGCGAAGAAATCCTCAAAATCGTTAATGCGTCGGGAGAATAACCATGGATGCTCTGTTTTTGGATAAAAAAGACCTTCAAATCAAAGAGCTGGTATCCATCGCCCGGGATCATGCGCCGGTAGATTTTTCATCTGAAGGTGAAAAACGGGTGGACAAAACCAGACGGCTGATCGCTGGCTGGATTAAGGAGAAGAAGGTCATCTACGGCATCACCACCGGCATCGGCGCGTTGTGCGATGTGCCGATCTCCGAAGCAGATACCCGGCAACTCCAGAACAATATCCTCATGAGCCATGCCGCCGGTGTGGGCAAGCCATTGCCGGAAGACGTGGTGCGGGCCACCATGGCGCTGCGGGTCCACGACCTGGGCATGGGCTACTCCGGCTGCCGCATGGCCACCCTTCGCTACCTGCTTCGCTTTTTGAACGATGGGTTGACCCCGGTGATCCCGGAAAAGGGATCGGTCGGCGCCAGCGGCGATCTGGCGCCCACCGCCCATTTGGGATTGGTGCTGATCGGCAAAGGCGAAGCATTCTATGGAGGAGAGCGGCTGCCCGGCGATCAGGCGCTGGACAAGATCGGACTGAAACCCCTGGTTCTCGAAGCCGGTGAAGGGCTGGCGCTGATCAACGGCACCCAGATCATGACCGCCATTGCTTCCCTGGTGGTCCACGATGCCATCATTCTGTCCAAGATGGCTGACATTGCCTGCGCCATGAGCCTGGAGGTCCTGATGGGCAGCCAGTCCCAATTCGATCCCGACATTCACAAGGTGCGACCGCACCCCGGTCAGATCGCCACCGCCGAAAACATCCTGCGCCTCACCGAAGATTCCGATATCGTCGCCTCCCACGACGGCTGCTCCCGGGTTCAGGATGCCTACACCCTGCGCTGCGCCCCCCAGATCCATGGCGCCAGCAAAGACGCCGTATCCCACGCCAAACGCGTGGTGGATATCGAAATCAACTCCACCACCACCAACCCCCTCGTCTTCCCCGAAAAAGAAGACATCCGCCTGGGTGGCAACTTTCACGGCCAACCCATTGCCATGGCCGCAGACTACCTCTCCATGGGACTGGCAGAGTTCGGCAGCGTCTCCGAACGGCGCATCGAACGTCTGGTCAACCCCCAACTCAGCGGGCTGCCCGGATTTCTGGTTAAAGAAGGCGGCCTCAACTCCGGCTACATGATCGGCCAATACGTGGCCGCGGCCCTGGTTTCCGAAAACAAGACCCTGGCCCACCCCGCCTGCGTTGACTCCATCCCCACCTCCGCCAACAAGGAAGACCACGTCAGCATGGGCACCATCGCCATCCGCCAGACCCGCGAGATTCTGGACAACGTGACCCGCATCGTCGCCATCGAACTGCTCTGCGCCGTCCAGGCGCGGGACCTGATCAACACGGTCCACCCCCTGTACGGCGGCAAAGGCACCCGCGTGGCCTACCAGCTTATCCGGGACCATATCCCTCACCTTGAAACCGATCGTGAGATTTACAAAGAGATTGGGCAAATGGAGGAGATCATCCAGACGGGAGAGTTGCTATCTGCTGTTGAGGCCGCTATCGGAAAGCTAAAAGTGTGCGGCTGATCAGGGCCGGTGAATATAAGGGAGACGCCTGTTCTTCTGATACGCTCATTGATTTTTTTTCATATGATGATTGAAAGAAGACGCTGCATGGGTTGTCTGCTGGATTGAAAATCACTCAATCTGTTGTATTACTATTACTATAGGTGTTGACGAACAAAGGGCGCCTTGACATACACGGTGGCGTAAAAAGTAACATCTTAACTTCTCTATTTATCTTCTACCGGACTGGATACGGCCCGGTTTGACGACCAACTGGAGGGTACGGAACATGGCCAATCCCTCCGCCATATTCATCTCCTACGCACGCAGCGACGGGGCCAACCTCGCACGGCGGCTGCGCCGCGATCTTGAAGATCGTGGTCATGTGCCGTGGCTCGACACTGCCGCAATCGACGGTGGCTCGAGTTGGAGCAGGGCGGTCGAGGACGCCATCGACAACTGCGACGTCGCTTTGGCCCTGATGAGCGACGGTGCCTTCGCATCCGACGTTTGCCGGGCGGAGCAGATGCGATTGCTGCGCAAGGAAAAACGTCTTATCCCTCTGCTCGTTTCCGGCAACGCGGACAGGCAACTCCACCTCGAACACCTAAACTACCGAGACTTCAGCCACACCGGGAACTACGAGCAGGCCTTCGAGCAACTGCTCGAGGACATCGCCGGCGGGGAGCTCGTTCCGTTGCCACCGGCGATGACGCGTACGTACTGCAACGCACCGAAGTTACCAGAGATGTACCTGCCCCGCCCGGAACTGCTGGCGGCGATCCGTCAACAGGTTTTGGACGATGGTACCGAGCGCGAAATCGCACTCGGTGCGGTCCACGGTATGGGCGGCATCGGCAAGACGGTCATGGCGCTCGCGCTGTGTCATGACCAAGTCGTCCGGGACGCATTTCCCGACGGCGTCGTCTGGGTCCCTATCGGCCGCGACCCCGGAAGTCTGCTGGATCGCATGCGAATCGTAGGAACGGCGCTGCGAGACGCAATGACACATTACGACAGTCCCGTGACAGCCGCGAGCCGGATTCGCGAGAAGTTGCGGGATAGGGCCATGTTGCTCGTGCTGGACGACGTCTGGAGCATCGATCAGGTCGCGCCGTTCCTCGTCAGCGCTCCGCGCTGCCGCACGCTGTTCACCACACGGGACGCCAATATAGGCCTGCATTTCGGCGCAGCCCAGATCCGTCTCGATGTCCTGCAAGCAGACGAGGCAGTTTCGCTACTCGCCAAGTGGTCCGGACGAGACGACCCGGCGCACGCCGAGATCGCCAGGCGCCTGGGCTACCTGCCGCTCGCACTCAAACTGGCCGGTGCGCAGCTGCGCGACGACTGGACGGCCGACGAGTACCTCGAGTCCTTGGAAAACGTATCAGACATCAAACTGGATATCGATGCACTGAGACCAGACAACAATCTCGCCGTCTGTTTCGATCTCAGCATCGACAGGCTCGGCCAGGGCCGGGCGCTGTTCGACCGGCTCGGCGTATTCGCAAGGGAGGCCTGGGTGCCCGGTCCCGTGGTCCGCGACTTCTGGGCCGCGGAGTCGTCGGGCCTCCGCCAAAGGGATATGCGCGCGTTAATTACGAAGCTGGATCGCCTGGCGCTGATCGATCGGGATGCGGAGAACGACAGCATCTGGATGCACGATCTTATCCGAGACCACCTGCGCGAGCGACTTGGGGAGCGCTATGTCGAGACGCAAAACGCATTCCTTGAGGCGAACCGGACATCCGACGCCCCATGGTCTGCGTTGCCGCTCACGCCGTATCTTTGGCTGAACCTCGCCTGGCATCTGCGCGAGGCGGATCGTCGAGAGGAACTGCTTGCGCTGCTCACCGGCTCTCCCGACTGGTTGGAGGCCAAGTTCAGGGCCTGCCACGGGGATGCCGCGTTCGCGGATGATCTGGATCTCGCGCTCACCGACCTCCCTGATGAACCTGAGCCGGATTCGCTGCTCTCCGCGATGAGCCTGCACGCGGCCGGACGCGTCGTCGCGTTCCGCGTTGAACAGGTCGTTGACGAGGATCTCAAAATCCTCGTCGCACTGGACCGCCAGGAGGAGGCTCTCAATCACGCGCGTCTGCGCGAGGACGCCAGCAAACGATGCCAGGGGCTACTGACCATTGTAGAAGCCCTTGAACGCCGCGGGCATCCGTTTGCGCACCTGCTCGATGAGGCTACCGAGATTGCCGATCCGAGAGATGCCCCCAGACTCGCGACGATGCTCGCCAACGCCGGGCAGGTTGAAGAGGCCAGCCGTTGGATTACGGCAATCGAGGAGAGTAAGCATATTACAAATCGCTCGAACCTGCTGCGCTATCAGATACCGGCAGAGCTTCGCATCGGCGTGGCACTCGCGCGTTCAAGCGACGGGGAGGACGACCGGGCTCGAGCCGTCTTTGCGAAATGTCTGGAGCGAATCGACGAACTGAAATCCGGGCGCGACGAAATGCTGAACGATTACATATTCGCACTGGCGGATGCAGGTCTCGTTGCCGAGGCAGAGAATGCGGCCCTCGAAAAAGAGAACAGTTGGCGCAAAGCAGAGAGTCTGATCGATCTGGCACAGAGACGGATTGCCATCGACGAACCGGAGGAGGCGGAGCGTCTGATCAAGCGCATCGAAATAGGCGTCTGGCCTCAGATTACGCTGGTCAGAATTGCACGGGCGCTGCGAGACGCGGGTTCCGGGCAGCGGGCGCTGGAGCTGCTCTGGACGAACGGCCTCAACGAGGCAATTGAGGACCCGAGATATCAGGTCAAGGCGCTCTGTCTGCTGGCAGAGCTCCGATGGAGGAAAGGTGAATATCGCGAGGCGGAAGTGCTGCTGAACCGAGCGCGCGAAATCGCCAGCCGTATCAGCGAATGGACATCTCGGGCGTACGCGCTGACGGACGTGGCCATATCGCTGGAGGAAACGGGCAGCGCAACCGAGGCCCGATCGCTTCTCGCCGAAGTGGTCGACCGGGTTCTCAAGCAGGTCACTGGCCCTCCCGTTGTCGAGTCGCAGCCCCGCGATGCGCTGTTCACCATGGCGAACCAGCTGGCCGACGCAAGACAGTTCTCGAAGGCCGAAAGCACCGCGCTGGCAATTCGGAGCGTCTGGCGCAGGCTTGAGGCCCTGCGCCGGGTCGCACTGAAAGCTGTGAACGCAGGCGAGCCCGAGGCGGCCGAAAGAATGCTGGCCTCGGTCCGCGACATTAGTCACGAGGAGCGGCGACGCTGGCCGTTCGAGTCAACCCTCGCGCTGGCCGCCGGGGCGGCTCGGTCCGGCAGCTGGGTTGCGGCGGTAAGTTGGGCGGAAGGCCACGATGAGCAGGGACAACGCTCCGACGCCCTCCTCACGCTCGCGCAGACAGCTGCTGACGCCGGACGGCTCGCCGAGGCGTCGGTCATTGCCGAGCGCATCGAGGATCTGGAGCGACGCGCCCGGGCCTACGCCGCGATCCTCGGGCGCGAAGGAGCGGATGACAACCAGAGCGCAGCGCCGGAGGGGTTGTTTAATACGGTAATGGGGCTCCTCGACTGGTTCAGCAATCCGCCGCACTATTTGGTGCAGGGGCTGGTCGAGGGACTGGTCGCCGCCGGTCGACGTGAAGACGCACGTCGCGTCGCCAAGCTGCATGATGCAGCGATCCGCTGCGCGCGGGACCTGGCGCTGGCCGGTTGGCCCGAAGATGCGGAGAAAATCGCCAGACAGCTCAAGGGACGAGACGACCGAATCAAAGCGCTGGGTCAAGCAGCGGCTGCGTATTTTCGCGCAGGAAACAGCAAGACAGCCGAGAGCCTCCTCTCTGAAATGCGCGGGCTCGTCGTTGATCTGCGACGCGAAGAAAAGAGCGCCGGTTACGACAACCAGGAAGAGAATGCACGCATCAGCCTGGCCATTGCGCTGTACGAGTGCGGTCAAATGGACGAGGCCGTGTCGATCGCTAGCAAAGTGGCGAAGGCCTGGAAAGGCAGTCGACCGGTAGGGAACCGGTTGCAGGACATCGCCGGCCGGCTGGCGCGTGCCGGCCGCTGGGACGACTTTGATGCGATCGCAACGGGCGTGATCGACAAGCGGAAAGTGCTCGCCGATCTAGCCCGCAACGGTGCACTGGATGCGGCCCGGCAACTGGCTGAACACATCGAACTCGAAGACGCAGGCGCTGATCTGGCGTACGTGCTCGCAGAGCGCGGCGAGTTTCGCTCGGCGCTTAAATACCTGGAGTCACTGGAGTTCGATCGCTTTGTCCAGGCCATCATGCGCTGGGCTCCGGCTCTCGAGCGCTTTTCGCCGGGTCTGGCCGGGCGAGCATGTAACAGACTTTTGGACATCGGCGGATGGCAGCGGGACGACGAACCCGAGCTGCGGCACGTGCTTAGCGAAGAGGCTGAACGTGCGCATCCCGGCGGCTTCACGGCAGCCGACTTGGAGAGCAAGGCGGCGCTGCGCGAGCGTCGCGGTGAGGTGGCCGTACCGCTGTTCGAACGACTAGATGTTGCCGCACGCAGCAAGCCCGCCCCAGGCACTGTGCGTGGTGAGATCTGTGTCGGAGTGCGTGTCGCCGGTCAATTCCAATGGTGGCGTTTGCAGCTCGGCAGACGCTTTCGCAGCGAGCGAATCAAGCGACGCTCGTCGACGGCGCATGCCACGCTGTTTCTGGACGAATCCGACGCAGATCACATCGTCGGGACGGGCATGATACCGAGTGCACCTGAAGAACTCTCCGTCGACGGCGACCGCGATTTACTGCTCACTGTTCTGAACTTCCTCACCACAACGGAAATATGGGAGCTTCAGACTTGACCGTCAGCCACAGTCCTCACCCCCGAGAGACATGGCGATGGTTGACAATCACAGATCACAGCCCTGCTTTGGCCGCCCCGAACGTTACAAGCATGGGCTCATACACGGTAATAAGACAAGATTTCTGAGAGAAAAAGACGCGGATAAGCGGGCCGACCGGCTCATCCGGGACAGAATCCCTCACCTTGAGAACGATAGGGAGATCTACAAAGAGATCGAAACCATGGTGGAGATCATTCAATCGGGGGAATTGCCTTCAGCCGTGGAGTCTGCCATTGGGAAGATGAAAGTATGCACCTGATCCTGTGCGCGATCATCAGGTTAGGATGCGCTGATACCGGTTGGTTCCACCCTTGCCGATCATTAATTGTATTTCAATGACGGTTGCATCTGCGCAACGGTTTGGGATATTCATATGCGACCATTTTGAACACACATCCGGTGTCGCCAACTTCGATATCAAAAGGGTTGGAGTGGCAATGACTCCCATATAAGGAGAAACCCTGTAATGTGGAAACGTTCCGTATGCACCAAAGACTGCCCGGATACCTGCGGACTACTGGCCAAAGTGGAGAACGGCCGGATAACAAAGGTGAAGGGCGATCCGGATCATCCTTTCACCAAGGGATTTATCTGCAGAAAGGCACATTATTTTCCCCAACACGTGCACAATGCCGATCGGATTCTCACACCCTTAGTCCGCAAGGGCCTCAAAGGCACCGGACGCTTTGAGCCCATTTCATGGGATGCGGCGCTGGATCAGATAGTGACCAGGATTAAAAAGGTCTCTGACGATTTCGGTCCGCAGGCCATACTGCCCTATTGGTATGCCGGGCACATGGGTATGATCCACCGCAATGCAGGCCAAGCCTTTTTCCACAAACTGGGGGCCAGCAAACTTTTGGCAACCATATGCGGTCCTGCGGCCACGGCCGGATTTGAGGCCACATTGGGCTCCGGGCCCAGCACGGATCTTGAATCCACCGTGGATTCGGATTTCATCATCATCTGGGGCAGCAACACCCTGACCACCAATCTGCATGCCTGGCCCTTCTTCCAACAGGCCCGAAAAAAAGGGGCCCGGCTGGTGGTGATCGACCCCTACCGCACCCGCACCGCAAAAAAAGCGGACCTGCACCTCATGCTCAAACCGGGGACCGACGCAGCCCTGGCCCTGGGCATGATGGAGGTGCTGATCAGAGAGGATCTCATCGACCGCGACTACCTGAACACCCACACCGTGGGATTTGATGAGCTGGCACGGCGGGCCATGGCATACCCCCCGGAAAAAGCATCATCGATCTGCGGCCTACAGGCTGACGACATCCGGAATCTTGGCTTGGCCTATGGCGGGGCCAGGGCGCCTTACATTCGAACCGGCTGGGGGCCGGCCCGGCAGCTGCGCGGCGCCATGGCCATGCGCGCCATCGCCTGCCTGCCCGCACTCGTGGGGGCATTCAACAAAGCCGGAGCGGGCATCACCCGCTCGCTGGGGGGCGGTCCATCGAACCTCACCCGCCTGACCCGGCCGGACCTTTGCCCCAAAGGCACCAGGACCATCAACATGGTGGAGCTGGGAGACGCCCTTACCGAGCTGGACGACCCACCTGTTAAGCTGCTCTACAATTTCATGAGCAATCCCGCCGCAGTCGCCCCCCAATCGGCCATGGTTCTGGAGGGGCTGAAGAGGGAAGACCTGTTCCTGGTGGTGCACGAACACTTCATGACCGACACGGCTTTATTCGCCGACATTATCCTGCCCGGGGCCAGTTTCTTGGAGATGACCGATATCTACAGAGCCTATGGCCACAACTATCTGCGCCTGGCCCGGCCTGTCATTCCCCCGGTTGGCCAGAGCCGGACCAACCTGGCCATATTCCAGGAACTGGCCAAACGTATGGGCTTTGAGGAAGAGGTCTTCAGCACGGATGAAGAAGAGTTCATCAAAGGCTTTTTGCAGCAAGAACACCCGACCCTGCAGGGAATCGATCATGACGCCTATTGGCAGGAAAAGGCCGTGCGCCTGAATATTCCAGCCAACCCTTATGCCGACAACTTCAACACCCCTTCCGGCAAAGTGGAACTCTATTCCCAGGCCTGGCAAAACCAAGGTCTGGACCCGCTGCCCTGCGGCCAACCACAGCGGGATCCTGAAGGCGGAGACACCTACCAGCTGGAACTGCTCACCCCGCCCCACCACCTGCTGCTCAACTCCGCCTTCAATGAAATCCCCAAGATAAGAGAATTGGCCGGATCTGCCAAGGTACTTATCCACCCCCAGGACGCCAAAGAGAGAGACATCCGCCAGGGCGACCTGGTACGGGTATTCAATGACCGCGGCGAGTGCCGTCTGTATGCGGAGGTGACCCAGGACACCCAGCCCGGCCTGCTGGTGGCTGAAGGCCTTCACTGGCCCAGATTCACACCCGGCGGAAAGGGAGCCAACCAACTCACCAGCCAGCGGCTCACCGACCAGGGAAAGACCTGCGCCTTCCACTGCAGCCTGGTGGAGGTAGAGCTGGAATAGATCATTTTGAGGTATTTAGAGTACTGAAGAAGAACAACGTCGGCAGGGGAGTTTTTAAAGGGAATTTTAAGTCCTAAACCTGCTGCTTCACGTTAAATTATCATCCGAAGAATATATAGAATCCGTCCCTGGTTCTTAGAGTCATTGTTTCGACCCTAAAAACATGCTTTTAAGCCATAAATCAGCTATGCTTTATCAGTATTTAATCTTCATATCTGATAGTTACTTGGTCCGACCCCAACTCATACGACCCCAACTCACCCCAACTCCATGGTTTTCCATATGTGCCCTATTGTTAAATCGATTTCATAGTGTGAAATTAATTTCATAATAATTGAGTAATTTGGAGGAAGATTACATACTCCAAATCTTCAGGTTATTGATTTCAGTGACCCCTCATACGGTAAGCTACAGTATCTACATCAATAATTTTCTTGCGCGATGGTTGGCACATATATTGCGTAGAATTAGGATGTCCCACTGCTATATCTTTCACCTTAGATAGATCAAACTAAAAATTGATGATGAAGCATATGTGAGAACAAGGTTTCGTAGGCCAAATTGCCGTGCTGAACAGTGCGCATGATTGTTATGCTCCCATTGGACTACAACCTTCTATCCTCGTAACATGCTGATTCGTTATGTTATAAAAAGGAGGTGGTAAAACAAATTCGACAGTTTGAACTGTATGATAGACGATGAGATTTGTAACGAATTTGAAATACAACGATTAGGAGAAAAAAGTGAATAAGCCATTATTAAGTGCC
>JASJCL010000030.1 GCA_030066015.1 Desulfosarcinaceae bacterium | reverse complement strand
AGCGAATATTGGAATAAACTGGGATTAACTGCAGGTCGGCGTCCTCCGCCATGGGCGATAGCGACGCAAGGACGTGGGTGAACTTTTCTTCCTGATCGGTCTCAAGGCCGAAGACAATGAACCCGTCCTTTACCGAGTAGGGGTGGTCGTTGGCGTAGGTCAGGCGGTTGGCCCTGAGAGAGGCCAGCGAATCGACCCCACCGGAGAAGAACATCCCGCATCTGGGCTGATTCTGTTGATTGCGGCCAATGGTGGCGGCCTTGACGGATTCGATCTTCACCGGCGGTTTCTCTAACGGATACCACCAGTGACGCATCCAGCCCTGTACGTCCATGAGTCCGTTTATTAGCTCGGGGCTGAGGGCAGCGTCGATAGCCAAACGCCGCTCGCCGTGACGCAGCGCCGGCAGGATACAGGCAGTTGCGAATGCGTCTGGATTGCAATCGAGAGCGCCGGCGATTGCCGTATCGGTTTCAAAGTACAACTCCATCGGCGGGCGCTCGCTTTCCTCCCAGTGGACCCAGGCGGAGACCCGCTTTCGTCCTTCAGATACGGCTGTCTTCAGATCAACGATTTTCATGGGCTAGTTTGTCGACTGCGATTTGGTCTGCCAATTCAATAGCGGCCTCACGACACCGCCGAGATTATTGGCCCAAATTCCCCGAGCGGAATCTCCCTCCAATGAGTCGATCACCTGAAAGGCGATGGTGTCGCGTTCGGCAAATTGAAGCGCCTTGGGATTCATCTTCATGAGTGCCGGGGTGACGTACATCATCCCCTCAGAGAGAAAATTCCCAGGGATTTGAACGGAACTCGTGAAGCGGCCCGCCGGACGCGCCCGACCTTGCCACTCGGGGTCCTGGTCGATGGAAGTGAAGGCCCTGACGCCCTCTTCATTCTGGAAATGGAAATGGGGCAGTAATACATGTCCCCCCTTGAGGACCTCATACTCCATTTCCACTGTGATCGGTTGCCGGATATCGACAGAATCTGACACGCGATTTTCTTGATCACGGATGCACACCGACAGCAATCTGGCGAATTCCCCCCCCGGTGCCTGATTGGGATCCCATTGGTAGCGCCCCATAATGCCCGACTCCGAGGTCAAGTATTTGCCGACGACTGCCCCCGATGGGCCGTCTTCGATGACGCGGCCATGTTCGATGAGAATCGCCCTGGGGCACAAGCGTGTCAATGCCGGCATGTTGTGGGAGACGAAGAGCACCGTCCGCCCCTTGCTGCCCACATCCTCCATTTTGCTCAGGCATTTCTTCTGAAAGCGGGCGTCGCCCACCGCCAGCACCTCGTCCACCACCATCAAATCCGGCTCCAGGTGGGCGGCGACAGAGAAGGCGAGGCGCACTTTCATCCCGCTCGAATAACGCTTAACGGGCGTGTCGATAAATTTCTCGATCCCTGAGAAATCGACGATCTCATCAAATTTTGAGGCAACTTCGCGCTTGCTCATACCGAGAATCGTACCGTTCAAAAAGACATTCTCGCGTCCTGTGAGCTCTGGATGAAAGCCCGTGCCGACCTCGAGCAGGCTCGAAATGCGTCCTTTGATGACCGCCCTACCGGCAGTGGGGTGTGTTATTTTCGACAACACTTTTAGGAGCGTCGATTTTCCGGCGCCGTTCCGCCCGATAATGCCGACTACCTCTCCCTGGTCGACATTGAAGCTGATATCCTTCAGCGCCCAGATGATGCCTCTGCTCTCCAAATCTTCATTGTCGTCGAGGTCATCGAATCGATAGAGGGACCGATACTTGCGGTAATTCCGCCAGGGGCTCTTCAGAAAATCGATCATGACGCCCCCAAGGCTATCGTGAATAGCCTCTTTGAGGCCGATGCGATAGCATTTACTGAGGCCGTCCACGCGAATTGCCTTGGTCATCGCTTCTTCCTTCGCTTAGATCACATCCACAAAAATACGTTCCATACGCTTGAAATAGAACATCCCCCCCACAAAGATGATCAGGGCCGTCAGTATCCCGGGAAGAATATAGCCCAGCGGCAACGGCGATCCGAGCAAACAGCTGCGAAAGCCTTCGATGACGCCGACGATGGGATTCAGCGAATAGAACACGCGATAATCGTGGGGAATGGTGGATGCCGAGTACACGATGGGGGCGGAGTACATCAGCATCTGGATCAAATAGGTCATGGCGTACTTGACATCGCGGAAGCGGATCGCCATGGCACTCAGCCAGAGACCGGCGCCCGCCGAGATGCACATCATGTAGAGCACGAATACGGGCACCAGCAGAATTTTCCAGGTGGGGTAGACCTGGTAATAGACCATTACACCAATGATAATGAGCAGCGAAATGCTGAAGTCCACCAATTTCGCCAAAACCGATGTCATGGGAAAAATGAGTCTTGGGAAGTACACCTTGCCCAGCATGCCCTGTCCTGTGACGAGGCTCTGGCTCGAGTGAACGATCGACTGGGACATGTAGGTCCAGGGAATGATGCCCGCCGTGGAGTACAACACGTAAGGGATCCCATCGGTGGCGATCTGAGCGACCTTGCCGAAGACCACCGAAAAGATGACGATTTGGACGGCGGGTTGTATGATCGCCCAGGCGAATCCCAGAATGGTCTGGGCATAGAGCACCTTGATATCCCGCCAGACCAGGAAGATAAAGAGATCGCGGTAGTCTCGCAGTTCACGGAAGTCGATCAGCTGCCACCCTTTTTTGGGTTCGATGATGGCCACTTGCTCGGAACCACTCGCGGTGAGGTCAGTATCGGGTGATGGGTTTTGATTCATCTGTCGCTCTATTGTTGGCTTGATGGTTTAGGGCTGGGCAGCAGCCGTGGGGCGGCCGATCATGCCCAGGGCATGCCGATAGATTTGGTCGTCGTAGCGGCAAATATGCGTCACTTTTTCGAGAACATGGTCGTCCGGCGGTGCCGATTTCTGGCCGGCAGCGGGATTTTTCCGCCGCCTCCCGATCGTCAGCCCCACTCCGTAGCGCGCTCTGAAGCTGGATTGAAACTGGTCCAGGTGCTCCAGACATCCGACCAAGTGTATCCGCTCCAGATTGGCGATGGCCCGGCGGACCCCCTCCTGCGGTGCGTCCGCCCAGTCATAGCGGGTGCCGGCCAGAAGGTTCATCAGGGTGCGCCCCGCACCGACCCCCTCCTCGGAATCGATGTAGGCGTCCAGACTTGCATCGGTCTTGTAGTGCGCGCCGCTCTTGTAGCGATTGAAATAGTATTGCGAAAACCAGCGCGAGACCGGATCTCGCAGAACCGTGATCGTCTCCCACCGGTCGCCGTAGAGTTCTTGGGCCCTGTCACTGAAAAAGAAATGACCGGTGATGAAGCGGTGTTTGCGCTGGGCCATGGCATACAATAGCACGGTTTCGCTGATCTGTTGAAAATGTTGGTTACGCGCGGTGGCCGCTTCAAACACCGCCGGTGCATCCAGATACCATTGCGAGGGATCCAGCGAACGGGGCCCGTAGCAATCACTGAGGGCCTCTACGATGGAGGTGCCGCCGCACTTGGGGATGTGCAAGAAAAACAATCGGTGTGGAAATTTCCGCCGCAAACGTTGGCCCAGATGCGTAGCAATACGGTTACCGATCGGCGCCATAAGTTGGTTTCCTAAAACAGATCCATTGAAATTCGATGGCAAAGCGGTTCGGTGGCTCAGCCGAAAAAGTGCTGCGTCTGCTCATCGCGGAGGCGATCGCACAGTCGGCCCGACGGCAAGGTTACATCCGCGTAAGTGACCACCTGATCCTTGGCAACGTCGTGCGTCAGCCGGCAGCCTTCCGAGAGCCCCATGGGCAACATCTCCGCTTGAGCGCTCACGGCGTAATTATCGATCATGCCGTAACAGGTGAACCCCCCGATTCCGTCCAAGGTCTCGCCGGCCCTGAGGTCTCGCTTGGCCACAGTGATCACATCGCACACCGGCTCTCCCAGCGGCGCCACGGCGGCATCCTGGAAGAGAGCGGCGCGGGCCGCCGTTAGCGGCACTTCCAAATGGGGCAGGTGATAGGGCACGTAAAAGCAGTAAAATGGCCCCCCACCCATCTTGAAATACTGCATGTACCCCTGGCGGACGGGATCATCATTGTGTCCCAATACAAATACGCCCGGGCCGGGCTCTGCGCCGAGGATGTAATCCACCAAGCCGGTATCGAGCAGTTGGTCGGCGGGAAACAATTCGGTGGCCTCATTGACGTGGTTGCAGCGCGGACCATACATGCCGCGTCGACCCACTTTGAATCCCGTGGCATTGGCCACAATGGCATTCTCCATCGAGATTTTGGTACCGTCAGCAAAGGAGGTCGCCATCTCGGGTGAGAGCCCGTGCTGCGCGGCAAACCCTTTCTGGGTCTCCGGTGTCCGATAATAGTCCTGGAGGCCCTTGATGTTACCGACCAGCACCGGTTTATAGCCGATGGAGGCCACGAAACGATAGAGGTTCATCATGACGCCGGGCTGGTCGCCATCGGCGTTGGTCACAACCACACCGGCCTTGTCGGCATACACTTTGAGAATGGGTCCCACGGTGGCATCCAGCTCTGCGTTCATCAACACCATGTGCTTGCCGTGCTCGATCCCCGTAAGGGCCACGTGCGAACTGAATTCGACATGCCCGGTGGCTTCGATGATCACGTCTATCTGGTCCGCCTTGCAGACCAGGGCGGGATCCGCTGTGACCACCGGACGGCCTGCGGCGACGGCGGCGTTGAGTTGATCCTGCGAGGTGGCGCTGACGACATCCGCTAAACCGGCTTCTGCATAGGCGCGCTCGGCATTGGCGGCGGTCCGATTGGCGATGGCGGCGATGCGCATGCCCGGCACATAGTGTTCCACTTGCAGGGTGGTGCCGCGGCCGATGTACCCCGCGCCCACCAACCCGACCCTTACCGGGTTGCCCTCTGCCGCCCTCTTTTTGAGTGCCGTATCAACGATGATCATTTTCCCCCCCCATCTGTGCGGATGAAACGGCAAGGTAAAGGTCCTCGGGCGTGCCGATATCGACATAGGTCCCCTTGTCGAAGCGCACGGCTGCCACGGCCCAGCCCGATGATAGTGCACCTTGCAGCACATCTCCCATGTAGTACTCCGCCTGTGGTCGGTTGCGGGTGTCGTGGTAGCGGTCGCGCACCACGTCCTCTTGTTGATGCAGAAATGCCTGCATGAATTGACTGAAGGCCGGCGTCCAGGCGGCGATCAGCCAAGTGTAGCGCTGATCGCTGTGGACCGGTTTGATGACAATGTTCCCCACGCGATCCGCCGCGTCGAGCGTCACCATGTCCATCTTGTGCGGGTTAACGGCGGGAAACAGACCCAGGACGATGTCCACACCGGTGTCGCGCATGTGGGTGAGGAGGTGGGCGAAGGCGTCTGCCGGCTCGAAGAGAATATCGGGGAACCCAAATAGTACGATCTGATCCGCCACGAACGGCAATGCCTGCCCGACTGTGTATGGCGCTCCATATGGGCGCTCGGTGAGGAGATAGGCCAATTCCAGATCTCGGGATTCACCGGACCCGAAATAGGCCGGTATGTCCCACTTGCCCTGACCCAGGACGACGAACACACGCCGGGCGCCCCCTCGTCGCATGCGGGCGAGAAGATAATCGGCCGCCACACGCGGCCGCAGTTCCCCAGGGTCACCCCCCCTGCCCCATCGGCTGAATCCGACCGGAAAAATCTCCTTGCTCACGGGCAGCGGCTGTACCCGGGAGCCGCGGCCGGCGGCTGGAATAATACCGCAACAGGTCGTCTGACGGGAGTCGGTCATGGTCCGGAGATCAGCTTCCCTTGGGCAGCGTCTAAGCGTCTTGCGGATGGAAATCGGGCCAAGCACGGTCCTTGGCGGAGAGGATCACACCGTCCCCAATCGGCCATTGAATGGCAATGGCAGGGTCATCCCAGCGAAGGCCGCCTTCGGCCTGGGGGGCATAAGCGGCCGACACCTGGTAGATCACTTCGGTGTCATCCACGAGCGTCTGGTAGCCGTGGGCAAAGCCTTCCGGTACATACAGCATCTTGCCGCCGTCCGGCGTCAGCTCCATCCCAAACCATTGGCAATAGGTGGCCGATTCGGGGCGCAGATCCACCATCACATCGTAGAGCGCACCGCGGATACAGCGCACCAGCTTGGCCTCGGCATGGGGATGTCGCTGGTAGTGCATGCCGCGGAGGGTGCCTTTGTATCGTGAAAGCGCCGTATTGGCTTGAACGACGGTCGGGTTCAAGCCATGGTCACGGAATTCGGTTTGGCAGAAGGTGCGTGCGAAGTGGCCGCGGTCGTCACCGTGGCGATCAAGCTCGACGACGTAGGCACCGTCCAACGGTGTGGCTGAAAATCGCATCCGGCTAACTCCCGATACCCTCGTAGCGCTCAAACTTTGTCTTGTCGAGCATGCGGCGACCGTCCACCACCAGGGGCTGCGGCTGTCGATCGGCCATCAGGCGCGGCAACTCGTTGAACAGGTCCCAGCGCGTGATCAGCAGGATCGCCTCGGCGTCATGGACGCAGGTGTCCAGGTTCTCGGCATAGTGCAGATTGCCGTGGTCGAAGATACGCTCCGCCTCATGGCGGGCAATGGGATCGTAGGCCGATATACGGGCGCCGGCGGCCGCCAGGGTGTTCACCACCGGAATCGCCGGTGATTCGCGCATATCGTCCGTGCCCGGTTTGAAGGCCAGTCCCAGCACGGCGATGCGCAGATCTTTCACGTCGGGGTAATGTTTGTGGAGCAAGCTCAGCATCTGCTCCGGCTGCAGCCGATTGACCGCGATGACAGAGCGCAGCAGGTCCATCGCCTGCCCCTTGGCCTCGCCGTAGGAGATCAGGGCTTTGACGTCCTTTGGAAAGCAACTGCCGCCAAACCCGCAGCCGGCCTCGATGTAGGTGGTGAAGGCGGGCACGATCCGCTGATGATCGTCCAGAATCGGGGTCAAGCGTTTGTCGAGATGGACCCCGCGCATCACCTCGACCACATCGACGCCCCCAATCCGCGCACAGAGGTTACCAATTTCGTTGGAAAAGGAGATCATCGTCGCCAGCAAGGAATTGGCCGTGTATTTGATCATCTCCGCCGTCTTGGGGGTGGTGGCAACCACATCGGTGTCCGGGAAGCCGGCATACAGGGCGCGCATGCGCTCCAGACAACGGTCGTCATTGGCGCCCAGGACGATGCGATCCGGCATCATGAAATCCGCCACAGCTTCGCCTTCGCGAAGGAATTCCGGGTTCATGCCGATACCGAAATCAGGCCCCAGGCGTCGGCCGGCGGCTTTCGCCACCAGGGGTGCCACCACCTCCTCGCTGGTGCCCGGCACCACCGTGCTCTTTACCACCACCACATGGTAGTCCGGCTTGGCTTTCAAGGCGGTGCCGATCTGTTCAGCGGCGGCACGGATGTAGCTCAGATCGATGGCCTCGCCGTCAAAGGGCGTCCCGACGGCGATGAGGGAGAGTTCGGTGTCGGCGACGGCCGCATCGAGATCGGTGGTGGCCGATAGACGATCCCCGCAATGGCGCGTGAGCAGCTCTGCGAGACCTTTTTCGTAGATGGGCGGCTTGCCGGCGTTGATCATATCCACCTTGGCCGCATCCACATCCACGCAGACGACGGTGTGGCCGGTGTCGGCGAGGCAGACGCCAGAGACCAGGCCCACGTAGCCGGTACCGATGACGGAAATCTTCATCAGGCCTCCGTTCCTTCAGCGTTGTCCTTGTACCAGATCAGCGAGCGACGCAGCCCCTCATCGATGTCGATCTGCGGATCGTACCCCAGTTCCTTGCGTGCCTTGTCGATTCGCGGACACCGTCGGTTCGGGTTGTCGACCAGGTAGGCGGACTCATCGCTGGTGGCCAGTTGAACACTGCCCTGGTAATCGAAGAGGGCTTTGCCCACAGAGACGACCCGCTGGGCCAATTCCGCCATGGAGATCTCCGGCGTCTCCGTGCCGATATTGTAGGCTTCGCCCTTGCCGCCCTTCACCAGCACCTTGAAGTATCCCACGACAGCGTCTGCCACATAGCAAAAGGTTCGCGTGGGCGAGCCGTCGGACAGCATGACGATATCCTCACCCGCCAGCACGTTGCGCGCGAAATCGGGCAACACCCGTCTGTCGGTGATCTTCAGCCCCGGGCCGTAGTTGTTGAAAGGGCGTGCGATCTTGAGCGGCAGGTCGTGGACGCGGGCAAAGTTGACGCACAAGGTTTCGCCATACCGCTTGGATTCGTCGTAGCAGGCCCGGGGACCGGTGAAGGAAACCCGACCATAGTAATCTTCGGCAGTGGGGATCGCCTCCGGCTCTGGATCGCCGTACACCTCACTGCTCGAATAGAAGAGAAATCCGCCCGGTAGCATGCCGCGCTGCTTCTGATCGAGGAGGTAATCCAGGAGTTGTCGCAACCCATTGATGTTGGCGTCCATGGTTTCAATGGGATGCTTGCGATAATAGGTCGGCGAGGCGATGGTGGCCGCGTGGATGATCCAGGTAAAATCGTCTGCCATATCTGCCGGCAACGGCTTGGCGATATCGTGAACCACCAGCTGAACCCCGCCACGGGCCTCTATCTCGGCCAGCCATTGCGGCAACCCGCGGATCAGATTGTCGAACACGGTCAGCGCGATCTTGGCGTTGCCGGCGAATTGCCGATTCCAATGATCGACCACCTGAACCAGATAGTACCCCAAGAATCCGGCGCCGCCGGTGATCAGGAGCTTGCTGTCGTTCATCTCCTGCAGCACCGGCGACAGGCGCTGGCAGATGTCGTTGAGGTCTTCGGTAACAATATCATGGGCGTTTTGCATATCTTCTTGCTCCGAATAGCTGCCGGTTGGTGCAATGGTGCGGGAACGGACACCTATTTAGTAGGGGCTACCACACTACCCAGGGGGCTTTGCCCGAGTTGTACAGATCCTCGAGCACCGTTTTGTCGCGCAGGGTGTCCATCGGCTGCCAGAACCCCTTGTGACGGTAGGCGGACAACTGCCCCTCAGCGGCGAGGGCTTCCAAGGGATCCTGCTCCCAGACGGTATCATCGCCGGGAATATAATCCAATACGGCGGGCTCGAGCACGAAAAAGCCCCCGTTGATCCAGGCGCCGTCGCCCTTTGGCTTCTCTTTGAAGGTGGTGATCATCGCCTCGGAATGGTCCAAGTTAAACGCGCCGAACCGTCCCGGCGGCTGCACGGCCGTGAGGGTGGCCAGTCGACCTTCCTGCCGGTGAAAGGCCACCAGTTCCTTGATGTTGACATCCGCCACCCCGTCTCCATAGGTCAGACAGAAGGTTTCATCCTCCAGATAGCGGCGCACCCGCTTGATACGGCCGCCGGTCATGGTGCCCTGGCCGGTGTGCACCAGGGTGACCCGCCAGGGTTCGGTCCCGTTCTTGTGGATGTCGGTTTGGCCATTGCGCAGATCATAGGTGATGTCGGATTGATGCAGGGCGTAATTGGCGAAGTAGTCTTTGATGCTATTGCCCTTGTATCCGAGGCATATCACAAAATCGTTAATACCATATGCAGTATAAATTTTCATGATGTGCCAGAGGATCGGCTCATCTCCGATTTCCACCATGGGTTTGGGTTTGACGCCGGTTTCCTCAGAAATCCGCGTTCCATACCCTCCTGCAAGGATAACGGCTTTCATGATCCACCTCACTCTCGGTTGGTGTACCCGCCTGGGGTTCGACCAACCGCTGCCGGCGGGTAGGGCCCAGAAGGGTACGAACGGGTTGGGGCGGTGGCGGGCAATGGGACTCTCTCCTGCTCGAGAGCGTCCCATCACCACCCTTACCAGCACCCCAGATGAAACACCAGGGATCGGCACCAGCGCCGATCCCTCGTGTGGTTTGTTGCGATGTTTGGAAACCGTAATCGGGGGGCACACCGGCATTCCCTGCCGATGTGCCGCCATACGGTTCGTTAATGGCGCCGTTAGGCGCGTCGGCGCACCAGGCCGGTGAAGAGGGCCCCTGCCATCAGCAGCCCAATCCCCCAATATCCTGGGGCGCTGCCACGGGTGGTGTCGATAAAGCATCCGCCACCGCCGCCACCACCACCACCGCCATTGCTCGCAGCGGACACGGTGATGGAGATGATCTGCTCATCGGAGCCGGTTGCATCGCTGACGGTGAGGGTAAAGGTGACATCGCCCTCATCCCCGGCCGCCGGGGTCCAGGTCAACACACCGGTGACGGTATCCAAGGACATATTGGACGGCGCACCGGTCAGGGACCAGGCGAGGGTATCGCCCTCGGCGTCATCCGCCACGGGTGCGTACCGATACCGCTGTCCAACGGTGGCACTGGCCGGTGCCGAGGAGGTGATGGTCGGTGCGGCATTGGAGGTCACCGCAATGGTGATCGTCTCGGTATCCACCGCGGCGCCGTCATCCACCGTCAGGGTAAAGGTGCCCGAAGTGGTCACGCCAGCGGCCGGTGTCCAGGAGATGGCGCCGGTGGCAGCGTCGATCGTCATCCCGGACGGTTCATCCGTCAGCGACCAGGTCAGGGTGTCCCCGTCCGGATCGTTGGCGGTGGGCTGATAGGTGTAGGTGTCTCCTGGCGCCACCGAGGTCGGTGCCGTGGAGGTAATCGACGGGGCCGTGTTGCTGACCCCGGCGTCCACCATGATGGTGAAGTTCTGGACGGCGGTACCGCCACGCTGATCACGAACCATGATGGACACGTCGTTGTTACCCGCATCACCCGCACCCGGAGACCAGGTGACCTCACCAGTGGCCGTGTCCACCGCCAAACCGGTGGGACCGCTGACGAGGGACCAGAGTAAAGGCGTGTCGTCTTCATCCACCGCGTCCTGAGCCGCAGCCTGATAGCTGTAGTTCTGGCCTGCCGTGACAGTGGTGACGGCCGTCGAGGTGATCGAAGGCGCGCCGTTGCAATAGTCCAGAGGCGGATTGGCCTCGAAATGCTGATCGATCACCGACGGCGGCAGGGCAGTGTCATACATGGCCAGTTCGTCCAGTCGGCCGGCAAAGTGGAAGGTCTGGGTGGGTGAAAAGTTCAACCAACCAATGTTCAGGGCAGCGGCACCGTCATCGAAGCCGCCCAGGGTATCATCATAATCTACGGCGCCGGTGTCTTCCAGGACCCCGTCGATATACAGCCGGTTTTCGCCCACCGCATCATCCCGCACAACGACAATGTGGTGCCACTGGCCGTCCACCACATCCGTGGTGCTTTCCAGCGGCTGCCGTCCGGCAGCGTCCGGCGCAGCGTCATCGCCGTTCTTGTCCCGCAGGGTGACGATCAGCCGGTCGACGGTCTCGCCGGTGAAGCGTCGCAGGCCGATGAACCAGAACAGGCCACCGGGAACATTGCTGGTGCGGCCCACCATCACCTCAGTGCCGTTGGTACCTTCGGTGAGGTCGCCGTCGCGCCGCATCCAAAACTCGATGGTAAAATTGGCGGTGGGGCCCCAGTTAAAGGGTGCCGAGGCGGAAGTGGACACCGAGATGGCCTGATCGACACCGTTGAAACTCTTGGCGTTGCCCACGATGTCGGAGGCGACATTCTGGGGGCAGGCCCCTTCGCAGGCACCGTCGTTGGGGTTGGTGGCGGGGTCGTCGTAGTTGTCGCCAAAGGGCTCGGTGGTTTCGTTCAGCTGCCAGTAGGCGCTGATGGCGGTGGCGCAGAGATCCAGCACATCGAATTGATAGACCTGCTCGGTATCGCCGACAGAGTTGCTGGCGACGACGGTGAAGCTAATGGTGCCGGTGTCCTGGTCCGTCGGAATCCAGCTGATCTCGCCAGAGTCCGGATCGATGGTCATGTTATCGGGACTGGCGCCGTCCTTGAGGCTGTAAATGATGGGCGGGGTGCCCACCGCTTGCGCGGTAAACATGAACTCATAGCCCAAAGCGCTGTCCGTCGGCAGATCGGCACCGAACTGGGGCGCCTGATCTTCGCAGATCGAAAGGCCAGCGTTGCCGAGGGTTTGGTGGAACTCCACCAAATCCGCATCCTGGGCGGTGTTGAAGATGGCGACCTCATCCAGGATCCCCTCGAAATGAAAGAAGCTGGGACCTAGATTGAGCCAGCCGATGTTCAGATTGGCCGAAGAGGATTTAAAATCGGTGTCGTCGGCGTAGCTTACCGTTGCGGAGTCGTTCAGGATGCCGTCGACATAGAGTAGAATCGAACCGCTGTCCTCATCCTTGACCAGGGCGACATGGTGCCACTCGCCGTCGGAAACGTCATCGTCGCCTTCCATATAGCTGCTGTTGACCGCGCCGCTGATGACGCTGCCGTCGCCATTATTGGCTCTGAGGCCAATAACGACCTTGTCCTGACCGCCGATCCGGCGCAGGGCAATGTACCAGAGCAGGCTGGTGGAACCGTCGACCCGGCCGACCAAAACTTCGGTTTCGCCATTGTCGAGGTTGCCACTGCGGTTGAACCAGACCTCGACCGTCACGCTGTCATTGTACTCCCAATCAAAGGGGCGCGTCTGAGCACCATTGGAGGATACTTGCAAATTATCGGTGCCGTCGGAGAATTGCTGACCATGCAGCACCCGGCCGCCGTCCTGGACAAAGGTCGGGCAGTTGCCGGCGCCACAGAAGGCGTTCAGCCCCTCGATCTCCTCGAGGTAGGGGTCGTTGTTCTGATCCAACGGCCAATAGGCCTTCAGGTCCGTCGGGCAGGCCGCGAAGGCCGGTGGTGCCCATCCCGCGCTCAACACCAGCGCGGCCGCGAGGATACAGGTCATTACCATGGAGCGGTGTTTCTTCATGTCGTGCCTCCTTTTCAATAGGAACCAAATATAGAGATAGCAATGTATTCCGAATCGCGGGGTAGAATGAGCGTTTGCCGCCTGCGACTGCAGGGCAGGTGTAAGGAAAGCGCAAAACCAGTTCTTGCCGAAGCCCATTAGGAGCAGCAACCCGACCATCAGCAGCCAGGTCGCCACCGGCGGTGCCATTGTGGGGTTTGCGCTGGCGGAGGAGGTAACGAAACAGCCGCCCCCACCGCCACCGCCACCGCCGCCGCCGCTGCCGCTGGTAACGGTGATGCGCAAATCAAAGCGGTCGCTCTCGTTCAGGCCGTCATTGACACTGACGCCCACAAACAGAGTGCCGACAAACCCGGTAGCCGGGGTGACGGTATCCCCCTGAACGCTATAGTTGGCACCGGGATAGAGGGTCAGGGTGAAGTCGTCGGGAAAATCGCTGTCTGCGTCCTCGACGGCGAGATCATCGGCCAATGAGACGCGCAGCGCCGTATCCACCGGTGTTGAGAGGGTCGCCTGTCCGGTGATGGTCGGGACATCGGTGGTTGAATTGACCTGGATGGTGACCGTCGCCGGCAGCGAATCGACGCTGCCGTCATTGGCGATGTACGTGAAGCTGTCGGTAGTGGTGGATAGGCCGTTGTGGGTGTAAGTGAACCCGCCGTCATCGGACAAGGTCAATTGGCCGTGCGACGGGTTCGTCTGCAATTTGGCAATGAGGGTGTCGCCGCTGTTCGCATCCGAATCGTTGGCCAATAGCCCGTTGGCGGCGATAATCTGCAAGACGGCACCGGCGTCCACCGTATAGGTATCGCCGACGGCGACGGGCCGATTGTTAATTCGGATGGTGATGGGCTGGCTATCCTGGCCGGTACCCTGGGGCAGGTTGTTGGTGGCCGTCACCGTGACGATCGTGTCCGACGTTCCCGACGCCGGCGTCCAGGTGATGCGCCCTTGGCTGTCGATGCTCATGCCCGACGGTACGGTCCCCGACAGTGCAAAGGTTGGCCGAGGTGCACCAGCCGCCTGGACGGAGAAGTCGAAGAGAATGCCCACTGTGGCCAGGAGTTCGCCCGGGTCGGAGATGCTGGGTGTGACGAACTGGGGCAGAAAGTCGTTGAGATGTTGAAACCAGTGAGTGCCCATTTTGGCGTAACCATTGACACTGGGGTGCAACCGGTCGAACATGTCCGATCCGCCGACCGCATAGTTCAACCCGGCACCGGTCTCCATGTCCACCACGATAATCTTATCGCCCTGTTCGATGCGGTCCTGGGCGAGCGTGGCCAGCTGACCATTGAACTGGGTGGTGGCGGCGCGATCCGCAGGGTCGGCATCCTCACGGCGGTTGATGATCTGGGCCAGCAGGACCGTCGCGTGGGGCAGGGCTTCGTCGATCTCCTTGAGCACCTCCTCGACGCCGACGGTATCCGGCGGAACCCCCAGCTCATTGGTACCGATGTGCAGCAGGATGACGTCGGCGATGTTGCGGGAATCCTCGAGGTAGGGACCATTCGTTACCTGGCCGCCCCCTAAAAACGCTGGTAGGCCCCCGTCATCCAAAAGATCGCTGAGTT
The DNA here is from genome assembly GCA_030066015.1 of Desulfosarcinaceae bacterium. Taxonomy (GTDB): domain Bacteria; phylum Desulfobacterota; class Desulfobacteria; order Desulfobacterales; family Desulfosarcinaceae; genus JASJCL01. The sequence goes on along the minus strand of JASJCL010000030.1, from coordinate 43,777 downwards.
GATCGTCTTGTATCCCCCCCCAACCGGCGTGCTGGGTATCGAAGAGTGCCGGATCGCCGTCATTCTCCGTCCCCATGTAGTCGAACCAGTAGAGATTGTTGTCCAGTAGGTTGGCGAGCGGCAGCCGATAACCGTTCTTCTCCTCGACATCGCGGGTGTCGCTGGGGCCTCTACTGTCCTTGGTAATGGAATCGCCCAGCGGCAGTATGCGCACCTCCTGATCATAGAGGTCGCAGTAGTTGCGGGAGAGTAGATAATGACCGGCAAGTTCCGTATCGTTCAGGGTGCCGTTGTACAGCGCGATCTCGTCCAGATCGCCACCGAAGCGCGCTTCTGCGGCGCTGTCGCGCCAGCCGATGGTCACCGGCGCGTTGTCGGACGCAAAATCGCCGTTGGCGTATACACCGGCAATATTCTCGGAGGCCTCGACCTGACCGTCTACGTAGAGGGTGATGAAGTCCGCACTGGCATCCACCACGACAGCGACATGATGCCAGCGTGTCGATCCGTCCAGGCTATCCGTCAGGATTTTCGTGCTTCGCATGACGGTGCCTGTGCCTTCTCCCGTTGAAGAGACCAAGGAAAAGGCCAATTGTCCGTCACTCTCCAAGACGAGTTCCCATCGCATGAGGGTGCTGGGATCGGTTCTGGCGATCAACGCCTCGTCCCCCGTCAAACCCGTGGCCGAGCGTCGCACCCAGAGCTCAATGGAGAAGCTGTCACTGGGCTGCCAGTCGAAAGAAGCTCTTGCGTTCACCCGGATACCGGTGCTGGTGCCGTTAAATCGCTTGGCATTCAGAACAACGCCGGTGATGTTGGTGGGGCAGTCGCTGCTGCAGACACCGTTGGCGCTGTTAATGGCATCTCCGTAAACGCCGACGCTGTTCTCATTGAGACGCCAATAGCCGATGGCGCTCTCTGGACAAACACCGGCATTTGCGGTTTGGGACAGCATCAGTCCGGCCAGTACAATAAACAGCATTAGAAATGGAGATAACGAGAAGTGTTTTTTCATGGCGCCTCACAGGACTTGTCGTCAGAGGGTCACCGGAGCCGGGTTGCCTGGCGTTGGCTCCAACCATTCCCAGGTCGCGGGGGATCGTTCGACAGTCGTTCCATAGCTCCGCCTGGTCACTTCCCCGATCGAACCTTCGAAATGGACGGGGGCTGACGTATATAGGCGGTTCGCATTTGTTGCGTCTTTCTCTGCCTCAGTAGAAACACTAGTGAGCGATTCTCTTAGAAGATAATCTGAATAGAGGATGAGCTACATAATATATTTACTGATTAAACGCTTCGTTTTTCCTTACTTTTTCCTTTCGCTGCCAAAGAGGCCATCTTTGCGAATGGCGGCTGAGCTGCATCTGGCCACCGATACCTTTCGGAGATGATTGACGATTAGCAATCGAGTGGATGGATGCAATCGATTCAAGGAAAGAGACGGATGCCTGGCGAATCATCAGCGAGCAATACGGTTGTGGTGGTCGGCTAGGACTGACTAAGTCCATCAATAAAGGCGATCAGCGATTCCTTCTGGGGTTCTGTAAGCTCAGTAAAGCTGACCCCACGCCGCCGCATACGATAGGCATCGAAGGGATAGTTCCGGATGAAATCGAAATCGTTCTTATTTTGGTAAGGTATTTTCTCCAGCTGAATTTCTCCGCTGACGCTCACGATGTTGAGGTAGGTTGATTCCAGAACTGCGTCCACATCCGCGGAATATATAAAGGAGAGGCCATCGGCACTTATGTCGAGAAGGTCACCAATGGGGTGGCGCCCTTCGGCGTTCTCTACCAGAAAGATCCCCTCTGGAATTCGATAGCGCCTGGTACCCCGTCTATCGACGTGCGATTCATGGATTGCTTCTGCCATAGTCATCTTTCTATTCCCACCTTCTTGTGGCAGTGCAGCTTCCGCGACCAACCGCCGCCAGTCCAAACCATCGGTCAGGGTAGTTCATCAGCACTGCTCGATCATTACAAATCTGCTCAGTCGGTTTCGAACTCAGCTCCACATTGAACATGACGCGGTAGAAGAAAATCTCCCTGAGTAGCCCTTATCCTAATCGCGACCGCCGACATCAACAATAATGGTTTCCCTTATTTGACCCCTATTTTTCCCTTAGTGAAATTACCATCCTACAGAAACACAAAGAGGCAGCCAAGTGATGACTGCCTCTTTACGTGAGCATACGTCAATGCTGTCGGTTGGAGCGCTAGCAGAAGTATTTCATTAGGCGGTTAAGCGATTTTCGTACCCACCGACGCCGGAGTGCCTGCCAGTGTTGGATGCGTGACCGAAATTGAATTCTGCGCCCCCTTTGCATTGGGGACAATATTTTCTGGGCACCCCCCTTCCGGTCCAAAACATGGTGACTCGGTGGGTCTTGCCGCATTTGGGGCATTTGCAGTCGATGGGGTAATCGCCATCCATATATTCCAAGAGGGAATCAGCTGTTAAAAGACTCTGTCGGATCTGGTCCAGCTTGATCACATTTGCTTCCATATCGAGACTCCTTGGGTTTTCAGCGTCATCGCCAAACCATCATGCAGAGCAACAACTTGCGAACGCCGAAATACTGAAAAGCTACCAGGAAAAGAATGATGTCCGCTCATCCAAAAGGGAGATTGGCGCCGTTGCACTCTACACTTAGCAACTTGCGTGCAAACTATTGGGAAAATCTAAAATTTTTTTATTATAATATTTTCAATAGGTTAAAAATGGCACTCCACACAAGCGCTAAATATGAGTAATTTTTTTCACATTTCCTGCTGAACTAAGGTACATAGTGTTACATACATTTCACATATCTCGCCTGGCAGCGGTTTCCCCCGGCAGCCGGTGAACTCGGCGTCGTAGCCATTAGTTTAAGAGGCGTTTTCCTGATGCGCTTGCCGCAGGGATGTCAGTAGGACGTAACCAAGAGTTGCCCGGGTGCAAGAGGCGCTATTGGATGCGCTGGCCCGGTATGCGAGCGGCTGCCGCGACAATTGCGCCATGGCGATCCGGGCAGCGCGCCATTGATAACCCCGGTCATCAGAGAAACCCCGAGCGCGTTCCATGACGCACCGTCGCTGGGCCTCAGGGCCGCGTCATACGGCGCTGGTAAGGATCAGCTTGATCGAACCCGCCCGACGTCCCCCACCAGCAAAACCGCCTTCTGCGACGGGCGTCGGCAGGTGGTAGCGGCCACAACCCTGAGCTGGCGCTCTTCGGCGATGCCGTTTTTCAAGACCATACTGGTCATGGAGCGGCGTTGGCGCTGGTTGCCTTACAGGACGTCGAACCACCAACGCCTTAGGATCTTGACCGGCCCCGTGGCAGCACCTGCCCAAGCATCGCGAACCAGGTCGTCGCGAAGCCTCATCCCCGCCCTAAATAAAGATCTAACAATCATTTCCAGCCTTTTTGCTTGACATCGCTTTCCAGCGACTGATATGACGGCCTTCAATACATCGTGAAGTGGAGCAACATGCGCAACAGCCTCAACATTATCGGCCTTATTATTATTCTCCTCGTAGGGCTCCTTATTAGCCACTACGAGGCGCGGGGGACGATAATGGTCTAAGGCAACAGCACACAGCAGAAGACACCGAATCCGTTATCAGCCCCCAGGGCCGATAACGGATTTTTTTTTAGTTCACCTTTAAGGAGTAGATCGTTCATGCACAGCGACACGGCAAAATCCGGAATCGAACGCGCCCCCCATCGCAGTCTGATGAAAGCCACAGGACTCACCGATGCCGAAATCAAACGACCGCTCATCGGTATCGCCAACTCCGCCAACACCGTTATTCCGGGTCACGTCCATCTGGGCACCTTGGCGGAAGCAGCCAAGGCCGGCATCTACATGGCGGGCGGCACCCCGATGGAATTCGGCGTCATCGGTGTCTGCGACGGCATCGCCATGAATCACATCGGCATGAAATACTCCCTTGGGAGCCGGGAACTCATCGCTGACACCATCGAGGTGATGGCCACAGCCCACGCCCTGGATGCCCTGGTGCTGATCCCCAATTGCGACAAAATCGTTCCCGGCATGTTGATGGCAGCCGCCCGGCTGGATCTGCCGGCCATTGTCGTCAGCGGTGGTCCCATGCTGGCCGGCGAGTGCCACACCCGCTCCGGCAAGCGCAAGGTAGACCTCATCACGGTCTTCGAAGCGGTAGGGGCGGTCAAAGCGGGCAAAATGTCGGAAGAGGAGTTGGCCACCATAGAAGATGCGGCCTGCCCCACCTGTGGGTCTTGCGCCGGCATGTTCACCGCCAACTCCATGAACTGCCTCACCGAGGCGGTCGGACTCGGGCTGCCGGGCAACGGCACCATCCCCGCCGTAATGGCGTCCCGCACCCGCCTGGCCAAACAGGCCGGCATGCAGATCATGCACCTGCTCGCGGAGGGCATCACCCCGCGGCGCATCCTCACGCCCCGGTCCTTCGCCAACGCCCTGGCAGTGGACATGGCGCTGGGCTGCTCCACCAACACCGTCCTGCACCTGTGCGCCATCGCCCGGGAAGCCGGGGTGGACTTGGATCTCGAACTGATCAACCACATCAGCGAGAAGACGCCCCACCTTTGCTCCTTGAGCCCCGGCGGTGACCACCACATCCAGGATCTGGACAGCGCCGGCGGGATTCAAGCGGTGCTGAAGGTCCTCGCCGACGACGGCCGCATCGACACCGATTGCATCACGGTGACAGGGCGGACGGTGGGCCAAAACCTTCAGGCAGCCCAGGTGCGCGACGCCGAGGTGATCCGGCCCATGGACCGACCGCACCACGATCAAGGAGGGCTGGCGGTCCTCTACGGCAACCTGGCCCCGGAGGGCTGCGTGGTAAAGCAGTCGGCCGTCCTGGAGGAGATGCTGCGACACGAAGGTCCGGCCCGGGTCTTCGATTCAGAGGAGGCGGCCTCCAACGCCATCATGGGGGGCGAGATCCAAAAAGGCGACGTTATCATCGTCCGTTACGAAGGCCCCAAGGGCGGCCCCGGTATGCGCGAGATGCTCACCCCGACCTCGGCCATCGCCGGGATGGGGTTGGACGCCCATGTGGCGCTGCTCACCGACGGCCGTTTCTCAGGGGGGTCCCGCGGCGCCGCGATCGGGCATATCTCACCCGAAGCGGCCCAGGGGGGGCCCTTGGCAGCGGTGCGGGAAGGCGACACCATTCGCATCGACATCCCTGCCAAGACGATCGAGGTGGCGCTGTCAGAAGCGCAGCTCCGCGACCGGCTGGCCGATTGGCGACCACCGGAACCGCGCATCAAAAAGGGGTACATGGCCCGCTACGCACGCATGGTCAGTTCTGCCAGCGAAGGGGCTGTGGTGACCGGCTCGTGTTGAGGGCCAACGACGACGTATTCGCATCGCCGAATCCGCCGCTACACTCAAGAGATATAGGTGATCAAGATGTTGACCAAGGCTGAATCAAATTCGACAACGACCCAGAAGGGAGCCCCAAACGGGACAGCTCCGAACTCCCAACTCAGCGGTGCCGAGATTCTCATGGCGGTGCTCAAGGACGAGGGCGTCGACACGATCTTCGGCTATCCTGGCGGCGCCAACATCGACATCTATGACGCCCTCGTCAAGACCGACATCCGACACGTGCTGGCGCGCCATGAACAGGGCGCAGTGCATGCCGCCGACGGCTATGCCCGCGCCTCAGGCAGGGTCGGCGTCTGTTTCGCCACCAGCGGCCCGGGTGCCACCAACACGGTCACGGGCATCGCCACCGCCTATATGGACTCGATCCCGCTGGTGGTGGTCACCGGCCAAGTGCCCACCGCCCTGATCGGCAACGACGCCTTTCAGGAGGTGGATATAGTGGGCATCACCCGCCCCTGCACCAAACACAACTACCTGGTCAACGAGGTCGCCGAATTGGAGCAGGTGATACGCGAAGCGTTCCATATCGCACGCTCGGGAAGACCCGGGCCAGTCCTGGTGGACCTGCCCAAGAACGTGGTCCAGGCGACCGCGTCCTATTCGGGGGATCCCAAGGTGAGGCTCAAGTCCTACAATCCCACCTACAAGGCCAATCGCAAGCAGTTGCACAAGGTGGTTCAATTGCTCCAGAACGCCAAACGCCCGCTGATATTCAGCGGTGGCGGCGTCATCCTGTCCAAGTCGGCGGAGGAGTTGACCCACCTGGCCAGGACCCTGAAGATCCCCGTCACCATGTCGCTCATGGGGTTGGGCAGTTTCCCCGGGGCCGATCCCCTGAGCCTTGGCATGCTGGGCATGCACGGCACCTATCGGGCCAACATGGCGACGGCGGAGTGCGACCTGCTGATCGGGGTGGGGGTGCGCTTCGACGACCGGGTCACCGGCAAGACCGACACCTTTGCCAGCAACGCCAAGATTGTCCACATCGACATCGACCCCACCTCCATTCGCAAAAACGTCTCGGTGAGCGTACCCGTCGTGGGGGACTGCAAGAACGCCTTGACGGCGCTCAACGAACTGATCGCCGAGACCGATATGGGCGATCCGGATGCAGCGCGCCACCCCTGGCTGGCACAGATCGAAGCGTGGCGCCAGGCCCACCGCCTGGCCTATGATCAAAGCGAGGTGATCAAGCCCCAGTTCGTTATCGAGCAGCTATATGAATTAACCCGTGGTGAGGCCATCATCACCACCGAAGTGGGCCAGAACCAGATGTGGGCGGCCCAATACTACCACTTCGACCGCCCCAGCCACTTCATCACCTCCGGCGGCTTGGGGACTATGGGGTTCGGTCTACCGGCCGCCATCGGCGCGCAGATCGCCTTCCCCAACAAGACCGTCATCGACGTGGCCGGCGACGGCAGCATCCAGATGAATATCCAGGAGATGGCCGTGGCGGTCCAAGAGAAACTGCCCGTCAAGGTGGCCATCCTCAACAACTGCTACTTGGGTATGGTTCGCCAATGGCAGGATCTGTTCTATGACAAGCGCTATGCCTGCACCTGCCTTGAAGGTGGGCCGGACTTCGTAAAACTGGCGGAAGCATACGGCGCTGTCGGCCTACGGGCCACCAAGCCCGATGAGGTGGCCGCGGTTATCACCCAGGGTCTGGAAACCCCAGGACCCGTCATCATGGAGTTCAAGGTGGAAAAGGAGGAGTGCGTCTACCCCATGGTACCCGCCGGGGCCCCGATTACCGAGATGCTCTTGGTCTAACGCCAACACCGGCCAGCACGAACACGCTTGAACCGACACACGGGCTTACGGGTCGACGGTCTGACTGAATCAGAAAGGCAACCAATGGACAGCGACAAACACATTCTCACCATGCTGGTGGACAACAAACCCGGTGTGCTCTCGCGGGTGGTGGGACTCTTCAGCGGTCGGGGGTTCAATATCGAGAGTCTCTGCGTGGCGGAGACCATCGACCCCTCGGTCTCGCGCATCACCATCGTGACCAAGGCCGAGCCGCTGGTGCTCGAGCAGATCGAAAAGCAGCTGCGCAAATTGATCAACGTCATCAAACTCAGAGATCTCAGCGGCGACCGGTCGGTCCAGCGCGAGATGGCCCTGGTCTGCGTGCGCGCCAAGCCGGAACATCGCGATGAGATCCTGCGCATCGTCGACATCTTCCGCTGCAAGGTGGTGGATGTGGGGCCGGAGTTCTACATCATTGAGGCCACCGGCGGTCCGGACAAGATGGTGGCCCTGGTCAATTTGCTGAAACCCTTCGGCATCAAGAAGATCGCCCGGACAGGGACCATCGCCCTGTTCAGAGAACCCAAATAGGCAGATATTGACATCCGCTGCGCACGCGGATGGATATCGCCATTTCTGCTGGAATATGGGACGCAGTTTGTTGGCGAAGATGACCGGTTCTGGCTTCGCTGTGCCGCCTGGCGGCCACCCCCGTCGCGCGCGGCACGCTTACACCCCACAAGCACCGAAGCTTTGGGCCAGACACTTTGCCGGCTGCAGACAACCCCACCGCGTCGTCAAACGAGGGAGGCGTTAGCGACCGCGGGAAACATTGGCGCAATGGATGTTCCATCAATTGCGCTTGGGGCGGCTGTTTCATCCGCCCGTCAACCAACACGTAAGGAGTCAGAAAAGAAAATGGCAAAGATCGATTTTGGCGGCGTCGTAGAAGAGGTAATCACTGCGGAGGAATTCACCCTCGAAAAGGCCCGGGAAGTGTTGCAGGACGAAACCATCGCCGTACTGGGGTACGGGGTCCAGGGCCCGGGCCAGGCCCTCAACATGCGCGACAACGGCATCCGCGTCATCGTCGGCCAGCGCGAAGGCACCGCTTCCTGGGAGAAGGCCAAGGCCGACGGCTTCGTCCCCGGCGATACCCTGGTCTCCATCGAGGCGGCCGCCCGCAACGGCACGATCGTTCAGAACCTCCTCAGCGACGCCGGGCAGGTGGCCACCTGGGATCTGGTGAAGAGCTGCCTGAACCCGGGCGACGCCCTCTATTTCTCTCACGGCTTCGCCGTGGTTTACCGCGATCAAACCGGCATCGTGCCGCCGGAAAACGTCGATGTCATTCTGGCGGCCCCCAAGGGCTCCGGCACCACTGTGCGCACCAACTTCCTGGATGGCAGCGGCATCAACTCCAGCTTCGCCATACACCAAGATTACACCGGCCGGGCGCGCGAGCGCACCCTAGCGGTCGGCATCGCCATCGGCTCTGGCTATCTCTTTCCCACCACGTTCGAAAAGGAGGTCTACAGCGACCTGACCGGCGAACGGGGGGTTCTCATGGGTTGCCTGGCCGGTGTCATGGAAGCCCAGTACAACCTCTTGCGCAAAAACGGTCATAGTCCCAGCGAGAGCTTCAACGAGACGGTGGAGGAGCTTACCCAGAGTCTCATCCGCCTGGTTGCTCAACAGGGCATGGACTGGATGTACGCCAATTGCAGCACCACTGCCCAGCGCGGCGCACTGGATTGGGCACCCAAGTTTCGCGACGCCGTCGCCCCGGTCTTTGAGACCCTCTATGAAAACGTCATTTCGGGCGAGGAGACCCGCCGCGTGCTGGCGGCCAACAGCGCCCCCGACTACCGTGAGAAACTCAACAAGGAGCTCGCCGAGATTCACGAGTCGGAGATGTGGCGGGCCGGCCAGGCAGTGCGGGCGCTGCGCCCTGAAAACCGCAACACCTAATCGGATAGCATGGGGCGCGAACCGGTCGGGAGCGGTTCGCGCCTAAACCCACTTCATTCCAATGGTTCACCGGAGAAGGCAAATGGACCCCACCCTCGTATACGACACCACCCTGCGTGACGGCACCCAGGGAGAAAACATCAGTTTCTCCGCCGATGAGAAGCTCAAGATCGCCCTGCGATTGGATGAAAGCGGGATTCAATACATCGAAGGTGGCTGGCCGGGCTCCAACCCCCGCGACATGGAGTTTTTCGATCTGGCCAAGCGGGAAAGCTTCCGAAACGCCAAACTGGCGGCCTTCGGCGCCACCCGCCGGCCCGGCATCGCGCCAGAAGAGGATCCCAACCTTCAGGCCCTCGTGGCGAGCCAGGCACCGGTGGTGACCATCTTCGGCAAAACCTGGCGCCTCCATGTGGAAGAGATCATGGACAACACGCCGATGGAAAACCTCGCCATGATCTCCGACAGCGTCGCTTTTCTCAAAGACCAGGGGCGTGAGGTGGTCTACGACGCAGAGCATTTCTTCGACGGCTATCGCGACGACCGTGAGTTCGCCTTGACCACCCTCGCCACTGCCTTGAACGCGGGCGCCGATTTCCTGGTGCTCTGCGACACCAACGGGGGCAGCCTACCCTTCGATGTGGAGGCCATCACCCGAGACGTGGACGCGTATTTGGCCGCACCGGACGTCAATCCCGACGGGCGAGCAGTTCGGTTGGGAATCCACACCCACAACGACTGCGGATTGGCGGTGGCCAACAGCATCGTCGCCGTGAAAGCCGGGGCCGTCATGGTCCAGGGCACCATCAACGGCTACGGTGAACGCTGCGGCAACGCGGATCTGACCAGTATCATCCCCATCCTGTGCACCAAGATGAGCTGCAGTTGCCTGGCCAGCAGCGACCTGGTCAAATTAAAAAACCTCTCCCGCTACGTGAGCGAGATGGCCAACCTGGTGCCGCTCAACACCCGGCCGTTTGTGGGCAAGAGCGCCTTTGCCCACAAGGGGGGGATCCACGTGAACGCCATCATGAAGCAACCCCGCGCCTATGAGCACTTGGATCCGGCCATTGTGGGCAATAAGCGACGGGTGCTGGTCTCCGATTTGGCCGGCCGCAGCAATGTCGAGTACAAGGCCCGCGAACTGGGCGTTGACATCACGGCCAACGGCCACGACAGCCGCAAGATCGTAGGCGCCATAAAGCAGTTGGAGCAGGAGGGCTACCAATTCGACACCGCCGACGGTAGCCTGAAGATCCTGCTGGAGAAATTCACCGATCAATTCGAGGCGATGTTCGATCTGGAGGCCTTTCGGATCACCTCCGAGAAGGATCAGGATCGACCCTGCTCGGCGCACGCCACCGTGAAGATAACGGTGGCCGGCAGCCACGAAATCACCGCCGCAGAAGGCGATGGACCGGTGAGCGCCTTGGACAACGCTTTGCGCAAGGCCCTCTCCCAGTTCTATCCCGGTCTGGAAAAGATGCGGCTGGTGGACTTCAAGGTGCGCGTCATCGACGGCCGGGAAGGCACTGCCGCTCGCGTGCGGGTGCTCATCGAATCCCGCGACCAGGATGAGATTTGGACCACCATCGGCGTTTCCGAGGATATTATCGAGGCCAGTTGGCAGGCCCTGACCGACAGCTTCCAATACAAATTGACCAAGATGCACAAGACCCTGAAGGAGAAGGTCGCCTGATGTCGAAGATCCCGCCGGTCATGCACAAAGGAGCTATCAACGCCGCAGGGTGGCGATGCCATGCCCTGCGGCCCATGCTTACCCCAATCTAGCGGAGAACTAGATTGCCGGTATGGGTTGGCTGCCGCCTCACCGGCGCACCAGCTGCCCTACTGACCTCTGGTTCGTCAGCACGATTAGATCACACCAACCGTACGCATGGATCAAGCAAGGAGAGGATCAACATGACGGAACGTGTAAAAATTTTCGATACGACCCTGCGGGATGGTGAGCAGAGTCCTGGTGCGAGCATGAATACCGGCGAAAAGTTGCGCCTGGCCACCCAGTTGGAACGCCTGGGGGTGGACATCATCGAAGCGGGATTTCCCGCCGCCTCCGAGGGTGACTTCGAGGCTGTTTCCAAGATCGCCGGCAAATTGGAACGCACCGAGGTGGCCGGTCTGGCGCGGGCCAATAAGAGCGACATCGACAAAGCCTGGGGGGCGATACAGCACGCCGCCAAGCCGCGCATTCACACCTTCATCGCCACCTCGGATATCCACCTGGAGTACAAGCTGCGCATGGACCGCGATGCGGTGCTGCGGGCCACCATTGAGGCGGTCCAATACGCCCGTACCCTCACCGACAACGTGGAGTTCAGTGCAGAGGACGGCTCGCGCAGCGACCGCGACTACCTCTGCAAGGTATTCGGCGCCGCTATCGAGGCCGGGGCGACCACCGTCAACCTACCCGATACGGTGGGTTACGCCATCCCCGAGGAGTTCGCCGACCTGGTGGCCTATGTGATGCAGCACACCCCCAACATCCACCAAGCGACGTTAAGCGTCCACTGTCACAACGACCTGGGATTGGCCACGGCCAACACCATCGCGGCCATCAATGCCGGCGCCCGTCAGGCAGAGGTCACCATCAACGGCATCGGCGAACGGGCGGGCAACACCTCCTTGGAAGAGGTGGTCATGGCCCTGCACACGCGGCCCAACTACCTGCCCATGGAGACCGGCATCCTCACCGAGCATATTTACCCCACCAGTCGCCTGGTGAGCATGATCACCGGCATCATGGTCCAGCCCAACAAGGCCATCGTGGGAGCCAACGCTTTCGCCCACGAAGCCGGCATCCACCAGGACGGTATGCTGAAGAACCCCATGACCTATGAGATCATGCGTCCAGAGACCATCGGCCTCAGCGCCAACAAGCTGGTCCTGGGAAAGCACAGCGGCCGCCATGCGCTGCGTGAGCATCTGAGCGAGATGGGCTACGATCTCTCCGATGAGGAGTTGCAGATCGTCTTCACCAAGTTCAAGGAACTGGCCGACAAGAAGAAGAGCGTGGTGGACGAGGACCTGGAGGCCATCGTGACCGAAGGCATCCTGCGCAGCTCGGAAGTGTTCGAGCTGGAGTATCTGCACGTATCTGCCGGTACCACCGTAATGCCCATGGCCAGCGTCCAATTGGCCATCCACGGGCGCTCCCAGAAGGGAGCCGGATATGGGAACGGCCCCATCGACGCGGTTTACGAAGCCATCGCCAAGATGACGGGCACCGATTCGGAATTGCTGCGCTTCAGCATCAGCGCCCTGACCGGTGGCACCGACGCCCAGGGTGAGGTGACCGTGCGCCTCAAGGAGAACGGCCTGGTGGCTTTGGGCCGCGGGTCCGACCCGGACATCATCACCGCCAGCGCCAAGGCCTATGTAAACGGCCTCAACCGGCTAGAATACCTCAAAGCGAATCCCGTCACCACTCGCCAGGGGTTGTAATCGACTATCTCGCTTGAGAAGGCCGGTCCGCCGTATCGGCGCAGCCGGCCCTTTCGGGCACCAGACGCAGGAATGGCAGGGGCCCCATCCACCCCTGCCATTCGCTTTAGGAGGAAAACAAACGCTGTTGATTGGTTTGTTGGCAATCAATTGAGCAATTCATGTGCCATCTTAGTAGATGCTGGTGCGAAAATGCCGAAAATATAAATAATTAATCATTACAAATAGATATGTTCGAGAAACCCAGATGAAAGTGGCGTCAGGCAGCCCATTGAGAAATAGCGCTCGCCTCGGATGGAGGAAAGTGCCGCCACAAATACCGATATTTCGGAACTATTTTTCCTAGCCCGGAACGAACCCTGCGATAAGGGCGTTGCCGCGGCTGGGACGACTGCTCAACAACCACCTGCATCCGGATCTCGAAGACCGAATCGGCTTCACAACCCCAATAGCCCATCCCGAATCTTGGCATTGGCTTTCTCGCCAAAGTTGTACCGATAGTACATCTGAGCGAACTCGGGATCCGCGATGGTGCCTTTGACCTGTCCTTGGTTGACCAGGGTCAGGCCCTCGCCGGGTACATAGGTGGAGGTGGAGGTCAACCCGGGAGCCATGTCCTTGTCCAGCCAGCTCCTGTATTGGGTGACCCGCTGCGCATGTTTGGTCATCAACTCAGGCGGGTTGCATTTGGTCATCGCCGCGATGAACCCCTCCTGCAGTTTTTCAGCCGTGGCCTTGTCGGTCAGATAGTGAAAATGGAGGTGTTTGATCTGCTCCGAGCGGATCACCTCCTCGCCGCTCTGGGTCGGCTGCTCCAGATACAATCCGACGACATAGACCTTGATAAGCCCCATCGCTTTCCGGTAGCTGACACCGTTGAGTTTCAGGGTCTTGCCGGATACGACCTTCTCCTGAGGAAAGGTAACGCCCAACACCTCGACATCATCGGCCAGGGCGACGGGGCCAAGTGCGAAAGCGAACAATACTCCCAGGATTACCGCCAATCCGTTACGGTAGTTGGCCATTGAGTTACCTCCCTAAATAGCCGCCTTAAAGCGGCGGGATTGAAGTAAACAGCGTTAAGAGCAGATCGTACCGTGCAAGGGACGCTCCACCCATGGTGCGTCCCTGCGCAGAAATACCCATATCGCGACGGATGGTCGGCGATGCCCGGACACACTGCGACCGGCAGATGCGGCTGCTCCAATGCGCCGGCGGCAAACCCTTTGGGCATCCATCAACCGAGGAGCGGATCAAGGAATCGGGGTTGGCTGGTGAACATCGCTGTTTCCGTCCGCCGTCGCGGTTGGCCAAGGCCGCCCCGACAGGGTCACTCTCGGGCAGAGGTCACTAAACTGCCGGTCAATTGGCTCAAGCGCCGAATAGCGCCCTCTTCGCAGTAACGTGTCAGGCCATCGACGATCTCCACGGCGGTGCTCGGATTGATGAAGTTGGCCGTGCCCACCTGGATGGCGGCGGCGCCGGCGATAAGGAACTCCAGTGCATCGATGGTGTTCATAATGCCGCCGATGCCCACGATCGGCAGGTCGACCGCCTGGGCCGCCTGCCACACCATGCGCAGGGCTACGGGCTTAATCGCCGGACCAGAAAGCCCGCCGGTGACATTGGCCAGAACCGGCCGACGGGTCTCCACGTCGATGGCCATGCCCGTCAGGGTGTTGATCAATGAAAGGGCGTCGGCGCCGGCATCCGCCGCTGAGCGGGCGATGGTGGTCACGTCGGTCACATTGGGAGAAAGCTTGACCCAGAGTGGACGCTGGGACCGTGTTCGCACGGCGGCCACCACGGCGTGTGCGCTCTGGGGATCTGCGCCGAAGGCGATGCCCCCAGCCTTGACGTTGGGGCAGGAGATATTGACCTCCAGCGCCGCAATGCCGTCACAGTCCGACAAGCGTTCGGCCAGCTCGGCATAGGCCTCCACTGTCTGGCCGTATATGTTCACAATGACGGCGGTATCGAGCGTTCTCAGATAGGGCAGTTTATCCTTGATGAAGGCCGCCAGGCCCACATTTTCTAGTCCGATCGCATTGAGCATGCCGCTGGCGGTCTCCACCACCCTCGGCGGTGGATTGCCCCGCGAGGGTTCCAGGGAGAGGCCTTTGACGACGATGCCGCCAAGCGCATTGAGATCCATGAAACGGCTGAACTCTCGGCCATAGCCGAAGGTTCCCGATGCTGTTAGGACCGGATTTTTGAGGTGGAGTCCACCTATGTTGACGGAGAGATCAACGCTCATGGGACCCTATCTTCAGGTGAATGGGGTGAGGGCCGTGCCGACAGCGGTTGCGCGGGCAGGAGTATAATGAAATTACCGCGTGAGTGCAAGACGCTCACCTCCCCGGCAGCCCAGTCTTGCTAAAAATGAAGAAATCCCCTAAGGTCCTGTCACAATAACGAAAGGCTGTGAAAATGGAATCCCCTGTCGCCATCTTATATTGGCATTGGTTGATCTTCGGCATGCTGCTGATGATGATGGAGCTGTTTATCCCCAGCATGACGATCCTGTGGTTCGGCCTGGGCGGACTGCTGGTCGGGATCTGGCTGTGGGTGGCTCCCGGTACCGCCTTCAGTCTGCAGCTCTTTGTCTGGGCATTGGCATCCTGCGCTTGTGTGTTCCTCTGGTTCAAGTTGCTCAAACCGCGCATGGTTCACAAAACAACGGCCGGCATATCGAGAGAGGCTGTTTTGGGCGAGGTCGGCCGGGTGATCAAAGCCGCCGAGGAGGATCGTCTCGGGCGGGTGCGCTTTACCACGCCGCTTCTGGGGGAAGACGAGTGGTCATTTCGCTGCGAGGGACCGGTCGCCATCGGAGATCGCGTGGCCATCAGCGACATTTCCGGCAACACCCTGATCGTCACGCCTGTCCACTCACGAGGCCAAAAAAACAAAACCGCATAACTGCAAGGAGATATCTATGGATGCCATCCTCGTCATGGCGGTCTTCGTGGTACTGGTGGTGATCACCCTATTTCTGGGCGTGCGTCTCGTCCCCCAGGGCAGCAAGCATGTTGTCCAGCGCCTGGGCAAATACCACAAGACGCTGGGGCCGGGTCTCAACATCATCCTGCCCTACATCGATATGGTGGCCTACAAGGTCACCACCAAGGATATTGTACTGGACATCCCCTCCCAGGAGGTGATCACCCGGGATAATGCCGTCATTGTTGCCAACGCAGTGGCCTACATCAACATTGTTTCACCGGAAAAAGCGGTCTATGGGGTGGAAGACTACAACATCGCCATCCAGAACCTGGTGCAGACCTCTCTGCGCTCCATCGTCGGGGAGATGGATTTGGATGATGCCCTCTCCTCTCGCGATCAGATCAAGACCAAACTCAAAGACGCCATCTCTGATGACATCTCCGACTGGGGCATCACCCTCAAGACGGTCGAGATCCAGGACATCAATCCGTCGCAGACAATGCAGCAGGCCATGGAGGAGCAAGCTGCGGCCGAGCGTGGTCGACGGGCCACAGTAACCCGCGCTGAGGGGGAAAAGACCGCCGCCATCCTGGAAGCGGATGGCCGCCTGGAGGCGTCCAAACGCGACGCGCAGGCAAAGGTCGTCTTGGCGGAAGCCAGCCAACGGGCCATTCAAAAGGTGAGCGAAGCCATCGGCGAGCGCGAATTGCCGGTAACCTTCATACTGGGGGAACGCTACGTCGATTCATTGAAACATTTGGCTGGGTCTGAAAACGGCAAAATGGTGGTGCTGCCGGCGGACCTGGCGATGGCGATCAAGGGGCTGCTGGGAAAAACCGCCTAGGGCCATCGACGGACCTCCGACGGCATGGCCGATGGTGTGCCGGACGACCAACGGGGCGTGCAAATGGTTGCCCCGTTTCGCACCGGTTCACGGCCAATTCGCCGGTCCGCTGCAACTCAGGCGAGGAGTTCCTTGAGGGATTCGACAAAGGTACCGACGGCGATTGGCTTCTGGACGATCCCCAAGCAACCGACCGTTGCCGCCTTTTGGTGGTGCTCCGGAGCGATATTGCCGGTGAGGTAATAGTAGGGGATGCCGGCCAGCTCCGGATCCCGCCGTATTTCCGCAATGACATCGAACCCGTCCATATCGGGGAGTTGTACATCCATCAGGATCAGATCGGGGCGGTGTTCTTTGGCCAGGCGGATTCCTTCGGCCCCATCCTCGGCAGAGATCATCTCCGCAGGAACGATGCGCAGCACCCCTTCGAGCAATTTGCGGTTCAACACATTATCGTCGACAACTAGTACGGTTTTGGTAGGCATCTACACGATCACTCCTTAATTACCTCTCTCTGTTACAGCAGGCCCAGACGGACGCCGCAGCCTGCACAACGGGCGATAGCTAATTGGCCAACCCCTCGCCGAAAACCCTTAGGCGATTCTTCCCCTGCTGCTTGGCCTCGTAAAGCATGGCGTCGGCGGCTTCAATCAATTCCGCCACTGAGGCCGCGTTTTGCGGATAGAGGGCCAGCCCCATGCTGGCCGTTACCTTGTTAAGACCGTTTATCGGTTCCCGGAAAAATCGATGGGCTCCGACGGCACCGAGCAGCCGGTGTGCCGCGCGGCGCAGACCGTCTGGATCCGCGTAGGGGAAGACGATGGCGAACTCTTCCCCGCCATAGCGGGCCGTGAGATCGATCTCACGGACACCGTCGCGCAGCAGCCGAGCGGTCTCCTGAAGCACGCGGTCGCCCTCCAGGTGGCCCATGGTATCGTTGACACGCTTAAAATCGTCCAGATCGACCATCAAGAGACCGACGGCGTACCCCTGACGATTGGAACGCAGGATCTCCTGTTCCAAAAAACGGGTAAAGTAGGTTCGGTTATACAGTCCGGTCAGACCGTCGTTTATGGCGGAATTGAGGGCCTCGGCATAGTCGCTGCGCAATTTGTCGATGGAGTGCTTCTTCTCCAGCAGCACGCGCACGCGTGCGCGCAGTTCCCGGGAATCCACCGGTTTGACGAGAAAGTCATCCGCGCCCAGTTCCACGCCCCGGATACGGCTCTCCAAGTCGTCCAGGCAGGTGATGAGCACCACCTGGATATCCTGCTGGTGGGGATCCCGCTTCAGCCGACGACAGAGGTCAAAACCCGACATGCCGGGGAGAATGACGTCGAGGAGCAGAAGATCCACCCGCCAGCCGTCCTCGATGATCTTCAGGGCGTCTTCTGCGCTGGCGGTAACCCGAAGCTCGCATGGCGATTCCTGCAGCACGGATTCCAGCAGTTTGACATCTTTCTGGTCATCCTCCACCAGCAGGATGTGTGACCGACGGGATCGGCTCTGCTCCGAGACGGCCGTTGACCCCCGGCCAAACTGCGCTTTGGATTCGCGGCGGCTCTCGAGTTGCTCCTTAAACTGCTTGAGGCGCAGCATCGATCCGACGCGGGCCTGCAATTCAGCAGTGTTCACCGGCTTGGTGAGAAACTCCTGGGCCCCAACCGCCATGCCACGCTCCTTGTCCTCGGGACCGTCCAAGGCCGTGATCATGATGATGGGGATGGCCTTTGTTGCCTCGTTTTGCTTTAGCTGTTGGGTCACTTCGTAACCGTCCATGCCCGGCATCATCACATCCAACAGAATCAGGTCCGGCGAGTGGCGATGGACCATCTCAAGGGCCTCAGCGCCATTGAAGGCGGCCTTTATGGTATAGGATTGATCGGCCAGTTTGGCCGTGAGCAGCTTGACGTTCTTTGGCTCGTCGTCCACCACCAAGACCAATGGTTGGTTCCGCAATCGGGATGCGGCGGGCGAGGCGGCCGCGGGTTTCTCTGCGGCGGCGTTCGGATCCCCTGAAGGCGACAGGTGTTTTTCAACCTTGCCGAGAAAGCTGCGGGTATCGATGGGTTTTGTAATATAGCCATCGCAGCCCGCCTCGGCCGCCTTGGCCTCATCGCCGGCCATGGCGTAAGAGGTCAACGCCACCACTGGAACATGTTGCAGCCGGTCAATGGCCTTGAGCCGACGAGTGGCCGTGAGACCGTCCATACCGGGGAGTTGGATGTCCATGAGGATGAGATCGGGGGTTTCGCGCTCGGCCAGTTGGAGGGCCAACTCCGCATCACTGGCCTCAAGCAGCCGATAGTCCCTCAGTCCGAGCAGGCCGCGAACCAATTTCATGTTCAGGGCGTTGTCTTCAACAACCAGTATCGTCTTCATTGCCTTTACCGACGCCGTCGTCATATGGGGCGACCGGCGCCACCTTTCTCGGTAAGGTTACGTAAAAACAGCTCCCCTGGTCCTTTCCCGGGCTCTCGGCCCAGATACGGCCGCCGTGCAGCGTCACCAATTGCTGGGACAGCGAAAGGCCCAACCCAACACCCTCGTATCGCCTTTCGCTGCTGTGATCCACCTGCTCAAACGGTCTGAAAATCCGATCCATGTCGGTCGCGTCCAGACCGATCCCGGTATCGCGCACCCGCAGACAAACCCAGGCTGCAGTGTCGTTGGGCGGATCGAAGTTAGCGGGCATGGCCATCTCGCTACCGCTCTGCAGCGACCTCTCTGAAAGGCACAGCGACAATTCGACTTCACCTTTGTCAGGGGTGAACTTCACCGCATTGGCCAGCAGATTATATAATATTTGCTTAATCTTACACTCATCTGCGAGCATATTGATGACAAAGGGAGGTGGGTCGAAACGAAGTCGAATTTGATGTTTGAGGGCTTTCTCCTTGATCAGCACGAGACTATTGGACAGCAATTGGGTGAGATCAAAGGTCTTGGGCTGGAGCGCAAGTGTCTCCGATTCAACCTTGGCCAGGTCGAGGATATCATTAATGAGCGATAGCAGATGGCGTCCGCTGGTGAGTACATCGGTGAGATATTCGGCCTGCACCCCGTTCAATTCACCAACGTTTTGATCCAGAACCAGCTCGGTAAAGCCGATGATGTGGTTGAGGGGCGTCCGCAGCTCATGGCTCATATTGGCCAGAAAATCGCTCTTTGCCCGACTGGCCGCTTGCGCCCGCCGTCGTTCGCTTACCAGGGGCGAGACATCCACGATATTGTAGACCATACCGGCAAAGCCATCTGAGGTGTAGATGGGCTGTAGGCGCAAGATGGCATCCAAATCAAAGATGCGCACAGCATCTTTGGTATAGGTTTGCCCATCGCTGCTGCGTTGAAACGTGTCGGCAACCTGCTCCAACTCGGCTGAGAGGGATGCAGGATAGAATTTGGTGAGTGGCTGTCCGATGCAGTCCGCACGTGAGAGGCCGGCCATGGTCGCAAAACAGCGGTTGACGTCGACGATCCCCCCCCGCTCATCCGTCAGGGCAACCCCCTCGCCCATGCCATCGATGACGGCGGAGATCTTGGTGGTTTCCCTTTGATGGGCGGGCGCTACCGCCAAGCAGCCGGAGCGATTCATGGCGTCTACCTGGTCGACGGCTTCATCCTGCATCTTCAAAACGTGCATCTTTCGGAGACTCTCCAACATCTCGCCCACCTTGCAGAGGTGCGCGTTTATCTTCTCTCCGATGACCGTTAGATCAACGTCGAGCGACCCGGCGGCTGATCATCGGGGTCCTATGGACGGCAGCAGCCGCATTTTAGTGAACGGCCGAAACTCTGCCCCGCGGCCATTCCCTCAGGCCGACGTTCTCCGTCGCTCCCCCACATCTGCCGCCGGATGTGCCGCAACCGTGTCCTTGGGACCGGTTAGGAGAATTTCCAGGACGCCCACCACCGACGCGTCGAGCTTTCCGTGGCCCACCTCCTCGTGGAGGATATTGAGCGCTTTCTCCCTGGACATCCCTTTGCGATAGGGCCGGTCCGTTACCAGAGCGTCATAAATATCGGCCACCGCCATGATGCGGGCCACCATGCTGATCTCCGCTCCAGCGATGCCGTCCGGATAGCCGGAGCCATCCAGTTTTTCATGGTGGTGTCGAATCACATCCAAAGCGGCCCCGAGGGTCTGTTTGAGGGGCAAGCATATTTTGTAGCCCACATCCGGATGGGCCTGCATGATCTTCCACTCGATCTCGTCCAGTGGTCCTGGTTTGTTGATGACGGCGTTGGGCATACCGATTTTACCGATGTCGTGGAGGATACCGCCATACCGAAGGGCCTGCTGTTCCTCGTTGGTGAGCCGCAGACGTCGTCCAAGTTCCACCGCGAGATTGGCAACCCGCTCGACATGCCCCTGGGTATAGGAATCTTTGGCCTCTACGGCGTTGGCCAATGAGAAGAGAACGTTTTCGATGCTGGTGAGATTTTGGTTGAGCCGTTTGACACTGATGAGGGATTTGGTGCGCGCCAGCAATTCCGTTTTGTTCGGCGGTTTGGCGATGAAATCATCTGCTCCCGCTTCTATCCCCTGAATCTTGGCCTCCATGTCGTGGTAGGCCGTCACCAGTATGACCGGCACCATACGGGTGCGATCGCTGTCCTTCAGCCGCCGGCACACCTCGTAGCCATCCATTCCCGGCATCATGACATCGAGCAGGACCAAATCGAAGTTGATTTCGCGCGCCAGTTTCAGCGCCGCCTCTCCACCATCGGCGGTGGTTACTTCATAGTGCTGGGATGTTAGTAACGCCTGAATCAATTTCCGATTCAATGCGTTATCGTCCACCACCAGAATTCGACCTTTAGCGGCATGCGTGGCATCCTCGTGGACCGTATGGTGGTGCAGCTGATTCTTGCCCATCGATTTGGCCAGCTGAAGGGCCTCGTAGGCTTTGGTGATGATGGCGGCCGGTCCTCGCCCTTCGGCCGGTCCACCCACATCATCTGGGTAGCAGGCCACGCCAATGCTGGCGGTCAGCCAAGAGTTTCCCGTTTGTGCGATGGCGTTGCGCAGGCGCTCCAGGGGCAATTTGGCGCCGACGCCATCGGAATCCACCAGCAATATGGCGAATAGATCACTGCTGAAACGGCAGGCGATGTCGGTTTGTCGGATATTGGCCATAATCAACCGGGAGATCTCTTTCAGCACCCGATCACCGACAGCGTACCCGTGTTGCTCGTTGAATTCGGCGAACCAATCCACATCGAGGATGGCCAGTGTAAAGGGTCGGCCTGAACGGTCACTTCGCCGAACCTCATGACCCAGCATGACTTGAAAAAGGCCGTGGTTGTACAGACCGGTCAAGCCGTCGTAGTGCTGGGCGCCAGCCTCCTCCTCGTATGCTCTCAGCAACTTCTCATCCATACGTATTCATGCCCGGGGGGGTCCAACTGCTGGGTTGATCCTCTTCCATGTTGATCGTGTCAGGGTTGCCTGGATCGACAGCGGCAGAAGCGCCACCGCTAGCTGCCGATCATGATATGTATCGGTGGTATGCATGAGAACTTGATAGCGCGGGCCGGGCCCCTTCAGCGGCGTAAGGTCGCCGGTGGGGGCCATATCTTCTGGGCCGTTGGCGGGCGGTCCGAGGGTGAGGATCGGGAGTAGGCCTAGCGAGCGTAAACTTGTAATATTTCAACCCTTATGATACACGCAGAGGCAAGGCCATCGGTTTCCCGGCCACGGCTGGGGGAACCCTAGTGAGAGGGGAGCGCTTTATGTCTGATCAGAAGTCCGAATGCCCGCTTTACAACCCTCTGAATTGCAAAGAATATTATAATCCTAAACTTTGCGCTTTTGTCCGGGCGGATAAGGAATGCTTAAAAAAAAAGAAGCCCAAACAAAAGCAGAGAGCGAAAAAAGCGGGTTGAGGCAAGCAGGACGGGATGAACGGGGCGCGAGATAACCGCCCCGTTTTTCTTTGGCAGACGGGTAAGTTCAACCACGATTGAGATAAAACGCTGGTGGATCGACGTCTGCGATCGGCCGGTTCCCGCGAACGCTTTCGGCCAAGGGCCTCAGCTGGGCTGGGTCCCATGGATACTCAGCCACCCCCCCGGCGCCCCGATCCACTAAGCATGTCCGGCGCTGCCGGACAACAAGGTTGGATCGATCCCCATGCGTTCCATCGCGGCATCCCAGCGTTGTTCGACAGGCAGTTGGAAGGCGATCTCGGCGGCATAGGGACAGTTTAGCCAGACATTTTCCTTAATCTCATACTCCAATTGACCAGGCCCCCAGCCCGCGCAGCCCAGCGAAATGATAAACGCATCGGGTCCCTCGCTGCGCGCGATGGCCGCCAGGATATCTTTGGAATTGCTCAGCGCCAATTGTGGCTGGATGGCCAGCGTCCCCTCCCAGTCAAACGGTGGCCCGTGAAGGACAAACAGCTCATTTACATGAACGGGCCCCCCGATATGCACCGGCAGATTGTCGGCCGCCACTGTACTTTCGAGCTTCAGCTCCTCGAAGATCAAACCGGCTGTGAGAGCGGCATGCACCTGATTCACCACGACGCCCACTGCCCCTTGGGCCGTATGTTCGGAAATGCAGGTGACCGAGCGGTGGAAATTGGGATCGGAAAGACCGGGCATCGCCACGAGAAGCTGTCCTTTCAGTGATCCCGAGGAGCTGGTTTGCATGGTCTGCCTCGCTGTGGAGAGGAGTTGCGGTCATCACCTTCTTCCGTCGCGGAACCGACAGAAGCCGCGGCTAGGTCATGGTTTATGATCATAGCGACCAAGGCCGGTGCATGCAAGCGCAAGATGTTGGCCAACCGCCCGAATCGCAGGCTGGCATTCGAGTGCATACACCAACGGTAACGGGCGCCCGAAGGCGGCACACGGTAATCAAAAGGGTTGCCATCGCCGCCTGGCAGTCATATAAAAGCGGGGTTGGCAGCCCGACTGCGGCCGTCCTTTGTCCCCATCCGTTCGCTAACCAGTGGACGATTCCACCGCTTGACAGGAATTACAAGAGCGTTCTCAATAAGGCCCAAGCGAGGGAGCGGCGCCATGTACCGTGAAAACTATATCAATGCTCTGCAGGACGAACTGCTGGAGATCGTGGCAGAACAGCTCACCCCCGTGGCCATGCGCTGGGGATACAGCGAAGTTCCCCTGGAGGCCAACATCAAATGGCGCCCCCTGGTGCTGATCCTGGGCAATTACTCATCGGGCAAATCCACCCTGATCAACGAACTCTTGGGCGGTGAAATTCAAGCCGCCGGGCAGGCACCGACAGACGACAGTTTCACCATCATCACCTTTGACGACGCAACCAACAGCAGCAAGAATGTGGAGGTCACCGAGGAGCGCGACGGCAAGTTCCTGCTGCATGACAGCGAATATCCCTTCGAGAGCCTGAAGAAACACGGCCAGCGCTTTGCGGCCCACTTCCGGCTCAAAAAGGTCAATTCACCATTTCTGAAGAATCTGGCCCTCATCGACACACCGGGGATGCTCGACAGTATCACCGAGCGCGATCGCGGCTACGATTACCAGGAGGTGATCGGCGATTTGGCCCAGATCGCCGATCTGGTGCTGGTCCTCTTCGATCCCCATAAGGCCGGTACGGTACGCGAAGCCCACACCAGCCTGCGCCATACGCTGCCGGCACGAACCTTTGAAGACCGCGTCATCTTTGTCCTCAATCGCATCGACGAGTGCGCCTCCATGATGGATCTGCTGCGCGTCTACGGCACCTTGTGTTGGAATCTCTCCCAGATAACGGGCCGCAAGGATATTCCCCTCATTCACTTGACTTACTCTCCCAAAGCGGCCAAGGCGAACGTCAGCGTTGACGAGGACAAACAGCGTTACCTGGCCCACTTGGAGAACCAGCGCGATTCCCTCAAAAAGGCGATTCTGGACGCTCCCTGCCACCGGCTGGACAATCTGGCCACTTTCGTTGAGACCCATAGTGAACGTCTGGCCCATTACTTAGAAGCCCTCATCAGTTTTCGGGGCCGCACCCGGCGGCTGTTCGCAAAATCGTTTTTCAGCGGGCTGCTCATAGCGGCTGTCTGCGGTGGCGGTGCCTTCTTTGGCATGGTGACCCTCCCCTTCCTCGGGGGATTGGATCCCGCTTTTCACATCAGCGGCAGCAGCGCCCTGGCTGTGGGCGCCCTCTTCATCTGGTTATCCGTCTTCCACCGCTTTTTTTTCAACCGCTATCTGCGCAAACAGCTCCAGCTGATTGACGATCTGACCATTCTGGAGAATCAGACCCGTCGCGACAGCTGGAAAGCGGTCCAGGATCTGGTGTACAATACCCTCAAGCGCACCGCCGGCCGATTTTCGCTGGGAGATGCCAAACGCGATTTTGCGGAGATGCAGGCGGTCCACGACAAGGGGGCCATTGAGATCCGAGAGGCCCTCAAGGAGCTGTCCACCCTCTCTCCCGATGACGAGCCCCCGCGAATTCGCAAGCCCGAGCCCGAGCTGGAGCCGGCGGACATATTCCCAGCACCGGAACGCTACATCTAAGGACATCCTGTACAGCGATTCAGCGAGCAGGCCCGGTTCACACCGACCCCAGCAGAAGGGACGGATTTGGCCCGATCGCTCACCCGGCGACATGAACGCCCGGAGCTGATCGACCTGTGCATGGGGCAATTCCCGCTCGTGGCGGGTTTAAAGGCCCAACCCGAGAGCCAGAAACAGGGAGGATTCACATGGCCAAGGTCAGTCTGGACCCGAGTCCCCTCCTCTATCCTACCCCAGCGGTTCTCGTCGCCGCCCTGGTGGATGAGCGGCCCAATTGCATGACCGCCGCCTGGTGCGGCATCGCTTCCTCATCCCCCCCGGCGATAACGGTGGGCATCCGACCGGAGCGTCACACCTACCGCGGCATCCGCCAGCAGGGGACCTTTTCCATTAATGTGCCATCGGTGAATTTGGCCCGCAAAGTGGATTTCGCCGGCATCTATTCCGGCCGCAAAGAGGACAAAAGCGAGCTGTTTGAGTACAGCTATGGCAAGACCGATTCAGCCCCCATTGTAACGGCATGCGGTCTCAACCTCATTTGTCGCCTTAAACACACCCTCTCCCTTGGCTCGCACGACCTCATCGTGGGGGAGGTGGTCGAGATCCTGGCGGAGGAGAGCTGTCTCACCAATGGGGCTGTGGATGCCGCCAAGCTCGATCCTCTGGTCTACTCCGCCGGCGCCGGTGTCTATCAGGGGTTGGGCGAGATTGTCGGCAGGGCGTTTTCCATCGGCAAGAAGAAACATATGGTGTAACGGCACCGCTGAACCACCGCACCCGCCGTCGGTATGCCGGCAGAATGATCTCGCTCATGGGACCAACCACGTTTCAACCCATAGGGGGGAGGTGCAACCATGCAACGCTTCAAACCCGAGCAAGCTCTGTGCGAAACGCGTCGTGAGTTTGGCGAACACGGCGGTGTGACACCCTCCATTTCGCGATCGGCGACCTTCACCGTCATGGATCCTGCCACCATGCCGGAAATCTTCGGCGGTCGGCGTGGACCGGAAAGCGGTGGCTGCTTTCTCTACAGTCGCCACTTTAACCCCACCTCGAGTATCTTGGGTCGCTATCTGGCCGCGATGGAAAACACCGAGGCGGCCATTTGCACGGCCAGCGGTATGGCGGCCATCTCCAGCACCCTTCTGCAGCTGTGTCATCGCGGGGATCACATTGTCAGCAGCGACACGATTTATGGCGGCAGCCACGCCCTCTTCAATGATCTCATGCCCCAGATGGGCATCGACACCACCTTCGTCGACCCTTCCGACCTGGAGGCCGTCTCACGCGCCATCACGCCCCAAACCCGCGTGCTCTATACCGAGGCCATGGCCAATCCCACACTGAAAATGGCCCATATCCCCAAGCTTGCCGACCTGGCCCATCGGCGGGGGATCAAACTGGTGGTGGACAACACCTTCACGCCAATGATGATCTCTCCAGCTGTCCTCGGGGCCGATATCGTGGTTTACTCGCTGACCAAGTTCATCAACGGCGCCAGTGACGTCATCGCCGGCGCGATCTGTGCGGACAAGGCGTTTATCCACCAGCTGATGGATCTGCACACCGGGCGTGTCATGCTCCTCGGACCCACCATGGACCCACGGGTGGCCTACGACATCATCCAGCGACTGCCCCATCTGGCCATTCGAATGCGCGAGCACAGCCGACGTGCGCACCGCATCGCTAGCCGACTCGAAGAATTGGGGGTCCCGGTGATCTACCCGGGGCTTGCCGCCCACCCGCAGCATGCATTGGTCACCGAGCTGATCAACGAGGGCTATGGCTACGGCGGTTTGATGGCGATCGATTGCGGTACGCAGCGGCTGGCCGACGCCTTCATGGACCGCCTCCAGAACGAAGAGGATTTCGGCTATATAGCTGTCTCCTTAGGCTACTACGACACGCTCATGTCGTGCAGCAGCGCCACCACCTCCTCGGAGATCTCCGATGATGCGCAGAAAATGATGGGTTTGTCCGAGGGTTTGGTGCGGCTCTCGGTGGGCTTTACCGGCAGCTTGGCGGAGCGCCTGGCCCAGATGGAACGGGCCGTGATAGCGGTCGGCCTCCATCGGAGCTGATACGATGTCAGTGGGGCAACGGGACCTCGCGGCGGCCCTTACCCTCATCGAGGAAAGCGTGGTCATGACCCTCGCCGTGACGGCGCGCGACGGTCCTTGGGCGGCGCCCGTTTACTATGTCTACCGTCCCGCCGACAAGGGGTTTTACTTTCTCTCCTCGCCGGATAGCCGCCATGTGCGGGAGGCGCTGGCGTCAGGCAGCTGCGCCGCCACCATCTTCAAACAGACCGACACCGCTGATGATACCGCCTGGCGAAACATTCGCGGGCTGCAGATGCGGGGCGGCCTCACACCCGCCGGTGGTTTGGAAGCCACCCGGGCCCTGGCCCGGTATTTACGGCGATTCCCCTTCAGCCGAACGCTCCTGCCCGCCGGCGGGGACCACTTGACGGCATTCCGGCAGCAACTGGGCGTGCGTCTTTACCGCTTCAGGGCCGCTACAGTTGAATGGACCGATAATCGGATTCACTTCGGCTATCGGTGCGACCTGACGCTTTGATCCGCATTGCGCAGTGCTTGCTTTGCTCGGATAGATATCCTAAGCTGACGCCCAATTCCGAGAAGGTGGCGCCGTCACGGCGCCCCTCGCTGTGAGGTCCTTACACCAAATAATAGCGCAGAGAGAGGTACCCTATGCAGAATCGCCCGACCTTCACACGTGTCGCGCGGCTGAGCCTGCTCCTGGCCCTGGGCCTGCTGGTGGGCTGCACCAGCCAGAGTGTCAATCTGCAGCCGCCTGGGAATGGCGACGATCCCCTGGAGATGGTCAACGCCCTGGGAAACAAATTGTCCGAGGCGCGCGGAGAGGAGGTCCACATACTGGCGCCCGAATGGTTTGAAAAGTCACAAAAGTCCTACGTGGACGCCAAGCAAGGGCTGGAGAGCGGCAAGCCCCTCTCAGCCGTGATCAACCATATAGCCGCCGCCGAGGCCCAGCTGCAGCGAGCGCAAACCGTTTCGGATCTGAGCCGCGACACCCTGGCAAAGGCCTTGGATGCCCGCACCATGGCCCGGAAAGCCGGGGCGACCAACTTCACCAGAGAGTACGCCAAGGTCGAGACAGCCTTTCTCAATCTCACCCGCGCAGTGGAGAAAAACAAACTCAAACAGGCCCGCGCCGGGCAGGATGATGTCGTCAACAGCTTCAACGCCTTGGAGATCCGCGCCATCAAGGTTGAGAATCTGGGCGAAGCCCGCCGCCTGATTGAGGCCGCCGAAGAGCAAGGCGCTCGCAAGCGGGTGCCGCAGGCATACGCGGCTGCGAAATCCGAGCTGGACGCGGTGGACGCATTCATCAGCGCCAACCCCCATGACACCGAACAGATGCCGACCAAGGCCGCCAAATCACTTTTCATGGCCCAGCGCCTTGCCGTGCACACCGAGGAGAGTGCCAAGGTGGCCGACATGAAACCGGAATCCGTCGTCCTCTGGATGGAGGGAATCCTCAGCAAATTGGGCAACGGCATCTCCGCACCCGATATGCGCAATCGGAACTTCGCCACACAGCAGGCCAATATTCTCGGCACCATGGACGCGGTGCAGGCTGACCGCGGTTTTCTCTCGGCGGAGGTGACCAAACAGCAGCAGGAGAACGCTGATCTAAAGATCTCCCATGAAACCCAGGTGCAGGCCCTCAACAAGCGCATCGCAGTGCTCGAGGGCAAAACCAAGGCAGACCAGGAAGCCCGTGAACGTCTGGCCGCCGAGCGGCGGGCGGCGGAGCAAAAACTGGAGGAGCAGAAGAGATTCAAAGCCAAGCTCAACCAAGTGCAGCAGCTCTTTAACGCGGAGGAAGCGGAGGTTTATGCCCGCGGCAGCCAGCTGGTCCTGCGCCTCCGGGCGATCGAATTCCCGGTGGGTCAGGATATTATTCTGCCCGCCAACTACCCGCTGCTCAGCAAGGTCCAGCAGGCCATCCGCACCTTCGGTCAGCCGGATGTGGTCATCGAAGGCCATACGGACAGCACCGGCTCATACGCCGTCAATCAGCATCTCTCCCAGGCCCGCGCCGAAGCGGTTCGCCAATATGTCGTGGCCAATCAAATTCTCGCCGCGGAAAAACTCACCGCGGTTGGCTATGGTTCCGAGCGACCCCTGGCCTCCAATGCGACGGTGGAGGGAAGGGCCATCAATCGGCGGATCGATGTGGTGATCAACACCGCACCTTGAGGCCCAATCGCGTCCAGCGCGGCCATGGCCCCATCGGTCTGGAGAAAAGCGGCAAGGAGCCTATCATGGAGAACCAGGTCGAAGCGCATCCGCAGCTTGATGCACCGGAAGTACGGGCGGTGTTGTTTCACCCGCGCCGCGAACCACCGAACTGGCGACCACCGCAAGGCAGCAGCGACCAGAGAATTCCGGTGGCCGACACCATCGCCATCGGCGCCCGCTTCCACCTTGCCGGCCGAGGGTCGCCGAATCTGCTTTTCTTCCACGGCAACGGCGAGATCGTGGCCGATTACGACGACATTGGGACCGCCTATCGTCAAGCAGGCATCAACTTCCTGATCGTGGACTATCGCGGATATGGATGCTCCGATGGTGAGCCGACGGCTACCGCGCTGCTGGCAGACAGCCGCCGTGTGTTGACATGGATACGGGAATGGTTGCACTCAACAGGCCATACCGGACCACTGGCCGTCATGGGGCGCTCCCTGGGCAGCGCCGCCGCTCTGGAGCTGGCATCGTGCCAGCCGGCGGCCATGGACGCGCTGATCATCGAGAGCGGTTTTGCCCACACTGGACCCTTACTGGCCACCCTTGGCGTGAGCCAGGCCTTCCTGAGCTTGCGGACGGGTGAGGGCTTCCGCCAGCTCACCAAGATCAGAGCGTATGCCGGGCCCACGCTGGTCATCCACGCCGAGCGGGACCATCTCATCCCGTTGCGGGAGGGCCAGGCCCTGTTCGACGCCTCGCCCGCTTCAGACAAAACGCTCTGCATTATTCCGGAGGCCAATCACAACGACATTTTCATGCGTGCCTGGCCCGCCTACCTGAGTGCCGTCGCCAAGCGGCTCGGTCTTCCCAATTCAGCGTCTTAAGCCTAGACAGTTTCGCGCACCTGGAGAGACTCCAGCCGTGTAGTCGCCGCCTCGCGCACCTCGATATCATCGTCCTTCTCGGCAATTTGGGCCAGCAGCTTGGCGTCCTTGAGGCGACCGACGGCCTTTATCCGGATCTGGGGGTTGGAGTTCTGCCAACGCGGAACAAATAGATCGGAGAATCGCATCTCACCCTCCTTGTGGGTTGGGCAGCCCGACGAAGCGTTCGACAGCACGGTGAACTGAGCACCGGCGCGCGGTCAAAGCAGCCTGCGACGGAGGAGCAATTCGCGATGGGAAGGAATCGTGCTTTAGAGATTCGAAAAGACGTCTTCAGGCGATACAGTGCGTATCTCAGAGAAGGTCCGCTTAAACGCTTGCTGTAACCATCGGAGCAGCGGCACGCGTAGCGCGATCATTGTGGCGGCAATTGGTGGTTGTGCACTTCAGAGCTGAAAGTACCTGGTGGTGGTGGCCATGTGTCGTGCAATGAACAGTGGTTGAAAGGGCTGCCAGGTTCATGATAACTCATGCCTATAGTTACGATTGTAGGCTCTCTGCAGCACCTGTCAACTACTATTTGCGCTTCGGTGGGACAGGTTTTCACGATACACTGTCGCCAATTCGCAGTAATGGGCCGCCGCCTCCCGAATACGGGCCGTGGCGGTGGGCGCCAGCCCTTTCTTAATCACCGCCGGCGTACCGGCCGCCAACTGCCCCGGTGGAATATGGCTCTCTTGCCGCACCACCGCACCAGCAGCGACGATGGCGCCAGCGCAGACGTGAGCCCGGTTCAGGATCTGGGTTCCCATACCAATTAGGCAATCATCCTCGATTTTGCATCCGTGCACAACGGCATTGTGTCCGATCGTCACGCCAGCCCCGATGTCCACCGGCGTACCCGGGTCCACATGCACGGTGCAATTGTCCTGAATATTGGTTCTGGTGCCGATGCGAATCGACGCCAGATCGCCTCTGATAACGGCCCCAAACCACACGCTGGCGCCCTCGGCAATGGTGACGTCACCGATGATAACGGCGGTTGGCGCAATAAAGGCGGTGGGATGGATACGCGGGTGATGGCTGTTGTATGTGAGGATCATGTTCACTCCAAGTCTCGATTCGATCGACGGATCATGGTGGTATTGAGGAAGGCAATCCATGCGCAATCGTCGGCCAAATGACGCGACCAAGCGACCGATATTGATGACTAGTCTTCCCCGTTCGGGTTCTACCTGGACGGCCAAAGTGATGGGCGAGGCCCCCGGTGTCCGGCTCAACTTCGAGCCGGATCGCCTCCATCTATGGGGACTCGCCCATAAGGGTCAGCATCGCTACATTCCTCCGGATGCGGAAGATCCAAACTATGAAAACGTATACCGCAGTGCCTTCGCGGGCTTTGCGCATCCGGCAAAGCCGCTAACGACAGCCCATCTGCGCAGGCTCTTCTACCAAGCCACGACCCCCTTCCGCTTCAACCAGCGGGTATTGGTCAAATCGGTGCACTCTCTTCTGAATGTGGAGTGGATCTATGTTAAATTCCAGCCACAGGTGGTGATTCTTCTGCGGAACCCGCTGAATCTTATATACAGTATCTATCGAAAATGGCCAGAGGCGCGCCTGGGAGATCTCCTCTCGCAGGAGACACTGATGCGAACCCACCTGAGCGACTTCGAAGATACACTGACGAACGCAAAAACCCCCTTTGGAATCCTCGCTACCCGCGTCGGGGCCTACTACCGAATCGTTTCCCGGCTATCCGCGCAATATCCGGAGTGGCTGGTAATCACACATGAAAGCCTCTGCACGTCGAGCCGGGAGGCTTTCCAGAACCTCTTCGGCCACCTTCACCTCGCCTGGACACCAGCGGTTCAATCCTACCTTGAATCGACGAATCGTGAAAAGAGCAGCGATGCCGTGCAGCACGTGCACCGGATCAGTGAGATGGAGGTCGAAAAATGGCGAACACTGCTGTCAGATGAGCAGATTCGCGAAATTCGAGACTACTATACCGCATTCGAGTCCGGCTACTACGAGGAGCTGATGCGCGTATTGTAAGGTGCCGCCACCGCAGGTCGGCGGGAGGGAACGCTCAGGGAACAGCGAAGCGGGGGATAGGGTTCAAGGCGACGCGGGAGCGGTGGGCAGCCTCCGCTAAGCGTGGGCGCGCACCGTGTCCAGGATATAGGCGGCCACTTTGGCCGGTGCCGCGTGCTGTTCAAAGTAGGCAAGATTGTTGTCCCGAATCCGGGCGATTTTATCCGAGTCCGCCAGCAACGCTTCCAAGGTGCGACGCATGATGGAATAGCTGTCGGGCGGCGGCGGTTCGAATTGGGGGCCAAGGCGGCATTTGCAGTCAATGTAGTGGGCGCCCGCTTCAAGCGGGACCGGCCAATTGGGGAATGGCTGCCCATCATATGCGACACAGGCCCCCATGCACATTAGATCGAGCATTCGCCACGAAATGCACAATGCATTGCCGGGACGCAGGTAGACGACCTCTGCACTAGCAAGCGCCTCAAAGAGCACCTCAGAACTCACCTCCCCCCAATCACGCTGCCAGGGAACACCGGCTTTGTCCAAACGACGGAGGTATGGCAGAACATCCGCATCGGGATAGGTTTTGGGGATAACGGCGAGCAGGTTGGAGCGGCACTCGATGGATGCCAGTGTTTCGAAGGTACGCGTGTGATGCTCCAAAATGGCGTGGTAGTGGGGGTAGCTGTTGTTGGGCCGCGTCCACATGATGGAGAGGTAGACAAGATCGTGGCGTTTGGGATGATCTCTAAATCCCTTCAATAACTGCAGCTTGTCCGGATTCAAGCGGCCATTGCCGTGAATCAGCGGGAAGACCTTCTTCGGATACTCCCGCGTCGGCCAGCTATTGTTCTTGAAGCATATATCGGCCCATTCCAAAGAGCGCGTGTCAACCACGTGGCCCTCATCCCAGGCATCTATGACCACTTTTAACGAGCGCCTGCCATCATCAAAAAGGTATCGACCGACACGGTCCGCATTGCGATAGGCGCTGCGGCTCAGCCATTTGTTGGAGAGCTGCCATATGGGCAGCGTCCCTTTTACGCCGCGCTGATTCAGGCGATAGCACAGGCGCGCACTCAATGGGCAGAGCTCGACCTGGATGCCGTCCAACGCATCGAAGCCCATCAGGAAATAGTTCTGCGATACGAGCATTCGAGCCGGGTTTTGGCTGTAATTTCCCAACAACCGGATTCTCATGGGGCACCTCCAACCACAGCATCACCGGGGTGATCGAAAGTGGCACCGCCCGGAAGGAGCGCTCCAACGGTGTTTGGAAGCCTCCAGCGGGTCGGTCTGAAATCGTCTAAGGTCCCGTCCTAAATAGCCCTTAGAGGGCATGCTTGATGTTTGTCGGGCGTCACTCGATCGACACTTTATGCAATTATTCGACCATGACATAAAATACTCTTGATAACAAATAGATAACCTATAATAAGACAGCCAATAGCGCCCCGCAAAGGGATCCCACCCTATGAAATTGGGATATTTTTTTACGTAAAAAAGGGTAATCCATTCCTGAGTCGCGCCTCGTCCCGGCAATTGCTTTTCGCGGGCGGCGATGACCGCGGTGTGCGGATTGGCCTTATGGCGGCCCCGGTCATCACTTGCGCCGGGATGGCGGATCTATTATTGTGAACGGGTTGACCGTCGGCGTCGGGTTCTCAGCCCCACTAACCTTCCACGTGTGATCCAGCGCCCTTTCGACCCACCATCCGCGGATTTCATGATCGCGAAACACCGAATGCCGGCAGCAATATCGCAGGTACGAACTATCATGGCACCTGCATGTCACCCGGAGATTCCGAGGGGGGTACTATGCGTAATTCAGACATATCCAAACAGCCCGTCGTTGCGCTGAACAGACGCGGCTTTCTAAAGGGTCAAATACGGTCGGCGGCAGCCCTGTTGCTGGCCGCCGCAGGTGTCCAAAAACCAGGTTCTCTCTTTGCGGCCCAGCGGCCGGATCTTGTAGTGGCCACCGGAAGCCCTGCCCGGGCGGTGAAAATGGCATTGGCGGAACTGGGCGGCATGGGGCAATTCGTCAAACCCGGCCAGCGGGTGGTGATCAAGCCCAACATGAGCTTTCCGCATCCCCCGGAACGTGCCACCAACACCCACCCCGAGGTGGTGCGTGCCGTCGTGGCCGCCTGCAAAGATGCCGGCGCAGCCAGCGTCCGGGTACTTGACCACCCGCTGCGCAGCACCGAATTGTGTATCGAGGGCGTTAAAAAAGCGTGTAGCGTTTTCGAGGAAGATATCGTCCACGGTGTAACGGAAAGCAAGCACTTCAAGCCGACGGGTATCCCGGACGGCCGGATCTTCAGGGAAACAGACGTGCTCGAGGGCGTCCTGGCGGCGGATGTACTCATCGCCGTACCAGTGGCCAAGTCTCATGGCAGTACGGGCGTCAGTCTCTCCATGAAGGGGATGATGGGCCTGATATACGATCGCGGCATCATGCACTATCGTTACGATCTGCACGAGGCCATCGTGGACCTGGCCACCCTCCTGCGCCCGGATCTGGTGGTGGTAGACGCGACGCGTGTGCTCACCTCCAAGGGCCCCTCGGGAAACGGCAAGGTGATCCAGCCCGGCATAATCATCGCCGGGACCGACATGGTGGCGGCCGATGCCTACACCGTGGAGGCGTTCCCATGGTATGAGCGTCGCTTAGCGGCCCGTAACGTCAAGCATATCCGCATCGCCCACGAACGCGGTCTGGGCCGCATGGACGTGGACGCACTCAGCATCCGGCAGGTCGACGCCTAATGCGGCTGCGGACCCGTACCGTCGTCCAGACCCTCTGTCTGCTCAGCTTCATCGCGCTCGTGCTGCTGGGGGGTGCCGCCATCGTCGGACCGCTTCCGCTGGACCTCTGGCTGCGCCTGGATCCTTTGGTGAGTCTGTACAACCCCATCACCAGCCGGGACTGGGTGCCCACCCTCTGGGGCGGTCTCGCCATTTTAGCGCTGACGCCCATCCTGGGCCGCTTTTTCTGCGGGTACATGTGCCCACTGGGGACGACCTTTGATCTTGGCCGCAAGTGTATGGCGACCGGGGGAGAAGCAAAAGATCCACCCGCCGCGGAGAGTTCTCGCCGATGGTGGAAATATGGGTTTCTGACCGCCATAACCATTGCGGCCAGCTTTACGATTCCAGCGGTATTCCTGGGGGCGCCAATTGCCTGGGCGACGCGCATTTACGCGCTGCTGCTCTATCCGACCCTGCTGTTGGCGGCAGGTTTGGGCATTGAACTGATCACTCCCTTCAGCGATTTGGTGGGCAGCCCCGCCTATCTCATCCCAGCGGTGCCCCGCTATGACCTGCAATTGGTGTTGACCCTCTGTGCCATCGCCATGGTGGGCAGCGTCAGCCTGACACCCCGGTTTTGGTGTCGCTATCTCTGCCCCGCCGGGGCGCTTCTGGCCCTTTTCAGTCGCAGACCCCTCCTGCGCCGCAAGGTCAGTGCCGACTGCATCCAATGCGGCACCTGTGTCAAAAATTGCCCCATGAGGGCCATCGACGACTCACCATACCGTACCCAACACAGCGAGTGCATCGCCTGTTCAACCTGTGTCAATGTCTGTCCCAAAGAGGCGATCCAATTTTGGACCGACCCCTTGGTGCCGCCGCCGCTGCCCCGACGGGAACGCGCCGTCCGGCGGTTCCTCCTCGCATCCGGCCTGGCAGGCGCTGGTTATGCCGTCCTGAGCCTTACCCAATTGCGGCAGCTGCATGGACGGCCAGGACCTGGTCAGCTAGTGCCCACACGCCTCATCCGGCCGCCGGGAGCGCTGCCCGAGGCCGACTTTCTGACCCACTGCATTCGCTGTGGCCTCTGTAACCAGGTCTGCCCCACCAATACGCTCCAGCCCCTGGGACTGGCCGCCGGTTTGGGCGGACTTTACAGCCCCCGTGTGCTGCCCCGCCGAGGTGCCTGCGAGCCTCGGTGCAATGCGTGTGGAACGGTATGCCCCACCTCCGCTTTGCGCGCCTTGCCATTGGATGAGAAGCAGTGGGCCAAGATCGGAACGGCCCGCATCATCCCCCAACGCTGTCTCGCCTGGGCCCAGGACAAAGCTTGTCTGGTGTGTGACGAAGTCTGCCCCTATGACGCCGTCAATCTCCGGCCAATCCGTGGTCAGGCGGTGGCGGTACCTTTCGTAAACGCCAGCCGCTGCAGCGGCTGCGGTTATTGCGAGCATCATTGCCCGGTAAAGGCCGATGCTGCCATCGTCGTGGGCCCCATGGACGCCCTGCGTCTGAGCACGGGCAGCTATCGCGATCAGGGGCACCGCCAGGGGCTCCAGTTGGAGTTGAAACCTGTCGACCGCAGCGGCTTGGGCCCCTCTCCAAGCGATGCGGTGCCGCCCCTGCCGACCGATGCACTTCCCCCTGGATTCAGCGACTAGGGCCAAAAACGCGCAAGGACGCGCCTGGCCCCAAACCGACCGGAGGCCGTTAAGCGATGGGGGTTACGGAAGTAGCGCGTGGGCCGCAATGGCCCTTGCGGGCAGGCTCCCCCTTTGACCGGAATCCGGCCGTTTAATCGTACCAATCCCCAGCGCTTCGATCAGAATCCGATCAGAAGGCGGTCCCTTTTCAACGCACGGTCGGGAATAGGGGTCCGTCGGCCGACAACCGGCGGCAACCAGAACGGGCTGCGGCGCCAGCTGACATCGCTTTTTGACGCCGTGGGTCGTGATAGTGATGGGCGAGATATTTGGTGGGCCCTACTCCCGGCCGGACCCCGAACCCCGTTGCGGTCGCGGCCCACGTCCGCTGCCACCGGTGCCCGGTGACCCGCCGCGCCGGCCAGCCCGCGCTCCACGGCCCCGTTTCGGCCCGCCACCACCGCCTGTGCTCCGTTTTCGAGCGCCCGTGCCACTTGCGGGCCCGCCGCGGCCGGCGCGTCTACTGCGCGGATGCCGCCGACGCCGGGACGGCTGGGATGGCTGGCCCTTGGGACGCCGCTTCAACGGCGGCGGCGGCGCCTCCAACCACTCTTCAGGCGGTTGCGTGCAGATCAATGGCTGTCCGATGAACTCTTCGATGGCGGGAATGTAGAAGCTGTCCTCTTCATCGGCGAAACTGACCGAGGTCCCGCTGGCGCCGGCCCGGCCGGTTCGCCCGATGCGGTGGACGTAGTCTTCGGGATCCTGCGGCAGGGTGAAGTTAACCACGTGGCTCATCCCCTCGATGTGGATGCCGCGCCCGGCGACATCGGTGGCCACCAGCGCACGAATCTTGCCGTTTTTAAAATTTTCGAGGGTACGGATCCGCTTCTTCTGAGGAACGTCGCCTGAGAGGATGGCCGAATCGATGCGGTAGCGCTCAAACATCTCGGCCAAGCGGCGGGTCTGATCTCGGCGGTTACAAAAGACGAGCAGCCGCTCCAGCTTCTGTTTGGTGATCATGTTGTAGAGCAGCGTGAACTTCTCGTCGGTTGTGACGATGTAAACCTGCTGATCCACACTGTCCACCGCCACCTGCTCCGGCTCTATCTCCACGCTGAGGGGATCGGTGGTCCACTGATCAGAGAGGCGCGTGATGGCGTCGGTGAGAGTAGCGCTGAACAGCATGGTCTGACGTTTGCTCTTGTGGGGAGTGGCGTAGACAATGCGGCGCACATCGGGAATGAAGCCCATGTCCAGCATCCGGTCGGCCTCGTCCAGAACGAGCATCTCCGTTTTTCCCAGGTTGAGATCCTTGCGGCGGTGAAAGTCAAGCAGGCGTCCGGGGGTCGCCACAATGATGTCAATCACACGGTCGGACAATTGACGTCGCTGCTTCTCATAATCCATTCCACCGAATATGGAGACGATGGCAAGGCGCGTATATTTGGCAAGCTCCTTGGCCTCGGCGGAAATCTGGAGCACCAACTCACGGGTCGGTGCCACCACCAGCATTCGGGGGGTGCCGGTGGGGCGTTTTCCCGAAATTGGGTTGGACAGCATGCGCGTCATGCCAGTGATCAGGAAGGCGGCCGTCTTGCCAGTGCCCGTCTGGGCGCGACCGTAGGCATCACGCCCCTTTAAGGTATCTGGAAGCAATTCGGCTTGGATGGGAGTGCAATACTGAAATCCCAGGTCTGCGATGGCATGCAGCAACCGATCGGGTATGGACAGGTCGTGAAAACGGGTTTTACCTGGCTCAGCTGCCACGGGAAATTGGCCCGCATTCCAATCGCCGTGCACCGGGCGCCGGGATTTGGCTGGTTGGGACTTTTTACGGGGCGATCGCTTACGCTGGGGAGGGCGGCCCTCCTCCTTCTTGGGTGCCAATTTATCGGAGGTGGCTTTCCGAGCGGTGGTGGGGCGAGATCCGCGGCGCTGTTCTTTTCGGGGGGTATCATGGCCACCAGTAGCCGAAGGCGACGCTGTTTGGTTGGTTTTTCCCGGGCGGGTGAGTTTGGCAATCAGGTTCTTTAACTTACCGATCAACTTCTTCTATTTCCTTATTGGACAAAGGCCGACCATCAGCGTTCAGGCCTCGCGGAGCTGCGAAGTACCAGCATCGTTGGCAGCGGCGTGAATAAAAAAGCGGGGCAGCGGAGGCGGATCAGCCTTCGGTATCTGCGGCTGAGGAGACTCCGTACCCCTATCGCGCAAAGTGCGGTGTTTCCAAATTGTAACCGGACAAGCGTAATCCGAATACGTAAAAATTGCAATCCCTTAATGCTTCGGGCCGAGATATGGATCTAAGGTCCACTTGCCGCCCCAAGGTATTTTGAGGACCAGGCAGCGATCACTTCCCCGGCGTAAAGGGCCTGCACCGCATCACTGAGCAGGTGATCGGCCCCATCCAAACAGACGAAACTTTTGGGATGTCGTGCTGTCTGGAAGATTTGGGCGGCATTGTCAATGCTGACGATCCGGTCCAAGGGGGCGTGCATGATGAGAAGTGGGCGTTGGAGCGCCCGAATGGCGGCCGCCTGATCGATGGCCACAAGGTTGTCCACAAACGCCGATGTGAAACGAAAGGTGCGCCCCTCAATCAGAATAGTGGCGTCCCCTTCGGTGGCCAGGCGCGGTCGAACCGCATCGAAGTGTTGAAGAACGTGCTTGGGCTCCGCTGGTGCACCAATCGTGACGGCGGCACGAACATGGGGGAGTTGTCCGGCAGCCTGGAGCACGGCAGCGCCGCCGAGGGAGTGGCCGATGAGCAGTTGGGGTGCAGCGAGCTCCCTTTCGAGGTAGGCGGCGACATCGAGAAGGTCCGTGATGTTTGAGGAGAAGGTTGTGTCGGCAAAACTGCCGCCGCTCTCGCCGAGTCCAGTGAAATCAAAGCGGCAGACGGCCAGGCCCTTGGCCACCAATCCACGGCTCAAGTTGGCGGCGGCCTTGACGTTTTTAGAGCAGGTAAAGCAATGGGCATACAGCGCCACTGCAGCTGTAGAGGCGCCGGCGGCAGTGGCGGTATCCGGGAGCGCTAGACGGGCGGACAGAGAATGCCCACCGCGATTGGGGATCGATAGCGATCTGATCTGCATTCAACCTCCTTGGTCGAAATACCTTGATGGGATCAATCGGATGTGCTGGGAAGGTCGACCCATTATGGGTTTCGATGGCCAGAAAGGCAAGTGCGGTCCAAATCAGCCGGCCGAGATGCTCATTTTCCACATGTCGGGTTGAAAGAACGGAACGATGAGGGGCCGGATTTCATCCAGCGCATCGTCAATCGCGAAGGGAACTGACTTAGCAAACATATCAAGCAATATCAGCGCATTGATGACTGAATCTTGCTGACAAGCAACCCGTAGACGCTCGGCGAAGGCACCATTCACCACCTGAACGTGGGCGTACATGGTCGCCAATGCATCGAGATCGGCCGGCTCGGTTCGACCCGCCTGGGATTGAAAATGGCGCCCCAATAGGAAGGTAGATATCACCCGCCACATCGTCTCTTCGGTGGTCGCCAGCGGCAAGTGATAGCGGGCCAATGGTTTGAAGAAGGTGGTCCATGGGCAGGCGCTCACCGCAAAGAGCAGCCCCATAAGAGAGCTCAAGACCCGCTGGACAGACGCTTCGACGCGAACGGTTCGTTCGACCGTCACCACTTCGGCCTCGATCCGGTTGTAGGAGAGCAGGTGGTCAAAACGGGGAACGATGTCCACCAACTCCACTGCTAAAGGACAATGGGGGTGGGTGACGACCGCGAGCTGACAATTGGGACACTGCTTGAATCCCAGTTCCGTCCAATTGGGCAGTTCGGCCGGCATCGGTCCCATCCGGCGCAGGCTGTCAGGATCCAGGTGAATCTCGAAGGTGGTCTCCTCACCGCCTGTCAACCAGCAGCGATAGATAATGTCGATGGTCAGCATGGGTTCGTCCCGCAGGCCCCTTCCCCCAGCGGGAAAGGTGTAGATGCAAATGGCTGGTCAAAAGAGATCGGCAAGGGCTTCCAGGCTATAATCGATCTCGATGGAGAGGAACTGGGACAGGGAGTGGAGGGTGACCAGGGCATTTTTATCGGCGTCGTTGTGTCCCAGACTGTTGATCCGCGCCAATAGTCCCTCATTGACCTCCTGCACACGACTGTAATGGTTTTCCAGCGGTTCGAAATTGAAGCAGCGCGTGGGATCGTCGCGGTGGCTGAAATACTGGCGCAGCAGGAACATGGAGGTACTGCGCATGGTGGTCTCCTCGATGGAGGCAAATGGCAGGTGGAAGCGCGCCATGGGTTTCAGGAAATCCATGATGGGGCACCCGCTGGTGGCCATCACGATGCCAAAGATTGACGCCAGACCGTCCATCACAGCGGTATTTTTCAGGTAAGTCCGCTGAGGTGTCACGCACCGAACGATGCAGTCATCAAAGGAGACGCGGTCCTTGAAGGCCGTCACCAGATCCTGGAGATTCACGGCCACCGGACAATGGGGATGATCCGTCTCGGCCAGCGGGCAGCAGGCGCATTGCTCCTTGGAGAGTCGTGTCCATGGTGCCGGTGCGATGTCATCGGGCTGGACCAGCGTCAAATCATGCGGATTAAGGGTCATCGTAAACCGGGCCGCCGGCCGATCCGACCATTCGAAGCTGTAATCGAAAAAAATGTCGCTCTCGCTCATGGGATCTTTTCCATACAGCGTTGTATCTGGGCGCCGGAGGCACCGGAAGTCGCGTAAAAGCAGGACCGGCTGCAAACCGTATCGCTGCCGCTCTGAGGCTCTTTTTGGCTTTTTGGGACGGAAACTTTAGGATGGAAGCCGATCGGTGGGCCCCCTGCGGGGCGAGGGCCACTGCAGGACGAGTCGCCTTCGACTAGTGGTAGCGAATGCCCTCCACCGGCTTATAGCGTGCCGCCTGGCGGGCCGGATAGAGGGTGGCCAGCAGGCAGATCAGCAAGGTTGCGGCGACAATGACCGCGATGTCGACGATATCGAGATACACTGGGAGCGTCGTGAGAAAATAGACGTCGCCCGGAAGCTGGACAAACTGGTAGCGCTGCAGCAACAAAGAAAGCCCCACGCCCCCGCTGACACCCATGAGGATGCCGACAAAACCGATGAGGAGCCCTTTGAAAACGAAGATCTTGCGGATGCTGCCGTTGGTGGCCCCCATGGTCTTGAGGATGGCGATGTCCCGGGTTTTCTGCATGACCATCATGATCAGGGCGCTGGCGATGTTGAAGGCCGCCACCAGGACGATGAGGGTTAAAATGATGAACATCACCGTTTTCTGTAAGGTCAGCATGGAAAACAGATTGCGATTCATCTGGATCCAATCACGGGTCCAGTAGGGATAGTCCAATTGGTCGGCCAGCGTCGCCGCCATGGCTTCAGCCTGGTACACGTCGGTCAGGCGCACCTCGATTCCCGTGACTTGTCCCGTCATGCCCAGCAGCTGCTGGGCCTCGGCGAGCCCCATAAAGACCACCGCGGCGTCGTATTCATGCATTCCCGATTCAAATAGCCCGGCAATGCGTACCGGATGCACCCGGGGTAGCCGGCCAACGGCTGCGGTGTCGCCCTGGGCGGAAAGCAGGTGAATCAGATCACCTCGCTTGAGGTCAAACTTTTCGGCCAGGGCACTGCCCAAAACCACTTCGGGCAGGTGGATGGCCGAGCCGCCCGTTCGCACCGCTGACTGGCTGGGAGATGCCAGGACCTCCCCCAGGCATTGGCCCGACACAGTGGTCAAGCGGCACGCCAGGCTGCCGGGATCCAGCCCACGCAGAACAACACCCGTGAGCCCCTTGGGGGACCGCATCATCGCCTGGGTATAGATGAAGGGTGCCGCCGAGGTCACCCCGGCTTCACCTTCAATGCGCGCCACCAGCGTATCGTGGGCGCTGAGGGGTTCTCCGTAACGCATCACCAGCACATGGGCCTCAATCCCCAGGATACGCTTGGTCAGCTCGGTCTCAAAGCCCGTCATGACAGCGATCACCACCACCAGTACCATCACCCCCAGGGCCACCCCCAACACCGACAGCAGGGTGATCATTGAGAGGAACAGCTGATCCCGGCTGGTCCGCAGGTAACGTCTGCCGACAAATGACTCAAAAGACATGCCTACCGCATCCCGAAGCCCCAAGACACCAGTATTTGCGGGGCTTCACCCAATTAATTCTTTACAAATTCGGCGGTTTTTTTTATAGAATTCCCTTGTTTCGCAAGCCCGCACTATAAGCCAAAACCCATCCAATTTCAAAGGGGTTGTCAATGGGAAAGAAGAGCCTCATCAAATCCACCTCTAAGAAAAAAGCCACGGCCAAGGACGAGGAGAAAAAATCGGCGGCCGCCAAAAAATCGCCCGCCAAAGCGAAGACAGCCAAAGCGGCTACGCCGAAGGCCAAATCGGCGACATCTGCCAAGCGTACGAAGAAAACAACCAAGGCTCCCAAGGCTGCGACAACAAAAAAAGCAACCACGAAGAAGGCGAAGACACCGACGAAAAAGACAACCGCTAAGGCTGCGACCACAAAGACGACCAGCGGCAAGAAGAAGGCACCTAAAACGACTGCGACCAAAAAGAAGACGGCCGCAAAAACCCCAGCCAAGAAAAAGGTAGATGAGCGACGAGAACTGCTCCATCGGAGATATCTACAGCCAACCGAAGGCAAGCTGTTTACGCCTCCGGAACCAGCGTCCGATGCCGCCAATATCACCTCGCCCCCGCTGGTGGCCGCTAAGACAAAAAAAGAAACCGAGCGGATCCGCAAACTGCTGTTCCAGACCTACGACATGGCCGAAGTGAAAAAGGTGAAAGCGACACCGAAAAAAGCAGCACCCAAGAAAACAGCAGCAGCCAAAGCGACGGGAAAGAAAAAGGCCGCGGCGACCAAAACAGCTCCCAAGAAAAAGACCACCAAGGCGCCCACCAAAAAGAAGCCCAGTCTCAAGGAACTGATGACGCGCAAATACGACGCCCAGTTCGAGGTGGTCCCCACCCCGCCCAGGACCGCTGTGGCGGATGCGGCCATGGCCGCTCCGCCGCTGGTCAGCGCCGACAGTGAGGCAGAGACCGAGCGCATCCGCAGCCTGCTCTTTCAGCCATTTTCCATGGCGGAACTGAAAGTGGCCACTGAAAAGGCTGCTGCCGAGAAAGCTGCTGCGGAGAAGGCGGCCGCGGAGAAAGCCGCCGCGGAGAAGGCCGCTGCCGAGAAGGCCGCTGCCGAGAAAGCCGCTGCCGAAAAGGCCGCCGCCGAGAAAGCCGCTGCCGAAAAGGCCGCCGCCGAGAAAGCCGCTGCCGAAAAGGCCGCCGCCGAGAAAGCCGCTGCCGAAAAGGCCGCCGCCGAGAAA
>JASJCL010000003.1 GCA_030066015.1 Desulfosarcinaceae bacterium | reverse complement strand
GTAGCGTTGCCGGCAATTGGTACGCCGGCCGGCCACCGCATCCTTTTGAGA
Organism: Desulfosarcinaceae bacterium; assembly: GCA_030066015.1. Classification (GTDB taxonomy): domain Bacteria; phylum Desulfobacterota; class Desulfobacteria; order Desulfobacterales; family Desulfosarcinaceae; genus JASJCL01. Next base: position 116,612 of record JASJCL010000003.1, on the reverse strand, counting down.
GACCAATTTCGCTGCGCCCCATTGCCATCCGGTCCCGTGGTGCGTTAGATTTCAGGATTCAATTGGCGTATGATGCAGGCTCTCAACAGGATACAACCGTCCCGATTCTGCTTCAGATCTACCGATCAGCGGCGTTGAAAATGGAACAGGAGGCGACATGCGGTCCAAACCAGCCGCCCGGATAACGACATGGGGCGTTCTGAGTCCGTTCTTTGAAATCGCGTGATCTGGCGCCGTGTTGAGAGTTCTCAACAGCGCCTTCAATCACGCACTGGAAACAGAAGAGAACGCCGCCATGCCCCTTGCCGGTGGCATCCTGCAACACGGGTATCAATGCGGCATGATCTGGGGCGCGGCGCTCGCGGCGGGAGCCCAAGCGTATCGACTGTTCGGCCCGGGCCCGCGCGCCGAAACCCAGGCCATACTTACCGCACGCAGGCTGGTGACGTCGTTTCGCGCGGCCCATACCCACGTCAACTGCTTCGACCTGACCGGGTTGAATAAAACCTCGTCGACAATGCAGATGGTGACCTATTTCCTCATGAAAGGCGGCACGATCCGCTGCCTCAACAAAGCCGTTCGATACGTACGACCGGCATTGGCCGAGATCGAGAGCGCTCTCGGCACAGCGCCTTCCCAAGTGCCCACGACACCCGTTGGCTGCGCGACCAAATTGGCCAGCAGGATGGGGCTTAGCGACATGCAAACGATAATGGCGGCGGGACTTTCCGGCGGCATCGGTTTGAGTGGCGGTGGCTGCGGCGCCTTGGGCGCCGCCGTATGGATCATCGGCATGAACCAGTTTGAAGCAGGTGCTAAGCCGGATCTTAACAGCCCCAGGGCCGTGGCGGCAATCGACCGCTTTTCCAAGTGCACCGGCGCTGAATTCGAGTGCCGCAACATCGTCGGACATCGATTTGAGACGGTCGCCGATCATGCGGCATATGTGAGGGACGGCGGCTGTTCCACCCTGATCGAGCTGATGGCGGCCAGCTAACCTGGGCAAGGGATTGACACGGCGCCGGATCGTGCCCGCTTTGGCCCAGTACCAGCGACACGGCACTTTTACACCAATAAGACGGAGAATCGATATGACAGCGAGATATATCGCGGCGATGACGGTCCTACTGCTGTTGACCGCCTGCAGCGGTCTGCACCAGCAGCAAAGCGGCATGAATCGCTTCAGCCCGCGCGAGCAAATCATCGAGGTGGTCAACAAGCTCTTCGTCTATACGGACGAACAGGACTGGAGCGGTCTGATAGCGGAGGTGTTCGACAGTGAAGTGGTCATCGATATGGTGTCGGTTGGCGCCAAATCGGTGGAGACCAGATCCAGTGAGGAGATCACCGCCCTCTGGGAGGCGGGTTTCAAGGGGCTGGATGCCGTTCATCATCAGGCGGGCAACTACATCGTTGCGATCGACGGAGATGCCGCCAAGGTGAAGGCCTATGCCATTGCCAGCCACTTCAAGGCGGCCGCCACCGCGGGAAACGTTCGCGAATTCATCGGCAGCTATGACCTGGGCCTGATCCGGCGCGCCGACGGCTGGCGCATCAACGGGTTCAAGTACAGCCTCAAGTACCTGGACGGCAACGTGGAGCTCAAATGATTCCACCGGCGCTGGCCGGCGAAGGGTAGCTTGTCGCGGTGCGTGTCGCTGTTCACTCAGCACACAAAAGCCGTGCCGGTGAACGGCCGAAAGGATCGGGCTTGAAATGAGCACAAAGCGCCGGTTACCCTTTCACGCAAGAGGTTGATCCATGCATGCCGCCATTTCACAGGCCATAGAGTAAGGTAGACTGGCGTCGGACAGGCGCCTGTCATAGGGCAGATCGACAGACGTTTTCGCAAGCAGCAGCGGCTCACGCGCTATTTCAACTGCTGGAGCGGGTGGACCCGCAACAGATCGAATCATACCCCATCATTCTCTACAAGCATATCGTGCAGATCGGCAAGAAGCAGCCGGCTTTGCTGCCCTTCTACCTGCCGCCGTGGAAAGATCACGATGAGGTCTTTTGGCAATCTCTCGGCGATTATGTGATTCTTGCGGTCCACCGGGTAAAAGACTTGGCGTTCGACCGATCGAGAGGACGAATAAAGGTAACGTACTTTGAAAAGATCAAGGGCCGAATAAAGTATCCGAAAGATATCGGAGAGATCACTCAGAAAATCGCCTACCTGGTGGATACCGAGTCGGTTTCAAGCGGACGGGACGCGCTGGCGGTCCTGCCGCTTTCCCCCAAGACCTGACCCTTCTGGAGAGACGACATGACGACGCCCACCTATCGTGCCGGTCGCAACATCGCCATCAAGGTGCCGCCCCATCAGTACGAGGCGACCCTGCGGTTCTATCGCGACGTCCTCGGCCTGGAGGCACTGGAGGACCAGGCGCCTTCGGTCGGTTTCCGCTTCGGCGCCAACAACCTATGGATCGATCGTGTTCCGGCGCTCAGCCAGGCGGAGACTTGGCTCGAAATCGTCACCGACGATCTCGCTGCGGCGGCCGCCCATCTGGCGGCCGAGGGCGTCGTCCGCTGCGACGAGATCGAGCCGTTGCCGCCGGGGTTCGAGGGCTTCTGGGTATCCAGTCCAGCCGCCATCGTTCATCTGGTGTGCGAGACGTCCGCCTCCTGGTAGACACGAAGCGCGCGCCGCAGGGGTTCGTCAACCCTCAAGCGGGTTGGCAGCCGCGATTGCGCCGAAGGTAGAGCAGACACCATGAAAACGCGTCAGAAGATCCGCAAAGGCATCCTCCTGTGGTCCTTTTTTCTGTTCCCGGCGACCCTCTACTACTTCTCCCCAGTCTTGATTCTCGAAGCAAGTGCCACGGGCATCGTCAACGGGAGCTGGATCGTTTTTCTGCTGCTGCTGGTGAGTGCGCTGCTGCTGGGGAGGGGTTATTGCGGGTGGCTGTGTCCCGCGGCCGGCTGCCAGGAGGCCATCTTTCTGGCCAGGCCAAAGCGGGTCACCAAGGGGGATCTCATCAAATGGATCATCTGGGTGCCGTGGTTCGGCGCCATCGTTGTCCTGGCCATTCGGGCGGGTGGCTACCACACGATCGACTTTTTCTACCAAACCACCCACGGGCTCTCCATCGGCGATATCCAGGGCGCCATCGTCTACTTTAGCGTGCTGATCGGGCTCATCGTCCTGCCGGCGTTCCTGTTCGGCAAACGCGCCTTTTGTCACCATCTCTGCTGGATGGCCCCCTTCATGATTGTGGGCCGCCAACTGCGCAACCGGCTCCGGTGGCCATCCCTGGGATTGGCCCCTGCTGCAGACAAGTGTGTTCACTGTCACACCTGCACCCGCGGCTGCCCCATGAGTCTCCCGGTGGAGCGGATGGTGGCGCAGCAGCGGATGGAGCACACGGAGTGCATTCTTTGCGGAACTTGTGTGGACGGCTGCGAACAGGGCGCCGTCACCTATACCTGGCGGTAGCGTCCGCAAGGCTCGGACCAGGACCGCAACCCCGCCGACGCGGCGATGCACGGCTGCCGCCCTCGCCCATGGCATTTCTGCCCCCCGCCCTCCCCCTCAAGATCATCCTGGTGTAACCGATATCTCGATATGACCGACCGCTTTTGCCCCTAACGCTCATTCACTTCACCCTGATCTGGAAGCGACCTCCATCGGATCAGCACCCCTATGGAAGTGAGACATGTTTCGCAAACGACTGAAGTTGAAGCTGGTAGCAGGTGCGTTGGGTCTTATCGTTATCGTCAGCATGGCCATCACCATCACGGCCGCCGTCGAGGAGCAATCGGTCACCACCGGCAATATCGCCGAAAAGGTTCAACAGGTCGCCGACGGCATCGGCACCGCCAATCAGAATGTCTCCACCAATGCCGATCTGGTTTCGGAGATGTCATCCGAGATTCAGACCGTCACCGGTGCCTCGGCGGAGATGACGCGCAACAGCAGCCAGGTCAAGCACAATGCGGAAAACCTGTCGGATCTGGCCGGCAATCTGACGCGGGTCGTAGATCAGTTCAAGGTCTGAGGACCGACCGCCACTGCCAGGGAGCGTCAGCACCCATCCAGCACCGCCCGATCGATCCCCCTTTCCGCTGGCAGGATTCTGTTCAACGGCGCCGGACGCCATCATCACTGCTTGTCCGCATCCCCGCCCACGGCCTTGACGTGGCTGCTTCCGGGAGGATACACCTTCAGTCGGCGGTCTCGCCGCCTGCTGATGGCAATCCCATTTAAAGGAGCGGACCCATGCATAAGGGAGACCTGAAGAGCGCTGTCGTCCTGGGGATCTTCATCTTCGCCGGCCTGGCGGCCCTGGGCCATCTCATCGGGTCCAGCGCCATCAAGTTCAAGGCGTTTGAACGGACGGTGGTGGTGAAGGGCCTCTCGGAGCGGGAATACCCGGCGGACATCGTTCTCTGGCCCATCACCTTTACGGCCGCCCACAACGATCTCAGCGCGCTCTACGGCTCCCTGGAACGCGATGCGGCCATCATCACCACCTTTCTCACAGCCAGCGGATTCGACAACGGAGAGCTCACCACCTCGGCGCCAACGATCATGGACAAGCTGGCCCAGGGGTACGAGAAATCCAGGATCGAATTTCGCTATGCGGCCTCCCAGACCATCACCGTCTATACCGCCCAGATCGAGACGGTGCGGGCCACGATGAACCGATTGGCCGAGATCGGCAAACGCGGCGTTGCCTTCTCCGATGGCGGCTATCAGGGCGCCACGGAGTATCTCTTCACGCGTCTCAACGAGGTCAAGCCGGACATGGTGGAGGAGGCCACCATGAAGGCCCGCGAAGTGGCCGAGAAATTCGCCAAGGATTCCAAGAGTCGACTGGGGAAGATCAAGCGTGCCCGCCAGGGCCAGTTTTCCATTGCCAACCGCGACAAAAACACGCCCCACATAAAGCGGGTGCGGATCGTATCGACGGTGGAGTACTACCTATCGGATTGAGCGCCATGACCCAGGAGCGCCTCCCCGCCTGCCCGCTCTGCGGCCGACGCGATTCTGCGCCCTTCCACACGGACCGGGTGCGCCGCTACCTGCGCTGCGGCGATTGCCGTCTGGTGTTTGTGCCCAGCAGCTTCTGGCTCAGCGCAGCCCAGGAGAAGGCGGTCTACGATCTGCACCGCAACGATCCCGCCGATCCCGATTACCGCCGCTTCCTGTCCCGCTTGAGCACGCCCCTGTTGGGGCGATTGGCCCCCAACAGCCGGGGGCTGGACTTCGGCTGCGGGCCGGGGCCGGCCCTGGCCCAACTGCTGACGGCGCGCGGCCATCGAACGGACCTTTACGATCCATTCTACTATGACGACGCTTCGGTGTTCGAGCGGCGCTATGATTTCATTACCGCCACGGAGGTGGTGGAGCATCTGCGCAAACCGGCACGGGTATGGGACAGGCTCTTCGCCATCCTGCGCCCCGGCGGATGGCTGGGCATCATGACCAAGTTGGTGATCGACGGGGACGCCTTCCGTCGCTGGCACTACATTCGCGACCCCACCCATATCTGCTTCTACAGCCGGGAGACCTTTGACTACCTGGTGCGGCGCTTCACGGCGCGCCTATGGGTGGTAGCTCGGGATGTGCTGCTGCTACAGAAGGGATGAGCGCGTCGGGGGTGCCGGTGGGCCCGGCGGGCAGGGTAAAGCTGAAGGTGGCGCCCTGCCCCTCTCCGCCGCTCTCGGCCCAGATACGGCCACCGTGGAGTTCCACGAATTGGCGGGACAGGGCGAGACCGAGGCCGGTGCCCTGGACATTGCGGGTGGGGCCGTTGTCCACCTGCTCGAAAACGTTGAATACCCGCTCCAATTCGTTCGCCGGGATGCCGATGCCGCTGTCCGTGACCTGAAAGAGCAGCGTTTCGCCGTTGGGGTCGCGGATCGGCGCGGGTTCCCTGTCGGCAATCCGACAAACACTCACCCGGATGGCGCCGCCGTCCGGGGTGAACTTGACCGCATTGGAGAGCAGGTTGTAGAGGATCTGCTTGAGTTTGCGCTCATCGGCGTGGATCACTACGGGGAAATCTTCGATGTCGGTCGTCATCTGGAGACGGTGCTTCATTACCTTCTCCTTGAACATCACCTTCGCCCCTGAGACGACCTTCGCGACATCCACCTCCGTCGCCTGCAACTCGGTCTTGCCGGCTTCGATCTTGGAGAGGTCCAGAATGTCGTTGATCAGGGCGAGGAGATGGTGGCTGCTGTTGAGAACGTCCCCTAGGTACTCGCTCTGCTGGTCGTTCAGCTCTCCCACCATTTGGTCCACCACCAGTTCGGTGAAGCCGATGATGTGGTTCAGGGGTGTGCGAAGCTCGTGGCTCATGTTGGCCAGAAACTCGCTCTTGGAGCGACTGGCCTCCTCGGCGGCGATTTTGGCCTGTACCAGCGCCAGCTCGGTGCGGCGCTGCTCGGCGATCTTCTCCTGGAGGGCGACGTTCTTCTTCTCGATCTCACCAGCGCGCTCCGCCACCAGCTGTTCCAGGTCATCGTTGATGCGCAGCAGTTCATCTTCGGCATGCTTGCGCTCGGTCACGTCCGTGGCGATCTGAATCCGCACCAGGCGATCGTCGACCCAGCGGATGGCGCGGTCGTAGTTGATGAAGTAGCGCTTGCTGACGGGGTTGTACCCTTCCCACACGTAAACGCCGGTGGGCTCGCCGTCGGTGTCCACCAGATGGCAGTTGCTGCAGTGATCACAGGGCGCCGACAGACGCCGAAAGGCGCGATAGCAAATTTGCCCGGTCAGATCGCCCCCGAAATGCTGCCGCATCGCACGGTTGGTGAACAGGATTTCATAGGTTTCCAGGTCGGCGACGTAGATCTCGGCGGCGACGCTGTCGAGGATGGTCAGCAGTCGTTCATTGGCGGTCTGGATCTTGTCTCTGGCCGAGACCAGGCTGTCGATCATGCGGTTGAATGCCTGACTGAACTGCCCGATCTCGTCGCGGCTGCAGATCGAGAGACGATAATCCAGGTCTCCGTCGGCAATGATGCGGGTGGTGCGGGCCAGTTGGGCCAGGGGGCTGGAGATGGAACGCGCCAGCAGGTAAGCGCCCAGCAGGGCGGGCAGCAGGATGAGCCCGCCAATCATCAGGTTGTTGTAAATCAGATCCTGGGTAACGGCGCGCACCTCCTCCAGGGAGAGGCCCAACACCACGTGCCAACGCACCTTGCCGATCATCACTGGATGGAGCACGAGAATGCCTTCGGTCTGGCTCTCTGCGAACCAGTGCGTGGGTCGGATCTGCTCCCGTACCGATCGGAAGTTTTCGGGAACGAATTCCCCCAGGGCGCCTTTGCGGGTGGAGAGATAGATCTCGCCATTGGGCTTGACGATGTGGGCGAAGAGGATCTCCTTGCGGCCAAACTGGCTGGGGTCCTGAAGCTGTTTCTCAACGAAGACCCAGTTCAGGGACCAGAAGGCGCTGCGCGTGCTGGAGGCGATGCTGCGGGCCAGCTGCCGCCCGTTCTGGATCAGCCCCTCCTCGAGCACGCGCTTCTCCGCTCGGGCCGAGAAATAGGTGCTGGCACCCACGCAGGTGACCACCAGCAGCACCACCGGCAGCATGATCTTGAAGCGAATGGGCAGAACCATGGGGTCAAATCCGTGCTGTTTGTCCGGGTGTCAGCTCCAGAACGCTCACCTCGGCGGCATGCTGCGCGATGAACTTACGGAAGCGCTCGCAATCGGGCTCCAGTACGGGAAAGGTGCCGTAATGCTCGGGGATCACCACGCGGGGGCGGATCATGCCGCAGGCATAGGCGGCCTCCTCGGGCCCCATGGTGAACACGCCGCCGATGGGCAAAATGGCCACGTCGGGCTTGTAATAGTCGGCGATCACCAGCTTCATGTCGGCCATCAGCGAGGTATCGCCGGCATGGTAGACCCGCAGCCCGTTCTCGAATTCCAGGATGTAGCCCACCGCCTCGCCCACGAAGCGGTTGGTGCCCTCGAAACCGGTCAACTGCGCCCCAGCCGAATGGAAGGCTTCCACCATGGTCACGCGGATGCCGTCGATGTCGGCGCTGGAGCCCTTGTTGCCGAGGGTGAAGGTGCCGCAGTCGGCCTCGGGGATCTCCGACTTGATGAAGAAGTTCAACTCCCAGGGGGCGATAATTTTGGGGGCGTAGTCACTGACCAGGGCCTTGGCATCGGTGAGCATGAAGTGGTCCACGTGGCCATGGGTCCAGAGGATAAGGTCCACCTTCCCGAAGCCGCCGTTCTTGCGATAGCGACCGGGGCACATGGGATTGGTGCTCAACCATGGGTCGATGAGAATGCGGCGCCCCTGGCGGGATTCCAGGAGGAAGCTGCCATGTCCCAGCCATTCGACCTTCACCTCGGGTGTGATCGTCGCGGCCGAAGGCGCCGCGGTTGCCTCTGCGGGTCCCAGCAGTGCACCCAGACCGCCAATGCCGGCGGCGCCCAGTGCGCTGCGAAAAAATGCTCTGCGCGAGAGCGTCATAACAAACCTCCCGTGACCGATAGTGGTCGATGTGCCGGTGCGGTCCCACCGGCCAATCTAGTGTCAGGTAGTGGTGGCTGCGCCTTGAGCTGCGGCGCGGGTGTCACCGCTACTATCGGCGCAGCGTCCACAGATATTTAGCGAAAATACAGGGTATTCCGATTCGACAGTCATTTGGCGGGGACAGGCCGGCGAGGGGGACGACCCGCTCGGTTGGCGAGGGGCGGCGGGCAGGCGGGGCCCGGGGCGCCGACCGCGTCGACGGCGCGTCGGGGTGGGACTACTCCTTGCTGTAGGGAATCCCCACGCTGGCCGGTGGCGTGGCGCGGCCAATGGCGCTGGCCAGCACGAAGATGGTGAGCAAATAGGGCACCATATCGATGAATTGGGAGGGCACCACCTTGGGCAGGTAAGGTTTGACCGCTTCGCCGAATCCGAAGAGCAGACCGGCGCCGGCGGTGCCCAGGGGCGTCCATTTGCCGAAAATCATGGCCGCCAGGCCGATGAAGCCGCGCCCGGCACTGATCCCCTTGACGAAGTAGTGGGCGTGCTCCAGGGAGAGGTAGGCGCCCCCCATGCCGGCCAGCCCGCCGCTGATCACCACGGCCAGATAGCGCATGCGATAGACGTTGACGCCGAGGGTGTCGGCGGCCTTGGGGTACTCGCCCACCGCTCGCAGACGCAGGCCGATGACGGTTTTGAAAAGCAGGACATGGGAGACCAGGACGATGAGGACGGTCACGAAGACCAGGGGCGGAATCTGGCTGAAAAAGGCTTTGAAGAAGTCCATCTCGTGCAGCAGGGGCACCTTCAGTGTGGCGATGGCCTTGATCTGGGTCTTGTCGAAGAGCAGCCAGGAGCAAAAGACGGTGATGCCGGCCGAGAAGATAATGATGGCCAGGCCGCTGACGATCTGGTCCGCCTTGCAGCTGATGCAGACCACGCCGTGAATCAGGCCCAACAACATGCCCACGCCGATGGCGGCCAGGAGGCCCAGCCAGGCGCTGCCAAGGATATTGGTCACCGCTACGGCGGCGAAGGCCCCGCTGAGCATCTGGCCCTCGAGACCGATGTTGACCACACCGGCGCGTTCGCTGTAGGTGCCCCCGAGTCCTGCCAAGGTGTAGGGGACGGCCAGGCGGATGGTGGAGGCGAGGATCGCCCAGAGAGTTGCCATCATGCGCGCGCCTCCTCTCGTTTCTGCAGTCGCCGCAGGAGGCGTTTGGTCAGCTCCGTTCCCAGGACGACGAAAATCAGAATGGTGGCCTTGAGCACCATGACGATTTCACGGGGGACGTGGGTGGAGACGTCGATGGCCAGCCCGCCCTGGTCGAGGATGCCGAAAAGCAGGGCGGCCAGCACCACACCGAAGGGGCTGTTGCGACCGATGAAGGCCACCCCGATGCCGTCGAAGCCCAGGCCTTCCATCACCCCGTAGCGAAAGCGGTGCTTGTACCCCAGGACCTGGTTGACCCCCACCAGGCCGGCCAGACCGCCGGCGAGGGCCATGGCCAGGATGGTGTTGCGCGGCACGCTGATGCCGGCGCATTCGGCCGCGCTGGGATTGTGGCCCACGGCCCGGATCTCGTAGCCGATTTTGGTTTTCTTCAGCAGGAACCACACCAGCACCACCACCACCATCGCGATGAAGACGCAGGTGTTGAGCAGATTGCTCTTGGGGAAGGCGATGCCCAGGGGGTTCAGGTAGACCCACAGACGCGAGAGCTGGGCGCTCTTGGCGACCTCGTAGGTGTGGGGGATCCAGGACTCGGGGGGTTTGTAGGCCATGGTCAGGTATTGGATCAGGGCCACTGCGATCCAGTTGAGCATGATGGTGGTGACCACTTCGTGAACCCCCCGGCTGGCCTTGAGCCAGCCGGCGATACCGCCCCATAAGCCCCCCATCAGCACCGCCGCCAGGATACACAGGGGAAGGTGGATAAACCAGGGCAGGCCGGCGAAGGTGAAACCCACCCAGGTAAGGGCGAAGCCCCCCATGACCATCTGGCCCTCTCCGCCGATGTTGAACAGGCCGCACTGGAAGGCCAGCGCGACGGCCAGGCCGGTGAAGATCAGGGGCGTTGCCCGATAGAGGACGTTGCCCCAACCATTGCGATCCTTCAAGGCGGCCTTGAAGATCTGCCCGTAGACGTGGATGGGGTTTTCCCGGGTCAGGGCCGTTTCGGCCAGGCGCTCTCCGTGAACCCCGGCTGCCTCGGCCCCGAGGATCTCGGTGACCCGATCGAGGAAGGCCTCCCGACGGGGAAACACCTGGTCACTCATCACCCCCAATTCGGCGGTGAGTTCAGCCGGCAGCCCCACTTCGGCAAGCCGCTGTAGATCCCGGTCCGACAGGCTGTAGGTGGTGATGAAGACGAGGATAATCAGGCCGCTCACCACGAACGCCAGAAAGACGGCCACCAGCGGTGCCAATACGCCCATCAGGGCCTTGGAGCCGAGGAGGCGGAGGAGAAAAGGTGGTGTGGATTTCGGCACGGTCTTACGGTTCTCCCGCGGCGAGGCCGCTGTGGTTTCAGCGAGGCATTTTGTTAGATGGATCGTCAGGGAACGCGCTAGGCGCGTATCCCGACCTACCGTCGACCCGATACACTGCTGATGACCTCTGCCGCCCAACCTCGATAGAGGTTGGGCCAAGTCATCGGCGACAGCCGAGGACCGCCGGCGTCAGCTGGCGCCCGTCATCAGCAATCCCAATCGCTCCTCGGTTGCCTCCTCTGGCGCCAACTCCCCCACGATCTCCCCCTCGTAGATCACGGCGATGCGATCGGAGAGACTGAGAACCTCCTCAAGGTCGGCCGAGATCACCAGAACGGCGGTACCGCCGTCGCGGGCCTCGATGAGGCGCTTGTGGATAAACTCGATGCTGCCCACATCCACGCCGCGCGTGGGCTGGGCGGCGATAAGCAGCTGGGGCTGCTGGTCCATTTCGCGGGCCACCACTACTTTCTGCTGGTTGCCGCCGCTGAGATTACCGGCCGGGTTTAGGGGATCGGTGGGGCGAATGTCGAACTCCGCCACCAATCGCTCGGCCTTGGCCACGATGGCGCCCGGGTCGAGCACATCCACCCCGCGCGATTTGACGAAGGGGGGATGGTAGTGGATCCCCAAGATGGTGTTGTCGGCCACGGTGTACTCCAGGACCAGGCCGCGGCGGTGTCGGTCCTCGGGTATGTGGCCGACCCCGTGGGCGCGCACCGCGCGTGGGGAGAGGCCGTCGATGGTCTTGCCGGCCAGTTGCACCTCACCTTTTGTGGCCGGCCGCAGGCCGGTGATGACCTCCACCAGCTCTGTCTGGCCGTTGCCTTCTACGCCGGCGATACCCAAAATTTCACCGGCCCGCACGCTGAGATCGACGCCTTTGAGCGCCGGTAGGGCCTTGTTGTCCAAGGCCTCCAGCCCCGTCACCGACAATACCGTGTCGCCGGGTTTGGCACTGCCGCGGTCCACCTGGAGGAGGACCTGGCGGCCCACCATGAGGGTGGCGATCTCGGCCGTGGAGGTGTCGGCCGTTTTCACGGCACCCACCATCTTCCCCAGGCGCATGACGGTGACCCGGTCGCTGATGGCCATCACCTCATGGAGCTTGTGGGTGATGAAGATGATGGTTTTGCCTTGGGCCTTGAGGGCCTTGAGAATCTCGAAGAACTCCTCCACCTCCTGGGGGGCGAGGACGGCGGTGGGTTCGTCAAGGATGAGGACGTCGGCCCCGCGATAGAGCACCTTGATGATCTCGATACGCTGTTCGATCCCGACGCTGAGGGTTTCCACTTTGGCGGTGGGGTCCACCTTCAGGCCGTATTGGTCCGATAGAGCCTGAACGGTTCGGATGGCGGTGGGCATATCGATGAGGCCGCGCCGGTTGGGCTCCTGACCGAGCACCACGTTCTCTGCCACGGTGAGGGGCGGGATGAGCATGAAGTGCTGGTGCACCATGCCGATGCCGGCGGTGATAGCGTCCCCCGGTCCGTTGAAGCTGACCTGCTTCCCATCGATGGTCAGGCTGCCGCTGTCCGGCTGCAGCAGACCGTAGAGGATGTTCATCAGGGTGGATTTGCCGGCGCCGTTCTCCCCCACAAGGGCATGAATTTCACCCTTTTCGACAAGCAGCGTGACATCGTCGTTGGCGGTGACGAGGGGGAAGGTCTTGGTGACGTTGCGGATCTCTACAGCGTAGTCCGTCACGGCAGGCGTTCCTCAACACATCGGGATGGGCGGACGCAGGACCGCTGGGGCCGATCCTGCGGGCAGTGCGTGTGCACCGGTGGGCCAGTGACCATATGCTGGCTGGCAGGCCCACCGGCGGACGGGCTCACCTTCTTACTTTTCAGGCACCTTGATCTCGCCGCTGACGATCTTCTTCTCCGCGGCGGTGACGGCCTTGATCATATCGGCGCTGACCAGATCTTTGTTGTATTCGTCCATGGCGTAGTAAACGCCGTTATAGACTTTCCCGTCCACTTCGACCGTGTCCTTTAGGCCGAAGCTGCGCACACCGGGAGTGAACTTGCCATCGATGAGGTCCTTGATGGTCAGGTAAACGGCCACGTCCACCTGCTTGAGCATGCTGGTAAGACCGAAGTTTTCGCCGGTATCCTTGATGTGCCCGAGGTGGTTCTGATTGGAGTCCACCCCGATGACGAAGGTCTTGCGCTCCTTGGCCGCTTCATAGACCCCCGCGCCGGTCAGACCGGCGGCGTGGTAGAGGACGGCAGCGCCCTTATCCACCTGGGCCAGAGCCAACTCCTTGCCCTTGACCGGGTCGGCGAATGCGGAGGGGGTGGTGCCGGCATAGTCGCTGAGGATCTTGAGATTGGCATCCACGTATTGGACACCGGCCTTGTAGCCGGCCTCGAACTTGTGGATCAAGGGGACGTCCATACCGCCCACGAAACCCACCGTGTTCTTGCCCAGCTCCTGGGCCTTCATGGCGGCGATGATGCCCACCAGGAAGCTCCCGTCATGTTCGGTAAAGAGCAGGGAGGAAACGTTGGGCTTGTCGGGGATAAACCCGTCCACGATGGCGAACTTGGTCTCGGGGAATTCATCCGCCACGGCTTTGATGGCATCGGTAAAGAGAAAGCCCACCCCGATGACCAGATCGTAGCCCTGTCCGGCAATCATGCGCAGACCGGTTTCGCGGTCGGCGTCTGCCCCCGGCTCGATCTCGGAATGCGTGACGCCGTGCTTCTCGGCCCATTTCAGACCACGATAGGCGGAGTCATTGAAAGACTGATCTCCCCGACCGCCCACGTCGAAGACAAGCCCCACTTTCAATTTGGCCTCGGCCCCCGCCTGGACGGCAAATCCCAGTGCCAGCACCAGTACGGCGACCATCAACAGCAGCGATCTCGATGCCTTACCCATAATCATCCTCCTTACCGTCATTTAATGGCCGCCTGCGATAGACAGCCCCCGGCGCAGCCCGCCAGGTCGCCTGCGGGTCGTCACCCCATGCGCACCTGTGGCGGTGGTTGCCTGTCAACTAGTGATGATAGATCTGAAAAAGTGTGATGTTTCGTCCGTATCGGTGTCGCCTCCCCCACCCGTGATCCGGGGGAGGTAAGGTCTTTCGGACGTCGATGTGATGCTGGGGCCTGCATACCATATGTAGTGGGTGAAATCCAGATGATGCGAAATTATGCCGGTGAACAGCGTTATTATTCTGTATTGAATATCGTATTCAATTATGTATAATTGATAGCCACCCGCATTGATATCATTTGACGAGGAGAGCACCATGTGTGCAGGCTCAGCAGACAGGACGGCGCCTGTCGGCGGTGCGGCAGCCGCCCGCGTGACACGCCGCAACCGCAGTGCGTCCGGAGCGCAGGATGCCGCTGCCTCGGCAACCTCCAAAGATGCCGCTGAGCACCGGAATATGGCCGAAGCGGTGCACCACTATCGCAAGATGGCCAGAGAGCTCGACGCCATCATCAACAGCAGCTCCGACGGTCTTTTCGTCTGCGACGCCGCCGGAACGGTGATCCGCATGAACCCGGCCTCGGAACGCATTCACCAGGTGTCGGCCGACGCGGTGATCGGCCGCAACTTGAACGATCTGCTGGCCGAAGGCTTCATCGATCGCAGCGCCGCACTTGAGGCCCTGGCTCGCAAGGAGACCGTCAGCCTGCTGCAAGACAAGGCCGGCCGCAAGCTAATCTCCACCGCCACGCTGGTAATGGACGACGCCGGCCAAGTGATCAGCGTGGTGGTCAGCGAACGGGACATCACGCAAATTGACACGCTTCAGCGGGAATTGGAAGATCAGACCGCCGCCGGGAACCAACTGCGTCACCAGCTCCGGGAGATGCAGCTGGACGAGCTGGGTAGCCGGAAGATCATCGCCCGCAGCCCGTCGGTGCTCAACACCCTCGAGCAGGCCCTCAAGGTCAGCGGCGTGCAGTCCTCGGTCCTCATCACCGGCGAATCCGGTGTGGGCAAGGGCCTGATTGCCAACCTGATCCACAACAACTCGGAGCGGGCGGCGAAACCGCTGATCCGCATCAACTGCGGCGCGATTCCCGAATCGTTGATCGAATCGGAGCTCTTTGGATATGAGAGCGGTGCCTTCACCGGCGCGCGCAGCGGGGGCAAACCCGGCCATCTGGAGCTGGCGCACGAGGGGACGCTCTTTCTCGATGAGATCGCCGAACTGCCGCCGGCGGCCCAGGTTAAATTACTGCGGTTTCTGGAGGACGGTCGCCTGACGCGACTGGGCGGCAGCGGCGAGCGCCAAGTGGACGCCCGCATCATCGCCGCCACCCACCGCGATCTCAAAGCGATGGTGGTCGCCGGCGATTTCAGGGAGGATCTGTACTACCGCCTCAACGTCATACCGCTGCAGGTACCGGCGGTGCGGGACCGTTCCGAGTGCATCCTGCCCCTCATCCGCCATTACGTGGCCCATTTCGCCGGACTCAACCAGACCTCCAAGCGTCTCAGCCGACAGGCCCTCGACGCCCTTCTGAACTATCCTTACCCCGGCAACGTGCGAGAGCTGATGAACATCTGCGAGCGGGCCGTGGTGATGTCCGACACCGAAGTGATCGATCTGGCGGATCTGCCCACGGACGTGGTCGCCGCGGTGAGTCCGCCCCTCCTTCAGGGCCTGCAGCTCCACCGGGGCGGCAGCCTGGCGGAGATGCTGGCCTTGGTGGAGCGTGATCTCATCCGCGCTGCCATGGCCGAGCACGGCAGCCAGGAGCAGGCGGCCAGCGCCTTGGGGGTCAGCCAACCCACCATCGCCCGAAGGCTCAAGAAATACGGCCTTCGCTAGGCTGTCTATTCAATAGTGAATAACCCAGCTGTTCGATCCGAATCCCTGCAGTGCCACGCCTCCCCTCACTCTGGCCCTTGTTGCGGGTATGCAAGGCGCCAACTGCTTGAGTCCATACGATTTACTGCTTAACATATAGTATCAGACGGTTTTGCCGAGCCGTGAGCGAACGGCGCGGCATCCTTCTTGCTCAAGAGTTGGCGACCCTTTGGGCAGGAACTTCAACCGATGACCAACAAGGAGACGCCACCATGGCCACATCCACCGAACTCCGGGATATCGATGCCCCGGTCTCTTTCGATAACACCCAAGTAGCCTTCCAGTACAAGAGCGGCCGTGACCTCTTTCTGGCCTGGTTGATCTTCTCGCTGACCAAGAATCCCGCGGTAATGAAATTGTTGACCCGTACCGTGAAGCTCCTCATGGTCTTGAAAATGCCCATCAAACCATTGATCAAGGCTACCGTTTTCAAGCTTTTCTGTGGTGGCGAGACCAAGGCCGAGTATGAGCGCGTGATCGCCAGGTTGCGCAGGGCCCACATCGGCACCATCCTGGACTACGCCGTGGAGGGCAGCGCCGACGAGGCTGGCTATGCGAACACCGAGGCCGAGCTGCTCAAAATCATCGCCGAGGCCAAGCGCAATCCCGATATACCCTGCACCTGTCTGAAAGTGACGGCGGTCGCCGCCTTCACCCTCATGGAGCGGGTCTCCACCGGAAACGCGCTGACCCGCGAGCAGGAACGCCATTGGGCGGATGCTCAGGCGCGCCTCGACCGAATCTGCAAGGCCGCCCATGCGTCTGACAAGCCCATCTACATCGACGCCGAGGAGTCCTGGATCCAGCCCGCCGTGGACACCCTCGCGGAAACGATGATGCGCCGCTACAACACCCAGCGGGCCATCGTCTTCACCACCCTGCAGATGTATCGCTGGGATCGCCTCGATTATTTAAGGCGCCTCATCGCCGACGCGCGCGTGGGCGGCTATCGGCTAGCGGTCAAGATCGTGCGCGGTGCCTACATGGAGCAGGAGCGCCAGCGCGCCAAGGAGATGGGCTACCCCTCGCCCATCAACCCAACACTCGAGGCCACGCACCGCGACTACAACGCGGCCATCGATATGATCATGGACAACATCGAGGTGGTCGAAATCTGCCTGGGTACCCACAACGAGTACAGCTGCAAGCGCATGGCCAGCCTCATGGCCGCTCGCAACCTGCCCAACGACCACCCCCACGTCACCTTTTCGCAGCTCTACGGCATGAGCGACAATATCAGCTTCAACCTGTCCAGGGCCGGCTACAACGTGAGCAAGTACCTGCCTTACGGCCCGGTGGAGGCCACCCTGCCCTATCTCACCCGCAGAGCCGAAGAGAACACCGCCATCGCCGGCCAGATGAGCAAAGAGCTGGAGATCATCATCCGCGAACGCGACCGGCGCAAGCGGGTTGGCCAATGTCTGCTGTGTGAATCCACCGGGGACCAGGCCGACTCGACATCATGAGCACCAACCGCTCAAGTTCCGGCAGGATCGATTCAATCTCGGGGCCAGATGGGACCGCACGCACCCTAAACCTAAACCTTACTGAGTAGTCAATAAGATACTGTATTAATTGAAATATAGATAAATATTCCACGATCAAGTTTGCCCGGGGGCTGTCGCACGGTGGCGCCCGGCGGGGTGCGGAGGCGGCGGGGCCGCGAATGAATGGTAGCCGGATCTGGCCTGTAGCGACGGCTACCCCACAATCCCTTAGGCCCGAAGCGTTGCGGCGATGGGTCGCCGCAGGGCAGACGATCTGGATGCCGGCGACCCGAATACTTGCCCCTTGAAACCGAACCGCCTGCACATCCGCAAAAATGAGCATAAGCTCATATTTACCCTTGCAATTGCACTGCTTTAGGGATATCGGTGGGGCGTTCTGGAAAAGCCGGCCGGAGGGTGCCATTGGCAAACAGCAGCGAGAGATGAGGTAGCGTCAGCATGGGAAAAAAAGTTGTCATCATCGGTGGCGTCGCCCTGGGGCCCAAAGTGGCCTGTCGAGTAAAACGGCTGGACCCCACCGCCGAGGTCGTGGTGGTGGACAGGGATCAGCACATCTCCTACGGTGGATGCGGGATCCCCTATTACGTGGGCGGCGACGTGGCCGACATCGAGGGACTGCAGTCCACCAGTGCGCACGTTCTGCGGGACAGCCGCTTTTTCGCCGGTGCCAAAGGCGTCGAGATGCGCGTGCGCACAGAGGCGTTGGAGATCGATCGGGAGCGCCGCGTTGTCCATCTGCGTTCCCTGGAGAGCGGCGACACCAGTGAACTGGCGTACGATGAACTGGTCCTGGCCACCGGCGCCAAGCCCATCGTCCCCCCCCTTCCGGGGGTCGAGCTGCCGGGCGTTTCGGTGGTGGCCAACCTCAACCACGCCGAGAAAATCAAAACGGCCATCTCCAAAGGTCAGGTGGGCAGCGCGGTGGTGATCGGCGGCGGCGCCATCGGCATCGAAATGGCCGAGGCCCTCACCGATCTGTGGGGTGTGTCGACCACCTTGGTGGAGATGCAGCCCCAACTCCTGCCAGCCGCCATCGGGCCGGATGTCGCCCGCGTGATGGCCGTTCACCTGCGTGAAAAAGAGGTGGATCTGCGTCTTGATACAACGGTAACGAAGATTCTCGGCGATCCCGAGCAGGGCGTTACCGGTGTCGAGACGTCGGGCGGCGAGATTCCCTGCGACCTGGTGATCCTATCGGTGGGTGTCCGCCCCAACAGTCAGCTGGCCCAGGCGGCGGGATTGGCCGTCGGCCCCACCGGCGGGATTCAGGTGGATGAGCGTCTGCGCACCTCGGACCCCAGGATCTATGCCGGTGGCGACTGTGTCGAGATGACCCATTTGATCTCCGGCGAACCCACCCACCTGCCCCTCGGCTCCATCGCCAATCGGCACGGCCGGGTCATCGGCACCAACCTTGCCGGCGGGACGGCGACCTTCCCCGGCGTTGTGGCCAACTTTTGCATCAAGATCTTCGACCTGGGCCTTTTCACGGCCGGACTCACCGAAGCCCAGGCACTGGCGGCGGGATTCGATCCCGTCAGCACCGTGGCGGCCCAGGCGGATCGGGCGCACTTTTATCCCTCCCAGGATATGATGGTGATGAAGCTGATCGCCTGCCGGAAAACGGGCCGCGTCCTCGGAGTGGAAGCCTTTGGGCCAGACGGCGACGCCGTCAAAGCGCGTGTGGACAGCATCGCGGTCCTCTTGCCGCACGAGCCAACGGTGGCCGACATCTCCAATCTGGAGGTGGCCTACTCACCGCCCTATGCATCGGCCATGGATATCGTCAACAGCGCTGCCAACGCATTGGAGAACACCCTGTCCGGCCGGCACGAGCCCATCGACGTTGCCACCTTTCTCGAGCTGTTCGACACCGAAGACGCCAAGGTCCTGGACGTGCGCAGCGCTGTACAAGCCGGCCCCTTTGTGGCAAAATACGGGGATCGTTGGCAGAATATCCCTCAAGAGGAGCTGGCCTGCCGCATCGAGGAGGTTGAGGCTGCGGACAAGCCCCTCTATCTAATCTGCGGCTCGGGGCCGCGCTCATATGAAGCGCAGCTGCTGCTGCGTCAAAAGGGGATCGCGAATACGCGCAACATCATGGGTGGGGTCAAGATGTTGAAATCCACGGACCCGGATTTTCTGCCCGAGGCCTGAAGCTCGCCCCACCATCAAACCTCAGAATCGCCTTGCCCGGCACAGGTTGCTGCACCGCAACGCCGGCGTCTTCGGCCGACCCGCCGAAGGGCGTCGGCGTTTTCGTGTGATGACGCCCGCAATCTGTGCGCGAAGGCCGCGTGCAGAAGGCCGCGCCGGGCAAAGCGCCGGAGGGTCGCCCTATGGCCGGCAAGCGGGTCAAAATTTCCATTCGTTGGGTATTCATCGGCGTGATCTTGATCCTCATTTGGGGCACTCACCTGATCACCACCACCTCGGCCTTTGTCACCTCCCAGCGGGTTCTCGAACGACATGCCAAGGGAATTATGGCCAACATCGCAGATCTGGCCATGGAGCAATCCCACAACCACCTGGCCCACGCCCACAGCGCGGCTGACCTCACCAAGCGACTGCTCATGGCCGAAGTGGTCAGCAATGAGATGGCCCGTGTGGGAGAGCTGGAACGCTATTTCTTCGACCAGCTGGCCCTCTATCCCCATCTGGCCGGTATCTACTTCGGCACGCCGCAGGGCGGGTTCTATGACGTGCGCCGGGCCGCGCCCGAGAATCGCGCCAACTTTCGCAGCAAGTTCATTGAGCGCGATAATACTGGCGCGCGCGTCTCCAGACTGGTATGGCGCGACGCGGGTTTCAATCAGGTCGCCGCCGATACCGATTTCCAGGATCCTTACGATCCCCGCCTGCGCCCCTGGTATCGCCTCGCCCTCGAAAAGCAGGCCATCGTCTGGACCGATCCCTACGTCTTTTTCACCTCACAAAAACCGGGAATCACCATCGCCGGACCGGTCTACGCTCCCAACGGTGACATCCGCGGGGTGGTCGGTGTGGATATCGAGATCGATCATCTCTCGCGCTTTTTGGCCGGACTCTCCATCGGCACCCATGGATTGGCCTTCATGCTCAACCGCAACGGGGACGTGGTCGCCTTTCCCGATTTGGACAAGCTGGCCCACATGCAGACCGACGCCCAGAAAACGCGGTTGGTGAAGATCGACGAACTGGACGATCCCATCAGCCGCAAAGCCTTCGATGCCGCGCAGCTGCAACGGACACCCGCCGGCGTCATCCAACTGGATGAGCCCCGCTTCTGCCGCTTCGATCACGATGGCCGCACCCACATGGCGATGTTCATTCCCTTCGAGGGCATGGAGTGGCCCTGGGTGATCGGTGTTCACCTGCCGGAGGACGACTACCTGGGGGAGATCAAGGCCAATCGATGGTTCAATATGGGCATCACGGCCCTTATCTCCATTCTGGCCACCCTGGGCGCCCTGCTGGTGGCCCGGGGCGTAATCCGCCCCCTATCCGCCTTGGAAAAAGAATCCCTGGCACTGCGGGACCACCGCTTTGAATCTCACCTGCGTCTAGCCTCCTCCTACAAGGAGATCCAGGAAACCGCCGACGCCTTTCGGCTGATGTGCACCGCCGTACAGGCCAGTCAGGCGCGGTTCCGGGGCATCTTCAACAACATCCAGGACGGCTACTATGAAGCCAGCTTGGATGGAACCTTGCTGGAGATCAGCCCCTCCATTGAACGCATCTCCCAGTATAGCCGGGATGAGTTGATCGGGTGCGATATCAAGCATCTCTACCCGGAGCCGGGAGAGCGCGCCGAGGTGATCCGCAAACTCACGCGCTACGGGCGCCTCAACGACCATGAGATCCGCCTGAAGGACAAGGACGGCTCGCTTCAGTATTGTTCGCTCAACTGCGTGCTGGTGGAGGACGAAAATGGGGGCTCTGGCAAGATTATTGGCAGTCTGCGGGTAATTACCGACCGCAAGCGGGCCGAGCAGGAGCTCGATGCCCATCGCAACCAGCTGGAGGATCTCGTACGCCTGCGTACCGCCGACCTGAAGCGGATCAACGAACAGCTGCGGGCCGAGATCGTCCAACGGGAGCGGACCGAACACGCCCTGCGCAGCAGCGAGGAGAAGTATCGCACGATTCTCAACAGTATTCAGGAGGGCTATTTCGAGGTGGATCTGGACGGGCGCATCACCCTGGTGAATGCGGCCAGCTGCGCACTCATGGGCTATACGCGCGAACAGCTCCTGGGGATGGACTACCCGGAATACACCACCGCGCAGAGTGCCCAGAAACTTCAGCAGGCGTTTCGTCAGGTCTACAAAACGGGCAAAGCGGTCCAGATCGAACGGATCTCCATGGTGGCCCGCGGGGGGGATGAGAAGATGCTGGATCTCTCGGTCTCCCTGATTCGGGACGCCGATCAGCGCCCCTCGGGCTACCGCGGGGTGGCCCGCGACATCACCTATCGGGTAGAGACCGAGCATCAGCAGAAACTGCTTCAGGAGCAACTGCAGCAAGCCCAGCGCATGGAGGCCATCGGCACCTTGGCTGGCGGCATCGCCCACGATTTCAACAATCTCCTCATGGGCATTCAGGGCAACGTCTCCCTGCTGAGCCTCCACCTTCCCCATGAAGAGCACCTCACGGAGAGCCTCAAGACCATCGAACGATGTGTGGAGAGCGGCGGCAGCCTGACCCGCCAACTCCTGGGATTTGCCAGGGGGGGGAAGTACGTGGTGACCGCCGTGGATCTCAACGACACGCTGCAGACAACGGCCGATCTTTTCGGGCGCACCCGGAAGGAGGTCAAAATCCACGGTAGCTACGCCCGCAACCTGTGGTCGGTGAGGGGCGACCGGGGACAGCTGGAGCAGGTCCTGGTCAACCTCTACCTAAACGCCTGGCAAGCGATGGCCGAGGGGGGCGACATTTACCTGATTACGGAGAATGTGGTGGTCGGTGACAAGCTGGCCCACGCCGCTGACATGCCGCCGGGACGCTACGTCCACATCGAAGTTCGTGATAGCGGCCACGGCATGGACGAAGCCACCAGAGTGCGCATTTTCGAACCCTTCTTCACCACCAAAAAGATGGGCCACGGCACCGGGCTGGGATTGGCCTCGGCCTTCGGTATCATCAAGAACCACGAAGGCACTATCACGGTGGAGAGCGAACCGGGCTTGGGAACCCGTTTCCACATCTATCTCCCCGCGAGCCCGACGGAGGTGACCTCTCCGCCCAAGCGATCGCGGCAGGTGGCCCGGGGAGAAGGCACGATTCTCGTGGTGGATGACGAGCCCTTCATCCTGACCTCACTTCAGGACATGCTCCGGGAACTCGGCTATACTGTGCTGGTCGCCAACGGTGGATTGGCCGCGCTGGAGACCTTTGACACCCACCACGACGCCATCGACCTGGTGATTCTGGATATGATCATGCCCGATATGGGCGGGGCGGAGACCTATGACCTGATCAAGGCCAAACGGCCGGAGGTGAAAGTGCTCCTTTCCAGCGGGTACTCCATGAATCAACTGGCGGAGGACATTCTCTCGCGTGGGTGCAATGGTTTCCTGCAGAAGCCCTTTAACCTGACGAAGCTCAGTCAGATGGTAAACTCGGCGTTGAAGGGCGACAGGATCGAGGGGACGTCGTTCCATGCGGAGGGAGAATCCGACGACGCATAGCGGGTGCGGGAATCATCCACTTCCCAGGGAGATCCGCAGGGGGACGATGTGAAGCTCGCGACTTACCTCCCGCGTGCGGCCGAGCTGCCAGTCGACGCAATTGGCCGTTTCGCCGAGCAGTTGATCGAGCCGATCCACCACCCCATCGAGGTTGATAACCGGATGGCGGCTGAACACCTGAGGCAACCCATAGGTGAGGTTGCAGGCCAAACACTTGCCCGGTCGCTGGTGTAAGCGCAGATCGAAGCGCAGCTGATTGTCGCCAAAGCCGTCGTAGACCAGTTCGATGTCGTAAGAGCCGTCGTCGGCATCACCGAGCAGCGCTTCAAAAAAGGCATCGGTCCGTTCGGGAGGGAAGATACGGGTCAGGGTTGCAGCGGTGAATAAGGATGCATAGGGATCTGTTGACATATCCGGTGACCTCTCGATCCACGTTGAACAGCCAAAATCGATAGCGTCAGAACCGCGGGGTCTGAATTTCAGCGGGAAAGTTAACATATCCGGCGTCGCGCCGCAATACAGGCCCTGTGCCGCAAGCCCCCATCTCATCAGGCCCACCTCCCTCCAGATTTACCCCTATCCAATGGTGCCTCAGCCCTTGCCATTTATATAGGCGTCATCCAGGCGGCGTTTCACCACCGGCAGGTGGGTAGCGGGGGGCGGCTGAAAATCGAAGACCCGCTCGAGAAAGCGCATGACGATACGATAGGTCGCTCCCCACAGCACCTCGGCGTCGCCCCCCAAATCGGACCGATGCACGTAGCAGGGCATCTCACCGGAACTCCCTCTGGGAAGCTGGGTATCGGCGGTGACGAAGCGATATTGCAGACGGGCGTAGTTGTTCGGATCGAGCAGCGCCTGCAGCGGCAGATACACCAGGCTGGCGACCTCCCAATTTGGGCGAAAGCGGCGCTGCTGTCCCAGCCACCCGACGAAAGGATAGATCTCTTTGCTGAAAACGACCAAGCGTTCCACCGGCAGGGGGCCCAGAAACCGAAGCCCCAATGGATTGAGGCGCATCTCCTCGAATCCCTCGCGAAGGGCCGTCGCAAAGAGCAGGGCCAAACGGTTGGCCTGTTGGGGATGGTCCCGTTTCAGGCACCGCCAATCAGGCCACCGGCTGAGGGGCGAGTGGGGGATGGTCAAAAGCCCCGCCAGGACACGATCCAGCAAAGGGGTCACCCCCCCGCCAGGGCAGCAGAGGTCACCGGCCTGGCGCACCCAGGGGGAGCGTTTATTGAGGATCAGATGAATCCGGGAAAGGGGTGAATTCTCCACTGACCGGGGGAGGGCCTTACCGCCGATGCGACGGCCCATGCCCACATTTGGGCTGAGGAGAAAGAGAACGGCGGACACCTCGGAGCGCCTTGCGGCGGAGAGCGGATCGATCTCGATGGTCGCTTTGTGAGCGTCCAGGCGCCTGGCAATGATATCGGCGAGTGCCTCGGCGTCCCGGATTTGGTGCGGCAGCCGGCGGTTGGGCATGGGGTGGCGTAATCTCCAGAAATGAGCGACTTATTTGACACGCCGGAGTGTGTGGGTTTGGGAGAGGGTGTCCCAAAGGCGGCGGATCAGAAAAGCGATCGCATCTTCAGCCGTCATCTCGGCGTGACCGCTTTTTATGCGACAGAGTTCGAGCACAGTGTCTTCGGGAGGATTCCCCAGGCCATAGTGCTTGCGGATATACTGTCCCAGGCTGATGTTGAGTGTCGCCAGCTCGGTGGGTTCCAGGCGGGCGATGCGGGCGCGGTCTCTCAGGGACAATACCTGGCAGAGCTGATTGAGAATCGCCTCCACCGAAATGGGTCTAGCGGCAGCGTCGCTGCTGTCGATGGCTTGGGGACCGTGCAGGGGGCGGCTGAGACCGGTGTCGGTCATCACCAGGAAAAAAGCGGCCTCCAGAATCTGGGCGGCTTTCCGCTGAATGCCCTCGCATTCTGTCTCGGCGTTACCGGCGACATAAAGGGTGCCCGCCTGGTGAATCTCCTCCCAGGCAGCCAGCTCCTGGGATGCACTGAACGCCGATTGGCGCAGGATGTCGAGCAGCAGGCTGACACGGCCCATCTGACGACAAATGTCGATGGCCAGGCGCCCTTCCCTGCCGGGATTGCCCTGGAAGATCACGAGGGTGCCGTCGGACTCCAGGATCATTCGGCGAACAGCCCCCTCCAGCTCCTGCCCGACCAGCGGCTGCAGACCGAAGCGCTCCTCCAGCACGGCCGCATCTCCACGATCCCAACCGGCGTGGGTGTATCCCCCCGATGCCAATCCCAGCTTACGGGCGATCTTCAGGGCGGCGCGCGACACGCCCGGGCAGGGTCCCGCGAGCAAACGTGCGAACATATATGCGATACCTGAAATTATCAGCTAAATATGGCTGCCTGTAGATATAGCAATCTTATCGCATGAAACCGCATGCAATGCAATTGATTGGCGGCGTGCCGATAGCGCTTGTGGATGGGATGGCGGCCGTCTTGGGGACGTCAATTCGCCATCTGCAACACCACCCTCTGTCCCTTCCGGGGCCTGGCCGAACCCCTCATCGCGAGGCCCATGGCTGGCCGCCGCTAGGCCCACGGGGCGATGGCGGTCGTTGGCCACTGGAAGCTCTTTCTATAGGCGGCCGCGACCACGACCTCCGGCCCGATCCTGCTTACGGGGTTCATCACCCCCTCAACGCGACGCCAAGCGTTGACAGTCGCACCAGCCACCCCCATACTCAAATTAGTACCGCCAGCAGCACTTTTGACGAATCCGCGCGGGAGGATGGCGTGGAAAAGATCACACAAACAGAGCTGTTCCGCTGCATGCGCCGACCAAGCTTCTATCCCCATGCGCCCGCAACGGTCGCCAGCCGCAACACCCACATATCGCAAGTGTTCCTCACCGGCACCTACGCTTACAAGGTCAAACGGGCACTGGCCCTCCCCTTTCTCGATTTCAGCCGTCTCGAAGATCGACGCCGGCTGTGTGCGGCGGAGGTTTCGCTCAATCGGCGCCTGGCAAGGGAAACCTATCTGGGAGTGATTCCCATCTATTGGCGGGACGACTTCGCAAGCCTCTCCCCACCAGGGACTGTGGTCGAATATGCCGTCCAGATGCGCGAGTTGAAGTTGGCGGACAATTTCAGCCACCTGCTGCGCCGAGGGAGGATTGACCGAACCGATGTGGAGGGCATTGCAGGGCGCTTGGCCCAATTTCATGCCACGGCTCGGCGTGACCTCGGTGGGAACGGGCTGGGAAACTGGGAGATGATCGGCCGGCACTGCCGCGACAATTTCCAAGACGCCGCTGGTGCCGTGCTGCCCCTCTCCGAAGATGCCCGCTTCAGGGCCGTCGCGGCCGTCAGCACAACCTTTTGGCGTCGCCGAGAGCCCCTTTTTCGAAAGCGTGAAAAGGAGGGGCGCATCTGCGAGGGGCACGGCGATCTGCGATGCGAACATGTGTACCTGGGGCCTCGACCGCAGATTATCGATTGTATCGAATTCGATGAAACGCTGCGGTGGGGCGACGTGGCGGGTGACCTGGGCTTCCTCCTCATGGATATGGATCGCCACCGGGCAGCAGGTCTGGCCAACCACCTTCTCGCCACCTATGCGGCCGCGACCGACGACGCCGGCATCTATGCGGTCATCGATTTTTACAAATGCTATCGCGCCATGGTCCGGGTGAAGGTCAATTGCCTGCAGTTGGCCGCCGGCGGCCTGGGATTGCACGCGGCCCACCGCTTGCAGGACGCCACGGAAAATCTCCTGGACTGGGCCTACGCTTACGCCAAACGCCTCAACCGCCCCCTGCTGTTTGTCCTTAGCGGACTTCCCGCAAGCGGCAAATCCACCATTGCCGGCCGCCTGGCAGCGGTGTTCGACATACCGATCTATAGTTCGGACAGTGAACGCAAGGGGCTGTTCAGCATCCCCCCCACCGAGAACCGGGTAAGCGAATTTGGGAAAGGGATCTACAGCCCCGCAATCACCCGGCGCACCTACGCCGTGTTGCTTCGAAAGGCCCATCGGCAACTGCGGCAGGGCGGCAGCCTGATTCTGGACGCTACCTACGCCGGCCGCAGACAGCGGAAAGGTCTCCTGGAGCTGGCCCGCCTAACCCGCTGCGGGCTGGTAGTGATCCACTGCCACAGCCCACGAAGACTTCTTCGGGAGCGACTTGAACACCGAAGCCATGGAGTTCAGCGCTCCGACGCCCGCCTGGGTCACCTCGATGCCCTTAGCGCCAGTTTCGAGCCGTTGGAGGATCTACCCCACCAGATCGTTCTTTCAGTGAATACCCGGCAGCCTCTGCGGGAAACCCTGCTGGCCATACTCTCCCACGCCTACACCAGACCCTGGCGTCAAACACTCCTGCGTCAGCGGTGCTGACCAGCGCCAGATGCATCGTGCGCTGCATGAACAACTATATCTTAAATCACGGTAACTGAAAGATTTTTAGAGCACTAAAGTGAGCGATCTTCGGCCACCCCCTCACGTTCCACACAGTAGTGGACCATGAGGGTGTGGGGATCCAAAGCTCGATATGCCAGGAGCGAGAGGCGCAGGGTTTTCATGGTATTATAGAGCCCCAATCCCTGGCCGAAGGTGAGGGGTGCATAGGTGATGACCAGTTCGTCCACCAAATCGGCGGTGATGAAAAGGTCATTGATCGTCGCGCCACCAGCCAGAATCGCTTCCGAGTAACCCGCGGCACCAATCATCTGGAGAACCTCGGCGGCGGTCTGGTCAGTGAAACGCAGGTCCGGGTGTTGAGACACCCGATCCGGGTTGCGGCTCATCACCACATTGAGCCTTCCTGGCAAGGGTTTACCGATGGTATCGAAGGTCCGCGATCCCATGATAACGACCCCGGCTTTCTGGCTGAGGGATTTGAACATGCGCTTGTCCGCCGCTCCGGTCCAGTCGGGGAAGTGGTCGGCGTTGAGGCCGCTTCGGCCGTCCACCGTCAACGCCATCAGCAGGATCACCTTCGGTCGGGGTGGCTGCATGGGAACGAACCCTCCGTTGCATCTGTCGATGCGGCTGGTGTTGCTGACCCAGGATCAGTGCCGCTGATAACTGCGTTGCAGAAAGGCCTTGGCCCCCTCCAGATCACCAGGTTCCCGGAGGATCAACGCCTGCCCACCCATGGTTGTTGGTGCCAGCTCGGGATCATCCGCCAGAGGATCCGTTGAGGGAGCCAGTGCGGCCACTTCCATGGGAAACTGCAGCTGAATTTGCTTCTCCTCGGGCTGGACGATCACCCAGGCGAAGGTCTTCATACGCCGGAACGCAAAGCGATCCTTGAGGGCTTGGCACTGGACATCGTCACCGAGGGCTTTGACGAAGTGCCGAAGGCCCTGAAAGAGGTCGAAGACCGCCTTGGGGGCGGCCTCCAAACGGGCCGTTGCCGAATCGGCGTCTGTACCGCTAGAGATCCCTACCGCCGGGTCGGCATAGGTGGCGGTCAATGACAGCATGAGAAAGCCGATGTCAAACTGACAGTACTCCACCAGGTCTATGTTGCGCCGCATCTGGGCGGCCGCGTGACGATCGAAGCGGTTGAAGTCCCCAGCGATGCAAATCAGCCGCCGGGCTGGCCAGTAGAGGTCGGCGGCCGGTTGCGGCTTCAGGGCGGTGCCTGCCAACGCACCAAAGGGTTCCTTGTGGTCGTTGAGCCAGTCCAAGTAGTACAGCCCCTGGGTGACCACATTCTCGTTGCGCGTGCGCCTGTACTTGACCACTACCGGTGCCTGATTTTCATCGATTCCCAGGGTATCTATGGGATCGGTGG
The DNA here is from genome assembly GCA_030066015.1 of Desulfosarcinaceae bacterium. Lineage (GTDB taxonomy): Bacteria > Desulfobacterota > Desulfobacteria > Desulfobacterales > Desulfosarcinaceae > JASJCL01. Next base: position 87,859 of record JASJCL010000003.1, on the reverse strand, counting down.
CAAGACCGGAAGGGGCAAATTCACTGGCGACCAGACGAACCCCCAATAGGGTCTCCAGGTTGCTCTCGATAAGGGTCTGCAGGGATCTCTCAATCCCATCCGTGCGTCGCTCCAGCTCTTTGATTCGAGCATCCCCAACCCGGAATAATTTCAAATCACTCATGCGCGCAATTCCTTATGGCGACTCCCGCGAAGCGGGCGCAGCGGTAAGGCGGTGCTCTAAGGGATGCCGCCGCGGTGGGCGCTGCTGGCGAGGTGCAGGCGGCAGGTCTGCGAATGGGCGCTTCGGAACGGATTGCTGAGCACTGTATCTCAGTGCCCAAATGGCTGTCAAACCGCTGCTGATCACCCGAATAGAGAGGCGTTCGCAAAGCGGCCGATCTACCGACGGCGCCTTACACCGCGGCGACTCAAGTCAACTTCCACGCAGCGCCTTGTGGCAGAACCACCAGACGCTCCGCGAGGCTTCTTGCCGCCATCTCCTCCTCAAGGGCTAACGGCGGCAGGAAAACGGGCTCGTCCCCCAGCCGGAAGCTGCCCCAGTGAATGGGTAGCAGCCAGCGCGCGCCGAGTTGCCCATAGGCGGTGACGCACTCGGCTGGATCGAGATGGCTGTGGCGCATAAACCAACGAGGTTCGTATGCGCCCAAGTTGAAAACGGCCAGATCGAAAGGGCCCAGTTCTGCGAGTTGGTCATAGCCGTTGAAATAGGCCGTGTCACCGCTCAGGTATATCCGATAGCCGCTGGGACTCTCAATTTTAAAGCCGCTCCAAAGGGACCGATTGGGACCGACGATCGGATTGCGCATGGTCCAGTGATGGGCCGGCAGACAGGTGATGCGCCAGCCGGCGACCTCGCAGGTCTCGTACCAATCCAGGCTAGTCAGATCAACAAGCCCCAGTTCAGCGAAAAGCGGGCCGTAGCCGAGGGGCGCCACCACTGGGGTTGCGGGATCCAGCATGGCCAATGAATCGGTGTCCAGATGATCGTAGTGACCGTGGCTAACGAGAACCACATCGGGTCTGCGCAGTGACGGCGGTACCGACGTCAGCGGCGTATAGTTCCGTATGAAGCTCGATATGCCGTTGAAGACCGGATCCAGCAGGAGGCTGTGATGGCCGTCCCGCAGGAAAACCGATGCGTGATTGAGGTAGGTGATGTCCGGGGTAGCGGGAGGCGCACCATCCAAGTGCTCCAGGGTCACGGGACGCACCGTCTCATCCTGGTATTGGGAGCGAAACGCATTCTCGGAAAACAAGCGCCACTTCAGAAACCGCCAGAGCCCGCGACGCTGATTCGGGTTGAAGGGATTGCGGTAACCGCCATCCATGTGGTGCAGACGGCGTTCGGCATAGGACCGAATACTCATCTGGCTGAGCAATGGATCCGCGAGTGAGGTCGTCATCCTATCTGTTGTCTGATCGGCACTGGGGACCGAAATGCTGCTGGATGGCCTTGTGCAACCGGCGCCCAGAAGAATGCCGGCAAAGGTCAAAAGCGCACCGAGTCCTCGCCCCAATAGACGCCGCCGGTCGCCATCGACAAGGGATTTTGGTATATCGCGAGACATCGCTCCCCCAATATAAATGTCACTCCGGCACGACTACCGGTTTCGGGTTTGCGCCGGAAGCGGTGCGATGCGCCTGTGGGGCCCTGCTGGACAGAGCGTATTTTTTTTGACTTGGGACTGGTCATCGCACAAAAGGTGATTACTCTATTTGTCAGATGGCTGCGATCCTCCTAAAGCAGTTCTCCGCAATTTGGCCCGCCTTGTGGTGTAAGTGCAAGTGTCGGCCGGGTCGCCTCACCCATCCTCCCGCAGCCGGTGATCCGGCGGACAGAAGCAAAGCCTACGGCGGGCTGTCGATTTGACGACAGCCCGCTTTTTTTGTGCGCTCCTCGAGTCATGGCAGCAATATGGTTGCCCCTGTAGTGAGGCGGTCTTCGAGATCACGGTGGGCCTGGGCGGCTTCCTTCAGGGGATAGGTGCGGTTCACCCCTATCTTGACGACCCCTTCTGAGACCACGTTGAAGAGATCCGCTGCATGTGCCAGCAAATCGTCTCGTTCGGCCGTGTAGGTGAGCAGTGAGGGCCGGGTAAGGAATACCGATCCCTGTGCAGCCAATCGTCCCAAGTCAAAAGGGGGCACACTTCCGCTGGACTGACCAAAGGAAACCAGGGTGCCGAAAGGTCGCAGGCAGGCCAGAGACTTGTCGAAGGTGGCCTGCCCCACGGAGTCATACACCACATCCACACCGCGACCGTCGGTAATCTCCAAAGCGCGCCGCTGGAAATCCTCCCTCACGTAGTCGATGGGAAAATGGCAGCCGGCTGCCGCGGCCAGATCGGCTTTTTGGGGCGACCCAACCGTACCGATCACGGTGGCGCCCAAGTGGCGTGCCCATTGGCAGACCAGTGTGCCCACCCCACCGGCGGCCGCATGGATGAGGATGGTATCGCCGGCGGAGACCGGGAAACACCCGCGGAGCAGATACCGCGCGGTCATTCCCTTTAGCATCATGGCCGCGGCGTGCGGATAATCGATGTCGTCGGGCAGCTTCACCAGCCGATGGGCAGGGATGCAGCGTCGTTGACTATAGGCCCCCGCCGGCGCTCCTGCGTAGGCGACGCGATCGCCGACAGCCAGATCCGTGACATCCTCTGCCAGCGCTTCGATCTCGCCGGCCGCTTCCAGCCCAAGTACCGCGGGCAGTTGCGGCAGCGGATAGAGGCCCGTACGGTGGTAGACATCGATAAAGTTGAGGCCAATGGCCTCGTGGCGGACCAAGACCTCTCCAGGCCCAGGTGAATCGAGCGGGACGCTCTCCCAGACCATTGCCTCGGGTCCGCCTGTTGCGTGGATACGAATCGCTTGGTTCATTGGGATCTCCTTTGGCGAGAATGGTGAGGATGTCGCGGAAATTAGGGGCGCCGTATGGGGAGGCGGATGACGGCTGGAACCCAGCCGCGTGCCTGCACAGAAGACAGGCTGAAACGCCACTTAAGGTAACGGCGCAGCGCGGTGCTGTCAAATGGCGGAAGGCAGCACCGAACAGGCGGTTGGCGGCGTTTCGGGCAATCGGCATCCGATGGACGGGATCGGTCGGGGATTTACATGTTTCCGGCTTTAATGGTAAGTGCTACCCGCAGAACGCTTCCTGTGATCCATCCTATGGTGAACCTGAAACCATACCGCCCGATACCATGTCGCATCGTCACAAGATCCTCCCTTCGGCCGACGGCTGATCCTGGGCGGTATCGGGAACGAGGCCTTTGGGGAAAGGAGCCGCCTTGCCATGACGAATCCCAATAAACCGCCAGAAAATCTCCTGACAACCAAGGAGGTCGCTCAACGTACTGGGAAATCGATGGCGACCGTCCAGAAATGGCTGCGTAGCGGCAAATTGCGCGGCAGCAAGATTGGCAATCGATGGTTCATTGCACCTTCCGAGCTGCCCGCAGCAGCCACCTCCAGCGACGCGCCGACACCATCAGTCGCATCCAGAGCCGCGACGAGTGATGCGCCCACTGCGGATGAAATCGCCGCTTCCCGTGCAATGGATTTCTCGGTGGAGGAGTTCTGTCGGCGTACCTACCTGACGGAGATCGGTGTGCTAAGATTTCTGCAGACTGGTCGTTTGCTGGGTGATCGCAGCGGTGATGGCAGCTGGAGGGTCAAGGCCGAAAGCCTCGATCTGCCCCACTTGCGTCACCTCATCCGCCCCTGAAATCCAAAAATGGAAATGGCGTGCCGATCGTTCAGGCTAGGTGCCCAGCAGGCCCTGATACAGGAAGACGCCATAGGCAGCCACCAGAACTGCCCCCAGCGGGCGGGCCAACCGGCCGATGAAGCCGACCACCACCAGATGAAGCCCAATGGCGCCCATGAGCAAGGCGACACCCAAGTAGGCGCTGGCAGAGACGGTCACACCGTTGAACAGGGCGAAAATCCCCAAGCACATGGGAATGCAGATGTGGCCATCGCCGATCTGAGAGCTGTAGACCACATCCGCACGGCGTGTATGGGCATAATAAAAGGCGAGCAGCGCATTGGGCAGCACCATGAGGAAACCACTGACCCAGCCCAGTGTGGTCATGTTTAGCCAGGCCTGGCTCTCCTGGACCAAGACCCATGCGACCAGGGTATCGATACTGATGTAGATGCCATATCCCGCCAAAAGGATAAGCGCGATATCGCCGCCCATGCGCCAGGTAAAGGCACGCTTCTGGCGAAGATTGGTCTTGCTCACGTCATAGAGGTGGAACACCTGCCAGAAGAGAAATACACCTGCCAGCACGATACCGTCACCGAGATTGAGCTGACCATCCCGTCCCAAGGCCCACAGGCTGCCGGCGAAAAAGAGGCCCGCAGCGAGCGTAAGGAGGAGGGAAAGGCGATTGATGCGCTGGGCCACACTGGGTTTGCGAGGTTTGCCGCGGGCCGTGGGTCCAGGGAGGATTTCGAGGGGCCAGACAAGGGCCGGGAGACCCAATAGCAAGGTGTAGTTCGTGACGTTGTTCACCAGGCAGTTTTCCAGAATCACGCCACCCCCCTGAGGGGTGCCGATCATCACCACCGCAAAAATCAGATTGGGGAGTCCGGAGCAATAGGGCATCACCAGGGTCCCCAGGGCGGTACCCTCGAGACCCTGGCGCTGGAGGGCTTCAAGTCGCCACAGCAGCAGTAAGCTGGCACCGAAGAAAATCCCCAGTGCCAGGGCAGGCCCATACGGCCCCTCAATGGTGGCGACGATCTGCCGCCAACCGGTCTCTAAAGGTGTGAAAAGCGCGTCAGGCGTCATGCTCCCCCTGGGGCATCAGTGCAGGCGGGGCGAATGGCGAAGGTCGCAAGGAGCTGACCCATCGAAGGGGAAGCCTCAAGGGTGGGAATCGTCGCCGATCAGCGCTTCCCACCGGCTCTCCAATGTCCGGCAGTCCGCCACCCAACGCTCAAGATGATCCAAATCGGAGCGTGGCACATCGAGTTTGGCAGCGTAGGTGTATACGCGCTCCTTTTCGGCGAGCGTGAAGTTGCGGTCCATGGAGGCGAGGTGGATGCAGTCCCTGAGAACCGCCAAGGCCGTTGCCCGTGAGACCTTCGTGGTCTCTATGGCAAATCCCTTGTCGATCCGCTTGACCCAGTGACCGAAATCGACGCCCAGGGCAAGCGACTGGCGGCCGATGAAGGCAAATTCGGGACGCCCGTTGTTGGGATCCGCCTTGGCGATGGCGATCAAAATTTTGACGTAGAGCTCCGGATCAAACTCCGATGTCTGTTGGTCTCCGAAACGAATTTCCATGTGGGTCTCCATAGCGGGTAGTTAGTTGCTGCCGGCGATTTGGGAGCATCACTCCTTTTCCAGGAAAGGACAGACCACCGATGGTTATCCGCGAATTGCCGAACACGCGCGAATGACTGGCCGCGGATAAATGCAGTATTCATGCCTGTTTACTTGGGGTCTGGACAACAAAAATGCCCGCTGGCAAGGGATAGGTCCAGCGGGCAGGTTCGTATCTTGGAGGGGAATGGGGATTGCGTAACTAACCGCGATGGCTCTGAAGCTTCTCCTTCCCTTTGACGATCTGTTTCTTAACCTTGTCCAGAACGAGGTCTATGGCCGCCTGCATATCGGTATGTTCCTCCTTGGCGTGAATGCCGAGCTTGTCACCGCTGAGGCTGATCTCTGCAATGCGACGAAGCTTCTCGGACCGAAGGACGACGTCGGCAGTACCCGGGTTGTATAGGTACTTGTCGAACCGGTCCAATTTCTCTTGGAGGTAGCGTCTGTAAAAATCCGACGAGTCCAGATTTTTAAAAGTCACCGATAGCTGCATATAATAACCTCCTGATATTGATGGGGATGGCCTTCTCCATCCCGTTATTGGGGACGGCCGAACGATGAGCGGAAAGGGCGTGCCGCTGAACCGTCTCATGCCGACCGATTTCGGACGAAATTACACTAAACGGCACACGGTCAGGCGCTCGGAAACCCTAATTTTAAAATAGAGTCCCGGCTTTCGAATTGTCAACAAAAGCTTGGTACTTAGGTCCTCATCAGCGTTTGATGGATCGGCTCAGGCCACGTTTTAAACGTTCCATGAGGGACGATTTGATGCGAACCTGCAGATAGAGATCGCCACTGCGGCCACCGTTTTGCCCCTGCTTGCCCATGCCGGCCAAACGGATCATTTGCCCCGCACGAACATTGGGCGGAATCTTTACGATCAGCTTCTTCTTGGTGTGGGGTGCCAAGTAGGCATAGGGTCCACCGGTGCGGGCCAACTCGGGCGTGAGGACAATGGTGTCGTGGGCATGCCCCCCGTCTCGCATGGGAAGCATCGCGGTGAACGCACGGCGCACGCTGTCGAGGAGTCGACCGGGGTCGAAACCACCCCCCCCCAAACCGGCTGGTTTGAAACTTCGCCATCGACCGGCTCCTGCGTCTCGCCGACCATGACGCCGGCCGAACCGGCGACCGGCCTCACTGAAGCTGCCCAGGAAGGTAAACCCACAGCCTCTGAAACCGCCTTGCTTGAAACCAAATCCGCCCCTTAAATTGCCACGGCCAGCGCCGTGTATCTCCTTGAAAATTTCGTCAAAACCCCTCAATCCAAAGGAGCGGGCAACCTCTTCGAATATTTGCTGAACATCGCTGCCACGGAATATGTCTTGATCGCTGTAGGTCTGACGGAATTGGCCATGGGCGGAAGCGCCCAATTGATCACGCAGTAGATCGTAATCTTTGCGTTTCACATGATCGGATAGGACAGCATAGGCTTCATTGATCCCCTTCATCCGATCGGCACTCACCTGGCTGTCAGAATTGCGATCGGGGTGGTATCGCAGCGCCAGATCGCGATACGCTTCCTTGATCTCCTGTTGACTTGCACTTTTCTGAACACCCAGAACCTGATAGTAGTCTTTTTGTTCCATACCGCCTCTGCTCTTGTACCGATTTCACGCCGCCGTTCGCCGCATGCATTGAAAACATCGTTATCTTATTCATGTTTCGACACAAGGCAAGCGTCTATTGGCGGCGTTGTCAGCAAGTGGCGCATGCACCACTGCCACGGCATGAAAAAAGTGTCCTGTAAATAATTGAATTAGTGACCTAAAGTTAACGCTAAAGCGGCCGAAGCAAGCAATGAGATTCTGACCACAAGGTTTCGAGTACCGCCTGGAGCCAGCGACCATATGACCCGACAGCAGTGGAATCCGATTGCGATGATCCTTATGACCGTTTTGATCGTCGCCGTCAAAAGTTTCTGTTTTCCCGACATCTCAGGTGATTTCCGAATCTACTATCACGCCTTGGTGGCAATTTTGGTGGTGGTTAGCTGTTTCGAAGTGGTCAAATACCTCTACGCCCATCGCCACTCCCTCCACCAGAACGACATCACGCGCCCCAAATCGCAGGTCAGCGATCGCGGGGAGGACGGTCCCCGTGACATGCGGGATGCCTATCGTCTGATCTATCCGCCCGGATCACGACCAACGCTGGAGGTTCTCCAGGCACCATTCCATCATCCCCTTGAGCATGAATTGGTCATCTATGACCTATCGGAAACGGGGCTGGGTTTTCATCATGATGGTCTGCTACCCCTGACGGGAACGCTGTTTGGCCGAATACGTTTCAGTGACGGCGAGTATCTGGAGGTGGCCGGCGATGTGGTCCACCATCGGCACGATCGGGTCGGGTTGGCCCTGCACTGCTACATTCCCCACGATCGATTCATGAAGGAGCAACGGATGCTCATCACCCGCCAGAAGCCAAACCGCCTTAACCTGGAGGTGATGCGGCGATCGGTGGGCGGCGCTCGTATCTCCCACCCGGGCATGCGCGATGGGTGCCCCTGCCGACGCCCACGCACAGAGTCGCAATCCCGCATCTCCTGAATCTGAGCGGCAAATATCTTGACCTGGATCCCCCTTATGGTTGAAAAGAAGGGGGCCCCGTTCGCCATGTCACAAGCGGGGGTGAAGGCCCCAACCACTGGGTCGAGATCAAAAGCCGCACTGTTTCTCAGCTAGGCGGTGATCGTCGTTCGAGGGTATCGGTAGCGGAAAGCGAGCCTGCACCTACCCCCCGATTTTCGAATCCCAATACAGAGAATGTATCACTTTAACTTAGGAGCCGCAATTCACTATGAGCGAAGCCATTACCTACGACGATGTGCTATTGGTGCCATCCTACAACCATTGGGAATCGCGCAAGGTCGTCGACATATCCATTACCGACAAAAGCGGTAAACTCGCCCTCGAACTGCCCTTGATGACATCCAACATGGATACCATCACCGAGAACGCGATGGCGGACTACATCGGCAGCAAAGGCGGCATCGGCGTCCTGCATCGCTTTATGTCCATCGACGATAACGTGGCGATGCTGAAACGTTGCAAATCGGTCGCCTTCGTCTCCATCGGCTGCGGCGATGTGGATATCGAGCGCGCAGAAGCCCTACGGGACGCCGGTGCCGACTTTTTTTGTGTAGACGTGGCCCACGCACACGCCCGTTACGTAGGCCGCACCCTTAAGCGGATCCGCAACCTCATCGGCAAGGAAGCGTGCATCATGGCGGGAAATGTGGCCACCTACGCCGGCGCCGATTACCTGGCCTCCTGCAGCGCGGATATCATCAAGGTAGGTATCGGCGGCGGGTCGGTATGCACCACGCGGATAAAGACCGGCTTTGGCGTCCCCAATCTCACCGCTATCCGTCAATGCTGTCGAGTAGACCGGAGCATCGTCGCGGACGGGGGCATTCGAACGCCGGGCGACATCGTCAAAGCAATCGCTTTTGGGGCCGACTTCGCGATGGTGGGGAGTATGTTCGCCGGCACGCGGCCTACGCCAGGACCGGTTGCCACGAAAACAGGCCCAGACGGCCGTTCCTATAAGGTGAAAAGCTACCGTGGAATGGCCAGTCGAGAGGTCCAAGAGGATTTCCATGGGGGCATGGCGGAATGGAAAACATCTGAAGGGGTCTGTGCAGAAGTGGCCTACCGGGAAGATGAAGACCACATCGTCGCCGATATTATCGGAGGTCTGCGATCCGGGTTGACCTACGGCGGCGCCGCGACAATTCGCGAACTTCAGCGCAAGCTCGATTATATCCGTATCACACCGTCGGGACGCAGAGAGAGCCTCCCCCACAAAATGCTCTAGATTCAACAGACTTTGGCGTCACCCATCTTGATCGAGAAACCGCGGCTTTTTGCAAGTTGCACTTGCAATTCGCAAATAGCCGCATCATTTTCGGTGTGTCAACCTGGAGCGCTATCGTGCTGTCGAATTTTATGTATCTGTTATTTTTACCAATTATCGATTATTCAACAATTTTTTTTCATTTGGCACTTTGCTTGCTGTAGTAATGAGCACATCATCTTCCTCTTCTCTCTTTTGGGGTGACGCGCAAGCGTCACCCCGCCTCAACTCGGCAAGAGCCCAGGCGGTTGGTCAACCAAAGAGATAACGCGCAACGCACCAAACCTCGGCGACAATAACCCCAGTCCCCTCCGAACTTTGCAGCCCAACCTTTGCAGACTGAATGAATCTCAACTCGTACTTCCTTTAGCCAAAGCACATCGATCCAAGTAGAACCTATGCAGAGGGCGCCTCTACCCCGGGCGCCCTCTCTCTTTCTTCACCGACAGGTTGGGCGTGTCTTTACAACGTGGCATCCCCCTACCCAACGGAGCTTCCGTTGAACGAGGGCCCTCAATCCAAGCGGTACGAGGTCGCAAGGTCTCGATGCTTGAGATCTCAGCACCTGATAAGATATAGACTGATGAGGTATCAACGCCTGCGGTCGTGACGCGTGCCGACAGGACGAGGGGAAACGCAAACGCCAATGCTGAGGGCCATCAGCCGGCCAGATAGCCGTTTAGCCGATCGATGTGGACATACTCCTCGGCGATGATATCGCGCAATTGTGACGCAACCTCTGTATCGGCGACAAAATCGGCCAGCATTTCGTAGAATACGATGGTGTCCTTTTCAAACTCCTCCGCCTGAGCGATCACTTCCGCCAAGGATCCGGCATCCCCCAACTCTTCAGCGCTCAGGGAAAAGGTCTGCGTACCGAGCATCTCAGCGAGAAGTGCGCGCCCCATCGCTTCCAACGCCTCATCGGCCTCCTGGACACTGGCAAGCTGATCCGCTCCAAGCCGCTTGAACCAACCGGCGTGCTGATGTTCATCGTGTGCCATGCCTTCCAGCATCTCCCGTAACGCGGAATCGGATACCTTACTGGCCACCTCGCGGTAGACAGCCTCTCCGTTAACTTCGATTTGAACGGCCAGCTCGCTGATCTCCCTGATGGTAAACATCGCCTCTCCTCAGTCGTCCGCTCGTTTGACAGGTTCCGTGCAAGTCAGTGGACATCCAGTTGCATTGATGGTTCATCCTGCATGGGCTATGTAGCATCGTGACCGGGCATGACACAAGTCGACCAGCGAGCCATCTGCAGGTCGAACCGTTGTGTAGAGCCCCTAAACCGAGAAGCACCCATCATGTCGATCCTCCTGGTTCAATTGCCAGTACCTCAATCGAACTTTGGTCGTCGAACGGGGAACATCCCCCTCGCCGCCGCATCGCTTCAACACGCTTGGACCCAAAGCGTCTCCCTCGACCGCCCGAAGGTGAGGGTCATGCCGCAGGCGAGTGCCACCTACATGGGCGATGGAGCCCTGGTGGCGCACATATGTGACGCCGCTCCTGAGATCGTCGGCTTTACGACCTACTCCTGGAATGTGGACCGCATCCACCACCTGGCCAGCGCCCTCAAAGAGCGCCTCGAGGTCAAGATTCTTCTGGGCGGCCCTGAAATCACACCAGACAACCCGCACCTAGCGGGGGTGCCCGCCGACGGTTTGGTCTGCGGCGAAGGAGAATCCCTACGGTACCACCCGCGCCAGATATGTGATGGAACAATCCCGCCATGGACCACCACCGATCGTTATACTGGTTTCGAGCATCAGCCCAGCCCCTATCTCAGCGGCCTTTTGCACCCTGAAATTGACGACATGGTGCTGTTGGAAACCCAACGGGGTTGTCCCTACCACTGCGGCTATTGCTACTATGGTAAGGGGCAGCGGCGCAGCCGACTGCTCAATGAGGACCATGTCATGGCGGCGGTGCAGTGGACCCATGACCATGAAATCAGTGAGCTCTACCTTCTCGACCCCTCACTGGACACCCGTCCTGGTCTCAGGGAAATCCTCGGCCGTGTGGCCACCATCAACCACGATGGCAAGGTTGCCCTTCACAGCGAAATCCGTGCAGAAGCCGTGGATTCGTCGCTGGCCGATGCAATGGCGGCTGCCGGATTCCGCAGCCTCGAGGTGGGCTTGCAGAGCACCAATCCCGAGGCGCTGCGTCGATCCGGGCGAAGCGCTCACCTGCGGCGCTTTATGGCGGGCATTGAATACCTGAGGGAACGCGGCATCAGCTGCAGCATTGATCTGATCGTCGGTCTCCCCGGCGATACGCTGGCCGGTTTCATGAGATCCATCGATTTCGTCGTCACCCATGACCTCTGTGACCACCTGCAGGTCTTTCCCCTCGCAGTGCTGCCCGGAACTCGGTTTCGAAAGTCCCACCGCGAGCTGGGCTTGGATTTCGACCCGGCACCCCCATACCTGCTGACCGACTCGGACAGCTTCCACCCAGATGATATGGCAGCGGCACTGGACTACGCCGAATCGCGCTGCGGGCTGGCCTTGTACCCCGGTCCGGATCTCGACATTGCATGGCGGCATTCAACGGACGGTGACCTGCATGTCGCTCTGGATGGCGTCCGCCATATCTGCAAAGTTATCCTCACTCCTGACATGACAGCGGCTGAACTCGCCATCAAGGCAAAACGCGTCACCCACCCCTACCAGCTCATCGTGGATCACCGGATACAGGACGAATCGCTGGTGACGGCCGCCATCCGGACCCTGACGGCCGAGAACCCCCATACCCCGCTTGAGGTGGTATTGCTATCGCCGGCTTTTGAGATGTATCCGGAACGACTGCTCGCGGCAGCCAGCGTAAGGCGTCCCCATTACCTGGAAAAGGAGCTTGCCTTCGCCCAGGATCGTCCCGGTTGTCGCCCCCTTCTCATCACCCTGGTTTCCGGCCGTCGGGATCGCCTCGTCGGTGGGCCTTCGTGCCGACAGATCTACCACTGGCAGGCCGGCCATCTGCCGCAATTGACCGAAGTACAGGACGCGGGATTGCTCGATCTGGAGGGGGTATTACTCGGGACGGAGTGCGATCCGAATCGGATCGTGGAATGGCAGCTGGCCATGGCGCCGCATGCGGACGAATTACCGGCCATCTGTTTTGAGAAGGTGGCAGATCAGCGTCGGTGGCTGGATCTGACGGCAAATGGCTGCTACGTCAAAATTTTCTAACCCGATCGCCCAACCGTTATCTATCGCCGCGAAAATCCTCCAGGCGCACGATCTTCGTATCCATTTGCTGCGGACGATCACCGGGCGAAGAATCACCTTGTCGGCGCTCCTGACGCAGCCCGTCGATCACCTCGCGCACCTCTTCGCTCTCCTCGGCAAGGGCGTCAATCTGACGTTCTATTTTCTTCCATCGGGTGAGGAGGGGCTCGGCGTCCAGGGTATAGTCGGAGAAGGCCGCCACCATCCTCACCAGCTCGGCCACCAGCCCGAAGTGGGTGGTATTTTGAATATAGTGGGGGCAGTGTGCCCAGAGGCTCAGCGCCGGCATGCCTCGACGGCGCGCTTCGGCATGCAGCAGGGTGTGGATTGCGCCCGGCCCTGTGTAAGTGGCGGGCTGAACTCTACCAGGAAGTTTGGCCAGCAGCGCACCAGAGGTGTAAATGGCGGAAAAGAGCGCTTCGGTGTGGAGCACCCGGTCGTAGAGGCCGCCGACACTGAAAAGGGTCGCTTCACCGAAGCGGCCGCAAATATCCATGAAGCAGGCCACGAAACGGTGCCAGTTCTGGGTCGGCTCCTCTCCCCGGAAAAAGATCAGATCGGGCTTGCCCACTTCGGGGGAAGCCGCATAATAAAACTTGGCCTCGGGTGGCGTAATGGTTTCCAGACGTCCCTGGCGGATGCGAACCGTGGGGCGCAGTTGGTCAAAGTTAAAGAAAGGATCTGTTTCGATCTCGGCCAATGGTGCTGCCGAGGTCACCCGCAGAAGATACTCAACCAGGGCGGTGGATACATTGAGCGCATCCCCCCAGCCATCGAAGGCGACGATGCACAGCGGCGTCGTCAGAGGCGGCGTGTCGAGCATTCGGAAGCCGATCGTATCTGAATCCATTGCGTTCATGTGGAGATTCTAACCCATTGACCTGAAAAGTCAATTTGATAATTTATCTCACAAAATGGCATTGTCTCAGTGTGGCGGTGTCGGTAACGCCCGGCCAGATGATGGACGATCCGGCCCCAACGCCAGATGGGTGCTGAATGGGCGGATCGTGAGCGGCCGCCGGCTGTCGGAGATGATCGCCGGGCCTCTGAATTCGGCGGAATGGGCCAAGTGTTCGCTTCGTATCCGGATTGCCGCAAGGGAAATTTGACAATCCCCGACCCGGAAGGCTATGAGGAGGGCCGTTTCGACGACCGGGGACTGCGCAGGGACGTAAGATGAAAGTGATCAAGATCGGCGGCGGTTGCCTCAATGGCAGCGCCACCATTTCCAGCATAATGGACCTGCTCACCACCCATGGCCGGGGCCATGTCATCGTGGTGTCGGCCCTTCACGGGGTGACCGATACGCTGTTGAACGGGATGCAGCTTGCCCTTACAGATGAATCCGCCATTCCGCACCACATAAACGGGTTACGCGATCTGCATATTCAGACCGCCGATCTGCTGATCCCCGCCGGGCCTTACCACACCAATACCTTGGAGAGAATCAACGACCTTTTGATGCGGTTGGAGCGGTACTACTACGGGTTGAACTTCACCGCCGAATGCACGCCCCGCATTAAGGACCTCATCGCCAGCGTGGGGGAACGTCTCTGCGCCTTGCTGCTCAGTGGCGCTATACAGGCGCGTGGCCTCAAGGCTTTTTGCCGCCAGCCGGAGGAGATCGGCCTGGTCACCGACGGCAAATATGGTGACGCCACCGCTCATTTGAAGCTGACACGTCGCAACTTCGCGAGCAAACTCAAGCCCCATTTGGCGGACGATACGCTGGCCTTTATCCCGGGCTTTTATGGTGTCAGCAAAGCCGGTGAGATCACAACCTTTGGCCGCGGTGGCACCGACTATGCGGCAGCGGTGGTGGCCGCCGCCCTCAACGCTGAGCTGTTGGAGATCTGGAAGGATACCCAAGGGTTCATGAGTGCGGACCCTCGGATGGTTCCGGAAGCCACTCTGATCCCGACCCTCTCCTACGCCGAGGCGGCCGAATTGGCTTATTTTGGCGCTCGCATTCTACATCCCCGCACGGTTGAACCCGTTCGGGGCAAGCAGATCCCCATAGCCGTCAAAAACACCCTGGATCCCGATGGTCCGCACAGTGTCATCCACAGCCGCAGCAGCCGTCGGCCACAGGTGATCAAGAGTGTGGCCCATGCCACTGAGATCGGGGTACTCAAGGTGCATGCCTCCGGCGTAGGCGCCCGCCCCGGCATTCTGGCCCAGGTGGCCGGCGCTGTCAGTGAAAAGGGGGTCAACATCAAATCGGTGGTCACCTCCCAAACCTGCATCAGTCTGTTGCTGGAGCGCAGTGACATGGAGATGGCCCAGGAGGGCCTGAAGGCCACCCGGCCGCGCCCTTATCGCCGTTTGGAGGCAGTGGACCACACCGCCTTGATCAGCATCGTCGGGGATGGGCTGCTTCACCGTCAGGGTATTGCCGCCCAGTGCTTCACGGCCGTGGCCGCATGCGGGGTCAATGTGGAGATGATCTCCTTCGGTCCTTCGCCAGCGGCGCTCTATTTCCTCTGTCGGGAGGAAGATCTTACCGCCGCCGTTACCGCCATCCACTCCACATTTTTCGGAGCACCGCGTTGTTTGCTGCGCTCCACAGCCGCGCAGAGCGGTGGCACGGAGAGCGGTTGATGAGCACCCGGGGCGTTCGTCTGCGCACCCGCCGCAAACGCGTGCAGGCGGAGCGCCGTTTTCTCAGGCACAAACGTCTCAATCGGATGGCCTCGCCAGGGCTGCGCGACTTCATCATCGTCCTGGACCATCTCAAGCCCAATTTCAATATTGGCAAGATATTTCGCAGCGCCGATGGGTTTGGTGCCAGAGAAATTCATCTGGTGGGCATTGACTTTTTCGACCCAGCACCAGCCATGGGGGCATTCAAATGGGTACCGGCGCGCTTCCATCCTGATTTTGAAAGCTGCTATCACACCCTTGTCACCGCCGGTTTTTCCCTGTTTACCTTGGAACCCGAGCGGGGCAGCGCGTTGATGGAGACAAAGCTGCCGCTGCGCAGCGCCTTCATATTCGGCCATGAGGAGTATGGCCTGAGTTTTGATCCAGTGGCCTATCCACAGCTCTCGTCCCTCACCATACCGCAATGCGGTCGCACGCAGAGCCTCAACGTCAGCGTGGCCGCCTCGGTCGTCATGTACGAGTATATTCGTCAGCACGGCGGATGCCGCTAGGATGCGGATGCCGATAGGATGCGGATGCCGCTAGGATGCGGATGCCGCTAAAAGGCGGATGCTTCTAAAATGCGGAAGCCGCTAAAATATGCAAGGATATCAATGCCGGGCTTGCACTTCGACCGGTTTATTGGTAGGTCATCTCAAGAATTCCGGCAGGAAGCCCGCATCCCCTCTGCGTTGACGCGATGCCCAGCGCCCCTCTTGAAGACACTTTGGTGCAACCTTGACGCCGTGAGCGACCGGCGTTGTCCAGCGGACGGTAAGCCGCGTGCACCCCTGCCGTTACTGGGCTGAAACCGAGTTTGACGGCATCACCCGCATGCAACGTCCACGTCCAGGACAAGAGCCGATCCGCCAATGAGTGAGCGACTTTCACGGGTGATGGTGCCCCTGGCGACAGCGCTGCTCCGTCTCTGGTTTGCTTCTTGCAGAATTGAGATCCGCGGGCGTCCCTACCATGAGCGCTACATTCTGGGCAATCACAAGGTGGTGGGCGCCACGTGGCATCGCGGTGCGATCTTCCTGGTGTGGTTTTTTCGCAATGCACATCCCATGATCATGTTTAGCCGCTCCAAGGATGGTGATCTGATCGCGGGGTTTGCCGAACGCCTGGGAATCTTGCCGGTACGGGGCTCCTCGAGCAGAGGGGGACGTGCAGCCCTCAAGGCCATGGTGCGGTACTTGCGGCAGCCCGGCGACCGAAAGGCCGCCACCGTTGTGGATGGACCCCGCGGACCGCGCTACCGTGTAAAAGAGGGCATGATCCTGGCAGCCATGCTGGCCGATGTGCCGCTGTTGCCGATCATGGTATCGGCCAATCCGGCATTGACGCTGCGGCGAACCTGGGATCGCACCCTCATCCCCCTGCCCTTCAGCCGGGTGGTTGTCAGCTACGGCAAGCCTTGGCATGTGCGCCCGGGTGGGGGCAGCCAGGCATTGGAGGGCATCCGTAGGGAGGTGGAGCGGGTGCTCAACGAGATGCGCGAGGCCGCCGACGCGGCCACAGGCTACACCGATGCGGCCCCCTGAGGTGGCTGCGATCAAGATCTGACGCTAAATACCGATATTCAGTCAATATCATCAGACGCCGATAAAGAGATTGGGATGATTTCCGTCGACCTTGACAAACGTCGCTTCCTCAAACGCACCCTGCAGGCGGGTCTGCTGTGTACGCTACCATCGCCGCTGCAGGCCGCCCTGCTGCCGGGCGAAGCGCAAGCCCCCCGCAAGCTGGCTTTTTACAACATCCACACCAGAGAGTTTGTCGAAACCTACTACTACGACAGGGGCGATTATCTGCCCAGCGGCCTGGCCCGCATCAATCGCGTGCTCAGGGATCACCGCACCGGCGAGGTCACCCCCATCGACCTCAAGCTCCTCGACACCCTTTACCTCATTCGCTGCAAGCTCGGCGATTGCGGTACCTTCAGCGTCATCTCCGGCTATCGTTCACCAGCCACCAACGCCATGCTCCGGCGGGTCACCAGCGGTGTGGCCAAGAATTCCTACCATATGCAGGGTAAAGCCATCGACATCCGACTGCGGGGCTGCCCTACGCCCAAGTTACGAGATGTCTGTATCCAGGCACGTGCAGGCGGCGTGGGCTACTATCCCAAGTCCAACTTCGTTCACATGGATGTGGGCCCTGTGCGCTGCTGGTAGGCAGCTTCGCCCCGCCAGCCGCACGGGCCGCCATGCGTCAACACCTTCCATCCAACCCCGACAGACTCGCAATCCGATCGAATATCGACGCGCTGAGCGTCATGGAGCAATCGCTGTTCACCGGAAGCTGGGGGGCGCCAAAGCGTAAAATCACCGTGCGCCGACCGACCGCCACCGTATAGGAGATGCCCACCGGCACCAGCGGTACCGGCACGTGTCTGATCAGGTATCGCAGAAGACTGCTGCGCTCGTCGCCCATACGACCTGGTACATAGGTTCCCTCCGGAAACACCACGACGCCACAGCCGCTCTGTAGGGTCTTCCGAATGGCTCTCAGGGAATGTCTGGTGGCGATGGGGCGCCGCCGGTCCAGAGGGATCCCCCCCAGGAAGGTAAAAATATGCCTGCTGAGAGGCGCTTGAAACAGCTCGACTTTGGCGACGTAACACAGTCGCCGCGGGCAGGCCAATCCCAGGTAGGGGATATCGACCCACCGCTGATGCTTGGGCAGAAGCAGAAAACCGCCCTGTCGGGGAATGTTGTCTGCCCCCACCACACGAAAGCCACCGAAAGGCGCGAAGAGGAGGCGCAACGCTGTTTTGAGCCCATGGTGAATTCGTGGCGGCAGAGGACCGACATGGTGCGCTGGTCCGAGGCCAGCTTCAGGAGGGATTCTCATAGAAGACATAGCTTGTGCTATAGTCACTGAACTCGAAATAGACCTTTTTTTCGCCGGGATCTTTGATGAGATTGAAATTCAGGTCGGCAAAGCCATAGCCGAAGCGATAGGGCCTGGGGGCTTTGTCGCTCGTGCCGTAAGCGGTGGAGATCTTGTCGATCTTGATAAAGCGCTTCACCAGCTTGTCACCGGCATAAATATCGAGGACGCCGTCCGTCCCCGTCCAGTTTTGAATCGAGCGGCCGAATTTGTTTTGGGTCTCCTGGGTACAGCCTGCCAATAACAGCAACAGCAAAATCCACGGAATGTAAGTGTAAAATCGGTACATGGGCACCTCCTACCCGGGGGTTGTTTGGCACTGTCGCAGCATCCAGGGAGTGTCTTGGGTTTGTCTCCTGAGACAGTGCGGCACACATTGAAATATGAAGATAACAAATTATTCCAATTTGTTACTAAAAACGATGGCCGGTGCGAGTTTCATATTGGGCCGCGCGGAACCGCCCTTGATCGCGCGAAGAAAATAAAATTAAGCAATGATATTAGCTAACTATTTCTGACCGTTGGGCAATTGGCACAGCTCTCGCAGAATTGGAGCGCAATTCAGATCCACTGAATCACACCGCTGTCGTAAGGAGAGATCGATGGACAAGTATGAATGCCCCTGCGGTTATGTCTACGACCCCGATGAGGGGTGTGTTGAAACGATGATCGCCGCTGGCACCGCCTTCGAAGAGCTTCCCGAGGATTGGGTCTGCCCCAAGTGTGGCGCGGAAAAGGAGTTCTTCGAAAAGCTCGACTGAGGGATCTCGCATGATGACCTGCCAGGTCGGCAGGTCATCTATCCCGATACCCCTTGTGTACGCCGGTCATTGATCGATGCGCTGGTCTGAACCCAGCCGGCGGGCTACTCGCTGGCGGCATCCGCCTTTGGCATGAAGGTTTCAATCTTGGCCGCCTTCCGCAGGGAGAGCAGGTAGGTCATCATCTGCTGCTCGATCTTACTGCGTTTCAGCTTCTCCATGAGCTTGCCCTTGACCTCTTCGAAGGAGAGGGCCTGCTCCGCCTTCTTCTCCTCAACCTTTATCAGGTGATAGCCGAAGCGCGTCTCCACAATGTCGCTGATCTTTCCGGGCTCGAGAGCAAAGGCGGCCTCCTCGAATGGTTTTACCATCTGCCCGCGACCGAAGAAGCCGAGGTCGCCCCCACGCACATTGCTGGGGCCTTCCGAATGGGTTTTGGCCAGTTCGGCGAAGTCGGCGCCCTGTTGGGCTTGCGTCTGGACCGCCGCCAGCTTTTCACGGGCTGAACTCTTGGTGGCCTCGTCGGCGTCGGCCGCCACTTTGACAAGGATGTGGCGTGCCCGCACCTGGGCCATCTGCTTGAAATCATCCGGGTTCTGCTCATAAACCGTTTTGGCCTCAGCCTCGGTCAATTCAATTTTGTCGCCCACCTCCTGGTTGATCAGTTTCTGCACGGCCGTTTTGCGATGGATCTGTTCCTTCAGCCCGGCTTCGGTCATCTGCATTTGTTCCATGACCGTCTGAAATTGCTTCGGATCCTGGTAGCGGCCTTTGATACGATCGAACTCCTTCTGCACCATTTCATCGGGTACCTCGATCTTCTGTTTACCGCTTTCCTGAAACAACAGCTCCCGGTTAATCAGATCGTTGAGGATCGAGTCCTGTACCTGGGCCATCTGGTCGCTGGTGAGGCTGTCCAGCGATCGCCGGATGCGGCGTTGGAAAAGGTTGAGTTCACGATCGAAGGCGGATTGCGTAATGGCAACACCATTGACGGTGGCCACCTTGACGCCCTCTGGGGCCGGTTTGGCATCTTCAGCCCTGGCCAGACTCGCGGTTGCGGCCAGGGTGAGCGCAAGGGCCACCAACATCGGCCCGTATTGGCGGATTTTCATTTGGTCATCCTTTCTGGGCGCTGCTGCGCCTACCATTCGGCGGCGGTCGAAGGAGAGCCGCCAACCGTGTGCGGAATCGCGGGCGATTCCCTGTGTGGCCCGCTGGTATCGGACACCTTAGCGGGCAACGATTGAAGATCGGCAATCGGGGATTCTGGCGGAAACGCCATCGAAATGCAAGTTACGAAATCATAATGCCCAGGTCACCCAACTCCTTTTGGATCACGGTGCGCCAGCCTCGGTTGGCCTTTGGGTTGGCGGGACTGGGGTGGGTGATGCAGCCCGTGTGGATCGGCAGCTTCGCCAGCGCTCGGACGATCTGCGCCTCGGCAAACCGCCCGATCCCGATGACATATGTGGGCTTTAGCAACCGCACCGCCCGCAGCAGGGCACGATCGCAGGCGGACTGCAGGGGCCTGCGTACCGCTAACTTGAACTTGTCGGGCGTCAGATTGCGCCCGTCTTTGTCGAGAAACAATAGGGGACAATAGTTGAAAATAAAAAACCGCTTGAAGAACCGCTCCGGCTCGCCAAAAGCGGCTTTTGCCCACCCCCATACCCGCCGGCCGCTCACTTCGCTGCGGTGACAGGCGAAACCGGTGACCGGCTTCTTGGGATGGGGATTGGGAGGTTCTCCCACCGGGGCCTCGATCTTGAGCCAGTCGCGCACCGCTGCCACCTCGCCGAAGGGGACGCCTGTCTGGGCCATACCCCAGGGGCCCGGGTTCATGCCCACCAAGAGGATTTCGCGTTGTCCCTGCCCATAATGCGTGAAATAGGCATCATGAGACGCGGCCGCGTATATCAGGGGGTTGTAAACATGGGCAGCCGTCCCGTGGAAGGTAAGCGGCTTCAACTCTTCGATCAGATCGCAGAAGATCGACGTCCAGCTATCAGGTGCCGTCATGGATAAGGGCCCTCATCACCGCCGCCGGAAAGGGCATTGTACAGCCCGCCGCATAATCGAAGCAGAGCACGGCCATCTTCGCCAGCGAGACCGGACGGTCGCTGGCCGACGACTCATCCTCTCGCGTAACCCGAAAATAGAGCTCGATCCATCGCTCACCGCGTTCGCCCACGCCAACCGCGAATGAGAGACGGTCCCCGGTGTGGGCCTCTCCCTGGTAGACGACGGCCAGATCTTTGACGATGATGGATGGGCTGTTTCCACCGCCAGCGGGCAGGCCATAATGGTCGAAGAAACGCGCCAACACATGCTGGAGAAGGCTCACCAGCTTGTCGAACCCAAGGTGCCCGGCACGGCTCATATCCGTGACACGCAGGTCGATGGATTCCGCGTAGACGATCGGCTCCGGAAAGATCAGTTCCACTCTGGCCATGGCGTCCCCAGTGCTCTTCAGTAATTATGCCGGAACCGCAGGGCGCCGTGACACAGCGTCCGTCCATATGCGTAGCGCTTCAAATGGCACGCCCAATCTCTTCCCCCTCGGCGATGGCATGCATCAATGTACGGGCCTCTTTGGCATCCCCGATGAGGGTAAAGGGCAAACCGCGTTTGCGGATGGCGGCGAGGGTGTCCCGGATGGGCGTCATGCCCTCTGCCACCACCAGCGCATCAAAGCCAACCAGGTCTTTGGTTTCACCGGCGATGACGACCCTTGCCCCGTCGGGCAGAATTCGCTTTACGGTGACCGCCTTGAACAGGCTTACGGAATCGCGCTTCAACCGCTCCCGCAGGTAGTAGCGGTCGTTGCTCGACATCTCTTCAGCGTAATGTTGCTGACGGTTGAGGATGGTGACAGATTTGCCCGCCTCCGCCAGAAAATCGGTAGTGGTGAGGGCGCCCTGGTTTCCGCCCAATACGAGGATGCACTCTCCGTCCACGGTTTCTCCCGCCAACACATCCAATACAGAAAGAAGCTGCATGCGCGTCTGGGCGATTCCCTTTATCAGCGGCACCTCAGGCAAACTGCCGGTGGCGACGACCACGGCATCGAAACGATCCGCTTCCAAAATCCGCTCGATACCATCACTATTCAGCGCAACCGGGATGCCGAGCCGCTCAATTTCATCCCGGAAGTAGGTCATCACCTCTCCCACCTCCCTTCGTCCCGGCGCTTGCGCCGCCAACCGCGCGATACCGCCGGTA
The DNA here is from genome assembly GCA_030066015.1 of Desulfosarcinaceae bacterium. Taxonomy (GTDB): domain Bacteria; phylum Desulfobacterota; class Desulfobacteria; order Desulfobacterales; family Desulfosarcinaceae; genus JASJCL01. Next base: position 65,891 of record JASJCL010000003.1, on the reverse strand, counting down.
TGATCGCTCTGCTCGACCAAGCGCACCTTATGACCGTTCAGCGCCGCCATGCGGGCGGCCGCCATACCGGCCGGCCCCGCCCCAATCACCAGAATCTGTTTCGTGGACGGTGCCCCAGCTGCAGTGGCTGGCGAATGGAGAAGGTGCTCCCGCCCCACATCGGGATTGACCACACACCCACCCGGCTCCAGGGCAAGGACGGCATGGATGCAGCCCACGCAGCACCCCATACAGGGACGCAGATTGGATCCGCCTTCATGGTTCGCCTTGTGTGCCAGGTGGGGATCGGCCAAATGGGCACGGCCCATGGCCACGATATCGGCCTGACCTTCGGCCACGACGGTCTCGGCCATCTCGAGGGTCTTGATGCGCCCAACGGCCACGATCGGCAGGTCGACCACCCGCTTCACCTCAGCGGCCAGGTGGATGAAGCAGCCTTCGGGCACGTACATGGAGGGAATGGTCAATTGAGACGATCCGTAGACGCCTGCGGAGATGTGCAGATAATCCACCCCCGCCCTTTCGAGAAGTGGCGCCAGTCGGCGTGCATCGTCCAGCGTCCAACCGCCGTCGAGGTAGTCCTCCCCGTTGATGCGGATTCCCAGGGGAAAATCATCGCCCGTTTTTTGGCGAATATCGGCGATCAGTTCCATGAGAAAACGAATTCGGTTCGCGAAGCTGCCCCCATAAGCGTCCTCTCGCAGGTTGGCATTGGGGGAGAGGAACTGATTGATCAAATAGCCGTGGGCGGCATGTACCTCGATAAAATCGAAGCCGGCGTCTCGACAGCGCCGGGCGGCATCGCCAAAGGCGGCCACCAGCTCGGCGATGTCGTCACCGCTGAGTGCCCTTGGGATGCCTTTGACAACCGCTGGTGCGGGGATGGCCGACGGGGCCACCTTCTGATCATGGTAGCTCTGACGGCCGCCGTGCATGAGCTGCATCCCGAAGCGTCCCTCGTGCGCTTTCACCGCGCGCGTCATTGCTTCGAGAGCGGGAATGCACCCGTCCTCCCAGAGGATGGGCAGATGGGGCAGCTCCAGGCCGGAGGGGTGCACGGCGCCGCCCCCGACCAGCAGAAGCCCGGTACCGCCACGGGCGCGGTCCAAAAAATAGGCCGTGAGTTGATCGGTGACATAGCCCCGGTCATCCACGCCGAAGTTGATGCTCATGGCCGGCATCATCAAGCGGTTGGGGGCCGTCATTGCGCCCAGGGTGATGGGCGTCATCAGATGCGGGTACGCCATTCGCACTTACTCCTTTTGGCAGTGGCGACAGATATGGGTGCTGCGTTGGCCCACGATGATGCGCTCGATGGGCGTTCGACAGCGCAGACAGGGTTGCCCGGTGCGGCGAAACACCGCCAACGCATCTCGGTTGCGTCCCGCTCGGCCGTTCACCGATGTAAACGTGGTCTCCCCGCGGCTGAGGGAGGTGCCGCCATTGCCCAAGCCGCTCCGAAGTACTCGCCGAATGGCACGGTGCAGCCGACGAGCGGCATCCCCGTCGATCTCATGTGACCGGGTCTCCGGGTGGAGCCGACTGGCCCACAGGGCTTCGTCCACGTAGATATTCCCCAGACCGGCGATAAACCGCTGATCCAGCAAGAGCGGTTTGAGCTGTCGCCGGTGATGGGCCAACATCCCCGCCAGCCGCCTGCCGGTGAACGCACGGCTCAGGGGCTCGGGTCCCAGTTTGCTGAGAATCTCGCCGGGATCCGCCACCCAGAAGAGACGACCGAACTTGCGCGGATCATGAAAGCGCAAGTCGGTGGCATCGTCGAATCGGATCACCACGTGCTCATGCGTCGCCCGCGGCCAACGCCGAGGCACCAAGTGCAGATGACCGCTCATGCGCAGGTGGATCAGAAGCCAGCCGTTGGCCGCCAGATCCATGACGATGAATTTGCCACGCCGGGAGATGCCGCCGATTTTGGCCCCCCGCAGTCCTTTGCGAAATCGCTGCACCGCTGGTGTGGCGACGCTCCTTGGCCAGTGCACCCCTACGGAGTGCACGACGCGCCCGACCAATCCGGCCTTCTTCAAATCGTCCACCACTGTTTGAACTTCAGGAAGTTCCGGCACTGCGCCTCGCCTTCAACGCCGATACCAATGACGCCGCGCCACCGACGGCCGCCGCTCAGTATCCACGCTCGATGTCCACCAGATGATGGGGCCGCTCACCCGCCATTACCCGCTGGTAGTTCTCTGCCATCTGGGGCACCACATCGGTCGGGTTGGTGAGGCTGGCGATGTGGGGCGTTATCGTTACCTTGGGATGGTGCCAGAGGGGATGTCCGGCCGGCAGGGGCTCGGTTTCGAACACATCCAGGCAGGCCCCGGCCAAGTGCCCCCGATCCAAGGCGGCCATAAGGTCGCTCTCTACCAAATGCGCACCGCGGGCCACATTGATCACATAGGCATCTCGCGGCAGCAGGCGAAAGGTTTCCGCATCCAGGAGCCCTTGCGTGGCGGGGGTCAGCGGCAGCATGCAGATGAGAACGCGGCACTCGGCCAAAAAGTCGGGCAGCGCCTCGGCGCCGACGTACGTCGTGATTCCCGCAACATCCTTGTGCGTGCGTCGCCAACCGATGACGGGGAAACCGAGCTGCATCAGCTTGTGGGCGGCGTCCAACCCCAACTGCCCCAATCCCATGATGCCCACCGTTAGGTCGGAAGCCTGCAGCGGAATCCGTGGCCGCCAGATCTCCTCTACAGTGTCTTGGTCGAAGCTTTGGCTGTGCCGGCTGAACCGCAGCACATGGAGGATGACATATTCGCTCATCTGCTGAGTGATGGAGGGATCAATCACGCGGGTGACAAAGACCCCCCGCGGCAGGTCGGGATCGCCCAGGAGATGGTCGACCCCTGCCCCCAAGGAGGCGATGCACGCGAGGCGGGGGAATTCCGAGAAGAAACCGGGGGGCGTCTCCCAGGCAACGATAAACCGAATATCAGTGGGATCTCCACAATCGGGCCACGCGCGGACATCCAGTTCAGGCGTCAAGCGCTCGAAGGCCCGCAGCCAGGCGGCGGGATTCATGGTGGGGGTCGCCAGCAGGAGGGTCATGGTGCACGTTCCTTACAGGGTCCGATTCCATCGTTCCGCGGCGTAGTGTACACGGACGGCCGTCCGCCGTAAAGGGGCAAGCGCAGGGGACGATACGGGTGGTTCGCATATTGTGGCCAAGCGTCATCTGTGGTAGGGGGAAACTGCTTACCGGGGCGCACCCGCGCCGCGTTCGGAGATCGTCCCGAGCAGGACAATCACCCTGGAGATCCACACTGCCCCATGCTCCTATCGACCACCACAGGACGGAATGTCCTGGTTGCCCTCGGCGTCCTCGGACTGGCAATCGTTCCAGCAGTAGATCGCTCATGGACGATTTGGCTGCGACAACACCGTTGGTCACGCCTGGACCGCTTCATGGACCGTACGCTCTTTGAGGGGGAATGGATGGGCGGGGGCGATCCGGTGGTGCTTGTTCTCATCATTGCAGCGGTGGGCTACTACCTTACCTGGAAAGGCGTCTTCCGGCCCGCTTTGGACCGCTGGCGCCCCCATCTCGGCTTCGCCCTCACCAGTGCTCTGATCACCGCCATTCAGGTAGTGCACAGCCTCAAATGGGTCATGGGACGTGCGCGTCCCAAAGAGGTGCTGGAGAGAGGGTTGGCCTTCAGTCATTGGTTTGAGTTCGGCCCCCACTATGTGACGGACGGTATCTATCGGGGCAGCTTTCCCAGCGGTCACACCGCCCAGGTGTTCCTGCTGATGGCCCTGGCCTATGTGCTCGCTGCCGATCCACTGCGCTCCCATTCGGTCCGGCGCCTGGGCTGGATTTGGGGCGCATTCGCCCTGCTCTACACATTGATTATGGGGGTGGGACGTTGCATGTCCTTCAGTCACTGGCTCAGTGATGTGATCGGTGCCCTCTTTCTCAGCTGGGTGGGGATGCATTTTATCTACTTCCATTTACTGCGGGTGCCGGAGCAGGTCCGCTTTTATCGTCGATGGGGGCAGCATCCACAGACGCCCCTCGTGTGGGAAATGCAACTCTGCGCCTGGTGTCTGGGTCTATTTATCGGTGCCATGGGAACGCTACTCGGAATGCGTGCCCTCCTCCGAGATGAAGGCCGGCTGGCCCTGGGCTTCCTTCTCCTGGGCCTCACTTTGACGTGGGTCGGGTTGCGAAGGTCCTCGTTGCTGCTCGGCCGGGTGCGCCATAGCTACAATACCCCCCCTCCCCAGCCAGCCAGCAGTGATCCGGCGCCCGCTTCTGAAACCGCGCCAGAGGGCTCTGTCTAAACCCCATGCAGCGAACGGCTATCCATCGGCTCCTGCGGATTCTGTTGGTACACTCCGCCAAGGATCTCTTTCGATACAAGTCCTTCTTGTTCCTCGTCTTCTTTCTTGTCCTCGCCGACCGCGCGTTGAAACGGATCGTGCCAATGGAGAGGACCACCTTGGCCCTTCCCGATCTCCAATCGGTGGGAGCGGCCACGGCCAGGTATGTCTTCGAGGCCCTTCCTGGACAGATTCTGGGCCTGCTCTCCGACCATCGCACCTTTCTCACCGCTGGTGCCCTTTTCCTGCTGAAGCAGCTCATCTCCATGTGGCCCTCCAGTGACATGCGTCGCATGCATCGTCAGGAGCGCGGTTCTTTCGGGCTCCTCACAGCCCTTCTGACGATCCGGCGCGATCAAATTCTCTGGGACGCCATCGCTGTTAGTACGATCTGTCTGCTGCTGGCACTCTGGTCGTCGCTCGGCTTCCTGGCCACCAGAATTCTTTGGCAGATCTGGCCCCATCCCGCCGGCTTGCTGCTCCTCTTAATGCATGTGGGAGTGTTCCTGCCCCTGGTGTTGGCGGGGTTTTCATACTCCTCAAAGCTGGCCGTCATCTCTCAGGGGAGCTTCCGGCAGAAGCTCGATCTATTCCTGCGGCTTTTTCGCACACCGAACCTGCTCGCCCCTTCCTGGCTTTTTTTTTCGGTCCGCATCGGTCTTGAAGGTCTCTTCGTCGTGCTCTTACCGGCGGCGATTCTGCTCTACGTCAAGACGTTCTGGCTGCGCATCCTGGCCGCCACCCTGCTGGCCACGCCGGTCTACTCCTATCTCAAGATGGCCTCCTTCAAATTCTTCTTGGAGATCTACCGTCCCTACCGGCTGGTCCGTCAAGAGTACGCAAGCTACTATGCAGCACTGGACCGGAAGGCCTGACGGCACGCGTTCCCATCTGATACGGGTCTGGGATCGAGGATGAGAAACGGTCAGTGAACGGCCCCGCCGGCACCGATGCCACCGGTGTCGGTACTGCCGCCAACGATGTGGAGACGTCCTTGGGTCGTGCTGGGCAATATCCACTCCACCTCAAAGGAGAGTTCTGAAAAGTACCCCTCGGGCTCGCTCTCCAGGAAGAGATCCAGTCGTCCGTCCTGCCGCTTCGGTGTCAGGCGCACCCGGCAGCGAGCGGTCACCCAGCCAAAGCCGCTGGCGTGAACCCGCAGTTTCCCCCGCCGACGATCATCGTATGTGGTGATCTGCCGCGAGAGTGGCAAATCGGCGGAAAGCGCCACCGAGTGAATGGCGGATGAGAGCGGCAGGTCGAAGGCGAAGGTTTTGAAATAGGGGCGTCGGGTGAGAAAAAGCGCCGTGACGATTGCAACCGCCACCAGCACCAGTGCGGCAAGGTTCCGCCGCTGGGCGACATTTAATTGCCGGAGGGTGGTCAGCCAGCGGACCGACCCGGGCAGCAGAAAATAGTGCAGCCCTGCTGCCGTCAGCCATATCAGCCCCAAAGCCCAGAGGACATCGGTGGGGAAATGGGCCCCTTGAACCATGCGTGCCAACCCCACCAGGCTTCCATAGAGAAGTCCGAAACCGCCGCCCCAGTATGCCAGGCGCGGTGCCTGACGGCGCAGGAAGAAAAGAGTGACGAAGAGATAGCCCATGGTGCAGTGGCCGCACGGGAAGGATTCACCCTGGCCGGGCGTGCCCCGCTCATGCGGGGCACGGTAGGTCCACTCACCGGAAAAGGCCTGCACTTGCCGGGGCCGCGGTCTTCCCCAATAGGGCTTGAGAACCGCATTGATCAGCAGACCGGCTCCCAGAATGGCGGTGAGGGAGATGAGCAGCATGTTTCGCTGATGACGCGCCCAGCGACGGGTGGCCAGGCTGATGCTCAGCGCCACGAGACTACCGACGGTCAGCAACAACCCGGGAATCGTGCCCCAGCGGTAGAGCGCCTCCCAGGGCTGGGCGTGCCGCCATCGCCAGCCATCGTCCGGATGGTAGAAGAGGGCTTCGATGCGCAGGTCCAAATCCAGGGCATGAAAAAGGGCGGTGAGCAGGCAGAGTGCGACCAGTGTGACGGTGACGACCAGACTGCCGCGACGCCGGGAAGGTGTGTCGCCGGTTGTATCGAAAGGAGCGGCGATCATAGGGGGCTGTCCTGTGATAGCATGGTGGGCGGCGGGTTCCTTTCATTTTTCGACGCGTACTCACCTGAGCCGTCCACGTACCGGACCGCCAAACGGTTCCCCATTTTGACGGACCATGCGCCGGCGGTCAAGGGGCAACCGGCCACCGTGGCAGCGCCTGAGGGCGAATTGACATTCTGGGGAGCATGAGCGTATACTGCCGTTCAAAGCGCTTCAATAGCCGCTGTACCCCACGCGGCCAAGTTTTGCGGCGCCATCGCCTTGCCCCTCTCCATCTGTCCGTATCCCGCGCGCTGGATCTGAACCACCGCTGTTGCCGCCGCAAACCGCCGCTTGCCCCAGAACAGGCCCCTTACAATGCAACGAACCGATCTTCTGAAAAGTGTTTTCGATGCCATCCAAGACGGAATTTCGGTCCTGGACAAGGACCTCACTATCGTCCAGGTAAACCCGACCATGGAGCGTTGGTACCGCGATCTCAGCCCCCTGCGGGGTAAGAAATGCTATCAAGTTTACCAGAATCGCACGAGCCCCTGTAACTTTTGTCCTGCCAAAAAGGCGCTCCGTAGCAAGACGCTCAAGATGGCCACCGTGCCGTGGAAGAAGGATGGCCACGTCCAGGGTTGGTTGGAGCTCTTCGCCTTTCCCATGCTCGATGGGGAGGGACGGGTGAGCGGTGTGGTGGAATATGTACGCAATGTCACCGACCGCATTATCGCCGAAAAGGCGCTCAACACCGCACACGAGCAATTGGAACAACAGATCGAAGCGCGCACGACGCAGTGGCGCAGAGCCAACCGCCAGTTGAAACGTGAGATTATCGAACGCCAGCGGGTGGAGACAGAGCTGCGCCGCCGCGACAGCATTCTCGAAGCGGTCGCCTATGCCGCCGAGCGGTTTCTACAGGGGGCACCCGTTGCGCATGGATTGCAGGGGATCCTCGCCAAACTCGGCCGCGCCGCCGACGTGAGCCGGGTGTACATTTTCGAAAATGAGAAGGATCCCCAAGATGGTCTCCTCACCAGCCTCCGGCACGAGTGGGTGGCGGAGGGGATCAGCGCGCAATTGGACGATCCCTGCATGCACCGCATCTCCTTTGAGCATATGGGATTTCAACGATGGACCCAGCTGCTCAAGCGGGGCATGGCGGTCTTTGGCCGCGTCCTTGAGTTTCCCGAGAGCGAGCAGGCCTTTCTGCTGCGTCAGTCCATTCAGGCCCTGGTCGTGGCGCCGATTTTTGTCGACGATGTCTGGTGGGGGTTCATCGGCTTCGACGATTGTACGGAGGCGCGCCGCTGGTCCAGTATGGAGATCGATGCCCTCTACACGGCCGGAAACATTATTGGGGCGGCCTTGCGGCGCAAGCGCAATGAGGAGCGTATCTCCACCCTCAGCCGTGAAATGCTGAAGGCCCAAGACTACGAACGCAAAAACATCTCCAATTACCTCCATGACAAGGTGGCCCAGGATCTGGGCACGGCCAAGATTCGCTGCCTGAATTTGATGAACGGATCCACCCTGCTCCCCAAAAAGATCGGCAACCAAATCCGGTCCGTCTCAGAGGTGCTGGAAGCGTCCATCGCCGCCATCCGGGATCTGGCCTACAATCTCAGGCCGCCCGGCCTGGATCAACTGGGCCTGGTGAGCGCACTCTACATGCACTGCGACGAATTTTCCCGCCGAACCGATATCAGCGTTGACTTCCATGCCGCAGGCATCTCCAACATCACGCTGGACGCCGAAATGGAGATCAACCTCTATCGTCTTATCCAGGAAGGGTTGGCCAACGTGGAGCAGCATGCGCGGGCAACGCGCGTCTATATCCGCCTGGTGGCCTCCTACCCGCATCTTATCCTGCGCCTCATCGACAACGGCGTCGGCTTCGATGTCCAGGAGCGGCTCAACGAGGCCGCCATGGAGAAACGGATGGGGCTGCGCAGTATGCAGGATCGCGCCACCCTCTTGGGCGGTGAACTCGTCGTCACCGCCTTTCCCGGCAAGGGAACCAAGATCGCCCTGGAGATTCCCATCCATCACCTGCTCGTGAACGCCGACGCCGCCAGTAAGGAGCTGTCACAAGCCTGAGAGCGCCTCTGCCAGGCAAGTTCAGAGCTGGCAGGTGCTGGCGCCGCATCTGCGCACCAGTTCGCTGGCACCGCCTTGATGATCCCTGCCCAAATGGTAATTGAGCCAACTCGATGTCAGATTGAGCTCCCACATGCGGGGTGGAACGCACCCCCGACGAATCTCGTCGGTGCGGCCGTAGAATGCCAGCCGCCGATGGGCACGTACCCAAACGCAGTCCCGATCGGGATGCACCTCACAACGGCCGCCGCGGCTACCCCCACAGGCACCGTTGCGCATGTGCTTTGGGCAACCCGATTCTGGACATAGGAAGCCCACATGCTGGATGGCGCAATCTCCGCAGCGACGGCAATGCAGCATCACACGCTTGACGAGGTCTTCGGTCAGGTGAAGTAGCGCCCCGCCGCTGCGCCATTTTTCAAGGCGCCGCGAGATCCCCTGGTTCAGCGGCGCCAGCGGCGAGCCCGAAGTAAAAAAAAGGTCGTGGAGGCGTTGTAGACTCCCGTAGTGGACCCGCTCCCAGGCGGAGAGGTCGGCCGCCGTTAGACCAAAGCGGGGGCTGCCGGCCTGAATCACGCGCGCTTCTGGTTCGAAGGCGTAAAACCCCCCGGGTTGCGGAAAATCGAAATTGGTCCAGTAGGATTCCCAATCCGCCTCTATTTCGTCCATTCGGTCGAGTATCCGTCCCACCAACTCGAAGCGCTTATGAATACCGCCCAGGTGCATTCCCCTGTAGCCCAGCCCCTTGAGGATGACGCCCAACTGGGCGGCCCGCTCAACGGCCCATCGTCGCCCCTCATTCTTGTCACGCCACTCCGCCCGCACCGTCGTTAGCAAGGCGTCGGTGACGACAGCGCCCGGGACGCGCCCGTCGTTCATGATGGCCGCCACCTTGGGGGTGAGCAGGTAAACCGACCCGATCACGGGCATCTCCAATCCGGCATGGGCCATGACCTGCATGAGTTCAAAGAATTTGCGCGCGTCGTAGCCCAGCTGGGTGATTACGAACTGGGCGCCGGCTGCATTCTTGCGGCAGAGCTTGGCATACTGGGCAAAACACTCCGCCTCAGTGCTTTTGAACGGTGACACGGCGCAGCCGGTAAAAAACGGATCTGGATCGCCGGCGGCGACGATCCGCTCGCTGATCAACGCCAGGAGGATCTGAAGTTGGACCGAATCCAAATCGAAAACCGGTGCCCCTTGCCCACCGAAGCCGTTGCCCGAGTAGTCGCCCGTGAGCGCCAAAATGTTCTTCATCCCCAGCATGGCCAACTGCAGGGCCCGACTCTCCATGCCCACACGATTGGTATCGCGGCAGGTGAAGTGGACGATGACGTCCATGCCTAGCTTGAATATCTCCGACCCGATCACGTCGGGGCTTAGGGAGGGATTGCCGCCCGGATTGTCGGTAATGGAGACAGCCGATACCCGCCCGTCGGCGAACGCGTCTCGGGCAATGCCGATGACGGTGTCCAAGGCATGGCCGCGCGATTCGCGCCCTGGAACGAGCTCGAGGGTGATTACGAATTGATCCGGATCCAGCAGATCGTTTTGGAAGACACGCAGCATTTGCGGGCTCCTTTTCTTCTACGCTCAGCGCTCGGCAATCCTCCCGACAGCATTTTTGTCGAAACGCACAGCGGGTGCGGCATCGATCATTTCGGCTGGTGAAGCGCTTGATGATGGCGGTGTCGGAGTTGTGGTACTCGGCCCGGCAGACGCGTCGGCCGCCATCGCCAGCTACCGTTTTTAGCGACGGCAGACGCCGATCGATCCAGCCTGGCAACGCCGACCATCCACCCAGCGGGCACCCATAAGATAGGCCCCTTCCCAATTCACCGCGGTCACCTCGACGCGGTTCAAGTTGGCACCGGCCAGGTTACTGCCGCTCAGGTCGGCGCCTGTCAGTTTGCTGCCCAGCAGGGTGGCCCCTGCCAGGTCGGCCCCCCTGAGGTTGGCACCGCCAAGATCGCTGTTCTCGATTACGGCATCGCGCAGGTCGGCTCCGCTGAGGTCGGCATTCGTCAGGATGGCCTGCACCAGGCGCGCGTTGCCCAGGTGGGCACCTGCCAGATGGGCATGCCGCAGGTCGGCCCCCATCGCATCGATGGCGGCCAGGTTGGCCCCCGTCAATTCTGCTTCTTGGAGCAGCGTTTCACTGAGAATGGCCTGCTGCAGATCGGCGGCCGGCAGGCGTGCGGCACGCAGGTCGGCGCGGTGCAAACGGGCTGCGGACAACTGCGCTTCGGCGAGGGCCGCACCCGCCAACTGGGCACTCCGCAAATCGCAGCCCGGGCACTGATTCTCCGTGAAAAGGCGCTCCATCAACTGGGTCACGCAGCGATCACGGGAAGCCGCCAGGCACCGCTGGCCATTGGCCCATAGCGCCCCTGCCAGCTGTGCCCCGGTGAAGGTCGCGCCCCGCAGGTCGGCTCCCATGAAGCGGGCGTCGCGCAGATCGGCACCGGCAAGATCGGCGCCACGCAGATCTGCCCCGGTAAAATCGGCTCCGCTCAGTTCAGCGCCGCGAAGATCGCTGTCCATAAGGGCGCACAGCCGGCACCCCTCGCCAGCCTCAACCCGCTGACGCAGGCTCTTTTCAGGGGTCCCAAGGAGATGAAAAAGAAAAAGCGCAGCCGCCGCCATCCCCGCTAGGCTGAGGGGCCAAACGCGCCATCGGCTGAACCCGTATCGGGCCTCAGCGGTCTTACCCATCGGTCGCAGCTAATTGCGCAATGGGATGGCGGCCTCTCCCGTCGACATAGACATAGCGGCCATCGCCGCCTTCGATCCGCTCAGCGACCTTCAGCAGGCAGCGCTCAGCGAACTTGATCCGCTCATCTCCCTTCAGCTGGTAGAGATCCTCGCCCCGCGTGGCGAGCCGTTCCGGATTAAGGGGCAGGCGCGCCCCCGTATTGAGAAGCAGGACTTCCGGTGGCCCATCCCGCAGGTCGACGGCGAACAGCGCTGTGTCCTCGTAGGGAAAGTACACCTTTTCGATACGGCCATTGAGTTCCTGACTCAGATAGTAGCCGCCAGCGTCCCGGCGGATATTGGCGTTGAAGTAGGCGATGATCTTGGGATGTTCGAAGGGACCGTGTTCGTTGTGCCAGCGGCCTTGGGCGTCCAGACGGAACACCGCCTTTTCTTTGGGGATGAGAATCTCTGGAAGTGCTGGGGGCATGGCGCCAACCTTTCGTCGAACAGTGGGTTGGGCTATTCTACCGGCAGTCCAAGGTGAATTCAAGGCGGGCCAGCGCTTCCCTTAATGGGGATCAGGCCAGTGGAACCACTTTTATCACCGCCCGATAGTGTGCTATTGGATCCCCGTATGGCGTCGCCCGAAGTCCGGTTCGCACACCCCACTTCCGAACTGCCGAATATCGGCAATACATGCTGACACCGGTGAAAATACCTTCCCCCAGACTGGCCAACCGCATGCTGCTGGCGAACTTCGCCGCCAACTTCCTGGCGGTGTTTGTCGTGCAGACCATCATCTTCATGGTGGATATTCCGGTGCCCGGCTCCACCCTGACCATCATTCATCGGGTCGATGCCGTATTTCTGCCGGCGGCCTTCATACTGCCCGCCGTATTGACACTGATTTACGAGCGTCCCATCAGACGGGTGTTGTCCCGCATGGACGCCGGCCGGGCTGTCACTGCCGCACTGATGCAAACCGCACGTCAACGTGTGCTCAACGAACCCTTCGCCATCATGCTGATGGATGCCGCCATTTGGATGCTGGCCAGTGTGATCTACCCGTTGACGATCTGGATCGACACCCAGAACATCACCCTCGTGCACCGCTCCATCTACATGGGTATCGGCAGTGGTATAACCACCATCACGGTTGCCTTTTTCCTCCTGGAGCATGTCCTCCAAAAACAGCTGGCGCCCGTGCTCTTTCCCCAGGGGCGGCTCTCCGCCGTACCGGGCGTCTTGCGCATCCGCATCTCCACACGACTGGGCGCCATGTTCCTGGCCTGCGGGCTGATCCCGCTGCTCTCGGTGGCCTATCTCGTCTATCGTCTCGCACCGGGACCGCCCGGTCAGCTCCGCCTGGCCGTGCTGGTCAACACCGTGCTGTTTCTTATCATCGGCGGCACCATCACCCTTCTGGTGGCCCGAAATATGGCGACCCCCATCCAGGCCATCATTGCTGGCTTGCAACGGATCGCCATGGGCCGTTTCGACCGTCCTGTGCAGGTCACCAGCAACGATGCCCTGGGATACACCGGAGACATCATTAACGAAATGATGGCCGGTCTGCGAGAGCGGGATCACCTCCGCAGCGCGCTGGCCCTGGCCGATGAGGTCCAGCGAAAACTTCTGCCAGCAAAAGCGCCCGTCGTGGCCGGCCTCGATGTCGCCGGCAGTTGTATCTATTGCGAACAGACCGGCGGCGACTATTTCGACTTTGTCCACGATGGACCGCCCGCTGAGGGGCGTCTCGGCATCATGGTGGGAGATGTGGCCGACCACGGCATCGCGTCCGCCCTCCTCATGACCACCGGCCGCGCCCTGCTGCGCCAGCGGACCGCACTCACCGGCGGTCTTGATCGCATTGTCACCGATGTCAACCAAGCGCTGGCCGCAGACCTGGACAGTTCGGGGCGCTTCATGACCCTGTTTTACGGCCACATCGACCGCCCGGCAAACCGCATCACCTGGGTCAATGCCGGGCATGACCCGGCCCTGCTATACACGCCCGAGACGGGGGGATTCACAGAGTTGGGGGGCCACCACCTGCCCTTGGGGGTTTTCGATGATAGTCACTATGAGGCGCGCCAGCGTGAGCTGCGGGCGGGACAGGTATTGCTGGTGGGCACCGACGGCATCTGGGAGGCCGTCAACAGCCGGGGCGAGATGTTTGGCAAGGAGCGTCTAAAAGCCGTTATTCGTCGGAATTGTCACACCAGCGCGATGGAAATTGTCGATGGTCTTCTGCACACCCTCCAGGCCTTTTGCGGGGAGGTCACACCGGCAGACGACATTACCCTGGTGGTGGCCAAGGCCCTACCCGTCTCCGCCTCGTCGTCGCCATCGCCACCGCTCTGATGCCGCCCTTGGGGATTCTCCAGCGGGACAGCGCAGCATCGAACGACCCGCAATCGTGGCCGCCCGCCATCAGGCCACCGGTCGCCAGGTACCGTCGTCGTTCCAGAGACGTGAAAAGGGCGCACCGACCGGCAGCACTTCCAATTGGACGCGACGCTTCGGCAAGCGCTTCTCCGGCGCCGCGTAAGCCGGGTCCCACGGTTGGATCACCATCGCCCCCACCGCTGGAAAGACCATCTTCGGCAGCAGCGGGGGCCCCCACCCAGACCGCGGCAACGCTGCTCTCAGGTCATCTATCGCATGGTAGGCGAGCAGGCCCTGGAGCGTCACCAGGGTTGGTGGACTGAGCTTCAGCCGTTTGTCAGCGTTGCCGGTCAAGGCGTCACAGGGCGTCATCCAGCCGCCTTGGGGCGTCTCCCGCGGATCGGGACGGCAGCGCTGCCCAAAGGGCATGAAGGCGATAAAAAAACGGGTATCGTACCGTTCCGGCAGCGCTTCGGGAGCGATCCAGTGGGACCAGGGCCAAAGGTCCGAAAAAGAGAGAGTACCCTGCCGTGCGATTAGTTGCCTGCGCAACCAGCTGTTGGGTTGGAAGGTCCCTTTGCGCAACGCCTGCATGGCATCGAGGGCCTGTGCATCATCGCCGGAAAAGCGGGCCAGCAGCACACCAGCTTCCTCCCAAGATTCCCGGATGGCGGCTACGGCATAGGGCAGCAGCGACAACTGCTCCGGAGCGTCGTGAAAGCGCAGGGCAAGGGCCTCGCGGTCGAGATCGCCGCGACCCAACCAAAATGGAATATCCCGATCCTCGCGGTCAATCTTCCCCCCCGGAAACACATAGCTGCCCGCCATGAACCGGCTCTGGAGGCTGCGCTGCAGGAGATAAACGGCGAGTCCTGAATCGTTTTGGCGAACCAGAACGAGGGTGGCAGCCGGTGTGGGACCGGCAGTTGATGCCATGATGTCCTCCTTAGTGTCGGCGCAAGGCTGTCTACGGTAGGGTCCGTCGAGCACCACGCCGCTGAGGGGCCTCGACAGCCCGAAGATCTCCGGCCGGCACCCAGGTCCGGCTGGATCGCACCCTCAGCTCGATTTGTCGGCGTCGCCACTGGCTTCGTCGGCCCCCGCCTGACCGCGTGCGCGCCACGCCCGATACTTGCGGTACAGCCCCCTGAACTGATGGTAGGTCAAACCCAGGTGTCGGGCGGCCTCCCGCTGGTGAAAGCGAGCTGCCGCCAGGGCCCTTTCTAGGAGGGCTACCTTCAGCTGCCAAACCGCTTCGGGCAGCCCTTGATCGAGGAGCGCATCGATGGCAGCGGGAGGGCTGTCGGCGATAGGGCGCCCTGCTGCTTCGGGAACTGCTGCGGTCGATTCGCGGTTGACTGGCGGCGGAATTGTGGGCGGCGCCTCCCAGGTGCCGAAAGGGTCGATCTCAATTGTACCGATGGCATCGCCGTCGGCCTGATAGACTGCCCGTTCGACAACGTTCTTCAGTTCACGAACATTCCCCGGCCAGGTATGGACCTCCAGTTCGTGAATCACTTCGGGCGAGAAGCGGGGAACACCGTCTCGGCGCAATTCCTGGGCCATGCGGGCGGCGAAAGTGTTCGCCAACAGCAGGATATCCCCCTCCCGCGACCTGAGGGGCGGCAGCCGAAGCACATCGAAACTGAGCCGATCGAGAAGATCGGGTTTGAAGCGGCCCTTGCGGCAGAGCGCCGGCAGATCGGCGTTGGTGGCTGCAACGATGCGCACATCGACGGAGATGGAACGGCTGCTGCCCACCCGCTCGAAACTGCCGTACTCCACCACCCGCAGGAGCTTCTCCTGCACTGGCAGCGGCAAGGTGCCCACCTCATCGAGAAAAAGCGTCCCACCGTCGGCCGCCTCGAATCGGCCCATCCGCGTCGAAGAGGCGCCCGTAAATGCGCCGCGCTGATGGCCGAAAAGCTCCGCCTCGATGAGGTGGGCGGGTAGGACGGCACAATTGAGGGTCACCAGCGCAGACTGCCAGCGGTGGGATAAATAGTGCAGCCGCTGGGCGGCCAGCTCTTTACCGGTGCCCCGCTCACCGACAATGAGGACCGGCCGGTCCACCAGCGCCGCCCGCGAGAGGTGCTCCTGGAAGGCAAGAAAGGTGTCGGATTGACCGAGGGCCTCCTGGATGCTGGGTATTTTAGTAATTTTATCCATTTTATGGTTTTTTTTACCATACTTTCTTAATTTTTACCATTAATTATGGTAAGCAAATCGGAATTATCGGCACAACTATTTGTAATTTTTATTGATACTGCTTTGGCACGATGATTGGAATATGGATGATCAATCCAAACACACACGCCAAGGAGGCCGAAATGGGCATCTTTTCACGATTCCGAGACATCATCAGCGCCAATATCAACGCCATGCTGGACCGTGCCGAGGATCCCCATAAACTGATCCGGCTCATGATCCACGAAATGGAGGACACCCTGGTGGAACTCAAGGCCGCCTGCGCCGGTGTCATGGCCGAGCAGGCCAAGATTCGCCGGGAAATTGAGTTGCTGGACGAGAAGTGCCGCGATTGGGAGGCCAAGGCGGCGCTGGCGGTGCGCAAACAGCGCGAGGATCTGGCAAGGGAAGCGCTTATCGAAAAAAGGCGCTACCTCCAGAGCGGCGATACCCGTCGGGAGGAGTTGGCCGGTCATGAAGCCCTCGTGGAACAGTATCGCGAAGAGATCCTGCAACTCGAAGAAAAACTCAATGGCGCCAGGGACAAACAGCGCCTGCTGGCCCAACGCCATGCCGCCGCCAGTCACAAGAAGCAGGCCCAGGCCGAGCTCCGGCGCGCCGAAAGCCGCGAAACGGTGCACAAATTTGAGGAGCTGGAGAATCGCATCGAACGGATGGAGGCCGAGGCCGATCTGGTTCATCCCAAGCGCACCACCCCCCTCGAAGATGCGCTTGACAAACTGATGGTGGACGAGGACATTGAGGAGGAATTGCGGGCCCTAAAAGCGAAACAAAGCGACCCGACCGAGGAGCGGAAATAGATGCAGGCGGCGATTATCGTGGGAATCGTGTTCTGTGGGGTGGTCATGGCGCTGGCCGTGGTCGGCGGCACCATCCTTCTGGCCATCCGCATCATCAAAGGCAGCGGGGGCGTGGGTCGCGAGCAGTCCGCAGCAGACGCCCGCATGCTGCAAGAGATCTATCAGGGCATGGCACGGATGGAGGAACGCGTAGAGGCCCTTGAAACCATTCTCATCCACACCCGAAAGAAGGACGCGTCATCATGAAGCATCACCGCAATCCACTTCACGCAAGATCCAGGCGACGACTCTATCGATCCCGTGACGGCGTCATCCTCGGGGTCTGCAAGGGAATTGCCACGCACTTTGACCTCTCGCTCTTCTGGACGCGCGCCATCGCCGTCTTCCTGCTGCTGGTGAGCGGTGTTTGGCCCACCTTGGGTGCCTATCTGCTCACCGCCCTGCTCCTCAAGCCCGAACCCGTTCTGCCCTTCGACGCCGAAGGAGAAGACAGCTTTTACGACGCCTATGCCCATACACCCCGCCGGGCGGCAGAGCGCCTAAAACAGCGGTATGACCGCCTCGAACGCCGTCTGCGTCGCCTCGAGGATTCGGTGACGGCCAAAAGTTTCGACTGGGACCGCCGGCTTCGAAATTCATGATTCCGGGTAGGATCAGGGGCACCGCGGCTGGAGGGCATCAGCGGATAGTGTGCCATGGAGCGATGGGGCACGATTGGCCGCTTTGGTCGAGCCGAAACGCTTCAGGTGCCTTGTGCCGGTTAGGGCAGGGAGGCTTGCAGGGGCGATCGGTGGACTCAATGGGTGGGAAACACCACATGCAGATCAAAAAAGGAGAACTTGTCGCCAATTAGGTCGTCGATGTTGGCGACGATCTCCTCTACCGATTCAATAGCGCTGTGGGTGGATGACAGCAACGCCATCTTCGCAAAATGCGCATCTAATATCTGAAAAAAGCGGAGGGGATCCCCACCGCTTTCCACCACTCGATAGGGCGAATACTCAACAATCAAGTTGTCAATCAGGCGACGGGACATCCCTTCGAGCACCTGTAATTCATTCCCCTCGACATCGATCTTCACCAGTTTTATGGCGTCTTGCCCGCCGCCGAGCTGGTACTGAATAAACCGGTCGAAGGTGATGGTGGGCACCTGTTGATATCGCTTCCCAACGCCTTAAAAAAAGGGGAATGCTCTCCCATACTATCCGCTGAGAGATACAATTTTTCAGTTCCGATGGAATTGGAGAGGGCGTTTCTGAAACATTTCACGGTGTGCATTCCGTTGATCGACAAGTTGTGTTGCAGCCACTTGAAATTCGTTGCCTCAGGCTCAACTGCATAGACCTTTCCCTCCGCACCGACTTGCCGAGCGACTAGGCAGGCAAAATACCCCACATTTGCACCGATATCGACAGCGATGTCCCCCTTGGCCAATAGTCGCGTTACCAATTCGCTTTGCGCCGGTTCGTAGCTTCGCTTGCGCCAAAGGAAGTAGGAGAAGGCCGATCTGTCTCTTATTTCGACAAACAGCTGGTGCCCGTAGGCCACCGCCAATCGTTCCGGACGCAGCAGCGATACCACAGCGTAGAACACCCGTCTCAAGAGTGGCCACCTTGTCGGGTGGAAATCGGGAGACAGCGTCCTTACAGCCCTGACAAGCATTCGAATATCTCCAAATCTAACTGGCGAAGGTGCCCAATCGGCGATCCGCGGGCCAGCGCCCCGCCAATTCCCCCCTCCCCGGATCATCCCTGCGAGACCTGTACAGGTGAAGTGGCAGTGTTTACCCTCTGAGGGGAAAGAATGCAAACATCGTCGATCAATCAGGGAGGTGTGTTATGGGGAAGCGAACCCTTCAACGATGTGAATCGATACTGCTCAGCCTTTTTTTGTTGCTCGTTGCGCTCGGGACTGTACACGCAGCCGCCGTAGGTGAGGCGGACGGCAAAACCTATATCGTCGACCAAAAAGGCGAACGATGGGATATCACCCAGGCGATTGGCCTCGGATTCCGTCCGGAAGGGTTCCAGTTCGGTATCGGGCGCAACGCCATCCGACCCTTGGACGATGGGTCCCTGGCCGCCGATGGCGTCGATCTGCCGGAGGAAACGCGCATCATCGGCATATCGGATGCGGAGAGCGGCAGCGCCCACGCCTACTCGGTGCGCCGCCTGACCCGGCACGAGATCGCCAACACCCACCTGGGAGAAACGCCCATCGCAGCCGCCTACTGACCGTTGGTGGATCTGGCGGCCGTGTACAGCCGCCAACTGGACGGCCAACCGCTTACCCTGGCGCCTTCGGGCTGGACCTACGACTTCACCTTCGTGCTGGTGGATCAGGAGACCGGCAGCCTCTGGTACCCGGATGACAAGGGGCTCACCGCCATTCAGGGACCGCTCTTCGGACGTCGGCTGCCCCTGTTGCCCTCCCAGGATACCCAGTGGGAGCGTTGGCAACGGGAACATCCGGGAAGTCGTGTCCTGCCCTGACCACCGGCTGCTTCCGCGGCACCCACCGAGGCGGTGATCGGAGGGGTGCCGCGGCATGGTGCGCCGGATCAGGTGGGCCACGCGATCCTTACTCCTTGAGCATCCTTTCGGCGCGTCCGCCGGCCATCGGGCGGCCCTGCCGCCCGAGGCAACCGCTTTTCCCTTGACAACACCGGAACTGTACTTCTACTTGTTCTGATTCCCGACACCGCCGGGTTCCGCCTGATAGCGACCGCGGCCCGTTACGATGCGGTTGAATTGTACTCCTCTGAAACATCTCAAAGGTTGCCGACAATGCTGAAGAATCGGGTTCATATCGGGGTCTTGATGGTCTGCAGCGCCGCTGCCATGTGGGGGTTCGATGGCGTCGTACTGACCCCGAGGTTGTACAATCTCGATGTCGCCTGGGTGGTATTCATGCTGCACGCCCTGCCGTTCGCCGGCATGCAGGTCCTGCTTTTCAGTGAATACAAAGCGCTGCGCACCCTTACCGCAAGCGATCTGCTCTTCTTTTTTCTGGTCGCCCTCTTCGGTGGAGCCATCGGTACGCTGGCCATCGTCAGAGCCCTCTTTTTGGTGCAATTTAAACATCTCACGGTGGTGGCCCTCCTTCAGAAACTCCAGCCGATCTTCGCCATTCTGCTGGCCCGAATTCTTTTGGGAGAGCGCCTGGGGCGCCAATTTCTCTTCTGGACCGCCATCGCCCTCACCGGCGGCTACTTTCTCACCTTCGAAACGCATCTGCCGGCAACAGTGAACAGTGGTCATATGCTTCCAGCAGCCGGCTACGCCCTTCTGGCTGCATTCAGCTTCGGCAGCGCCACCGTATTCGGCAAACGCGTGCTCAACAAGGTGCACTTCAGAACCGCCCTCTTTTTCCGGTATGGTTTCACGACCCTCATCATGCTCTTCATCGTCGCTGCGAGTGGCAAATTTGATCAACTGGCGGTCACCACTCCCACCAATTGGCTCTTTTTCGCCATCATCGGGCTCACCACCGGCAGCGGGGCGATTCTCCTATACTATGTGGGACTGCGATATATCCAAGCCAACTTGGCTACAATGTGCGAACTCTGCTTCCCCATCTCCACCGTGGTCTTTGATTATCTCATCAATGGGAATCTTCTCAGCCCCATCCAATGGATCAGCGCTGCAGTCATGCTGGTTGCCATCTACCGCCTTACGCAGAATCGGGCCGCCGAGGTCGACACCTGTGCTGATGGCGGTCAATGGTGTGAGGCTTGACGGCGCTGTGATGGTGAAAAGATGCTTAGCCCGTTGACAGATGGATTGCAGTTCGTTAAAGGTCGAATGACAATAATGGTACAGAAGCGTTACGCAGTCGTTGAGGAACTCGCATGAACCTCCAGACCCGCGGCTACTATTTCTGGTATTTTTATTACCCGCCGGGTCTGTCTGAGGTGCGCTGAGATCCACACCCAATCTTATCAGCAAGAAGCCGCAGGCAGCCCCAAAGCCTGCGGCTTTTCTGTTTTAGGACGCGGGCCCAAGCCGCTGCCAAGGCGCCCTTGCCCAACCAACCGAAAGGGATCCCATGACGACCAAGACTTATGATTTGCACGTTGATCAGTTTATTCCCCTCATCGCACCTGGTGACCTGAAAAAGGAGCTGCCGCTGACGCCGGCCTCCGAACGAACCGTCATCGAGGGACGCAAGACCATTCAGAAGATCCTCGCCGGTAAGGACGATCGGCTGATGGTCATCACCGGCCCCTGCTCCATCCACGATGAAGCCGCTGCCCTTGATTACGCCCGAAAGCTGGTTGACCTGCAACATCGGGTCAAGGACCATTTTTACCTGGTCATGCGAGTGTATTTCGAAAAACCGCGCACCACCGTCGGCTGGAAGGGGCTGATCAACGACCCCTATTTGGACGGCACCTGCGACATGGAGGCCGGTCTGCGCCGAGCACGCAAGCTTCTGTTGGATATAACGGCCATGGGGCTGCCAACGGCAACCGAATTGCTGGATCCCATCACCCCCCAATATATCGCCGGCTTGGTCTGCTGGGCCGCAGTGGGTGCCCGCACAACGGAGTCACAAACCCATCGGGAGATGGCCAGCGGGCTCTCCATGCCGGTGGGCTTCAAGAATGCCACCGATGGGGATCTGAACGTGGCCATCAATGCCATTATGGCGGCGGGTGCGGTGCAGAATTTCATCGGAATCGATCCTGAGGGACGCACCTGCGTCGTGAGGACCACGGGCAACCCCTGGACCCATCTGGTGCTCAGGGGCGGCGGTGGACGCCCCAACTACGACTCGGTCAGTCTCGCCCAAGCCGCTGATACGTTGACGGTGAAAGGCCTGCCCCCTGCCATCATGGTGGATTGCTCGCATGCCAACTCCGGCAAAGATTATCGACGTCAGCCCCAGGTATGGCAGGATGTGATCAATCAACGTCTGGACGGCAACCGGGCCATCATCGGGATAATGCTGGAGAGCAACCTCAACGCCGGAAACCAGAAAATCCCTGAGGATCTGAAGGAGCTGGCCTACGGCATCTCCATCACCGACGCCTGCATCGATTGGGAGACGACGGCCAGCATCATCCAATCCGCAAACGAGCAGTTCGCTGGCCAGCGAACCAACGGTCACATGCGTTACCGGGCTGTTTAGGCCCGCGACCCGCAAAGTTCCCAAGGCGTCGGGGAGCCGCCAACATCCCCGACCTCATGAGGTCTGATGCCGACGCGGGGTAGATTTGAAGTGACAGGTCAGATGTTTGCCGCAGAGGCGGTGACGGCGGGCGTGTAGAAAGGCGTGCATGGCCGCTTCAGCCTCCTGCCGCAGCATCGGGTCGTCGATACGGCGCAGAATCGTCCGACGCCGTTCCAGCAGCATCCAGATGATGCAAGCCAGGGCCAGAACGCTGAAGAGAATGGCATACAATGCCGTGGTCAAGGAGATGAGGTTGCCCAGCGAGAGCAATAGGATAGTGGCCGCTGCCGACCATACATAGATGCGCAGATGCGCGACAATCAACTCATGATGGCGAATCGACCAGATGCTGAGACGAGCGGGCCATCGCCGGCTGTTCGGCTTTGGGGTGGTGGTCATGGCGTCCCTCCTTTCTGTTCCAAGTGAGACAACGCCGGTAAGGTGGTATCCCCTACCTTTTCCTATAATATTAAGCACCTGAGAAGATTGTGTCAAAATTGCCGGCCCCGCAGATCACTGAAGAGAGCGAATCCAATTGCGGAGCAGGGCCGTCCACTTGTTCATGGGCCAGGCCGATATCCACCAGCCAACTGCCACCAGCATAAGGGCCAGAACGGCGGCCGCACCGCGTCCCAGCGCCTGCTCTTCCGCCAGACGAGGCGTCAGCGCGACGGCAATGATGACGCCGATGAGCACCCGCCAGGTATCGGCGCTGAGCAGGAGATAGAAAAAGATGTAGCTTGGGGTCCGTGGTCGGCGGTTCTGTTTCATCCGTCAATTTCCTTTCATTGAGGTGCGTTGGCGGCACCCGGGTGAGGGTCTCCGCACCGGCAGGGTACCGGCCCCATGCGCCGCGACGCCTGCTTGGCAAGTGGGCCGCAGAATGCCCCACGCCCTGCGATCTAGCCCCCGCGTACGCCCCTCGTCCGGGGCCCAAATCGGGCGACAACCAAGATCACCCTGCCTCATTGGACAAACCTCTCGGTGGCGATGTAGAATGGTCATTACTGGTAGGCGCCTCGACGTGGTGATGACACGGCCGTCAACCGAAAACCCGTCCGATGATGCGGCAGCACGGGGATGAACACACCTATTTAGGTGAGTCACCGCCATCAGAATCATCATTGGCGGCACCAGCGGCGGCACCAGCCGATCACAGATGGGGCACCCCACGGTTTAAACGATTCCTGACACTGTCCACGGCAGCACTATTGGGTTTTCCATTCGACGGCCGATACCACCGTATGACGGCTGTTACCGATATCCCCACATGCAGGGGTGGCAAGGGTTCACCCCGGCTTGAAAACCCAATACGAGGTGCTTATTATCAGCCCTATGAAACCAACAGGCGAAAAGTTACCCGATCCCAAAGAGTTGGAAAAGGAACTGGGCGAATTCTTGTCCAAAAAATTTGGGGGAAGCGTCAAGCTGGCAGCGGCGCCCCTCTCCATGGCGCAGACATCGCCGGCACCGCCGTCAGGCCAACCGGATGTGCCATCGCCACCCATCGATTTCGACCTGAAGCCCGAAGAATTGATTCAGTATCTGGATCAGTACATGGTGAAGCAGGACGCCGCCAAGGCGATCCTCGCCACCAAAATCTGCACCCACTTCAACCGGATTCGCCACACCCTCTCCCACCCGGATGCCACCAGCGAAATGGTGGGCCGCATCAAGAACAACGTATTGATGATCGGCCCTACCGGCGTTGGAAAAACCTACATGGTGAAGCTCATCGCACACAAACTGGGCGTTCCCTTTGTCAAGGGAGACGCCACCAAGTTTAGCGAAACCGGTTATGTAGGGGGTGATGTGGAAGATCTGGTGCGCGACCTGGTCAAGGAGGCCGACGGCGATGTCGAGCGCGCCCAATACGGTATCATCTACATCGACGAAATCGATAAAATCGCCTCTGCCACCAATCTGGTCGGCGCAGACGTGTCCCGGACCGGTGTCCAGCGGGCGTTGCTCAAGCCATTGGAGGAGACCGAGGTGGAGCTCAAGGTGCCCCACGACCCGGTGTCCATGATCCAAGAGATAGAGCGATATCGTAAAACGGGTGAACGTGAAAATGCCACCATCAACACCCGCAACATTCTCTTCATCGTCAGCGGCGCCTTCGCAAAACTTTCCGACATCATTCAGAAACGATTGGCGGCCAAAACCATCGGCTTTGGTGCCAAGCACGCCTCCGAAGAGCGGATGGAGGAGATTCTCGGTCAGGTCAGATCCGAGGACCTCATCGCCTTTGGATTCGAATCGGAGTTTGTGGGCCGACTGCCTGTTCGGGCCGTCTTCGAGCAGCTTGAAGAGACAGACCTGCTCGACATCCTCAAGAACCCCAACAATCCCATTGTCCTTGGAAAAAAACTGGACTTTGCCGCCTACGGCATCGAGGCCAAATTCGACGAGGACCTTTTGGCCCTTCTGGCCC
The DNA here is from genome assembly GCA_030066015.1 of Desulfosarcinaceae bacterium. GTDB lineage: Bacteria > Desulfobacterota > Desulfobacteria > Desulfobacterales > Desulfosarcinaceae > JASJCL01. Next base: position 41,665 of record JASJCL010000003.1, on the reverse strand, counting down.
AACGCGCCTACGCCGAGCGCACGGGCGCCCGCGGCCTGGTAGGCGCCGTGGAAAACGCCCTGTTGCCCTATGAACGTCGCCTGCCCTCCACCAAGGTCAAACGCCTGCCCCTCACCGCCGAAATGGTGAACGACGGCCCTGAGGCGCTGGAGGCATTCATCGCCGATTCCGACACGCCCGAACTGCGGGCGCGCTTCGATGCCATGGCCGCCCGCGAACAGGAGCTGATCCACAGCTACCTGTCCGCCAACAGCGCCCGTCTATCGGAAAAATTCGGTCTCCCGCTGACCGAAGGTCGCATCGCCCTGATCGCCCGCTTTTATTCGCTCCACATCTGTGATATCGATCACAGCGTGGCCCAAATCAAAGCCCATTACGATCAGGCCAAGAACATAGAACTGCATTTTCTGAAGAATTTTGGTATTAACCTGGTCCTCGAAGACGACGCCATCGATCATATCATCACCCAGGTAACAACCGGTGCGACCCATTTCGACGCCTTTTACAGTCAGCTCACCCAGGATTTTGAACACGGTTTCAAGCTGGTCCGCGAAAAAACAGGGCGCAACCGTTTCTTCATTACCGCCAAAGCTCTGGAGGGTCCCGAAGCCTTCATCGCCGAGTTGCTGAAGACCAATCCAATGGCCACCACTGCAAACTTCACCCCCTCCCCCACCGCGGAGGAGAGCCTGAAGTAGTCTCCCAATCGGGGTTTTGCAACCACTTTTCCTTGAATGAGGTCAGCCACGCATGATCGGTATCTCCAAGCTCTACTGTGGTACCGTGGAACCGTCTGACGCCCTGCGTTACGGCCGCCACAGCTCCCAACTGCCATCGCATCTGCTGCAATTTTCCAAGGACAAGCGACCGGTGGTGGTGTGGAACGTCACCCGACGCTGTAATTTGAAGTGCATCCACTGCTACGCGCATGCCACCGAAGAGGCTTACGCCGACGAGTTGAGCCACGAAGAGGGCAAGGCCCTCATTGACGATCTGGCCGGCTTCGGTTCGCCGGTGATGCTCTTTTCCGGTGGGGAGCCCCTGGTGCGCCCCGACCTGCCGGACCTGGCAGCCTACGCCGTTGAAAAGGGGATGCGGGCGGTGATCTCCACCAATGGAACCCTCATCACCCCCAAGATGGCCAGAACCTTGAAAGAGATTGGCCTCTCCTATGTCGGCATTAGTCTCGATGGCATGGAGGCGGTCAATGATCACTTCCGGGGTGTACCGGGCTCCTTCCGGAAAGCCTTGGACGGCATCCGCAACTGCCAGCAAGCCGGCATCAAGGTAGGCCTGCGATTCACCATCAACAAAACAAACGTCAGAGAGATTCCCGGCATCTTCGATCTTCTGGAGGAGATGGAGGTCCCCCGGGTCTGCTTCTACCACCTGGTCTATGCCGGCCGCGGTTCTGACATGGTGAACGACGACCTCAGCCACGAGGAGACCCGCAAAGCCGTGGACCTCATTTTGGACCGGACCCGAGATCTGCACGAGCGCGGCAAGCCCAAAGAGGTTCTCACGGTGGACAATCACGCTGACGGCCCCTACCTCTATCTGCGCATGCTCAAGGAGGATCCCCAGCGCGCCGCCGAAGTGCTGGAGCTCCTCAAAATGAACGAGGGCAACAATTCGGGTCGTGGCATCGGCTGCGTCAGCTGGGACGGCGAGGTTTACGCCGACCAGTTCTGGCGTCACCACAGCTTCGGCAACGTACGCCAGCGACCTTTCTCGAAAATATGGACCGAACCCGAAGACGACCTGCTCCGCAAGCTTAAGATCAAAAAGCAGTATGTCACCGGTCGCTGCGCTGGGTGCAAATGGCTGGACATCTGCGGCGGCAACTTTCGCGTGCGGGCCGAGGCGGTCCATGACGATGTGTGGGCACCGGACCCTGCCTGTTATCTGACCGACGAGGAGATCTCCGAAACGATTTAGGCACGCAGGTGTGCCGAAAGGATGTTCAGATGCTCTTCCCCGATGCACGTGGAAGAAGGCTGCGCCAGCACAGCGGTCTGCGTCGCATGGTGCGCGAGACCGTCCTCACCCCAAACGACTTTATCTTGCCCCTTTTCGTCGTCGAGGGAAAGGCGGTGCGCGAACCCATCGCGGCCATGCCGGGACAGTATCACCTCTCCATCGATCGGCTCATCCCAACGGCCCGCGAAGCTGGCGAGCTGGGGATTCCGGCCATCATCCTTTTCGGGTTGCCGCCCCGAAAAGATCCGCTGGGTACCGAAGCTTATAAGAATCAGGGCGTCGTCCAACGGGCCGTCGCGGCCGTGAAGGATGCCCTGCCCGACCTCGTCGTGATAACGGATGTCTGCCTCTGTGCCTATACCGATCATGGGCATTGTGGCGTGATCGACGGTCATCAGGTAGACAACGACGCGAGCCTCGATCTGTTGGCCCGCACGGCGGTATCCCACGCACAGGCAGGTGCCGATATGGTGGCCCCGTCGGACATGATGGACGGCCGGGTGGCGGAGATCCGCGGTGCCCTGGACGAAGCCAATTTTGGCCAGGTGCCCATTATGTCCTATGCGGCCAAATACTGCTCCGCCTTTTACGGCCCTTTCCGCGAAGCGGCCGATTCGGCCCCCCAGTTCGGCGACCGGCGCACCTATCAGATGGATCCCGCCAACGCCCAGGAAGCGATTCGCGAGGCCACCATGGACGTGGAAGAGGGGGCCGACATCATCATGGTCAAGCCTGCGCTCGCCTATCTGGACGTCATCGGTCGCATTCGCGACGAAATCGACCTGCCCGTGGCGGCCTACAATGTCAGTGGTGAGTATAGTATGATCAAAGCCGCGGCCGAGCGGGGTTGGATAGACGAGGCGAAGGTGATGCTCGAGACCCTCACGGCCATCAAGCGTGCCGGGGCTGAGATGATCCTCACTTATTTCGCAATGGACGCGGCACGCCGGCTGAACCCATGATCGCATAGCGCCGGCCCAAAGAGGTCTAACCGCATCGGTACCAGTCCACGAAGGCGGCATCCACTACGGTGATGCATCTGCGTGGAATTTGGACCCGTTGCCACACTGCCGGCGCAGCGCGACCGCGAAACGCGCCCAACAGACGGTAGGGAAGCTCCAAGATGACACATCCCCATAAGAACACCCCTCCCCATGGCCACCCCGGCGGCCATCCATCCGGACCAGCGCATGGCAAACCCGGTGGCGGACCCCAACTGCGCTTGGTCGCCTGGGAAACAACCCGCAACTGCAACCTCTCCTGCCAGCACTGCCGTGCCTCCGCCACCATGGGCCCCTACACCGGTGAACTCGACACCGAGGCAGGGTTCCGGCTCCTCGATCAAATCGCCGAAGTGGCCAAGCCCATCATCATCCTCACCGGTGGTGAACCCCTTCTGCGGGAGGATATCTACGACCTGGCCCGACACGGGGATCAGCTGGGCCTGCGTATGGTGATGGCCCCCAACGGAACCCTCATTACACCGGAACACGCCCGCAGAATGGCCGCTGCCGGCATTCAGCGCATCAGTGTCAGCATCGACTGTGCCAGCCGCGAGAAGCACGACGCTTTCCGCGGCCAGGAGGGCGCCTTCGACGGGGCGCTCAACGGTATCGCGCGGGTCAAGGAGGTGGGGATTCCCTTCCAGATCAACACCACCGTCACCAAAACCAATTTGGCGGAGATCCCCAAGATTCTGGCCCTGGCTGAAGAGCTGGGCGCCGTGGCCCATCACATCTTTCTCCTGGTCCCCACAGGACGGGGAAAATATATTGTCGACCAGGAGATAGACGCCCAGGAGTACGAGGAAACCCTTAACTGGTTCTACGACCAGCGCGAGAAAACCCCCCTTCAACTCAAGGCCACCTGTGCCCCGCACTACTACCGCATTCTGCGCCAGCGGGCGCGAGCCGAGGGCAAGACAGTCACCTTTGAGAGCCATGGATTGGATGCCGTCACCCGCGGCTGTCTGGCCGGGACCGGCTTCTGCTTCGTCAGCCACCGCGGCATTGTCCAGCCCTGCGGCTACCTCCAAACCCCTTGTGGGGATGTGACAAAGGCCTCATTCGCCGATATTTGGCGCAATTCGGAAGTGTTTCAAAATTTGCGCAAGATCGACGACTATCAGGGCAAGTGCGGCGTCTGTGAATACCGCAAGGTGTGCGGCGGCTGCCGCGCCCGCGCCTTCGAAGCCACCGGCGACTACCTCAAAGAAGAGCCCTTGTGCCTCTACCAGCCGGGCAAGTAGCGCACCCTATCGGCCAATGCGCTGGTCAATCAGGTGTGGCCAACCACACGCACCTTGGCGCGACGCAACAATTCCCCCTTGCTGAAGGCCGAAAGGTACGCGTATACTTAAGTTAGCCCGGCTGTTTCCCTCCTGGTCAAGCCATTTGCATCCGTCCCTATCGTACGTCGCGCGCCGACATTCAGTGCCGGGCCGCCACCCACCGCCAGCGTGTTAACAGGCCGCAGCGAAGATGAGTGCGCGCCGGATTCTATGATGAAAGGAGTCAGCCATGCGGGTCCAGGACTTGATGATTGCGGCGCCCATCACCATTACGCCGGAGGCCACCATCCAAGAGGCCCTCGAAAAGATGAAGAGCAACACCATCCGGCACCTGCCCGTGGTCGGAGACAGCGGGCGCCTGCGCGGCTTTCTCACCCTGGCCGACTTGAAACGGGGATTGCTGCCCTCCATGGTGGCGGATCTGGAATTGCGCGACCTGATGGTCCGGGAGCCAGTGACCGTTTCGCCGGAAACCGACGTCGAACAGGCCGCCCGCTTGATTTATGAGCGCAAGATTAGCGGGCTGCCGGTGGTCAGCGACGGGATCCTGGTGGGCATTCTCACCGAAAGCGATATCCTGCGGGCCTTCATCGATATGATGGGCATCTTGTCAAGCAGTTCGCGCATCGATGCGGTGGTGGGAGATGGCAGTCGCGGCTTTCGCCAAGCGGTCAATATCATTGAAGAGGCAGGCGGTGAAATCATCAACGTGGGCATGACGGCCCGTCAGAGCCGTCAGAAGACCTACTACTTCCGTCTCAGCGCCGGCGACACCGGGACCATTGCCGACGCGCTGGAAAAAGAGGGTATTGAGGTGGTTTCCCGCATCGATTAAGCGGTCGGGCGGACCTCTGTCAGAGAGCGCAACGCCAGTCGCCAATAGATTCACTCGTCGATGGGCAGGGTGTCCTTAAAGGTATCAAAACAGCGCTGGATCTGCCGCCGCTCCTCCTGCCGCAATTCAACAAACATGCAGCCGATACCCATCTGATCGAGATACGAGATCCGGGCCTTGACCTTGGTCGCCTGGGTTTCCGTGGGCAGCCGTAGATTCAACCACAGCTCCTGGTCGATCTGGAAGTTATGGCCCGGTTCCAGGTCGATAAAAACCCCGCCCATGCTGATATCCGCCAGGTGCTTGACCCCGGGCAAACCCTTGATGAGGACGGCGCAGCGAAAATCCAAACGGGGATGTTCGCGCCGATCGATTCGCACAGGCACTCTCTTGCGGTGATTGGGAATAGGCATCTGCACCTCATCCGCACCGTAACGCCGGTGTCGATGTTGAATCTCCACCACAGCCTTCCCCCGGCCGTCACTCAGGATCGCCGTTGGCGAGCACATGCCCGATGGAGTTGAGTCGCAGGGTGATGGGGCGATCCTCCTCGCTCTTGCCGGTGAAACGGATCGGTCCCGGACGGCGGTACTGGTCATTGTTGGCCGTAGCCGCCAGCCACTTGTCGCGATAGGCGGCCGCAATGCGGAAGGCGGGGGCCTTCACGTCCACAAGCGCCTTTTCAATCACAAGGGCCAGCCGTCCCTTGCGCTCCTCCAGGTGCATGAGGGGGGCGATGGGGATGCCGATGGGAGTCCACTGCTTGAAGTCGTGCTCCAAGTTGCGGATGGCCGCCATCTGACCGGTGGCGCCATTGGCGATGAGGCTGAAAACGGTCAGGCCGAGATTGTAGCCATACATGCAATCAAAGCGCGTGGGATCCGCACCGCGCCCGTCATACCCGTAGAAATGGGTCTGGGTCTTGAATTTGGGCACTGTGGCCAGGTAGCACTTTTCCACCGCTGCAGGAATGTCGGCCTTGGTGGTGAGCACGCCGGCGCGCTCCAGGGCTTGACGCAGGGTTTTCAGCGAAATGATGGTGTCGTGGGTCAGCAGATACTCTGCGTTGCCGTAGTTCTGGAACACGGCCGGACCGTAGAGGTCAGGATCCAGTCCGCCGCGCTTGAGGGTCTTGCGCACGAAGCGTCGATGGACCCCCACCTTGTAGCGCCCCTTCTCCCGCAAGATCCCAAGGTAATCCCGCACCATGCCCAGCAGCACCTCTTCGGTGGGCACTTGGCTGAACTGGAAATTCCCGTGGCTGTCGCGCTCCGTGAGAAGGCCCTCCTGGAAAAACGAGGGCATGTCGTTGAAGAGCTCATCGTCGCGATCGTTCCAGACGCCGTAGGAGAGGTCCTTGCGAATCCCGCGAACCAGGCGCCGCAAATACTCGAGCTTATCCTGCAGCCGGGGGAAGGCGGCGTGAAAATCGAGGTCGTGGGTGTTGTTGTATTGGGCGATGATGGTGTTGAGTTTGATGATGAAGACCTGAATCTCGTTGATGAACTCCAGCAACCCCTCGGGCAGCACCATTACCCCATAGTTTTTTCCTACGGCCGCGCGGGCGATGATGGCGTCGCAAATCACCCGTGAGACATGCCGAAGGGTCATGCCGTAAGCCGTATAGTCGATGGTGCCTTCGGCGTCGGCCCTCTTCAGGCGCCGAATGTCCACGTAATCGGCGAGATCCTCACCGACGAGGCAAAGATTGGCGTGGGTCTGGAGCGCCACCTCGAGGGCCAGATGGCTGGCGACGCGCCCCATCACCTTGCAGATGTGCCAATATTTGATGTCGGAGCTGCTATCGGTGCACAGGTTGGAGATCTCCTGCGAGAAGGCCCGCGCCGCCGTATGAAATCCGAAAGACATGGCGCAGAGGACATGCCCGGCGGCATCGCGAACCTGGATGTCGCCGTCGATGGTCTTGGGTACGCCGATCACCTGGATTCCGGAATCGTACAACTCCTGCGCCAGAAAAGCCGCATTGGTGTTGGAGTCGTCGCCGCCCACCACCACCAGCGCATCCAGCTGCATCTCCAGCAAAGTCTGCCGTGACAGCGCCATCTTTTTGGGCGTGTCGATCTTGGTCCGCCCGGTCTTGAGCATCGTGAACCCGCCTAAGTTGCGGTAACGATCGACCCGTTTTGCCGTGATGGAGATGCTGTCCCCCTGGATGATGCCGTCGGGGCCCACGAGGAAGCCCACCACCTCGTTCTGGGGGTTGGCCTTCATGGCTGCGTCGTAGAGGCCGGCGATGACATTATGGCCGCCGGGGGCCGGTCCGCCGGAGAAGACGATGCCGATCCGCCGCGGGCGGAGAAAATTGTCGGAGGGCGCCTCGGTGGGCCGAACCTCCTGGACCGGATTGTCGATGATGTTGGACAGTTGCCGGCGGGCCTCTCGGTCGATCTCAAAGGTGTAGCTGGAGTCGGCGACCAGCTCAGTGCCCCTTCCCTCGAAGGCTGAGCAGGCCGGCGGCTGGTAACTCCGCCGTTCGATCAGCTCGGCATTGGTGTTGCTGATCACCGCCTGTACGTCGGGATCGGCCAGCAGTTCCTCAAGAGGGAGGTGGGGGGTATTTTGCATCGGTCTCACTCCTCGATGGAAGGGTGTCCGCCCGGCCTTTCAGCCTGACGGATTGCGGCATGGCCGCAATCGGCGACTGCCGAGGATCGGTTTCATAGGGTTTGAGCAGGTTTACCTATCCCATCGTTCATGTGTCAAGCGTATTCAAACAGCGACATGGGCGCAAGCTCGCCCCCTCCTGATCCATAAGCTGTTCTTGGCTTGGCAGAGGCACCAAGGGCGGGTGGCCGACCCCATCTTCACCTGCAGGGCAGTGCCGACGAACCCGCCGGTGATCTTCAGCAAGGCCTGCCGGCAGGTCGGCGGTCGGTAACACCGTCTTTACCGCGAGCAACCAGGGGCGTTTGCAGGTGGTCGCGCACCGGTCCCATGCCGACACGTCAATGGCACAACCCACAATCATCATATGATTCAATTATTTCTGTGATGACGACCGAATCACGACTTTACTTTAGGCGGCAATTAAGGTAGGAAAATTGCTGATGGGCCTATAAATTCAGGCACCTGTTCCCACCTACCCGGCCGCTTCCGGCTGCGGAAGGTCACTGGAAGAAGCGGCCCGAGTGCCATTGCCGGCCGCCTGTTGTCGACGCACTAAATCACAATTTAGGAGGAGTGGAGATGAAAAAAGGTTTCGTATTGGCAGTTGCCCTCGTGTTCGCAGTGATATTTGGTGTTTCCGCAACCGCCATGGCAGACGATATCGAGCTTGCCAAAAAGTCCACCCTGGAGGAGATTCGCAAGCGCGGTGAGCTGCGGGTGGGGTTTGAAGCCGGTTACCTGCCATTCGAGATGGCCGACAAGAAAGGTCGCTTCATCGGATTTGACATCGACATGACCAAAGAGATGGCCAAGGCCATGGGCGTCAAATGGGTGCCCGTGAATACCGCCTGGGATGGTATCATCCCCGCCCTGATCACCAAGAAGTTCGACATCATCGCCAGCGGCATGACCGTCACCCAGGAGCGCAATCTGCAGATCAACTTCGCGGATCCCTACATCATCGTCGGACAGACCATCCTTCTGAACAAGAAGCACGAAGGCAAGGTCACCTCCTACAAAGACCTCAACGACCCCAGCTTCACCCTCACCTCCAAACTGGGCACAACCGGAGAGCAGGCCATTAAGCGGCTGATCCCGAAAGCCAAGTACAAAAGCTTTGAGGTGGAGACGGAAGCGGCCCTAGAGGTTCTCAACGGCAAAGCCGACGCCACTGTCTACGATCTGCCCTTCTGCGCCACCTTCATGGCCCAGCAGGGAGAGGGCAAATTGATCTTCCTGGACAAGCCGTTCACCTACGAGCCGCTGGCCTGGGCCGTGCGCAAGGGCGATCCGGACTTCCTGAACTGGCTCAACAACTTCCTGCGCCAGATCAAGAACGACGGCCGGTACGACGTGATCTACAACCGCTGGATCACGAGCACCGACTGGATCAAAGAGATCGAGTAAAATCGGCGGTCTGATCGAATCAGCAGATCGTGGCCGGCATGGCGGGCGTTCCGCCGTGCCGGCCCTTCACTGTGCAACGGCGACCTGCCGACCGCCGCCTTCATGGTCGGTGCCCGCCCCCGATCCCCCCTAAAAAAGAGTACCGATGCAAGCTTCCGGATTAGATCGCAACCGCAGTCCGCTCAATTACTACACCTGGGTAGGCGTCTTCTTCCTGGTCTTCACCCTGATCATCGGCGCCCTCTACGTCGCTACCATCAAGATCGATTACGTATGGCGCTGGTACCGTATGCCCAGCTATTTCGTCAATCTGGAGCAGGTACCCATTATCAGCGACCATGCCGGTTCGGTTGCGACCGTCACCAAAAGCGGCGAGGATGCCACTGTCGTGGTTCAGGGAGATGACGGCACCGCCAACCCGTATGAGATCCCGGGCGCCGACGTCTGGGTGGACGAAGGCGACACCATCTATGCCGGCGACACCCTCGGCGCCTTCAAGGAGTGGCGGCCGGGCATTCTGGCCCAGGGGATGTGGGTCACCCTCAAGGTCAGCCTCTATTCGATCATCTTCGGCATCTTGATCGGCCTCATCGGCGGTGTCGCCCGCATCTCCACCAACCCGGCCCTGAAATGGTCCGCCATCACCTATGTGGAGATCATTCGCGGCTCCCCGCTCCTGGTCCAGATCTTCATCTGGTATTTCGTGCTGGCCACCTTGATCAACAACCTGCTGCTGAAATACGGCCTGCGCGAGATCGATGCCATCTGGTACGGCGTGGCGGCCCTGGCGACCTTCACCGGGGCCTATGTGACCGAGATCGTCCGGGCCGGTATTCAGAGCATCCACCGCGGTCAGATCGAAGCGGCCCGCTCGCTGGGCATGTCGGGTCCCCAGAGCCTGCGCTACATCATTCTGCCCCAAGCCATGCGGCGCATTCTCCCCCCGCTGGCCGGCCAATTTATCAGCCTCATCAAGGACTCCTCGCTCCTGGGAATGATCGCCGTTCGCGAGTTGACCAAAGCCACCCGTGAGGGGATCACCACCAGCCTGCAGCCGTACGAGTTCTGGTTTGTGTGCGCCATCCTGTATCTGGTGCTCACCTTTACCTTGTCCATGTTTGTCCAGTACTTAGAGAAGAGGATGGCAATCCAGTGATCGAGGTCAGGAATATCTATAAGACGTTCTACGTGCCCCATAAAGTTCAGGCCCTGGTGGATGTATCGGTGGAGATCACAGCGGGCGAAGTAGTGGTCGTCATCGGCCCTTCGGGTTCGGGCAAGAGCACCTTTCTGCGCTGCCTCAACCACCTGGAAACGGCCAACAAAGGCCATATCCTCATCGACGGCATCGACATTCTCGACTCGCGCACCAACATCAACAAGGTGCGGGCCGAGGTGGGGATGGTCTTCCAGTCGTTCAACCTCTTCCCCCACAAGACCGTTTTGGAGAATATCACCCTGGCCCAGGAGGTGGTGCGCAAGCGTCCCAAAAAGGAGGCCCACGAAAAGGCGATGGGGCTTCTCGACAAGGTGGGAATCCAGGAAAAGGCCGGCGTTTATCCCGACCAGCTCTCCGGCGGTCAGCAGCAGCGCGTGGCCATCGCCCGGGCCCTGGCCATGGACCCCAAGATCATGCTCTTCGATGAACCCACCAGTGCGCTCGATCCTGAAATGATCGGCGAGGTTCTGGACGTCATGAAAAACCTGGCCCGCGAAGGCATGACCATGGTGGTGGTGACCCATGAGATGGGCTTCGCCCGCGAGGTGGCCGACCGGGTGCTCTTCATGGATGGCGGCAAAATCGTCGAGGTCGGATCGCCGGAGCATTTCTTTACCAACCCCACCCACGACCGCACCAAATTGTTTCTCAGCCAGATTCTCTAACCCACGTCGGCGGCGGGGTTCAGTGGCCAGGCGTGCCGCCGGGTCGCAATCGCTCTGAGCGTCACCCCGCCGCTGATACGCGCGGCGCCGCATCCCAAACGCCCCCGTTAAGTGCGCCGGCACGGATGGATGGGCGACAGGCTCCGTCGACCGGGCCAAATGGAGGAGGCCCACCATATGTTGTGGAAACCGACATTGACGAGCACCCTCTGTTGTGTTTTTCCTTTACAAACCCCAGGACGCCTGGTATGAAGGTGGCGACGTGAGAAAACCCACTTGGCCACCAATAACCCCCCTATTCAAGGGTAGCACCAAACATTGTCGATCGTGAATCCACCCGCCGCTCGGTGCGGCGGTATGCCAACCATCGCCAGCCCGTATTCATCCGATTCAATGGTTCCGCGCTCCGATTCACGCGCCGCCAGTCCCGCCACCATCATCCCCTGTGTCAGGGCATCCGTATCACCCAATGGTTTCTCGCCGCCAACCGATACTAAGGAGTGGGCAGCATGAAACTTAAAAAGCTGGAGTTGGTCGGATTCAAATCCTTTCCTGAGAAAGCCATCATCAGCTTTCCCGAGGGGATCTCCGCTGTGGTGGGCCCCAACGGCTGCGGCAAGAGCAACATCGTCGATGCCCTGCGCTGGGTCATGGGGGAGCAGAGCATCAAACAGCTGCGCGGAAAGGACAAAGAGGACATCATCTTCTCCGGCAGCAACGGCCGGGCACCCACCAACCTGGCCGAGGTATCCGTCACGCTGGCCAACGACAACGGCCACGCACCGGAGGCGTTTCGCGATTATAGCGAAATTATGATCACCCGGCGCCTCTTTCGCTCAGGAGAGACCGGATACCTGATCAACAAGCAACCCTGCCGGCTCAAGGATATTCACAATATCTTCATGGGCAGTGGCATGGGGGCCCGCACCTACTCCGTCATCCAGCAAGGCAACATCGGCGCCATCACCGATGCCGGGCCCGACGAACGGCGGCACTTTCTGGAGGAAGCCGCCGGTGTTACCCGCTACAAGGCCCGCAAGGTCGAAACCCTCCGCAAGATCAAGGCCACCAACCAAAACCTGCTGCGCGTGAGCGACATCGTCAGCGAGGTCCAACGCCAGATGGGGGGTCTCAAACGCCAAGCCAACAAGGCGGAACGCTTCAAGGCGCTCCAGAAGCAGATCGCCAGACTCGACACCCAGCTGCTGCTCCACCAATTCGACCGCCTGACCGGCGACATTGAAAAGGCCCGGGCGCTGCTCAAAGCCCTCAGGGATACCGACCTCGCCCATACCACGCGTCTCAACAAGATCGACGCCGCCGTCGAGGAGATCAAGCTCAGACGCTGGCAGAAAAACCAAGAGATCGCCCAACAGAAAACCCGTCAGCACGAAGTCCAGCGCCAATTGGACCGCACCGAAAGCGAGCTGCGCCATGCCCGCACCGAGGTGGATCGCTTGGGGGAGGAGATCCACGAACTGGAAAAGGCCCACCAGGAGCTGGGGTCCAAGGAGGCCCAGATCCAGGGGGAGATCACCCAGGTCGAGACCCGCACCGCTGAGCTGAGAACCCGGATCCTCAGCCTGCGAGAACGTATCGACCAGGAACGGACCGGATCCAAGGCCTTGCGCAGCGAACTGGAAGCCCAAAGCAGTATCCAGGAGAAGGGCAAGGCAGAGGTGATGCAGTTGGTGGCCGACGAGGCGCGCTACCGAAACATTTACCAGACTGCCACCAGCAATCGCGAGAACCTGCGTCGACGTCTCAAGCGAATCGACGAGGAGGAGGCCCTGGCGGCCCAAAAAGTACGCCTGGCGGAAGAAGATGTTGCCGCACGCACCGCCGAGTTGGAGGAGATCCGCACCGACATCGTCGCGCTTGAAGAACGCATTCAGGCGTGTCGGACCAAACTCGACGTGGAGGCGCGTCGACTGGGCGCCCAGGTCAAGAAAACCCAACAGCTGGAGTATGACCGCACCAAAGCGCGATCCCGTCTGACGGCCCTCAAAAAGATGGCCGAAAGCCTGGAGTGGTACAGAGGTGGCGCGCGCGCCATCCTACAATTGCGCCAAGCCGAGGATCAACCGGCCGGTGGACAGACGGATCAGCTGCCGGCGGCGGATGTCCCGACCCATTTGCGGGAGGGGATCTTGGGCTTGGTGGCCGACGGCCTGGAGCCAACGCCGGCGTACACCACCGCCGTTGAGGCCGCGCTGGGAGAGGCGCTGCAGTACATCGCCGTCAAAAACACCCGGGTTGGCGCGGCTGGCCTGACCTACCTGCAGGAGCATCGTGCCGGCCGAAGCGGCTTCATCCCGGTGACAGATCTCACCCCGCTGCCGCTATGCGCCGAGGCGACCGCCCCCAAACCGGCCCGCCTGCTGGATCATGTCCGGGTACACCCCGGTTTCGAGAAGATTGCGGAAATCCTCCTGGGTCATGTGGTGGTGGCCGACGATCTGACAACGGCCCAGGCGCTGGCGGCCAAGGGGAAGGGGGCTTACCAGGCCATCGTCACCCGCGACGGCGACATGATCGCCCCCAGCGGCATTCTCATTGGGGGCAGTACCGAGAACATGGCCGGTATCCTGACGAAAAAACAGGAGCTGCGCGATCTGGAAGCGCTTTGCGCCGAATTCGACAACCAAGTGGCCAGGGCCCATACCGATCAAGCGGCCTTTGAAGCGGCCGTGCGGGATTGCGAAATCGAACTCCAGCAGACCATCGAACGCAAGAACCACGCAACCGAAGCGGCCACGGAGGCGGAGAAGTCCCTTTACCGGGCGGGCGAGAACCACAAGCAGGCCTGCCGCCACTTGGAGATCACCCGCCTGGAGCAGGAGCAGCTTCTGGGCGAAGAGAGCGATATCGACGCCGAAATGGAGAAGTATCATCGTGCCTTGGCCGGTATCGAAGCAGAAGTGACGGCCGCCAAACAGGCGATGGAAAGCTCCGCCCGGCGCGCCAGCGAGCTATCGGCCCAATTGGAAGCCCACAACGCACTTGTCGTGGACCTGCAGCTCAAGCTCACCCAAAGCACGGCCGAGCTGGAGAACAGCACCGCCACCTTGAAACGGCTGCAATCCTTTCAGTTGGACGGTGTTCAGCGTCGTGAGCAGACCGCACGGGAGATTGGGCAGAAGCGTGAGAAGCGGGCGCATCAGCAGCGCCAAATCGGCGAATATGAACGCCTGCTGGCCGAATTAATCCAGCAAATCCGCGCCCTCCAAGACCGCCTCGAAGACGACGAGAACCATTACGCCGAGATCGACCAGCGTCTGCAAAGCAGCGATCGCAAGATCTCCGAGATCCGCGACGAGCGCGAACAAAACCTCCAGCAGCTGCGGGTGGTGGAGCTTGAGCTTTCCGAAAAACAGATCAAACGCGAGAGCGTGGAGAACCGCAGCCAGGAGCGCTACCACTGCAGCATCGCCGTACTGCGGGGCCGTGCGGTGGCGACGGATGCCGATAAGGACCAGTCGCCCGAAGAGATGGCGGAGACCTTGGCGGATTATCGCAACCGTCTGGCCCGCATCGGCGACGTCAACCTCGGCGCCATCGAGGAGTTCAAGCACCTGAAAGAACGCTTCGACTTTCTTTCGGAACAGCGCGAAGATCTTGAGCAGGCCATCGCCGATCTTCACAAGGTCATCCAGCGAATCAACAAAATTACCCAGGAGAAGTTCATGGCCACTTTCGAGGCTGTGAATGAAAAACTCAAGGAGGTCTTCCCCAAACTCTTCACGGGTGGCCGCGCCTGGCTGGCGCTGACCGACCCCAACGACCTGCTGGAGAGCGGGGTGGAGTATATGGTGCATCCCGCCGGGAAAAAGCTCACCCGCATGAGCCTGATGTCGGGCGGCGAGAAGGCGCTCTCGGCCATCGCCTTCATCTTCTCCATTTTTCTACTGCGCCCGACCAGCTTTTGTCTCCTGGACGAAATCGATGCGCCCCTGGATGATGCCAATGTGCAGCGCTTCAACGACCTCCTCAAACTCATCGGCAAAAAAACCCAGATCATCATGATCACCCACAATAAAAACAGCATGGAGTTCGCGGACATGCTGTTCGGCATCACCATGGAAACCAAGGGCGTCTCCAAAGTGGTGTCCGTGGACCTGCAGCGGGCCAGTTGACCCGAACCACGACGGTGATGAACCACAGGACATGGCATGGCATTAAAATGGTTTCAGCGGAAGCGAAAAGATCCAGGCCCGGGCGAGGAAGCGGACCGTAACGAAGGAGCAGCGGAGGGAGCGGATCTACCCCAGCCGGCGGCGGATGACCCGCCGTCAGACCCGGGCGGAGATGCGCTCGCACGGCCCTCGGCGACGGCTTCAGTGGCAGCGCCGGACGCAGACACGCTGGAACAGGTGCCTCGCGATACCGCAGCAGATCTGCCTGCGCCGGCATCCGGCGGCTTTTTCAACCGCCTGAAGCGCGGGCTGGCCAAGACCCGCGAGATTCTCACCACGGATATCGAAGATCTCTTCCAAAGCGGCGAGGGGGTCACCGACGAGATGCTCGAAGAGCTCGAGGAGTTGCTGATCACCGCCGACCTGGGTGTTCAAACCTCACTGGACTTGGTGGCCAGCATCACCAAGCGGGCCCACAAGATCGACGGTCCCAGAGCCCTCAAGGAGACCATCCGCGACGAGCTGGTCGCGCTGTTGGCGCAAGCCCCCGAGGCCCCGACGGACACCACCGCCGTGGCCGCACCCAGGGTCGTCATGGTGGTGGGTGTCAATGGCGTGGGCAAGACCACCACGATCGGTAAGATCGCTGCCAAGGCGACCCGCAAGGGTGAACGCGTCATCATCGCCGCGGCGGACACTTTTCGGGCCGCCGCCGCCGAGCAGCTCAACATCTGGTCGGAACGGGCCGGAGCTCAAATCGTTCGCCACAAGGACAACGCCGATCCCGCCGCCGTGGCCTTCGACGCGGTGGAGGCCGCCATCGCCCGGAAGGCCGATCTGCTGCTCATCGATACGGCCGGGCGCCTACACACGAAAGTGAACCTCATGGAGGAGTTGAAGAAGATTCACCGGACGGTGGCCAAGCGCATGCCGGGTGCCCCCCACGAAGTTCTTCTGATCCTGGATGCCACCACTGGCCAGAATGCCCTCTCACAGGCCAAACTCTTCAACGAGGCCATGGGCGTGACCGGTCTGGCCCTCACCAAACTCGACGGGACTGCGAAGGGCGGCATCGTGGTGAGCATTTGCGGTGAGCTTCAGCTGCCGCTGAAGTATATCGGGGTGGGGGAAGGGATCGATGATCTGCAGACCTTTGATCCGCAAGCCTTCGTCAAGGCGTTGTTCTGAGCGCCCGCTCCGGGCGCTGGTCAATATCGGATGGCGAAGTCCGAGAAGCCCCTTTCGGGGGTGCACCACGTTACCTCCACATGGGTGACGCGGGCCACCGCCGGCCCCTGCCAGCACCAATTGAGGGTAGCGTCAACGGCCTCGCGACGTCCCTCGACATGGGCCGCTACCGTCCCGTCGGGTTGATTGCGCACCCAGCCGGTGACCCCTCGGCGCACGGCTTCATTCTGCATGGACCAGCGATAGGCCACGCCCTGGACACGACCGGCGATCACGAGCCGGGCGGCGATCAGCTCCCCTGGATCATTAACAGTATCCATCATCGCGTTTATTTTCTCCCTGGGCGACGGCCACTCGCGGCGTGTCATGGGATAGCGCCATCCGCCACTGCATGAGCAGAATCTCCCGGTTCGCCCACACCCACTCCTCGCCGTTTCTGGCGGCCAGTTCCGCGACCCGTTTGGCGAGTCGCGCCAACGCTTCCGGCTCGCCGGGAATGTCGCGGGTCCCGAAATAAGCGTACAACTGGTCGAGCATTTTCACCTCCGTACCCTACGGATGGGAACAGGGATCGGGTGGTCCGCTGGATCAACCCGACGGCGGGTTATCGACCACGAGAGAAGGATCCATTGCACGGCGCCAGTCTGGAGAATTGAGGTGTTGGTGGGCTGAACGCGAGAGGGCCCGTGGTCGCGATCTATTGTAGGAGCGTGGCGGCAACTGTGTCAACCATGCAACCACGCAACCACGCAACCACGCAAACATTGCAACCACGGTTTGGCGCCGTGCGGCGAGACCACGGCCGCCCGCATAATCAGGTCCGAAAACGTCTTGCGTCTGTCGCCTGGTTACATACAATGGCGGCGTGATAGGCGACCACCGACCAGCGGCGTTTGCCCTGGGCACCTCGGAAGCACAATGCGGAGGAACTGCAGTGGAACTGGACGTACGCATTTGTGAGCGGGCCCGTCTGGCGCGGGATCCGCGCTTCGACGGTCTGTTTTTTATCGGCGTCCACAGCACCGGCATTTTTTGCCGCCCCATCTGCCCGGCGCCCGCCCCAAAACCGAAAAACATCGTCTACTATCCAACGGCGGCTGCCGCAGCGGCGGCGGGCCTGCGCCCCTGCCGAAGATGCCGGCCCGAGACGGCGCCCGGCAGCCCGGCCTGGAACGGCACGTCGGCGATTGTGTCGCGGGCGTTGCTCATGTTGCGTCGGGAAGCATGCAACGACGTCGGCCTTGCGGCGTTGGCGGATCGGCTGGGGGTGGGCAGCCGTCATTTACGGCGCCTATTTCAGCGGCATGTGGGGGCATCCCCGAAAGCGTTGATCACCACGCAGCGGGTATTGTTCGCGAAAAAACTGCTTAACGAAACCGACCTGCCCATCTCTCAGATCGCGTTCGCATCGGGGTTCGGCAGCATTCGTCGCTTCAATGCGGCCTTTCAGAAATTGGTGCAGCGAACGCCTTCGGCGTTTCGACGCCCGCAAAAGGGTGCGCACACCGGTGGCGACGCAATGACGCGGTGTCGCCTGACCCTTCCCTACCGGCCCCCCTTTGATTGGCGGCGGATGCTGTCGTTTTTTCAAACCCGCGCGATTCCCGGTGTGGAGTGGGTTGCGGACGACGTCTATCGGCGAACCGTGGAATTTGGAACGTCCAGAGGCACCATCGCCGTCACGCGGGCGGCGGCGGGCGATGCCCTTCTGCTCGAGACACGGCTGACCGGCAGCCAGGATCTGATGACGCTTGTGGAGCGGGTGCGACGCATGTTCGATCTGGATGCGAACATGGGGGCCATCCATGCGGTCCTGGCGGCGGATCCCACCCTGGCGGCGGCGATCGAACGCCATCCCGGTCTGCGATTGCCGGGGGCGTGGGACCCGTTCGAGACCGCTGTACGGGCAGTGGTGGGTCAGCAGGTCTCCGTCAAGGGCGCCCGCACCTTGATCGGCCGCATCGTCGCGAGAACCGGCGAGGCCTTGGCCGTCCACGGAATCCCGCACTTGACCCACCTCTTCCCATCCCCGCCAGCGCTGCGTTCCGCCGCATTGACCGCCATCGGTATGCCGGCCAGACGCGTGGCGACCGTCGCCGCACTGGCACGGGCCGTGGCAGATGGAACGGTTTCCTTGAAAGTACAGAGCGATCTGGACACCTTCGTCGCGGCGCTGACGCGTATCCCGGGCATCGGTGACTGGACGGCCCACTATGTCGCCATGCGGGCGTTGGCCGAACCAGATGCGTTTCCGGCTGCCGATCTGGGTATTCTCAGAGCGCTCACGCGGGGCGCGCAACGCCCAACGGCAAAACAGGCCCGCGCAATGGCGGAGCGCTGGCGTCCATGGCGGGCCTATGCAGCCATCTACCTATGGCACGCCTGAAGGAGGGCGAGATGTACTACGACTATTTCGACACCGGTCTTATCGGCACGCTGACTTTGGTGGGCGACGCGTCCGGCCTGCGGCGCATCGAATTCGAGAAGCAGCAGCGCAGCGTCAGCCCACAAAGCGATTGGCGGAAGGATCCGGATCTCTTCGGGCCCGTGAAAGCACAGCTGGCAGCCTATTTCAAGGGGGAACTGCGGACCTTTGATCTGCCGTTGGCACCGGAGGGGACCGCCTTTCAGCTGCGGGTGTGGGACGCATTGCAAGCGATCCCCTACGGTGAACTGAGGAGCTATGGGGCCATTGCCGCCGCCATCGACAATCCAAAGGCGGTACGTGCTGTGGGGGGTGCCAACGCCCGCAATCCCATTCCCATCGTGATTCCCTGCCACCGGGTGATCGGCAGCGATGGGCGCTTAACCGGATTCGGCGGGGGGCTTACCACCAAGCGGCGCCTCATCGAATTGGAAAGCGCGTGGCGTGCGACGGCGCCTGCACCGTCAGCGGGTGCGGATTAGGTGACCCGTGAGATAGGTGGCCACGGCATGGAGCGACCGCAGTCCCAAATAGTCCGGGGCGTCTTTTTGGAATAAAAGCGCCGCCTCGGCGGGAAATGGCGCCTCGGCAGCATTGAATCGCAAATGCGCGGGTACTTTGGGCAGGGCCTGAAAGCGAGCAGTGAGATCGTATCCCGGACTGGTGGACTTGGTCCGGCCCGCCAAGCGTCGGCAGGCATCCGCCAGCCGCATCGGGTCATCGCCGAAGCTGCGGGAGATGGTCTTGTGGGTATTGTTGGCGAAGGCCACCGCCAGAGGTCCGGCACCAGCAAGCTCGCGGAAGGTGACGAGGGCCGTTTCACCCGTACTCGCCGCTGGCCGGCGGTGGATGTAATCCAACAGGATATCGACGACAGTGTCGCTGATGGGAGGTCCTTGCAGGGGGCGCACCCTTTCCGGCAGTACCAGCAGCGGCTGACCAAAAAAGGTGACCCGAAGCCCGTCCCCATGAGGTTCGCCACCCAAATCCAGCGCCCGCAGATGCAGTTCGGCCGTGGTAAGAGGCGTTTCAGGCCGCTCACCACCACTGTTCCGCTGAGGCCTCATCCGCTGAGGCCTCAATGGTCCTCACCCAACTCCCGCAGCTGCTGAAGCAATCGCTCGCGCGCCTCCTCCAGCGCGAATAGCTCCAGCATAATGGGCGGCTTGACCGAGTGGGCCGGGAGACGCTCCTCCACGGCCCGTATCTGGGCGTCGATATCGGAGATGCGCATGCGCAGCGCTTCCGCAGTGACCATGATGTCTCCTTTGCGGCGGGGATGGCGCTTGGATGGGTGATGCCGGTCTATGCTCAGGGGAGGATAGCGGACAGCTTGGCTGAGCGCATTGACCTAAGTCAATTCAGCAACCCGACCGCAAGGATCGTCGACGGGGCGTCCGCGCAAGGGGTCAGGCAACGCGAATAAGGTCGAGATAGGCCGCTTCGGTCAGTGTCTGGACCCCCAATGCTTCCGCCTTGGCGATCTTTTTGGCGCCCACCTTTTCGCCACAGACCAAGTAATCAGTGCTTTTCGCCACGGCGGTCTGGACGCGGGCGCCCAGTTCCCTGGCCTGGGCTTGCAGATCGCTGCGGCTACCGCTGCGCAGCTTGCCAGTGAAGACAATCCCCTTACCGGCAATGGGACTTTCGATCACCGGCGATTCGGCCGCCAACGGCGTACGCTGGAGATTGAAACCGAGGGCCAGCATGTGGTCCATGAGGGGCGCCAGCTGTGCCAGGTCTGCGATGATATTGGCGCTTTTGGTGTCACCGAAGCCCTTAATCGCTTTTATTTGGTCATGGTCTAAGGTCCGAAGAGCTTCGAAGGCGCAGTGGGCCAGCAGCTTGCGGCTATCCCCCAATCCCAGATTGGAGATGCCGAAGGCGGCCAGGAAGCGCCAGTCCTCTATGGGCTCGGTGCGGCTGATGGAGAGGGCCTGGACCAGGTTTTCCGACTGCACCGGTCCGAAGCCCATCGCCACGAAGTCCTCCTGCGTCTGGGTGTAGAGTTTCTCAAGGCTGTCGACGCCGGAGGCCACGAGTCTCTCAATGGTTTTGACGCCGTACCAGTCGGCTGTGCCCAGCGTTCGGAACCAGTGGCGCAACCGCTCCTTGAGCTGGGCTCCGCAGGCGAAGTTGCCGCATACCAGGAAGACATCCTTGCCGGTTTGGGGACTTTTGGCCCAGTGCAGGCGCTCGCCGCACACCGGGCAGTCCTCCGGCAGGTCGACACGGTCGGCGGGTGCCAGAACGGCCTCCAGCTTGGGAATCACCTCGCCGCTGCGGATCACCTCGATGCGCGCTCCGGGGCCGATGCCCTCCTCGCGCACTTTGGCGGCGTTGTGGGCGGTGACCCGCCGGATGGTGGCACCCGAGAGGGGCAGCGGATCCACCGCCATCACCGGCGTGAGCTTGCCGGTGCGCCCCACCTGCCACTGGACCTCGCGCACCGTGGTTTTACCGGTCTCGCCCTTGGACTTGACGGCGATCTGCCATCGGTAGTGGTGGGTGGTGGCGCCCATGTGGGCCTTGAGGGCCGGGTCCACCGCTTCGGCCACGGCCCCGTCCAGGGGATAGTCGACTTCAGCGGCCAGGTCGGCGCTCAGATGCCAGGCATTGGCCTGTAAGGTGCCGCCATCGATCTCGCGGCAAGGCAGCTGTCCATAGGGCACGAAGTGGACCATGCCGGCGTCCAGGGCCCTGGCGGCATTCTCGTTGAGGGCATCCCTTTCCGCGGAGACGATGCCCACCACCATATTACGGGGGTGGTCGAAATGGTCGGCCAACTCGGCGTCGAAGTAGCTCTTCACCGCCACAATCTCCCCCACCCCCTTGCCGCGGCCCCCGACGGGAACCACCCCCTTCTCGAACGCGCTGGTAATGTCATACCCCATGAGGCCGTTGCCCCGGCTGGCGAACACTCGCCCATCGTCCCGGCCCGCCAGTCCGTCCAGCTTTGGGGTAATCCGGTAGCGGACCTGCTCCGCCACCAGTCCGATCTCGACGGCGGCCTTGGCGACCCGTTCGACAAAGCGTTCCAGCTGCTTCGGCTCATATGCTTTCTGTGTGGAGAGCATGGGTTCCGGATGGCGCACGGGACGCTTGCCGCTGAAGCGCTCCGGCTCGACCTGGTGCAGAAAAGGATGGCTTGGGTCCAGGCGGCGCAGCCGCTCCACCAAGCGGTCATAGTGGTTGTCGTCGATAAGGGGGGTTCCGGAGCGATAGGCCGAGTTGTAGCGCTCCAGGTCGGCCACCAGCGCCGTGATGGAATCCTCTGCAGATGGCGATGCGAGGGTCATGGATCCTCCTCGAGACAGATTCTGAGGGCGGCCTCACAGTGTCGTCGGCGGTTGGTTTGGAAGATCTCCGTCTTGAAGCCCGGCTGCCAGATGTTGTCGACAACGCGATCCGAAACGGTGAGGAGGGCCAAACAGGAAATTTCATGGAATTCGGCGGCCGCGTACAAGGCGGACACCTCCATCTCAACGGCCAATGCACCGGCCGCCCGGAAACGCTTCACCTTGGCCGGCGTTTCGCGAAAAATGGCGTCCGTGGTCCACACAGCGCCCTTCAGCGCAGGGAGGCCATCGTCCCGCAACACGCGGTCTGCCCGATGGCCCAGACCATGAGCGGGCGCCCTTACCCGACCCTGCCAGCGTTGGCCGTAGCTGGGGGAGGTCCCCTCATCGATGTGGGCCTCGGTAACCCACAGCAGGTCACCTACGGCGATCTCCCGCTGGATGGCACCGCACCACCCCAGGAAGCAAAATTCCCGTGCTCCCCAGGCAACTAGCGTCTCCATGAGCATGACGGCATATGGCGCCCCCATGAGGGGGCCCACCACGGAGAGGGTCCCCCGTTCGGAGGCGGTCTGGATCAAACGGCTGGTGTAGAGCTGGCGGGAGTGGGTCACATGGGGGGCAACCCGTTGGGCCAGATACGCTGCATCGGCCTGGGCGGCCGCCAGCAGCACCCGGCGCTGCAGCACCGGTGTCTTGGCGGAACGGACCGGCTGGACAATCCCCATCTCCGCCGGGATACCGTCCTGCGCGGTCACCGGGGTATCCTATTCCGGCTCGGCGAGATCGCCCATCTCGTCCTTGATTTCGTCAATCATATCGTAGAGCCAGTCCACATCTTCATAGGAGAGGCGGCCGGCACGGACCGGCGCACGGTCGGATCCATCTTTTTTCTTGAGAATGCGGGGGCCGATCTGCAGTTTGGCTTCGCCACCGGCGTAGCGATTGATGGAGATGACGAGGCCGGTCTGCTCACATCGCCACTGCTTCAAAATCTCATCTTTGCTGGGATCAAAGGGCATGTTCGGACTTTCCCTGTGGTATACAATTACGATTGTGTTTAGACTTCGCTTCGGTCTTAAGACGAATGCACATACCAGTTTGGTCGGCAGACGCCGTCCGCGGCATCCGGGTGAATGGGCCACTGCACGCCCACACGCCTATATGGCGTCCGTGAACCCCGCGCCGGTCAAAGGGGCGCAGCGCGTCTTACATCATCAGGCGCTGATCTTGCCGAAATCGGCGAAATCGCTATATAGGCCGGCGATGGCAGCGAGCAACGCCAGACGGTTGGTCCTTACCTTTGCATCATCGACCATCACCATCACATCGTCGAAGAAACGGTCCACAGCTCCCCGCAAGGAGGCGATGGAGGCCAGCGCGGCGTCCAATTGGCCGGCCGCCACCTGCTGGCTCACCTGGAAACGGACCCTGCCGTAGTCATCGAAAAGCGCGCGTTCGGCCGGATCCCGCAGTAAATCTGAATCCACAGGCGGCAGATTCTCGGCGTCGGCCTTTTTGATGATGTTGCCCACCCGTTTAAACGCCGCTGCAAGTGGTTCGAAGTCTTCTTCCTGGCGCAGCCTGGTGAGGGCGCGCACCCGATTCCAGACGGCGGGCACTTCGTCCACGCTGACACTCACGACGGCAGCCACCAACTCTTTGTCATTGCCCGCCTCTACCATGAGCCGTGCGATGCGGTTGGCGAGAAAGGTGTATACGTCGGCGGCAACGGCCCCCTCGGAGCTCTGGTACTGGTCGGCGAACTGGGCCACACTTTCGCCGATAAGGTCCTGCAGGGAGACGGTGTAGTTTTTATCGGCCAAAATCTGCGCGATGCCGATCCCCTGGCGGCGCAGGGCGTAGGGATCCGATGCGCCCGTCGGTTTGAGTCCGATGGCGAAGATGCCACAGATGCTGTCGATCTTGTCGGCAACGGCCAGTATGGCGCCGAGATCGCTTGCGGGCAAGCGCGCACCCGAGGCAATGGGGCGATAATGCTCCTCGATAGCCGTCGGAATATCGCCGCGTTCGCCAGCTTTTTGGGCGTAAACCCGTCCCATGACGCCCTGCAGCTTGGGAAATTCCACCACTACCTGGCTGACCAGGTCGGCCTTGCAGAGTTTGGCGGCGCGGGCAGCATCTTCGGCCAATTCGGGTCGCACCTGGTTGGCCAGCCACGTCGCCAGGTGGGACACCCGCTGAACCTTGGCCTGCATGGAGCCCAGTTTGGCCTGGAAGAGCACGCCGCTGAGCTTTTCGACCCACGCATCCATCGGGACCTGCAGATCCGCCTGGAAGAAGAAGCGTGCGTCGGAGAGGCGGGCCCGCAGTACGCGCTGATGACCATTGGCCACCAATTGGGGATCTCGCGTACGGGTGTTGTTGACGGCCACGAATGCCGGCAGGAGTCGGCCGTCTCCATCTTCCACGGCAAAGTACTTCTGATGCTCGCGCATGGAAGTGATCAGGATCTCACGGGGCAGTTCGAGGAAGATCTCATCGAAGCGGCCGGCACTGGCGATGGGCGTCTCCACCAGATTGGTGACGATATCGGTAAGCTCCGCGTCCGCTAGCGCGGTTCCCCCCAGCTTGCGTGCTGCGGCATCCACTTCGGCCTGGACGGCGGTGCGACGCGCGTCGATATCCACGACAACATCCACCTCTGCCAACCGATCCGCGTAGTCGTCTGCATGGGCCAGCTTCAGCTTCTTGGGGTGCATGAACATGTGCCCCTGGGTGGTGCGCCCGCTCTTGAGATGGCCGTTCAAGGTAAAGGAGACCAGCTTCGCGCCCCAAAGGGCCATAACGCTCTGGATGGGGCGGGCGAAGGAGATGCCCCAGTCGGCCCAGCGCATGGTCTTGGGAAAGGGCGTCGCCAGGATCACTTCCGGCAGGATCTCTTTCAGAATTTGAAGACTGGACTTGCCGCGCTGCGTGCGTCTGGCGGCCAGATAGCGCCCCTTGTCGGTCTCTTCGACAAAGAGCTTCTTGATGCTCACGCCGGCTTTTTCAGCGAACTTGCGCGCCGCCATGGTCGGTTGCCCCTGATCGTCGAAGCCGACCTTTTCGGGAGGACCCACCAGCAGTTCACTGACGGTCTCCTGGCGGGCCGCTACCTCGCGCACGGTTACGGCGAGACGCCGGGGCGTGCCGAAAGTCGCCACCCGTCCAAATGTGATGCGGCGGTGGGTCAACTGCTGTTGCAGGTGGGTGGAAAGGGCTTTTAGAGCAGGTGCGATGTAGCCGGCCGGTATCTCTTCCGTACCGATCTCCAACAATAAAGTTTCCATATATCACCTCGGGCAAGGGCGTCGTGGGTTGGGTTCAGAGGTGCCTTGCTGCGACCCGACTGTCGCTGTGGACTACTTCTTGATCAGCGGGAAGCCCATCTCTTCGCGCTGTGCGACATAGGCCTCGGCCACCCGGCGTACCATGTTGCGGATGCGGGCGATATACCCCGTCCGCTCGGTCACACTGATGGCGCCGCGGGCGTCCAGCAGATTGAAGGTGTGGGAACACTTGAGGCAGTATTCATATGCCGGCAGCACCAAGCCGGCCTGGACGATGCGCTCGGCTTCGCTTTCATATTTGCCAAAGAGCTCCAGCAGCATCGTGACATCGGCCACTTCGAAGTTGTAGGTGGATTGTTCCACTTCCTGTTGGTGGTGGACATCCCCGTAGGTGAGGTGATCGTTCCACTGAAGGTCGTAGACATTGTCTACCCCCTGGAGATACATGGCGATGCGTTCCAGGCCATAGGTGAGCTCCACCGGAATCGGGTTCAATTCAATGCTGCCGGCATGTTGGAAATAGGTGAACTGGGTGATCTCCATGCCGTCAAGCCACACCTCCCAGCCGAGCCCGGAAGCCCCTAACGTGGGCGATTCCCAATCATCCTCCACGAAGCGGATATCGTGCTCGAGCGGATCCACCCCCAGCACCTTCATGCTCTGCAGGTAGAGCTGTTGGATGTCCATGGGGGAGGGTTTGAGGATTACCTGGTACTGATAGTAATGCTGCAGGCGGTTGGGGTTGTCGCCGTAGCGACCATCGGTGGGGCGCCGGGAGGGCTGGACATAGGCCACGTTCCACGGCTCGGGTCCCAGGGCCTTGAGCAACGTGTGATGGTGGAAGGTTCCGGCTCCGACTTCCAGATCGTAGGGCTGAACCACAATACAACCTTTACGGGCCCAGAACCGATCGAGGGCATGAATCACATCCTGAAAATACATATCCGCATTCCTTCTCTTCGCTGACGTCCATGGAACCGTGAGGGGGGTGAATTTGGGCCGCCATCCGCTGGGTGCCGCGGCCCAAACAGTCTTCATAGCATAGATGCTGCGCCCACCTCAAGTAAGTGGTCCGCTCGGACCGTTTCCGCGAACGGATCGCTATAAGACGCCTTGGCTGTCGATGGCGAAAGGTAAAAGGCTGGCCGCGGGCCGCGCCGACAAAAGGTCGGCCCAAATTCGGGCCAACTGCTCGAGGGTGTGCGCTTCTCCCAGCGCCCAGATGCAGCCGCCACCGCCGGCGCCGGTGAAGCGCACGCCGCAGCCGTGCTGCATGGCGGCCGACGCCAGAACCGTACCCATGTCGTCCAGCACTTCGGGCGTCATCTCCTGGCGCAGCCGCGTCTCGGCGTTGAGGGCACAGCAGGCGCCCTCAATCTCGCCTTCCGCAAGACAGAAGGCAAACTGCTGGGTCAATCGAATGATCTCCTCCCAGTGGCAGCGAAAGTTCCCGGCCATAAATTGCCGCACCCATGTAGAGTTGACATCGGCGGAGTCGTGCGGTGCGCCGCAATAGGCCAGCAGGAAGTGCCGCTGCATGCGCTTGATGTCCGATTTTTTCAGGATCTTCTTTTTGCGATAGACGCTGCCATAGGCTTCCCCCGGCCAGTACCACAAGTGGGCGCCACCGAAGGTGGCGGCGAGTTGGTCCTGCATGCCGCAGGGCAGCCCGGCCACGCTTTGCTCCAGGGCATGCGCCAGGAGGGCCACTTTGTGGCGGGTGAGAATGGGAATACCGGCTTTTTCAAGCGCTCGCGAAAACGCGGTAATCAGGGCAACAACTGCTGCAGAGGAGCCGCCCAGCGCGCTGCGCGGCGGCGAGCTTGAGTTGATTTCGATGTGGACCCCAGAGGCCCGAAAGTAGGCCGCCGTCGCAAAGATGAGGCCCATCGGATGTCGGAAGGGCATGGCGTCCGCGGGAAATTCGGCCGATTCAAAACCGCGCGAACTGACCTTGACCCAGCCCTCCCGATGGGGCCGCAGTCGGATCCGGGTTCGCAGGTCCAGGGCGATGTTGAAGGTGCACGGGGAGAGGTGCCGCAGGGGAAAGAAAAAGGTACTCAAGTCCAAGGTGCCGCCCATGTCCAAACGGCAGGGCGCCGAGGTTTCGATGGGTTCTGCTTCAAGGATCTGGCGCAGATTTACTTCCATGTCGAGGTATCCTTAAATGTCAGAAACTGCCGTTAGTGATGCGCCTCCGAAGGGGCCGCAAGGCCACCGAAAGCGCTGGCCACTTTCGACCGACCCCGTCCTGCAGATCAGCGCCGGTCACCGTCTCCATGACGCCGCGCATGGTCTGCGGCATTCCGCCGTGGATCGTGTCCCGAGCGGTGTTGCCGCGGACTGCCGGGCGAGAGGCGCGTGTCATGCGTTACCGCTGGCCACTTGCCATGAGCCGCCGCAGGTGCTGCAGAAAGCGCAGGCTGCGCGGTTCGCGTCCCAGGTGGTAGGGCACGAAGGCTTCCAAAAAGGCCTGGCCCTCTGCCAGCGTCTGGGGAGAAAACTTGAGTCGTCTTGCCCGGGCAGGATCCCCTCGCTCCAGCCACCGCAACTGCTTGACGCTGCCCTTGGAAAGCCGCCATGTTTTCAGGTGATCGTGGGCGCATTCGCAGCAAATGATGCCGCCCTTGCGCAAACTGGCGTATACGTGGCTCTCCATCTGGCAACTCGGGTCACACCGGCACAGACTGCACTGCTCCAGGTCCGGCCGGAAGCCGGCCATGCCCATCAGCCGCAGTTGAAAGAGCAGGCTGAGAACCGCTGGCGACGTATGCCCGGCATCGAGTTCGGCCAATACAAAGGCGAGCAAGTCGTATAGTTCGGGCTGCGGCTGATCCGCTTCAAGCCACAAGTTGAGCATTTCCGACCAGTAGCTGGCATAGGCCGTTTTCAGAATACTCTCCCGAATGTGGAAATAGGCCGCGGTCAGGCTCGCCTCCTGGAGCACGGCCAGCCCATTTTTGCGGCGGCCCCGGCTGAGTACCACATCCAGTTGGGCAAACAGCTCCAGAATGCCCGGAAATCGCTTCGTGCTTTTCTTGGCCGACTTGGCGATGACCGACACCTTGCCCTGATCGGGCGTAAGCAGGGTGACGATCAGATCGTAATCGCCATACTCCACCCGACGTAGGACGATGGCAGTAGTCGCTTCGGGGGGCATCGGACTCAAATGCCCAGCAGGGCCGTTGCGATCATGAAGTAAAAAAAGACGCTGATGATATCGATCGCCGTGGTCACGAAGGGGCCCGTAGCGATGGCGGGATCGATATTGATTCGCGCAAACAGCATGGGCACCAGCGACCCAACCAGGGCTGCCACCGACATGGAGCAGAGCACAGCAGCACACACCGCCACGGCCAGCATGATCGTGTTGAAGCTCATCTGGGCGACCGCGCCGATGAAGATTCCATAAATTAGCCCGAGAATTATCCCGATGGCCAGCTCTTTTAGAACCACCTGATGGAGATCGCTGACATTGAGTCGACCGGTGGCCAGGCCCCGCACGACGATGGTGGAGGATTGCGTCCCGATATTGCCCCCCATTCCCATGATGACGGGGATGAAGGCGGCCAGGTAAGTCACTTGTTTGAGGCTCTCCTCGAAACCACCGATGATGAAAAAGGCCAGAATCCCACCGATACAGCTGGCGAAGAGCCAGGGCAGTCTTAGCCGGGTGCTCTTGAGAACCGATTTGGTCTCAACGAACTCCTCGCCGACACCGGCCATCTTGAGAATATCCTCCGTCGCCTCGCGTCGGAAAATGTCGATGACATCGTCCACCGTGACGATGCCCACCAGGCAATGGCGCTCGTCCACCACTGGAACGGCGAGTATGTCGTAGCGCGCCACGATCTTGGCCACCTCCTCCTGATCCATGTCGGTGGAGACCGAGAAAACGTCCTGGGTCATAATGGCGCGCAATTCCCTTGCCGGGGGGACCAGCACCAACTGGCGCAAAGAGCTGACGCCCACCAGCTTGCCATACTCGTCGATGAGGTAGAGGTAGAACGGCATCTCCACTTCGGAAAACTCGTTCTGAATGGCGGCGATCGCTTCACCAACCGTAAGATCTTGGTTGAGGGCGATATAATCCGTGGTCATGATGCGGCCAGCGGTGTCGTCCTCGAACCGCAACTGGTCCTCGACCTCGTCCGATTCCTCGTGGGCCATTTGCTGCAGAATCAGATCGGCCCGCTCGTCCGGGAGCGCATCTATGATGGCGGCGGTGTCGTCGGACGGCATCTCCTCGAGCACTGGAACGATCTTATTGACAGGCAGCTCGTCGAGCAGATCGACGAGGGTGTCCTTGTCCAGTTCGCTGAACAGGGTCCCTTTCTTCTCCACATCCGCGATCATGTCGAAGAGCTGACACTGATCGCTCACCGAGAGGGAGTGAAACACGATGGAGAGGTCAGCGGCGTGCGTTTTGGCGACGATGTTGCGCAGGTGGGGTAAGGCCCCTCGACGCAGCAGGCGTTTGATGCTCTGGATCAAGATGGTCGTGGGGTCGTGGCTCATGGGCGCATGCCGCTCCAGGCGTTGGCGAGCGCTGGCGAAACGCCAGTCTCAGGTAAAATAGCGCTTACATCAGGGCAGCTGAAGGGTGACTTGTTGGCCCTCCCGCCCATGGACCGCCACGGGCTGTCCGTTCAGATAAAAGGTGACGGCTCTGGCGTCATCCAGCAAGATATTGAACTCCCGCTGGGCTTCAATCTCCAAGCGGGTGTCCGCCTCGAGCTTGTAGACCTTGGGCCGTTTGCCATCCACGATGACCTTGAGTGTAGCCGCTTTGAGACCGACGGCGGTCAACATATGCCGTTGCGGATCGACCGTGCCCACCTCGGCCTTCTGGGGGGCGACCCCGGCGACGGTTTCCCCGCCTGCCGCCGGCAGCTGTGCGGCCGCGCCCACCTCGGCGGGCGTGGATTCTCCGGCAGCGGTGGGGCCCGGCGCCTCGGTCGGCGAAGGTCCTCGCGGCAGTAGACTGAACCCAGCGAGGGCCAGCCCTCCGGCCAAGACAACCAGCAAGAGGAGACGGCCCACCAACCGCCGCCGCCCCCTGAACTGGCGGGCCGTCAGCGCCTGGCGATAGGCGGCGTCTTGGCGCTCATAGCGCAGGACGGCCTCTCGAGGATCGGCGCCGATGGCCTCGGCATAAGCCCTGACGAAACCCTTGATATACACTGGTTCGGGCAGTTGATCGAGGCGTTCGGTTTCGATCTGGACCAGTATCTCCGGCTGGATGTTGGTGCGGGCGGCCACCATCTGCAGGGAGATCCCGCTGGCCTCGCGCTGCGCTTTCAAGAAGGCGCCGAAACTGCCCCCATCACCGGCACCGTCGTTGCTGGTCGACCTGTCCACTGCCGTCATTTAATTATCTTTATGTGGGCCCGGCTGCGCAGACTCTCCAGCCAGGTGTTGAACTTCTGGTCTACAATCTGTTTGAACAAGGTGTCCTCGATCTCCGCCGAGGCCTCTGCCAGGTCACGCCCAGTGGCGGTAGACAAGGACTCCACGTAGAAGATCTGCAAGCCCTGGTCGGTGACCAAGATCTCCGTGAAGTCGCCTGCGGCGAGTCCGTCCAAGGCAGCGCGGATCTCATCCGAGAGGGTACTTAGACTGATACGTCCCAGGTCACCGCCCTCCTCCGCCAGCACCGATTCGGAGTATTGACGCGCCGCTTCGGCAAATGAAAGACCGGCTTCGATTTCAGCGACGATGGCCTCCATCTTCCGGCGCACTGCCGGTGCCGCGGCAGCATCGGGGATGATGAGGATAATATTGCGGAGATGATAGACCTGCTCCCCGGCGTAACGCTCCGCGTTGGCCTCGTAGTAGGCCTTTATGTCCGCCTCGGTAACGACGATCTTGGACCTGACCTCGAGGTTGACCAGCTTGGTGCGCAACAGCTGCGTTTTGAGATCCTCGCGGTAATCCGCCAGGGTTGTCCCCTCGCGTTGGAGGGCGGCCCGCAGCTCCTCATCGGTGAGGTAATTGACCTCCTTGATCCGCTCCAGCATGCTGTCAATCTCGCTGGAACTGGCCGTGAGCCCCAGGCGCTTAATCTCCTGAGCCGTGAGGGTATCGTCCACCAATTGGCCCAACACCTCTTCACGCGTTTTGAAGCGCAGTCGCCGGGCCTGCTCCTCGGTATAACCGGCCGCTGCGATCTTCTGATAGTAGGGCGCCAGCGCCTCATTCAGCTCCGACAACAGCACGATGTCGTCGTTGACAACAGCGACAATTCGATCGACCACCGCCCCCTGTGCCAGGGCGGCGAGGGACAAGTTCATCACAACGATCAGCATGGCCAGCGACCCAATGCCACGGCCTTTGGATTGCAGCGAAAATAACACTCTGAACATGGGATCACCCTGAAGCGATTGTGGCTTCCAGCGAAGCGAGCGCTCCGCAGCCCAGCGAGCGGCGTCGTCTGACGTGCATCCCCGAGCGGCTATGGCGACTCCGGAGGATTTACCAGACGCATCCCCTCGCCCGCGCCATGGGATTCGGCCGGGGTCAGTTTATCCGTCAGCTGGTGCCACCTCTCCCAGTCTACCGTCAGCCCATAGCGGGTCTGCAGATCTTGGATCCAAGCCGGATATTGCGCCTGGGCCTTGGAGCGACGCAGATGGGTGACGATCGCGGCATTGATGGATTCCGCCGTCATGGGCGCGCCCGTCTCGGTTGTGGTTCGATCGGCGTAATGTTCGGCGTAGTAGGCGGCCACATCTTCCGGTGCGATCTCCACCTGCTCTTCCAACTCCTGTCGAACCACTTTCTCCAGGAGCAGCCGTCGACGGAGTTGGTCGCGCCACTGGTTGAAGGAGACGGCGCTCTCCAGCAGCGTCTCTTCAAAGGTATCATCCGGATAATCGGCGCGTACCCGCTCCACTGCGGCGTCCAGAACGGCGTCCTCAATGACGATGTCGAGTTCTGCAGCGCGGGCGAGGAGGAGGCGTTCCTCGATTACCTGGTTAAGGAAGGTGAGCACCGCCTCGATGTCGCCGTCACCTTGCTCCGAGAGGGCATTGGGCTGTTCCAGTTCGAGGGCGTGTCGGAACTCAGCAACTGACACACCCTCCTCGCCGATCTTGAACAGGTAGGCACTTTCATCGCCTTTGTGCAAGTTGCAGGCCTCGAAGAGCAAGCAGGCGATCGCCAGAACGAAGGCCAAAAGGGCCATGTGGGCGGCATTCCTTGCACGCGTCATCCGGCGGGGCTTCCTCAAGGGTCTGGGCGATACGCGTTCACGAATCGTGGTTCAAAAAAAAGGCCTCGCTGGAGCCTGGCTCCACGAGGCCACAAGCAGTCAATCGTTAACATGACGGGCGATCTCAAGCAAGATGTTTTTAGTCTGGGCCAAGAGCCCGCGCGGGTTTTGGGGCGTCAGGCGAGCTTTGAAGAGATGATCTGGGGTGATCCGATAACGGCCCTTGGCGCTGGAGATGAGGTCCACAATGCCATAGGGGCGCACCTGATGATCGCTGGAGAAGGAGAGGGACAGACGGTTGCCCAGCAGGTCGAGTTTCTTAACCCCCGCGCGGGCCGCTACGACCTTCAGCATGATTTTGAGGAGCAGGTTTTCGACCTCTTCAGGCGGCGGGCCGAAACGATCGGTCAGCTCGGCCTTGATGGCCGCGATCCCCTTGAGGCCATCCAGTTTGGCGAGGCGCCGGTAGATGGTCAAGCGCTGGTCGATGTCGTTAATATAGGACTCCGCCAGGAAGGCCGACATGGGGAGGTTGATCTCCGGCTCCAGCTCCTCACGGAGCGGCTCGCCCTTGAGTTCCGCCACCGAATCCTCCATGAGTTTGAGGAACATGTCGTATCCCACCGCGGCAATGTGGCCCGATTGGGAGGCGCCCAGGATGGTGCCGCCGCCGCGAATCTTGAGATCGCTCATGGCGATTTGGAAGCCAGACCCCAGATCGCTGTGCTCCATCAGCACCTTGAGGCGCTTTTGGGCATCCTGGGTGAGGGTGGATTCGTGCGGAATGAAAAGGTAGGCAAAGGCCTGTTCGTCGGAGCGCCCCACCCTGCCCCGCAGTTGGTAGATCTGGGAGAGGCCGAAGCGATCGGCGCGGTTGATGAGGATCGTATTGGCGGAGGAGATGTCCAGCCCCGACTCGATAATGGTGGTGCACACCAGTAGATCGACCTCCTTGCGGATGAAGGCCATCATCGCTTTTTCCAGTTCATCCTCCGCCATCTGTCCATGGGCCACCGCCAGACGGGCCTCGGGCACCAGCGCCTGGAGATGGTCGGCCATGCGCTGAATACTGGCCACATGATTGTGAACGAAGAAGATCTGTCCTCCGCGCTGGAGCTCGCGCCGGACAGCGTCGGCCGTCACCTGGTCGTCGTATTCGCAGACGTAGGTTCGAATGGCCATGCGCTCCTCGGGCGGTGTGGCGATGACGCTGATGTCGCGAATCCCCATCAGGGACAAGTGCAGGGTGCGCGGGATGGGCGTGGCAGTGAGGGTCAATACATCCACCGTTTCCCGCAGTCGCTTGAGCTTCTCCTTATGTTTGACGCCGAAGCGCTGCTCCTCGTCCAAAATCAGGATGCCCAGATCCTGGAACGCCACATCTTTTTGCAGGAGGCGGTGCGTGCCCACGACGATATCGATATTTCCGTTTTTGAGATTCTCGAGAATATCGCGCTGTTCCCGGGCCGTCCGAAAACGGCTCAGGCAAGCCACCGTGATCGGATCGCGTTGAAAGCGGGCCGAGAAGGTGGCGTAGTGCTGTTCGGCCAGAACCGTCGTGGGCACCAGTACGGCGGCCTGCTTGGCCTCGCTGACGCAGAGAAACGCGGCCCGCAAGGCGACTTCGGTCTTTCCATAGCCCACATCCCCGCACACCAGGCGATCCATGGGGGTCTCGGCGCGCATATCGGCGAGGACATTCTCGATCGCCTTGTCCTGATCCCGGGTGGCTTCGTAGGGAAATCCGGTGACGAACTCTCCATAGCTGCTGTCAGGCTCGTTGAAGCTGTACCCCTTCTTGGCACGCCGGGCGGCGTAAAGCTTGAGCAGTTCCCCGGCGATCTTTTCGGTGGAGCGCTTCACCTTGCGCTTGACCTTCTCCCAGGATTTGCCCCCCATTTTGTCCAACGGTGGTGGTGCCCCATCCACCCCCATATACTTCTCGATGAGGGCCATGCGCTCCACCGGCAGGTAAAGCTTGTCGTCGTCCCGGAAGCGGATCTCGATATAATCGTTGACCGTTCCATTGTGCTTGATCTTGATCAAACCGACATAACGCCCAATTCCGTGTTCGTCATGAACGACGATATCACCCCGCTTCAGCTCGGCGACGGTCAGAAGCTCCGCACGGCTGCTGCTCTTCGGCGTTTTCCGGTGGCGGAAACCGGCCCCGAATATTTCATTGTCCGTAATGAGGGCCACCCCCCGCTGTGGCCACACGAAACCGGCGGACACCTCCCCTACCACCGTATACACCAGACCGGCATTGTGCTCGCCGGAGGGGATCCCATCGGCCACGGCAGTGCGGATGTGGTAGTTGGACAGCAGGGCGGCGAGGCGATCTGCCTGGGCCGCCGTATGACAGGCGCAGATGGTGATCCGGCCCGCTTGCTGCTGCACCCGGATCCACTCTATGAGCGGCTCGAACGGGGTTTCACGGCGCAGCTGTGTCTTGAGCTGCTGGGCCACTTCGACCGTATCCTGGAGGTCGAGCCGACAAGCGGCCGGCATTCGGTCGGTCGACGACCGATGGTGAACCGGCAGCGCCCTGAAGTGGATGTGACTGCCGGCGGCCAACCGTCGCTCCATCTCTTCGGCGGAGAGATAGATCGCTTCGGGGGCCACACACAACCGGCGGCCCTCGCGCGCCTGATCAAAACCCTCCTTCGCCTTCTCCCGCAGCGCATGGGCCGCGACATCGATCTGGGCGGGTTCCACCAGCACCACGGCGGCGTCCGCCGGAAAATAGTCGATGAGGGTGTCTGTCTTCGTGTACATGAGGGGCATGAGACCATCGATCCCCGGGAAAAGTCCCTCCTCCTTGATCCGGGCGACCACTTGGCGCACCTGGGTAACGGGTACTGTCAGCTCGGACGCCTGCGCGCGGATACGCGCCAAGGTCTGCTCCAGCGTCTCGATCTTGATGAGGGTCTCCCGCGCCGGCAGGATGACGACATCGTCCACCTGGGTAAGCGTCCGTTGCGTGGTGGCGGAGAAAAAGCGCAGCGACTCGACCATGTCGCCGAAGAATTCGATCCGCAGGGGATCGTCGTAGAGGGGACAAAAGATGTCCAGGATCCCGCCCCGCATGCAGAAATCGCCCGTCTCCTCCACCAGGGTGGCCCTCGAGTAGCCGCCCATGGTAAGCTTCTGAAGAAGGGCGGCGGGATCGATCTCCTCACCGGCGATGAGCAGTTCATTAAAGGCGCCCAGCTCATCCTTGGGAATCAGCCGTTGCATCACCCCGGCAACGGTGGTCACCACCAAGGGGGGTCGCGACGCCTCCAAAAGCTGGTAGAGGGCTTTGATACGGCCGGCGGCGATCTCGTTGTGGTAGGAGATAAACTTGTAGGGCAGCAAATCGTAGGGTGGAAAGTAGATCAGCGGCAGTTCCAATCGCTGGCTGAAGAAGCGCAGGTCCTGGAGCAGGATCTGGGCCTGCTTGCTGTCCGGCAACACCACCAGAAAGGGGATCCGACGGGCTTCATAGAGTTGGGCCAGCAACGCTGCCCGAGCGCTCCCCGACACGCCACTGACATCCACCGCAGATGCCCTCGGGCCGGTCTCCCGGAGCAACTCGGAATACGAAATTTTTGCTTGCTTTTGGTCCATAAACCTTATACGTCAACCACTCGTAACGGCCGCTCTGAAAGGGCGCGAACACACCGCCGCCGCCGGACAATAAATTCGCCACTGTAGCTCAGCTGGTAGAGCAACGCACTCGTAATGCGTAGGTCTGCGGTTCGACTCCGCACAGTGGCTCCATAAACATGAAAGCCCCTCTGATGAGGGGCTTTGTTATTTTAGGGCCATCTGCAGTTAAAGCAATCTTTTTTTCGTTGCGGCGAGCGCGTCCATATCCGGTCGGGGCCCACCTCCAGAGGCGCTTACTGACGAGATCCGCTTTGTGGCTTGACAAGCAGATCGATTCCGTATATTTTTAGTAGCTAATCGATTTTATTCATAAAAAGTGAGGTCGGGGTGATTTCGGCAAGTGGGTTGCATGAGGCCCCGGCGGTTCGTAACCATCCCTGGCGGTGACTGTGCTTGCCCGCCGAAGGGGGCCATCTATGAAATGCATCGACGCCATCGAGGGTACCGTGAAGTGTATCCTCAACCGCATCCATCAAGTCTCTCTCGAAGACCGCATGGATGACTCCGAGTATGTCCGTAGCGTGAAGGCCGTCATCGACGCCACCGACAACTTCGTGGAGGGCAATCAGGAGATCGTGCCGGATCGGGATCTCCTAAAGGATGTGCTCTACAGCTATTCGAAAGATCTTTGGCGCAGCGCCGCCCCCGCTAAACAACCGGCCAAGGAGGCCGCGCTTCCCACAGCGTCGACCCCCGGTGCGAGCAGCGCACCGTTCAGCGGCGCCTTCGTCGATGAGACGGATCCCGAAAATGACGGCTACCGGGACTACTATTTCGATTACCTCTATCGCCACGGCGTCTATCCCCGCTGACCGTCGGATAGAGCTGCGCACAATACCGG
The DNA here is from genome assembly GCA_030066015.1 of Desulfosarcinaceae bacterium. GTDB lineage: Bacteria > Desulfobacterota > Desulfobacteria > Desulfobacterales > Desulfosarcinaceae > JASJCL01. The sequence goes on along the minus strand of JASJCL010000003.1, from coordinate 4,592 downwards.
TGGAGATCCCATGAGAGACCTGGATGACGCCCAGTTGAAGGCGGATGTGGATGAGATCATGAAGCGCGTCAAGACCATTATGGAGAAGGTCGAGTCGCTGGATCCTGGACGCTGCGAGGAGGATCAGTCAGGTGACGAGTCCGCTTAGCCGCTAGTACCCGCTGGAAATCAACCAACGCGCTGATATCAAAAAAAAAGTTAAAAAAGAAGCTTCACCCCGCCAAAGAACGGTGTTATAGTACAGTTGGACTTAAATTGACAAGGGTACTAATGGGTTAGGAGACACTATGGCACTCACCAAGAGCGACATCGTGGCCAAGGTCCACGAACTCGGTTTTACCAAGAAAAAATCCGTCGAAGTGATCGAGTCCCTGCTCGAAATCATCAAGTCCACCCTTGAATCCGGTGATGATGTGCTGGTCTCCGGTTTCGGCAAATTTTGCGTCAAGAACAAACAGCAACGCCGCGGACGCAATCCAGCCACTGGCTCTGACCTGATCTTACGGGAGCGCAAGGTGGTCACCTTCAAGTGTTCCGGTAAGTTGCGCTCCCGTATAAACGGTGAAACTTGAGGTCTCTCGAAACGCTCGCATCCTCCTCGAGCACTGCCTGTTGCTGCCTATCCACCTCCCCAGCAGGGACCACACCGAGATTCCCTCATCGATTTGTCAGCCACACTTTGTCAGCCACACTGTCTGATACGGCAGCAGTTCAATCCGCTCAGACGCAAACTCCCCGCCAGATAGCAGGTCCGTAAGCGGTGGGGGCCAATTAATATGCCCCAGAGAGGCGCTTTGCGCCGCTCCCGTAACGTTTACCAGGGTTAGGATCCGCTGTTGCGCGCAGCTGCGCTCCAGGCCGAAGATACACTTTCCCAAGTCCAGTACCTGCATGTCGGCGTCCGGATTGAAGGCCGGCTGAAGACGCCTCACCCGCATCAGACGACGATATCCCTGGTAGACTTGTCGGCGAAAACTGCCCGCCATTTCCAATTCCGCCATAGTCGTGTCCAGATCCAGCCGCTCGCGGTTGATGGAGCGAAATCGTCCCGACCGCAGCACCCCCCCCTGCCAATTTCGAGAACCCAGCAGGCTGTGAATATAGATGCCCGGAATTCCGGGCAGGCTGAGCGCGATAGCTTGAGAGGCGAGGAAGCGGGCAACGTGAAGGGGATCCAACTGCCGTCGCGGATCCTTGAGGGCGTCCACATAGGTGATATTGAGCTCATAAGGGCTGCGGCTGCCGTCGCTGTTTTGCTTGCTGGAGACACGCCCGCCGTTGGCCCGGACGGCCTCGATGAGAATTTGAAGGTCTTTGCGCGGCAACCATCCCTCCAGGGGGCGCACGCCGATACCGTCGTGGGAGGCGGTAAAATTGAAAAACGCATTGCCGGCCGGCAGTGTTTCCAGTCCGGTGGCCCAATCTGAGAGCAGACGGGCGTCGCCGCTGACAAAGGTATGCAGCAGGAGGGGTGGCAGAGAGAAATTGTAGACCATCTGGGCCTCGTCCCCATCCGTGCCGAAGTAAAGAATATTCTCGTGGTGCGGCACATTGGTTTCGGTAATGATGACACTACCGGGAGCCGCCGCTTCGAGTATCGCCCTGAGGAGGCGCACCATCTGGTGGGTTTCGGGCAGATGAATGCATTCGGTACCGATCTGTTTCCACAAATAGGCCACGGCATCCATGCGCAGGATGCGGGCGCCATGGGCAGCGTAATCCAGGAGCACTTCCACCATTTTAAGGAGTACGGTTGGGCTACGGTAGTTGAGATCCACTTGATCGGCACTGAAGGTGGTCCATAAATGGACCGTTTCACCGTCGGATTTCTCAAATGGCGTCAAAAGGGGCGTGGTTCGTGGACGGGTTACGGCAGAGAGATCGGTGTCGGGTGCCACGGCGATGGCCAGCTCCTCGAAGCCGGCCTGATCATCCAGGTAGGCCCGCATCCAACGGCTGCCGGCGGAAATATGGTTGAGAACAAAGTCCAGCATCAGGACATAGTCCCGCCCGAAGCCCTCCACCAACTGCCAGCTGCCCACTGCGGGATCGACGCGGTGGAAATCGAGCACGGAGAAGCCATCGTCCGATGAATAGGGGAAGAAGGGCAAAAAGTGGATGGCCGAGAAAAGGTCGGCCAAATATCGATCGGCAAAGGTTCGCAGCGCCGCCATAGGCAAGGTCGCAGACGGCTGTCGGGCTTGTGGTGTCACGGTCGGGGGATGGGAGGATGCACGAATGGTGTCTGCGTAGGTGATCAAAACGGCGTCGCCTGCATCAAAGGCGAGCTGTTTGGCCGCGATACGGGGCGCGTATTCGGTCAATTGATTGACGATTTGGGCGTGCAGATAGGCGCCCGTCTGGGCACCATAGAGTTGGTCGAGCAAGTTCCGGATCTTTGATTGATCTGCCATACTGCCTCCTTTGGTGCCGCACCGAGGCTTGCGCAGGCGTCGCGGCAGCGGGAGCGCTCGCGCCACCAAGATGCGGGGGAACATTCACCGCCGACACAGCTCAAGGGGTCCATTCAAAGGCACCGGCGTCCGGAATGCCGTCGGTCGATCGTTGTCGACGCGATTGGGGGGATCGATACTCCCAGATAACCTCACCCTCTGCATTGAGGGCCGCTTCGGCGATATTACCACCGCAGTCGGTCGCCGCCGCAGTGGGCGCCAGTCCAAAACCACCGCCGATCAGATCGAGAATACCGGGATCATCGCCTTGGACATTTAGCTCTGCCACAACAACGGCGCCCGGATCGAGCGCCGCTTCGTGGGTCTCCCGCCATCCGGTCGGCAGCCAGTTGTGCTGCAATTGAATCTGGCCGCGGCCGCTGGAGATCGCCAGGGAGCTACCGCCGGACGATGCGTATAGCAGGTTGTTGCGGAGGTCCGCGCTGGCGTTGTTGGTGGAGAGGCGCAGGAGGGTGGTGTTGCCGCTGCGGGTTGAGATGACCGTATTGTGGTAGAAGTAAAGGGTGCCTTCACGGAAGAAGCCGCCCCCATCTCCGCCGTAGTGCATCACCTGGCTGTTGCCGGCACCTTCGGGCTCCACCAGAATGTTACCATAGACGAAGGATTCCGCATAGGCCGGGTCGCCGGCGATCTCCGCGTGGTCCGTCTCCACCAGGTCCAACTGGCGGTTTCCGCCTTCGATCCAGTTGTAGCGAATTACTGTTCCGGCGGAACGGTCCTTGAGATTGTTGCCCAGCGCCCCTTCGCGCAGGGGACCAAAATGGTTGTAATCGAAAATGATGCCAGCGCTCTCCGTGTAGGCGTTGTGATGATAGATACTGCCCTCAATACCGTTGTCGTAGAGGTGACACGCGCGAATAAGCAGATCGTAGGTCCCGTGTCCGCTGAAGAGACCATTGCCGGCATCATGCAGAACGCAGTCGATAACCTGGATCGTCTGGCCGCGCTCCACATGGATAGCCGCAGCGTTCTCGGCATACACCGCCATCTCTCCCTGGTCGTCAGTAAAGTGGTAAGCCGGGCGGGCCGAGCGGATTTCGAGCCCCTGAATGACGACGTGGGCCGGGACCAGGTTGTCGGATGGCAGATTCGATCCGCCCACTTTGATCACCGAGCGGTTCTCGTTCCAATAGTTGAGCTCTCGGCGCGTTTCGGCCGCTGCGCCACTGATGACGGGGCGGCGGCCTTGGCTGGCGATCCCCATCACCACCAGCGGTTTATCCGCTGTGGCAACCGTGTTGATGACCCATTTGGACCGATAGGGCTCCGCTCGCCAGTGGATCAGTACCAGGGTACCACCCGTCAATGCCTCCCAGGGAACCTCGCCGGGATCAGCGTAGGCGGCGTCCGGTCCGACCGTATAAACGGTGTCGAAATCGTTGGGATCCCAGCGGGGTGCCAGCCGGTCCGCCGTATCGCCGTCAGACTCGGGGAGAGCGTCGCCGCCACCATCGTTGGCGGGGGTGTCCGTTTCAGCCCCTTCCGATACTGCGGCCGACCCACCGCCCTCACCACACCCCCCCACGCAGAGGAGGAGCAGGGCAGCTAGGATTGTTGCAAGGCAAACGGATTTCTGTGGCAACCGCATTGAGGCCTCCTCGACGGGACAGATTAATGGGGTCTGCGCCTGTTCGCGCTGGTCTGCTTGTGCTACACAAAACCGATATGCAAAATCCACACACCGCCGTCGAATTCGAAGTTAAATATTATCTCACCGCGCCGGATCGCCTCCGAAAGCGAATTCTCGCTCTGGGCGCCGAGAGCAGTGGACGATTCTTCGAACGAAACCTCTGTTTTGACACATCCGACGACGCCCTGCGGAGATCTGGCCGCCTCCTCAGGTTGCGCCAGAATCAGAGCGCTCGGCTGACCTACAAAGCGCCATCCGCCCAAGCACTGCTGGAGGTCAAGACGTATCACGAAACGGAGGTGGGGGTGGACGACGCCGGCGCCCTGGCGGAGATATTCAGGGCGCTGGATTTTCGGGTGGCGCAGACCTACGAGAAATGGCGGGAGAGCTTCGTTCTAAGGGAGGCCCAGTTATGCCTGGACGAGATGCCGTTCGGTCACTTTTTGGAGATTGAGGGACCGCCGAATGCTATCCGGCATCTGGCGGTG
>JASJCL010000031.1 GCA_030066015.1 Desulfosarcinaceae bacterium | reverse complement strand
CGCCGCCACGCAGGCGCTATTGGCGCACGTACCGTTGCTGTTTCATCCGTCCCCAGCCAACGTCATGATATTGGGTTTGGGCAGTGGTATGACGGCCGGAGAAGTACTCCATTATCCCGTTTCCCGCGTCGACGTTTTGGAAATCAACGACCAGGTAATCAAGGCCGCCCGCTTTTTCGACGACTGGAACAACCAATTTTCCGAGGACCCAAGGGTACGCCTTATCGTTCAGGACGGCCGCAACCACCTTTTGTTGAGCCGGATGCAGTATGATGTGGTGATATCGGAACCCTCCAATCCCTGGATGGCGGGGATGGCAAGCCTGTACACGAAAGAATCATTTGAAACGATCAAGCAGCGCTTAAATGACAACGGTATTTTCATACAGTGGGTGAATGCCGGACGAATGAATTGGCAAACACTGGCAATGATCGGTAAGACGTTCAGCACGGTCTTTCCCAACAGCGTGCTGATGGCATCTCCCATTGGCGGCGCCGATTTTTTCTTTGTCGGCATTAAGGGGGAACATCCATTGGGGGTGTCGATTGCCGACCAACATCTGTCATTTGCCCATAAATCAACGGTTATGCGGCTCTCGGATGCCAGCGTACTATTGCATTTGATTGTGACGGATCGTGTGAGCGAGATGTTCGCAGATGGAATGATCCACAGCGACAACCAGCCGCATCTTGAATTCGCGGCGCCCAGGCATCTCTACACAGCTGGCAAAGGACTTGATGCTGAACTTAAAAAGCGTTCTCGGATCTCATCCGAATTGGCATCCATCATCTCAACCTCGCGAGATCTGGACATGGCGCTTAACATGGCGGAGCTTTCCACATCTCTATTTGCACAGAACTTCCCATCCATCGATCTAACAGCGGCCACACCCGCACAAACCATGCGGTATCATGACCTTGTTGGTGAATTCTGCACCAAACGCATTGTTGATGATTATATGATGTTTTTCGACGACCGAAGCAGAGAAATCTGTGCTGCGGTGCAGGTTGCGTACATCGAGCGGCACCTCAGCCAAGTTCCCGGGGATGGCAATGCCTGGAGCGACATGGGCGTCATTTACGCCAAGCAGGGCGATTTCGACAAGGCCGAACAAAGCCTGGCAAGGAGTATCGACATCGCCGAAGCGCATGAAAAACCGACTGCCCATTTCAAAATGGGCGTGCTGATGGTCATGAGAAGTAATTATACCAATGCGCGGGACCAATTCGAGAAGGCCCTGTCCCTTGATCCATACCACGAGAACGCCCTTTTATACCTGGCCAAGTTAAACTTGGCCTCCGGTGAAAAAACTGCCGCCATTAAAAAACTGAGGCTACTTCTTAAGATACATGAAAGTCCGGAGGGCAAAGCGATGCTAAGCGAAATCGAGGGCGGCGGTTAATCCACCGCTTCTCAGAAATGGGGATTGTGGGATGGGGCATCATTTTGCCGTGCATGGCGTGATCCATCGTTTGCCATTGGAAAGTAATTGCACGCGGAAAGCGCAGGTGAGCATTGGCCAGTGATGGGGGTAGCGGGCACTCGAGCAAGCGGAGGATGGGGTCAATCCAATCCAGGCGGTATCAATCGGTTGGCTCGTGCGGGTGGTAACACCCCGTCCCAAAAAGGATCGCTTCCAGATAGACACACAACGCATGAATGCATATTGTTGAGCTTATATCTTCGCCACGACGCGGAAGAAGATGAGGCTAAGAGACCTCTCTTTTTTTAGGTGTAGAGGTGTGCGATGTTGCTTTCCATTGCGGTTCTTAAGCACTGAAGATCATGGGCATGACAAGCAAAGAAACCACTGGCGGCGGGGAATGGACGCGGGGCGTTACCAAGCCCCTGCAGCGTAAAATCGATCTCATCGGCCGGTTAATCCGGCAGGTGGTGCGGCAACAGGCCAGTGCCGATACGGCCCAACTGGTCGAGGAGCTGATGGATCACTGCGAGGCCGCTTCCCGTCCGAATCAGTGGCGGTCACACGAGGCGCTGCAGTCGCACATCACGCCCCTGAACCTGGACCAGCTGGTCTGGATATGTCGTGCATTTACCGCCTTTTTCCACCTGGTCAACGAGGCCGAGCGGCAAGAGATCGTCCGCATAAACCGCCTGGCCGCCCAACGGGAAACGCCGGCAAGCCCGCGCAAGGGTTCGATCCTCGAAGCGGTCCATCACCTCAAACAGCAGGGCCTCACCGAAGAGGAGGTGCAACTGCTGGTGCGCGAGCTGGACATTGAACCGACCCTCACCGCACATCCAACCGAAGTTCGCCGCAGGACCATTTTGATCAAGCAGAACCGCATCGCCGAGTTGCTGGAGCGCTTGTACCAGGACCGTGCGCTTTCCCAGCGGGCGACAGACCGCACCATCGACCGCATCGCCCATGAAGTCGCCCTTTTAATGGTGACGGACGACGTGCGCTCGGACCGCCTGCGCGTGCAGGACGAGGTGAACAATGGCATCTACTACCAGACCCATGCCATTTGGGAGACCCTGCCACGCATCATCGATGATCTGGGCCAGGCGCTGCGCACCTATTATGGCATCGGCGACGCCCCGCCCTTCTTGCGCATCCGATCCTGGATCGGCGGCGACCGGGACGGCAACCCATTTGTGACCCACGGTATCACGACCCAAACGCTGGCGGCCCACCGAGATGCAGCCCTCAACAACTACCGGACCGCCATTGACGCCTTGTGGGAGGAGTTGAGCATCTCATCGCTGCGGGTGACGGTTCCCCAGGCCCTGATGGAAGATATTCAGCGCGAGGCCGAAACGATCACCTTGGATCCGGACAAACTGCATCGTTACCGCTTCGAGCCCTTCCGGCTCAAAATCGCCTATATGCTGGAACGCCTCCGGCAGTTCCAGGCCGAGCCGGCCGGCAGCCTCTATAACATTTCGCAATTTCAGAACGATTTGACGCTGCTCCAAAGCAGCCTGGCCGACTGCGGGCTCGAAGCGCTGTCATCCTACCAGAGCCTCTCCAATTTGATCATCCGCAGCCAGGTGTTCGGTTTTCATTTGGCCGCGCTGGATATCCGGCAGCACAGCCAAGTAAATGAGGCCGTGCTTGCGGAGCTGTTGCGATTATCCGGTGTATGCGAAGACTACCCGACCCTTCGGGAATCGGAAAAGATCTCTCTAATCGAAAAAGAGCTGGCCAATCCAAGACCCCTCTGTGGCGATCGGGAAGACTTTTCGGATCAGACCATCGAACTATTGAAGGTGTTCAAGCTGATGCGACGCGTGATGTCTACGGACGAAGCGGCCATCGGTGCCTACATTGTCAGCATGACCCACTCGGTGAGCGACTTGCTGGAAGTACTGCTGCTGGCCAAAGAGGTCGGCATGTGGCGCATGAATGATGGTATTGTCACCACACCATTGGATGTGGTGCCGCTCTTTGAAACCATCGATGATCTGCAAGGGGCGGCGTCGTTGATGGAGGCCCTCTATAAAAATCCACTCTATCGACGCCATTTAAAGACACGCGGCGACTTCCAGGAGATCATGCTGGGATACTCGGACAGCAACAAGGATGGCGGCTTCTGGATGGCCAACTGGGCACTTCACAAGGGTCAGGAGCACCTGTCGGAAGTCGGCCTGCAAAACAATATCAAGATGCGCTTCTTCCATGGCCGGGGTGGCAGCGTTGGACGCGGTGGCGGTCGCGCCAACCAGGCCATATTCGCCATCCCCAGCCAGAGCCGCAGCGGTGGCATGCGCTTCACCGAACAAGGCGAGGTGATCTCCTTTCGCTATGCCCGCCCTTTTATCGCCCGCCGGCACTTGGAGCAGATCGTCAACGCCGTACTGCTGACCGCCCACGACAAGGAATGCGACGTGGGATGCAGTCCACCGATGCAGGCCCTCATGGACCGCATCGCCGCCCAATCGATGCAGGCCTACCGCAAACTTATCGATGATCCAACATTTTGGCCGTGGTACAAGCAGCTCACGCCCATCGATCACATCGGTAACCTGCCCATAGCCTCGCGACCGGTCTCGCGTATTTCGGCCAGCGAGGTAGAGTTCGACGACCTGCGGGCCATCCCCTGGGTTTTCTCCTGGACCCAGACCCGCTACAACCTGCCGGGCTGGTACGGCGCCGGCACGGCCATTGAAGATGAAATTAAAAATGGTTCCGATACCTTGGAGCAGTTGCAATTGATGTGGCAAAGCTGGCCCTTCTTCCGCACGGTGATCGAAAACGTGCAATTGGAACTGGCGCGCACCCGCATGGAGATTGCCCAGGTCTACAGCGGCCTTTGCCAGGATTCTTTCCACGACCGCATTGCAGAGGAGTTTGAAAAAACCCGACTCGCCGTGTTGCAGATCACCGGCCAGGAGAGACTGCTGGACAACCACCTGGCCATTCAGCAATCCATCATCCTGCGCAATCCCTACACCGACGTCCTCAACCTGATCCAGATCGAACTGCTCAAGCGCTGGGCCGTTCGCGCCGAGGAGGATTCCCTTCCCTTGCGCCAAGCCCTGTTTCTCAGCATCAACGGCATCGCTGCGGCCATGCAGAGCACTGGGTGATGGATGCCCCTGTTGCTAAACGCGCCAGACGCGCTTGCACGGCAACGTCAGCAGGCGGGTGGGTTCATCAAAGATCTGCGAGGTATGGCATGAAGCGATTGATCGGATTATTGGCCGTGGCCCTGGTCATGGTGATCGGCCACTGGGTAGCCCCCTCCCGAGGGGCGGAACGCACCCCCATCCTCATGGGTACGGCCACGCCCGGCGGCGGATTCGAACTCTATGGCGGGGTGCTCGCCGAGGTGATCAACAGCACGGATGCCTCCCTCAATGTTCTGGCCCGGAACACGCGCGGCAGCCGCCAGAACATCCCCTTGTTGGAGCAGGGCACCCTGGATGTGGCGCTGGTGGCCAGCCTGCCGGCCCGCGAAGCTTTCGAGGGAATCGAGCGAGATGGGCCGACCCCGCTCAAGATCATCACGGCCATATACCCCACCTTCGGTGCCTTCGCCGTCCGGGGGGACAGTCCGGCGAAGACATTCTCCGATCTGGTCGGCCAGAAGGTCGCCTGGGGCACCATCTCTTCGGGCCTGACCTTGCTTGGGCAATATGTGACCGAAGCACTGGGCTTGGATCGTGACAGGGACTTTGTCGCGGTCTATCTCGAGCGCGCCGGCCAAGGGGCACCCATGGTCCTCAACGGTGAGGTGGCGGCCCAATGGGGGGGCGGCGTCGGTTGGCCCAACTTTACGCGGATTATGCAGGCCGGCGGCCGGCTGGTGGGATTTCGCCACGATCAGATAAAAAGGATCAACGCCAAGTATCCCTTCCTGATGCCGCTGACCATTCCGGCGGCCTCTTACCCCGGCCAGGCGGAGCCGCTGCAAACCGTCGGCTCCTTCAGCTTTCTGCTGGCCCGCGCGGATCTGCCGGAAGAGTTGGCCTATCGCTTGACCAGAGCGATCCACAAAGGCCAACCACACTTGGCCGAGCGTCTGCCGCAGGGGCGGGACACCTTGCCGGCGAACACCAGGAAAGCGGCCGGTGATCCGGACCGTATCCACCCGGGCGCCCGGCGCTACCTAACGGAGTTGGGATTGAATTAGCCCGCCAACGCCTAACAGGAAACTAACACATCTGCGCTATTGGCAATCAGGATTTGGAATAGGGTGGTTCTTCGCAACGCCATTTCTAGCCCAAGGGGATCGCGTCGATCCTTCTGTCACGCTTTTGCGATGGAATTCTTCCCCGCCTTTCTATAGGAATACGTCTTATTCAGTTCAGCGCGTCCCATATTCTGTTGCGGATGATGCGTTGCTATTTCTTTTGGACCCACACACCGGGCAGCGCGGACACGGAAAAAAAGATGGGGCCATAATGATTCGACTCGGCGGGGCGGGCTGGTACTTCCATTGATGACTCGGCGGTGTGCTCCGGTTCGATGGAAAAGGTGCACCATTTTTACGGCAATCGTCAGAGGTAAGGGTGTCTTTTTCCAATGAAGGTGAAATAAAATCAATTATACTAAATGGTTGAAAGCACTTTATGCTGAAATAGCAATTAATTGCCGACGGAGAAAAGTAATAGTTATTGCCTACCATAAGCCCCCCCTATGCCCCTTATTGCACACCGCTGATGATGCGGTATTTTATGATTGAAGCAAGAAACTAGTACAAAACGCACTTAATACAGCTTACCAATGAGGTGATAGCATGTCCGAGAATAGAACTGACGACTATACTGACGAGAGAAATGAAGGACACGTTGATACGCGCGAAGCCAACTTCCAGTGCGACAAGCCCGACGAGCATCTGGGGTGTGACATGGGAATCGATGTCGCTGGCTAACGGAAAGGAAGGTGCTCAATGATTGGAACGACACTGACGCTCCTTACGCTGGCGTACTTTATCAACAGATGTGTGGCCGGCCGGAAGAACGCAGATGCCGCCTGCAAGATCTGAGGGTATGGTTAAAGGCAGAGCTTCTGAACCAAAGGCATAGAAATCGTACACGCCGATCCGGCGGTAAAAAAAGGCAGGGCCTCTTCGGAGGCTCTGCCTTTTTTGTTTGCTTGGATGCCCGCAAGCCTGGGGCCAGCGATTGGGGATCGGCCCAAAAGTGGTGTCGCACCAAGGGCCGCAATCGGGTGAAAAGGCGGGACTTGGCGCATTCAGCGTGCGGCGATTATTCACCATACGGTACCGAGGAACTCACGTGGCGGTTGCGATCAGGATTATTTGGAGGCGCCGAAAGCCAGCTGGCTTACCCGCCCACTGGCGTCGCGTATGGCAATCGACCCGGGCAGTCGCCTGCGAGGTCATGGCCAAGGCTGGCAAACTGGGTGTAAAAAGGCCAACCTGGATGAATCCGGACTGAACTGGCGAACCTAAGAGGAAATTATAACGTCTGATAATGCGCATTGCGTAAATCAACCAACTCCCTGGTATACTGTTTTATATTTACCAGCCTTTTAATTATGTTAACGTTTAAGGCCGCTACCCCTGCACGCCCCCCGCACCCTTTCCGCCGCCTGTAGGTCCGCAACCTACAAATCCGACCCCCGAGAGCCTACAGAAAAAATAGCCGCGCACCGATTGTCGGCCCTGGCCCGCTTGCGTATCGTGGCGACACTGGGACACGCAGGCTGTTACGGCTTGTAGACCGGCGGCGGCCGCAGGGAAAGCGGCCGTCCACCGCAACCGCTGCTCGGACGAAAGGGGGTAAGGAGGGACCAGTGAGGGCCGGCTCCCGGGGAGACGGACCAGGAAACCAAGGCGAAACGCAACCATCAGCACATGCGAAAGGGAGATCTATGCAAGGTACCACGTGGGTTTATATCATGCTCGGGCTCTACATCATCTACTGCTTCTACTGGGGCTTGAAAGGGTATTTCACCGAGAAGACCTCTTCGGGTTACGCCATTGCCGGGCGGTCGATCCCCTTCGTGGCCTTCCTGATGGCGTCGACGGCGGCCTCCTTCTCCGGCTGGACCTTCATCGGCCATCCCGGCGCCATCTGGAAATTCGGTCTGGCCTACGCCTTCGCCTCCTTCTACGTCATCACGATCCCCATCACCGGCACCTTCTTCTCCAAGCGCACCTGGCTGATGGGCAAACGCTACGGCTTCATCACCCCGGGCGACATGTACGCCTACTATTTCAACAGCGAGGCGGTCCGCTGGCTGGTGGTGCTGGCGGCCACCCTCTACGCCGTCTTCTACTCAGCCCTGCAGCTCATGGCCTCGGCGGCGCTGTTCAACGTCATCTGCGGGGTGCCCATCACCGTCGGCGCCCTCTTCATGGGCTTCATCGTCTGGTTCTACGTCTGCACCGGCGGCCTCAAGGCCTCCACCTGGGTGGGCGTAATCCAGTTCGTCCTCCTGGTGAGCGGCATCATCATCCTCGGGGCCTACGTGATCAACGCACCCCAGTTCGGCGGCTGGAGCGGGTTCAGCGCCAAGGTGGCCAGCCTCGAAACCAAGTACCTCGAGGTGCCCAAGGTGATCGACGTGGCCCTCAAGGGGCAGGGGTGGACGGCGATCTATATTCTCACCTACATGTTCGCCCTCATGGGGATCCAGAGTTCACCGGCCTTCACTATGTGGACCTTCGGCATCAAGTCCCCCAAACCCCTGGCCTGGCAGCAGGCCTTCATGTCTACCTTCGTGGTTGGCTTCGCCCTCTTCTTCTTCGCCGCTTTCCAGGGCATGGGCGCCAAGATCCTCCAGGTGGCCGGCATCGGCGAATTCGCCACCATCACCAGCGACAAGGTGGTGGTACCGCTGCTGATGCAGACCTACCTGCCGCCCTTCATGCTGGGGGTCGTTTTCGTGGGGGCCATCGCTGCCATTCACTCCACCGCGGCGCCCTATATCGGCACCGGCGGCTCCATTCTCCTGCGCGATGTCTACTGGCGCTACGTCAAGAACCAAAACGCCTCGGACGCCGAACAGATCTGGGTCAACCGCCTGCTGGCCACCCTCCTCATCGTGGCCGCCCTGGCCGTCGGCCTCAACTCCAAGGCCGCCCTGGTGATCCTGGGGGCGCTGGCCACCTGCTTCGGCTTCATCATGTACCTGCTGCTCGCCGGTTGTCTGTGGGGCTTCCGCTTCCCCGCCATCGGCGCCGTTCTGGGAATGATCGCCGCCATGATCTCCATCTTCGTCACCTACAAGATCATCCCCAAGCCCCTCTCCATGCACCCCGCCTTCTGGGGGCTGGCGGTGGGCGCGGCGGTGGCTTACCTGTGCCGCGGCCTTGGGATGAAGGACGATGAAGAAACGGTCGCCCGTCAGCAGGAGGTGCGCGCGTGGCTGGACAGCGTCGATGCCCCCAGCGAGTCGGGCCGCAAATGGCGTAAAGCGATGAAGGTGGTGGTCCCCCTGTGGTACTTCTTCGCCATCGGCCCGGCCTGCATCCTGGCCAACAGCGCCTTCAGCTTCTGCGGTTTCCCCGCGATCTGGTCCTGGCAGATCGTCTGGTGGATCCTGGGTATCGTCATGATGTGGGCCCTGTGCTTCAAGGCGGAGATGGCCACCACCAACGAGACCCAGATCGAACGCGCCGACCGCGAGACCATGATCGTCGTCAAGGAGACCTGATCGCGGCGGCGAGCGGGCCGTGGCCGTCAGCACCGGCCGCGGCCCAATGGACACGGTTTACACATTATCTTTTCTATGGAGGACAGCGACGCATGAAACGTGAAGATATTTGGATGGTGGGCCTGGTAGTGTTTTCGATCCTTTTCACCCTCTCATTTGGCTGGGGAGTGTGGGGCTAACACCCGACAGAACACCCCCATGAAGGAGGTCGCATGACAACCCTATACGACGAGGCCCATGCCCGCTCCCTCTCCGATCCGGATGGATTCTGGGGCGAGGCCGCAGAGACATGTTTCTGGTACAAGAAGTGGGACAAGGTGCTGGACGACAGCAACAAACCCTTCTATCGCTGGTTCACCGGCGGGGAGACCAACACCTGCTACAACGCCTTGGATTTCCATATCGACAAGGGCCGCGGCGACCAGGCGGCCCTGATCTACGACAGTCCCGTCACGGATACCGTCAAGACCTATACCTACCATCAGCTGCGCGACACGGTGGCCCGCTTCGCCGGCGTCTTGGCCGATCAGGGCGTGGTCAAGGGCGACCGGGTCATCATCTACATGCCCATGATTCCCGAGGCGGCCATCGCCATGCTGGCCTGCGCCCGCCTGGGCGCCATCCACTCGGTGGTGTTCGGGGGCTTCGCGGCCAACGAGCTGGCCACCCGCATCGACGACGCCAAACCCAAGGTGGTGGTCTCGGCCTCCTGCGGCATCGAGGTGCAGCGCGTGATCGAATACAAGCCCTTGCTGGACGGGGCCATCGACGCCAGCACCCACAAGCCGGAGAAGTGCGTCATCTTCCAGCGTCCCATGGCCACCGCAGATATGATCGCGGGCCGCGACGTGGACTGGATCGAAGCGATGGAGCAGGCCACCCCGCGGGACTGCGTGCCGGTGGCGGCCACCGATCCACTCTACATCCTCTACACCTCGGGCACCACCGGTCAGCCCAAAGGGGTGGTGCGCGACAACGGCGGCCACTTGGTGGCCCTCAAGTGGACCATGAAGAACATCTACGACGTGGACGCCGGCGACGTCTACTGGGCCGCCTCCGACGTGGGCTGGGTGGTGGGCCACAGCTACATCGTCTACGGCCCTCTGCTGCGCGGCTGCACCACCATCCTCTTCGAGGGCAAGCCGGTGGGCACCCCCGATGCCGGCGTGTTCTGGCGCGTGATCGCCCAGCATCAGGTCAAGACCATGTTCACCGCCCCCACCGCCTTCCGCGCCATCAAGCGCGAAGACCCCCAGGCCGAGCTGATCCAGCAGTACGATCTCTCCCACTTCAAGGTCCTCTTCCTGGCCGGTGAACGCACCGACCCGGACACCCTGCACTGGGCCGAGAAGAATCTGGGGGTCCCGGTCATCGACCACTGGTGGCAGACCGAAACCGGCTGGGCCATCGCCGCCAACTGCATGGGGCTGCACCATTATCCAGTGAAGGAGGGTTCCCCCACCAAAGCGGCCCCGGGGTGGGATGTCCAGGTGGTGGACGACGCCTGTCAGCCGGTGGCGCCCGGTGAGATCGGCGCCCTGGTGGTCAAACTGCCCCTGCCGCCGGGCACCCTGCCCACCCTTTGGCAGAACGATGCACGCTATCTGGAATCTTATCTGGAGGAGTTCCCCGGCTACTATAAGACCGCCGACGCGGGCTTCATCGACGCCGAGGGCTACATCTACGTGATGTCGCGCACCGACGACATCATCAACGTGGCCGGGCACCGACTCTCCACGGGGGCCATGGAGGAGGTTCTGGCCGATCATCCCGACGTGGCCGAATGCGCCGTTCTGGGGGTGGCCGATCAGCTCAAGGGGCAGCTGCCCGTAGGGTTCCTGGTGCTCAACGCCGGTGTGGAGCGGGATGAGGGCGAGATCATCAAGGAGGTGATCCAGATGGTGCGCGAACGCATCGGCCCGGTGGCGGCCTTCAAGACCGCCACGGTGGTCAAGCGCCTGCCCAAGACCCGTTCGGGCAAGATTCTGCGCGGGACCATCCAGAAGATCGCCGACAACGAGACGTACAAGGTCCCAGCCACCATCGACGACCCCACCATCCTCAACGAGATGGAAGTTGCCCTGGAGGGCATCGGCTACGCCAAAGCGCGGAGCTGAGCGATCTAAATAAACCGATACCCCCCGCCCCGCTGGCGGGGTGGGGGCAGAACGCTGCGGCCGCATCGGGTCGGGTCCCGATGGGCCGCCTCAAGGAGAGCATCATGCCGGTCACCATTCAAATCCGACGCATCATCCCCACCCACAAACGGGACTTGGCCATTTCCCTGCTGGATCAGGTACGCGAGCTGATCCGGTATCAGAACGGCCACTTCTACACCGAGGTGCTGTCCACCCCGGAAGTGTCGGAGATCAGCATCGAGAACAGTACGTGGAGCAGCATGACGGCCTGGCGGAACTGGGAGACCAGCACCGCATGGCAAAAGGCCCGTGCACGGATCGATGACCTGTTGGAGTCGAAGACAGAGGTGCGGGTGGTCGCCGCCGTGACCTAGTACCCGTCCAGAACCGGCGCCGCTCTCCCTCTTTCAGTGTTGGGCAACCGATTTGACCATTTGACGCGCTAAATCCGGCAGGTCCGGATGGGGGTCACGATTATCCCCTTGGCCCCCATATCGGCCAGCCGGTCCATGATTTCGTTGACCTCCTTCTTCTTGGCCATGGACTTGATGGCCACCCACCCCTCGCGGCTCAGGGGGGCCACCGTGGGCGCCTCGATACCGGGGGTGATCATGCAGGCCATCTCGAGCAGCTCCTTGGGGGCGTCGTACTCCACCATCACGTATTCCCGCGCCACCACGATTCCGTTCAGGCGTTCGATGAACTGCTTGATCAGGGGGTTCTCGGTCACGCTGCCGTCCCGGGCGATGAGAATCGCCTCGGAGTTGACCAGGGGCTCTCCCACGGTCTTGAGCCCCGCCTCCAACATGGTGCGCCCCGACTCGACCACGTCGGCAATGGCGTCGGCCACCCCCAGACGGATGGCGATCTCGACGGCGCCGTCGAGGTGCACCACCTCTGCCGACACGCCCCGCGCCTGCAGATCCTCTCCCACCAGGTTGGCGTAGGAGGTTGCGACGCGCAGCCCTTCGAAGCGCTCTGGGGTGAGATCACTCTCCTGGGGAACGGCGTAATGGAACCTGGAGCGGCCGAATTGAAGGGGCAGCAGCTCCTCGAAATCGGCGCGGCTGTCCAGGGCCAGGTCCCGGCCGGTAATCCCCAGATCCAGCAGCCCCCGGCTCACGTAGATGGCGATATCCTTGGGCCGCAGGAAGATATACTCGATGGGGTGGGATTTGTCGCGCACCACCAGCTCGCGGCTGTAGCGGCGGCAATGATAGCCGGCCTCGCGGACCAGCTCAATGGCCGCCTGGGAGAGCGACCCTTTGTTGGGCAGGGCGATCTGGAGCAAGATGTACCTCCGATGTGTCGTTTGGCCGTCTGTCAGCGGGCAAAGGGATCGATGGAAGGCGATGCTGGCCGATATTCACCCTACAGGTACTTGTATACGTCCTTCAGTTCCAGGCCGCAGTCGAGCATCATCACCTGCAGGTGGTAGAGCAGCTGGGAGATCTCCTCGGCCGTCTTCTCGCGCCCCTCATATTCGGCCGCCAGCCACACCTCGCCGGCCTCCTCGATGATCTTCTTGCCGATGGCGTGGCGCCCCTTGGCCAGGAGCCGCACCGTCCCCGATGCAGGATCCTTGGCGGCCGCCTTGCGTTGGAGCTCCTGGAACAGATCTTCAAAGCTTTTCATGACATCTCACTATCCCTCGTCGATGCGCTGCGTGTGCGGTCGCCGGCGCCAGCCGACGGCCGGCCCCGTTGCCCCTGGCGCTTACGCCAATTCCATCATCATTGTCAAATGGCCCCGAATCCCCTATTCTAATGCGTGTGATCCCAAACCCGCTGCGAGCGATACCGGCGCAATTCTGACGAATCGATCTTCAGGGAGGGAGCGCTCATGTCCTTCTGGAAAACACCCGACGGCTGCAGCCTCTTCTACGAGGCTTTCAACCTCTCGAGCGCCCGGCCCACCATCGTCTTCCTTAACGGCAGCATGCAGACCACCCTCTACTGGCGTGCCTTCGCCCTCAAGCTGCGCGAGCGGTTCGGCGTGCTCCTCTACGACGCCCGGGGCCAGGGAAACAGCGACCTCGGCCAAGCGCCCCTCAACCTCAATCTGCATGTCGGCGATCTCATCGGGCTCCTCGATCACCTCGACTTGGGCCACGCCCACCTCTGCGGCCTCAGCCACGGTGCCTATGTGGCCTATCGGCTGGCCCTGGACGCCCCCCACCGGGTGGACTCCTTGCTCCTCACCAGCGTCAGCGCGGCGGCCACCACACGGGGGCGCCTCATCGTGCGCTCCTGGCGCGAAATCCTCCGCCACGGCGGCCTGGAAGCCCTGGTGTGGGCCACGCTGCCCCACGTTTTCGGCGAACGTTTCTTGAAGGAGAACCAGAAGATGATGGGCCACATCGCCCAGAGTATCACCCGGCGCAACAAGGAGGCCCACCTGCTGGCCCATTTCGAGGCCATGGCCAAATACCGCCCTTTGGGCAAGGTATTGGCGCCGCTCTCCCCCCGCATCATGGTCCTCAGCGGTTCCGCAGATCCCCTGGTGCCCGCCGCAGGGGCGGAGAAGATCGTTCAAGTGAGCAGCGGCCGCCATATCCGCCTACCCCAGCTAGGCCACAGCCTGCCTGCCGAGGCGCCGGAGAGCTTTCTGCGGATCCTGGTGCGCTTCATCGAGGGGCATTGAGGGGCACCGGCAGTGGCGCCCCGACCAGTGGCGGGGCAGAAGCGGGCCCGTTGGCAGGCCGGGCGCCGTCCTCCCGGGCCCGGACGGCCACGCATCGCAGCAGCATCGGGCTAGTTGCCGGACCCGTCGGCCGCCGCGCCGCCCTCCGCTTCGCGGTTTTCGTACTCGAGGTAGATCTCGCTCTCCGTTTCGTCCGTCGTGATCTTCACGGGATCATCCTTCTCGGTTGAGATCTGGATCTTGATGGGTCGCTGCCACTTCTTCTCACCGCCCATCTTGATGAACTCCTGGGCCGTTCGCCGGGCGGTATGCTCGGCCACCTCTTTGGTGAAGGCCGAGATGGTCAGCTCCCATGGGAAGAGAATGGGCTCCCCATTGAGCTCGCCGCGTCCCCAGGAGTAGCGTTTCAGCACCCGTTTGCGCTGGATGGCGTTGGGGATCTCGGCCACGTCGAGCAGTTGGCAATTGACGATCTTGGTGTCGGTGGCGATCGCCTTCAGCTTGGCCCCTTGCAGATTGCGGATATAGATGCCGCGCTGGGTGCTCACGATGCGGTCATTGTTGCCGAGGATGCTGAGCATCTTCTGCCGAACCGTCTCCACCGCCATGGTGCCGTTGGTGTACTCCTGCTGAAGGTTTTCAAAGCGCCGTTTCTGATAGGCGTCCAGATCGTTGACCAGGCGGGTTATCTCGGTGGCCTGATCACCGAAGATCTCGTCCAATGTGGTGCGGTTCGTAGCCAGGATGAGCAGATCGACCTTGCCCTCCAGACGTTCAATATCCTGTTTGGTGGCGCAACCGGCCAGCAAAGCGACCGTGAGAACAAGCGCCAGCCACCCGTAACGACGCATCATCTTTCTCTCCTTTCCGCATCTGTATCCGAGTTCGAATTCCGAGTTGTCTCTTGCCGGCCGACCTTCGCGAAGATATGGCCGGCCCCCCAATTCTCAGCGATCTGCCAACCGCAGCTGCAGGTAAACGAGATCCCTGAACGCATCGAATTTGTAGCCCACCTGCCGCAACCGGCCCATCTCTTCAAAACCGGCCTTGCGGTGCAGTGCGATGCTGGCCGCTTGATCCGCCGAAATCGAGGCCACGATGGAGATGTAACCGGCTCGTCGGGCCATGCGCACCAATTCGCACAGAATCCGCCCGCCGATTCCGCGGCGCTGGCAGTCGGGGTGGACATAGACCGAGTTCTCCGCCGTCTTGTGGAAGGTGCAGGCCGTCACGAAGGGCGCCAAGGCACCCCAGCCGACGATGCGGCCTCGCGCCTCGGCCACCAGTACCGGGGTTGCGTCATCGTGGGATGCGAACCACGCCGCACGCTCCGCCGCTGTGGTCTCGTGGGTCGTCCAGACGCAGGTGGAGGTGGCCACGTAGCGGTTGAAGATGGCGTTGATCTCGGCCAAATCGGCCGTTGCTGCAGGCCGCAATCGAAGCGTGCGCATATCCTATGCCGCCCCCCTTCCATGGTCAACGCCCCCTCCCGCGGCCGGTGGCGCGGCAGGCGTGGTTGACGTCCCGACCGCGCCCGCCCCGCAGCGGTCGGCGATGCGCTGCGCCACCATGTGGCCAAATTCAGCGTAGCTCTCCTCGGACGGATGAAAACCGTCCGGAGAGAACTTATCCGGGTGCGGATCAAAGTCCAAGGGGACGTGCACCGCCAAGGGATGCCGGGCAATAATCCGCCGACTGGCGATGTCGAAGCTCACTGCGCGGAGGCCGAACACGGCGCGCAGGGGCTGCGGCAGCAGGGGAAACCCGCCTAGCGGCGGAATTCCGGCGACCGCCACGACGGCGTCCGGGAACCGATCGGCCAGGGTGCTTAACAGGGCCTCCAGCTGCCGCTCCCAGGCGGATAGCCGCGACAGAGCGGTTATATCATTTACACCGACGGACAACACGATAAAATCGGCCGCTGTCTCCGATATGCGGGGCAAGAGCTGGTTGAGAACCTTGTGGGATCTGGCGCCGATGCCGCCATAGGCGGCCCAGTGGATGCGGGCATCGAGCCGTTCAGAGAGTTGGCGGGCGGTCTGGCCGACCAGCGCCTTCGCCAGCACCGGGGCGCCGACCCCTGAGATGATCGAGTCGCCGACGGCGATGAGCTGAAGCGGTTTCCCCGATCCCATGCTGCCCTTTTTGGGCCCCCCGGCCCCGGTGACGCGTGGCGCGTTTTGGCGCAGGCGCAGCGCCTGGGGGAGCACGAAGGGGAAAAGGGCCCAGAACAAGAGGATTCGCAGCATTCGTCACCGAAATGGGGTTCGCGGGGGGCGTTTCGTCAGTTGAATTGCGGCCGCCGGGCGTATTCAATGCATTGGATTCTCAGTATTTGGTGCAATTGACAATCACTTCCGATCCGTTCCTGATCTCCAGAAGTCGAGCGACGTAGGTGCGGTCGTCCATCGAAACGGTCTGCGGTTTGTCGCGATAGATAAATAACCGTTTCTCCTTTTTGGGGGACAAATGAAAGTTGAACTGAAACCGGGCCCGGCTCGGCTCGATCTTCAACAACAAGAGCGAAAGCTCGTCGTCGACTCTCACCAGCGGCGATGCCAGAGAGATCTGAAAGGAGGTGTCGGCCGGGACAGCGGGTGGTGCCGTCGCTTCATCCGAAATGGAGTCGCTTCTTGTCTGACCCGTTTCCAAAACGGCATATTCGGTTGCCATCTCCATGTATTCGCTCAATTTGCCCGCATCAATAATGGCTTTTCCCTGCTTTTCTATGAATGCGTTGACGTTCTCTTTCTCTACATAGTTTTGCATAATGATAAACGACATGAACGAGAAGGTCGCCACAACACCTATGGCAACACCCGAGCCGAAAATATAGAATGGGTGGGCTGTATGATCAGCGTCACGCTTACTCATGGCCAGAATCCCTCACAATTCTCAACCACGTGGAGAACCGAAACGGCTGAGCCGAGGGGCTTCCGCCATCTCTCAACCTGGCGATTCTTCAACGTGCAATAGATTGAATCCCAGTTATCCGCTACGCCGGATGCTAGCGTCCGGTCGCAAGCAAAAGTGGATGGTCTACTCTACCCTATGTTACATCGTTAACGAAAAGATCGGTCAGGAAACAGGTTGGCTGCTGTTCCACAAGATGCGATCGTTTGCCGGCAACACCGGCGCCTGCCACGTACCATGGCCTTTTTGGATAAATCACAAGAATTTCAACACGCCGCGCCCACACCGACCTCAGGTAAGTAGAACGGCGACCGCCATCCCCATACCAAAGAAGAGATGGTTGGCCAAACTCGACAGGGGCGCCTTCACGCCTTCGGGGGACTTGAGGCCCAAAACCCCCAGTCCCAGGGATGGATAGACCCAAAAGACCGAGGCGACGGTCGTTGCGAGGCCGTATGCGAGGGCCCACAGGGGGGACAGCGGGCTTCCCGCCCAGTGATCCCAGCCGAACACGAAGGGAATCGCCAGGCCCACTCCGATGCCATAGTGCGTGAGGTATCCCAATAGGGTTGCGTTGGCAACCGGCCTCAATTCGCCGGGGTGGCGGTAGCGGAAGCGACCGCGCAGCCATCCCGCGGCCATTCTGCCAATGGTGGCCACATCGATTTTGAGAATCCATCCAGATCGTGCGAAGAGATGGTTCAACAGATCCATCGCAATGGTGCCCAGTACGCCGATGAAGACGGCTGTCACGACGCGCTCCATCTCCCCTCCCGTCGGTCGGCCAAAGGATGTCGTCGCCGGATACGGCGACTGTGGGTCTCAAGCACCGCTCATCTCGGCGCGGTATGCGGCGGCCGGACACACCGATTGGCGGCCGATTGCCCGCTGCTTTAGAAAGCCCGCTCTCGCACGATGAAGGCCGAGGAATTGGCGTGATCGATAAAGTTGCCTTCATCCGCCAGCAAGGCGGCGCTCAAGTCCTGTCCCTCGGGCGAATTCATCGCCGCCAGCAGATCTTCTTCCGATTCGAACCAGACCTCCGCGACCCCGTCATATTCGGGCCGCATCCCCCGCGCGCTCCGCATCCCTTCGTTCAAAGGGGTGTCGATGGTATGGGATTGCACATAGCGCTTCGCCCGCATGACGCCGGCATTCCGCATGAAAAATGGGCCGTGCTGATGCTGCCAGTACGCTTGGAACTCCTCGCGCGTCATCTCTGGACGACGGCGCAAACACATGATGAGCTTGATCATCGTTCTACCCTCCCAAAGCGATATCGGTGATGGGGTTGGATCGCATTTTGGATCTGCCCCGCAGCGGAGTTGTCCGCGGCAGCCGCCTCAGGGCAGTTCATCGCTCAACAGATCGACGTGGGCTCAATTGTGCAGCACCGACAGCGATGTCGGGCAGCGTCCCCCGTAAACCATCGCGGGTCGCATCACGGCGTCGTCTTGAGCAGTGACAGGAGCGCGACGGTGGCCGCGAAAATGCCGATGACGAGATTGATCGTGCCTTGACCGACGGTTGGATCGTCCCGGCCGTTGGTGATTCGGTTGCAGCCCCAGTACATCAGGACGGCGCCGGCAAAAAAGAGCCAAGCTCTGATGGCCCACTCTGGGGGAATTTTGTCGACGGGCACGATGAATGAGCCCGCGAACAGCAATAAAAACAATCCTGCGCAGAAGACGGCAAATTTCCCTGACCCCTTGGGTTTTTTCTTGCCCGTGTTGGAATGGTTGCCCATGACGCGACTCCTATGGCGCATACTTCATTGAAGAATGGCCGTTGCAAGCCGCTTGGCGGTGTTGACCGGGGCGTTTCAGCGTGTTCGTGGTAATCGCATTGCTGCCTTCGTTCGTCGCTTCATGCCGCTCAAGTGTCCCTGTGTCGCGGTTTAGCACGCCGCAGTGGCTGAGGTGCTCTGCTTGCCTGTCGGCCAACGGCGTCACCGACCTGGACACAGTGGTGCGAATTCCCAATCGGCCCCTTGTCCATGTCGGTCGTACGGCCGGTGCCCGCGGCCGTGATCTGGCGATTCGCAAGAAGAAAATCCACATCCAGTTTGTGGGCGCAGCCTGCTACTCGGCCTGTCCCTTGCCTACCACAAATCCTCCTTTGAAATATTGTTTGCGAATGTTGGCAGCCTCCTCAATCCATCTTTCCAAGCCGATGGTTTGAATACGGCACAGGTTATAAACTTTCATGTTGTGCGGGTATTTTGCCGCGCCGTCTGCAAGGGGAGCGAGGAGGGCACAGGGAAAATCGTCACAGTCGCAACACAATTGGACCCCTTTTGCTTTGACGCAGTTCAAGGTGGCGCACCCATCGGGCAGATGAAAATGGGCACCATCTTGTTCGCGGCACCCTTTGCAGGGGATCTCTTCCTTGGAGATCCCCAACTTGTGGTGAATCATCTCAGCGAATTCTGCCGTTAGATTCTCTTCATAGATGTCACAATTGAAGCAATCAAGACCGCAAGGTGCTGTCAAAGCTTTCCTGTTATGCATCGTCCCTCCTATCTGATTCGGCCAGCTGACGCCCGGCGTCGGGGCAGCGCGCCTCTCGTCGTCCTTGAGCGCCGCTATTGGACGGTATATCGGGTGAATCTCTCCGCATGACGCGCCATCACCGGACTGGCCTATATCTCTACTCCGCTGAGACGGATAGCGGCGTATACCACGACAAGTGCGCCCCAATATACAAAAAGCCCCCAATAATAGGCGTAATCGGCAAGCGCTCCACGGGAAGGATAGACGTACGCCTTCTCCATGAACCACAAACCGATATTGATATACAGGCAAATAGCGCCAGTCGCTCCCCACGGGTCATACCCCCAGGCATGCCCAAGCATCACACCAATGCTTCCCGAAATCAACAGAGGGGCAACTAGCAATCAATCCGCCCAGGCACACCCCAGGGCGGATCGAACTGCGGTTTGTCTCGCCAGTCTTCACCTTTAGCGACAAGGATGTCTTTCGCCTCTTGGCTATGGGATTTACGAGGATGACGAGTTGGGCCACGAGAAGTGGGGCCAATGTAAGGACACCAAATACGATGTGTATCCACGTTATGCGTGTTGGTTGCAAAGGGCCGCCTCTACTTTAGGATGGCGTTCAGTCCGACAGCGCGGCCAACAGGCCACAAGCTATTCGTGGACCTCCATGGCACCGCATCTCATGTCGTATGGTTTTCATAGAGCCACGCTTTGAAGTATAACTCAGCGATACCGATTGCGAAGACAATCAGCGCGACGGACCATAAGATGATTCGCCCCTTCATCGGAATAGATAGGGCGCCGAATAACAGCCAGCAAAACAGGACGATGGAACCAGCGAGGTTGATCACGATTGCGCCGCCAAGCCCCAGCCCCCGGAATTGTTTTTTATAGCCAATCAATTCCAAAAAAAGCGCCAATCCTATCCCGAATATAACGGCACCTAAGATGCTTGGATAAAAATTGGTGTTCGTGCTGGGCAACCCTAAGAGACGGACCACCCCCATGGGAAATGCGACCAAAAAAATTCCCAGCAGTAGATTTACAACACCATCAACGATCAAAAGTATTTTGG
Organism: Desulfosarcinaceae bacterium; assembly: GCA_030066015.1. Lineage (GTDB taxonomy): Bacteria > Desulfobacterota > Desulfobacteria > Desulfobacterales > Desulfosarcinaceae > JASJCL01. Next base: position 37,000 of record JASJCL010000031.1, on the reverse strand, counting down.
GGGCTAACTTCATTGCATCTCTTGATGACGCGTAACGGTGGTGTAAATAACCGCCGCAAATGGGGCAAAGCGGACGTCACCGCCGAGTTCGCGGGTCTGGTCGGCCGCCCTTGACCGACCAAGACAAGACAAGTGCAAAAAAGCCGGTCATCGCATTGAGGCCGCACCAGGTGATTCGCAGCGATTCAGGCCAGAACTGACGGCCCGCTTTCCGTCGGTTGCGTTCCCAGGTCCAGGCACTGATGGCATGGTAGAGTAGAAGTGACCCTGGTATCCAAGCCAGCGTATATCCCCATTCTGCATTGATGAGCAGCCCCGCGGCCGCAAGGCCATATAGCCACGCCAGCGCCGTATCGGCAACTGCGATTGCATGCGCATAGACCGTCTACTCACTGGGCATAGCCCACTCCTGGAGCCCCAGGCGCGTCACCAGATCCCAATTCAGCACGGATGTGAGCTGGGCAACCCAATGCACGCAGAACCCCATGAGGAAGATCAGGACGGCGGCGACAATATAGGCGTATGGAAAGATGGGGATCATCTCCTTGGGGTTCCTTTCAGCGGCCACCACTGCGCTGCACGGTCGCTTTGCGCGCGACCATGCGATTTGGTCCCATCGTACAAACGCTTTTTACCGGCTGGGTCCGCTATCTTGATTCTTGAAATAGTCCATTGCCTTCAAAACAAAGCGGGCATAAGCCCCGGATGGGCCGCCCCCCATCTCTAACGAAACGTCAATCGTTTCATAAACTTCTTCCTCTGTTGCGCCATTCTGGAGCGCTTGAGCGAGATGCCACTCCATACAGGGTTCACATTTGGTGACAATCGAAATGGACAAGGCCATCAGTTCTTTCATCTTCTTCGAGAGGGCGCCATCTTTGAAGGCCTGTTCTTCCAATTCCATAAATGGTTTGTAGGTTTTGACATTCTCGAGAAAGATTCTGTGGGTTCGTTTTCGATCGTCGATACTTTGCTGAATCTTCTTTTCGGTTAGATCTGTCATCTTGATCTCGCGTAGAAACCGTCGTTATCCAATTTTAGGATGGATAGAAGGGGGAGTGTGGGCAGTTATTCTCCAGAAAGACCGCGGTGAGATGATGGTTTATCCCATATCGGCATGTGGGGCGGGGAAAAGGCCGCATCGGGATCGATGGTTTCCCCGCCGACGATGCCCACATCACTCCCCGGGGATTCGTTACTTGATCATACCCCAACACCACCCCACAGACAAGCGGCGCTTCCATGATATCCAACGATATTAGGGATTAATTGCGTAAAGGGTGCTTTGCGCCAGATCGATCTCGTTCGCCGCTCAGGATATGGAGAATCATGCCGATCTGAGGTGTTGCCGCCGAGCGAGCTTAGGGCAGGCGGCTGATCGCAGAGAGAAGACCGTGAACATGACGGCCAGTGGCGCTGAAATTGGCGCCCAGTGCCGCTTCAACCCTCTGCAAACTTTTTAAATGCATCATCCACGCCCTCAGCCTGCCAGCTGATCCTGTTGACGGCAGGCAGGGCTGTCAAATCGCGCGCACCGCATGCAAACGGCCGACAAGGCCGCTTCAGAGATGCCCCCGGACATTGAAACGGAGGGCGGTTGCATCGGTCGCCGGCAGCGGGTTTCGCCGCTCCCCTCAGCCGTCCACCATCCCGATCCAGCGGATCGACGCGGGCGTGTAGCTGAGGGTCACCGTTCGGCCGGGGTAAAGCTGCTGTTCGGCGACCCGCTCCACCGTGAGCCGTGCGCTGAGGGCCAGATCACCCACCATGATGGTGGCCGTCAACTGACGGTGATTGGGCTCCAGCGCCAGGCGGGTGAGGATCCCTTTTAGGTGGGCGTGGCCAGTAGGCCCCGCTTCGAGCGGGTTGAGTGCGACCGCCTCGGGGGCCAGGAAAGCAACCGCTTCGTCGGCGGGCGGCGGCGGCACCCGGAAGAGTTGGCCGCCATTGAGGCGACGCAGGTAGCTGCCCCGATCATCCACCTCCCAGGGGCCGCGGATGAGATTGCCCTTGGCGCCGCCGATGAGCTGACCGCGGAAGAGACAGAGGACGGTGTCGCAGATGGAGTAGAGCCACTCCCAATCGTGGCTGGCGATCACCAGGGTGGTGCCCCGCTCCCGGCGGGCCTCCAGGGCGGCGGCCTGAATCCGCTGGCTGCTGGCCTCGTCTACCCGGGCGGTGGGCTCGTCCATGAGGAGCACCCGCGGCGTCAGAGCCAGGCGGGCCGCCAGGGCCACTCGCTGGGCCTCTCCGCCGGAGAGCTGGTACCACTGACGGCGGGCGAAGGCGGCGGGATCCAGGCCCACCAGGTCGAGGGCCTCCGCAATGCGGGCCTCGAGGTCACCGCCGTTGCCTCGCAGTTTGAGCCCGTAGGCGATATTGGCGGCCACCGTGCGGTGCATCAGGAAGGGCTCTTGGGGCAGCATGGTGACCGCGAAGCGAACGGCCGGATCGAAGGGCCGCGCGGGGCGGCCGCGGTAGCGGACCTCGCCGCTGGTCGGGGCTTGGAGGAATCCCAAAATCCGCATGAGGGTGCTTTTGCCGCTGCCATTGGGGCCGATGAGGCCCACGATGGCGGGGCCTTCGAGGGACAATTCGGGCAGGTGCAGGACGGTTTTGCCCGCGTATCGCTGGGTGATGTTATCGAGCTGGTAGATGGTCTCGCTCATGCCGCTTCTCCTAACGCCGGCGCAGAAAGCTGACGCTGAGGTTGACGGCGAAGGCGATCATCAGCAGGACGATTCCCAGGGCGATGCCCATGCCGAAGAGGCCCTTGTTGGTCTCCAGGGCGATGGCGGTGGTGATGGTGCGGGTCTGCCACTTGATATTGCCGCCCACCATCATGGAGATGCCCACCTCGGTCATCACCCGGCCATAGGCGGTGAGGGCGGCGGCGAGAATGCCGTGGCGGCCTTCCCAGAGGCTCGTCAGGAGCAGCTGGCGGCGGTTGGCCCCCAGGCTGATGAGGGTGGGGCGCAGGTGGGGGTCCATGCTCTCCACCGCGGTGGCGACGAGGGCGACGACGATGGGCAGGGCCAGGAGGGTCTGGCCCACGGCGATGCCGGGCAGGGTGAAGAGCAGTCCCATTTCGCCCAGAGGGCCGCGGTTGGAGATGAGGGCGTAGACAAGTAGTCCGATGAAGACGGTGGGCAGGGCCAGAAGGGTGTCCACCACCAAGCGCACCTGGTGTTTGCCGGGAAACTCAGTGTAGCCGAGCAGAAATCCCAGCGGAACACCCATGAGCAGGCTGGCAGCCATGGAGTAGGAGGAGACGGTGAGGGTGGCGCCGATGGCGGAGAAGGTCTGCGGGTCGCCCTGCCAGAGCAGGCGCAAGGCCGTGACAACACCGTCGAGAATATAGCCCATGGAGCCGCCTATTTATAGTGCCCGGCCAAGTGTCGACCAGCGGGCGCGAGGGAAAGCGCGGCCCGGAGGATATCACCTCCCGGGCCGCTTGGTGTCAGGCACAGCGACCACGCTGCCGCGTGCAGATCCGAAACGGCCGCATCTCGCACGAATCCAGGGTGAGCCAGCCCGCCTGGCGAACACACTCACCCTGCCGGTGGCAACGCTTGCTGGCAATTACTTCGCGTTGGGTTTGAACAATTGCTTGCCCAGCAGTTTGAAGTCGCCGATGAGCTTCTGGGCCTCGGGCCCGGCCAGCCAGTCGGAGAATTTCTGGGCCAGGGCGAATTGCGCCTTCTGACATTTTGCAGGATTGATGGCAAGCACGCTGTACTGGTTGATCAGGGCCGCGTCGCCCTCCACCAGAATCTCGAGGGGCGGGTTGCCGCCCCGGGTGTCCGCATACTTGATATAGGTTCCCCGGTCGGTCATGGTGTAGCCCCCCCGCTCGGCGGCAACATTGATGGTGGACAGCATCCCCTGACCCGTCTGAACGTACCATTTGGCCATCTCGGGAACGGGCTTGCCGGCCGATTTCCACAAATGGAGCTCCTTCTTATGGGTGCCCGAGTTATCCCCCCGGCTGGCGAAGATCGCCTGTTTGGCTTCGACGGCGGCCAGCGCATCTCCAACGCTCTTGCCCTTGATCCCGGCCGGATCGGCGGCGGGGCCGATGAGAACGAAATCGTTGAACATCACCTCGCGGCGTTTCACGCCGTGCCCGGCTTCGACGTACGCTTTTTCAGCGCTGGGCGCATGTACGAGCAGAACGTCCACGTCGCAGTTTTCTCCCAATTTGAGGGCTTTGCCGGTGCCAACGGCGGTCCAGCGCAGCTCGATGCCGGTGGCCTTGGTGAAATGGGGTGCCAGATAGTCCAGCAGGCCGGTATTGTCCGTACTGGTGGTGGTGGCCATCACCAGTGTCTCCCCGGCCGCCGATGCGAAGCCGGGCAACATCAGCAGTGCCGTCAGAAATAGGACCAACCTGAGCCTGCAAACAGATTTACCCATCATCGTTTCTCCTCCATTTATGACCCTGAATTGTGAATGTGTGGAAGTGGCGTCAGTCCGTATCGCCATCGGCGGCGTTCTGGTAGGGGAAGAGCATCCGCCCGCTATTGCCCACATCGTAGCCGCGGTAGCTCTCCGCCATCGTGCGGAAGTCCTTCTCATGCAGCAGGGCCAGGAAGGCCTGGACACCCTGGTCGAAGAAGCGCTCTTTGGAGATCAGAAAATCGTACCGCTCCCAGCGGATGGGTAGAAATTCGAGGCCCAGCAGCGAGGCCACCGGTCGGATCGCCGGCCCGGCATGGGCCCGGCCGGAGAGCACCTCGAGGCCCACATCCAGGTGGCGGGGCACCTCATGGTCGTAGCCGGCCAACTTCTCCGGCTTGACGCCGGCCTTCTTCAGCTCGCGGTCCAGCAGGAGACGGGTGCCGGTGGAGAGGGACCGGTTGACGATGCGGATCCCCTTGCGGGCCAGGTCCTTGATGCTGCGAATCCCCTTGGGGTTGCCTGGTGCCAGTACAATCCCCTGCTCCCGCCGACAGAAGTTGACCACCACCGGCATCTGCTCGAACTCCCGGGTGGCGTAGTCGAAGTTGTACTCCCGCTCGTTGTCCTGCAGCAGATGACAGGCGGCCATGTGGCAACGCCCCTGACGCAGGGCGCGCAGGCCGCCCATACTGCCAAGATTGCCGAATACGGCGACCTGGTCGCCGTCCTGATCGTTGAACAAACCGATGGTTCGCTCCAGGAGGGGATCGTTGCTGCCCGCCAGTATCAAGAGGCCGTGGTAGGGGGGCAGGAGGTGGCCGTTTTCGGGGTAGTTGAGGGTGTGGGTCTCCACCCACTGCTGCACAAGGTGGGTGGGAAAGAGCCATTTGCCCGTAATCTTGGAGGCCGGCAGCCCCTTGTCGGCCACCAGGGCGTAGACCATCTTTTCATTCACATCCAGAAACTGGGCCACCTCTTTGGTGGTGAGCAGGCGCTTCATGGCTGACCATCTCCGGCTTTGGCATTGTGGTCGTGTCCGCAGAGCCTACTGATGTTGTCGGTATGTGTCAACCGCTTCCTTAATAATTCCATATAAGACAAAAAATGCGCTCAGACGAACCATAAAGACGAGAGACTACCCGTAAAAGACACCCATCATGGCCGGCGCCACCGCTGGCCCCATTCGAGCGAGCCTACCAGCTCAGCAGCGCCCCGAGGAAGCAGCCGCCGCTGCTGGACGAGACGCCCGTATCGGGAATCACGTCTCCGCGGTCGTCGGTGTTGGGATTGTCGATCGCCCCGTAAACGACGATCATCTCCTGATCGACGTAATTCCAGCCGGCTTCGAGGATGTCGATATCCGTGGTGCCCTCGGGCAGGGGCTCGACCCGGATAATGGTGGCGCTGCGGCTGCAGGAGCCGGCATTGTGATCCAGACGATGGTCGTAGGGCCAGGTGACGCCCTGATCGTCCGATTTTGAGGACTGGTCGGGGGGCCCCACCGTTTTTTGAGGCACCACCAGGCGAAAGGGGCCCTCGCCGTCCAGCTTGTTCTCGTCGTTGAGGACGCCCGCCGTCAGCGGCGCGCCCTCCCGCTGGTAGGCCAGGATCGCCTTGAGGCCGCCCGTCACGGCGATGGCGGCGCCCGGAGCGCGTCCCTCCGCAGATGCGGCCCTGTAGTCGCACCAGCCCGTGTCGGGATTTGCGGTCGTGTCCGCCTCGGTGTCGTAGTAGTAGGTCGCCGGCGGATACTGGTAGTCCTCGCCAGCCATGTCGCCGTAGACGTGATAGAAGACGTCGCCTTCGGCGGAGTTTTCGGTCTCCTCCAGCGGATGGTACTGGGACCAGCCGTCGGGGGCGAATACGGTGATACCGGTGGCCGCATCCTGAATACCGGCATCGTCGAGGAGGGTCTTTACAGGCGTCCCGGTGTACTGGGCGTAAAAATCCCCCGAGCGGGAGGTGTTCATCAGCAGAAATTGGGTGTGGGCCCCCAGGGCCTGCAATTGCGCGCGGGTGTAGACGCGGGCGGGCGCCGGCTGTTTGGAGGGATCGTCGGCCGCATTTCCCGGAAACCGGTTGGCGGCGATCTCGTCGACATTGCGATGACCGTCACCGTCGCTGTCGGCGGCGTCGATGGCCGTGATCGCAGCGGCGTCGCGCCCGGCGAGGAAGTAGTCTTTACCGTAGGGGTTGAGGGTGTCGACCACATTGCCGCTGGCATCGTATCCGTAGGCGTAGTGGCACCACTGGCAGCTGCCCAGCACCACGACGCGGTTTTTGCGATCGTCGCGATAGCTGCCACCGGTGTGGCAGAGAGCGCAGTGATCCAGCTTGGTGCCGGCCTTCTCCGGAAAGGCCAGCAGAAACTGGGCCGCATCCTGCTCACCCTCGTGGTGATAAGCGCTCCAGACCGCTGTGGCGGTGAGCCCCAGCATGAGGGCCGACCAGATCATCATCTTCCGCAAATCCATACATCCTCCTTTAGAAATCCAGACCCATTCGCAGGGTGAAGACGGTCTCCTCATCCACATAATCTACCGTGCCGTCGGGACGCACCCGCACCCGGATTCGGTCGGACATGCTGGTGTGGCTGAGATCCAGCACCAGGCGGTACATGGGGAAGAGGAGCCAGTTGATGGCCAGGGAGCCGCTGTCGGCCTGACGCACCGATACATGGGCGCCCGGCGTGATCCAATCCGCGTCGCCCTGGAAACGGGCATAGCGGGCGGCCAATACGAACGCCCCCCAGGTGCCTGCCTCGGGGTTGAAAAAGCGGTGGGGATAGAGGGGCTGTACCACCCCCTGTGAAAGGATGAAGGCTTCACCGGTGAAGGCCCACATGGCACTCAAATAGCCGGCGCTGAAATTTGCGTCGCGGGCCGACTCGCCGGCGGGCTCGAGACCGGTGAAGCGCAGGTGGATCGCCTCCCCGGCAAGGGCGATGGGGCCGTGGCTCCAGAAGGCTTCGAGCCCCAGACGCCAGCGGTCGCCCACCTCCCGCAGGACGCCGAACTTGGTATCGTGGCTGAGGCGGTAAAGCGATCGGCTGCCGCCGAACATACCCGGGCTCTTGACGCCGAGGCGGAGATTGGCGGTGTCGATGGCGGCATAGGTTCCGGCGCCACCGATCTGCAGATTCTGAAGCCACACCGGCCCACCGCCCTTGAAGGGCGCCACGACCAGACGGGCGGCAGCCTCGGGATCGTCGCTTTCGTTGCCGCGGGTGCTGCCGTCCGGCCCGTCGCCGTTGAAGCCGCCGATGGCGTAAGTGCAGCGACCCCTCCAGACCGTCCCGTGCAGCATCACACCGATGTCGCGCCCGGGCCCCAGGCTGAAGCCGAAGGAACGCTCGGCGAAATAGAGCCCTTTGTCGCGGGTCTGCCACTCCAGGCTGAACGGCACCTTGAACTGGCCCATGCGCAGGCTGCGGGGCACTGTGCCGAGCTCGGCGTAGGCGTCGACCAGGTTGCTGGTCTCATTGCCCTGAAATTCATAGGCGAGACGGTACCGCACCCAGCGGGTCAGATCGCCGTCGAACCGCAGTCGCGCCCGGCGAATATCGAAGCGGTTGTCGGCGCGCGCCGCTTCCAGAAAATAACGATAGTCTGCCTGGAAGGCGCCTCCCAGGCGAAGGGCCATCCCGCCCTCCTCCTCGGATCGGATATAGAAGCCACCCTTGTAGCCGGCAAAGAAAATCCGCTCCGACCGGGCGCTACTGGGAAGCAGCAGCAGCAGCAGGAGCAGAAGGAGGGCCCGGCAACCGCCCCGTCGCAATGGACGCAGCTGTCGCTGAAAAACAGGCGGCGGGGCCAGGGGATGGGTCAGACGGCTGCCGATCATTTGATCCAGCCTGCCGTTCGCACCGCATCGCCGCATTCCGCACCATCGCTTCTGAATACAGATCGAGGAGGTAAGTCTGCCAGAGATAAAAGCTTCGTCAGATTAGCTCAATTTGAAGCACTATATGTCCTTTTTACCCCGTAGTTGTCAATATTATTCAATAAAATATAGTTATATATACTCAAAGTTACTTATAATGACATTATGTTTGAAGGAACCCACGCGTCTGGTTTTCTGTTGACGATCCAAACGTGGACCGATAGATTGTCCAACCAAGCGGCACCTTCGTACCGACTGAAGCGCAACCCTGTGGATCGCCAGCCACCATCACGACGGCGACAGCGCTTTTAGAGACGGATGCGACAACCCACAAGCGCGACGCCGCCCCTGAGGCCGCCCCGACCCCGCGCGACCCAGAGATTTGCCGGACACGGCCACACATCGAAATGCTGAACGACACACAGAAACTGGAAAGCCTCACCCGTCTGGGGATTGAACTCAATCAGGTCCACGACCTGGACATCCTCATGGAACGGATCCTCACCGAAGCACGTCAGTTTGTGAATGCCGACGCTGGTTCGATCTACATTCGCGACGGGGAGCAACTCCATTTCACCTATACCCAGAACCAAACCCTCCAGCGCCGCCTACCCAAAGGGCAGAAGCTGATCTACTCCACCTTCAGCATGCCCGTGGACAAGCACAGCATCGCCGGCTACGTGGCCGCTACCGGCGAATCCCTCAACATCAACGACGTCTATCTGCTCGATCCCACCCTGCCCTATCAGTTTGGCAAGGGCTTCGACGACGCCTCGGGGTACAAAACGGAATCGGTCCTCACCGTGCCCCTCAAGAACGCCGCCAGCGAGGTCCTCGGAATCCTCCAGATCATCAACGCTCAGGACAGTGAGCACCACATACAGCCGTTCTCGGCCACCGACGAAACCATCATGTTCCATTTCGCCAGCATTGCCGCCGTTGCCCTCGAACGCGCCCAGATGACGCGCGCCATGATTCTGCGCATGATCCGCATGGCCGAAATGCGCGACCCCCTTGAAACCGGCGCCCACGTCAACCGGGTGGCCGGCTTCGCCGTGGAGATCTACGAGCAGTGGGCCCAGCGGCGCAACATCGACGCCAAACAGATTGACAAGGTCCGCGACATCCTGCGCATGGCCGCCATGCTCCACGACGTGGGCAAGATCGCCACCTCCGACCTGATCCTCAAAAAACCGGAACGCCTGGACAAAAAAGAGTTTTCGATCATGCAGCTCCACACCCTGCATGGCGCGCAGCTCTTCCTGGATCGCCAGTCGGATTTCGACGAGGCCGCCGGTATCGTGGCCCTCAACCACCATGAGCGGTGGGACGGTAGTGGCTACCCCGGTCACATCGACGTGCACACCGGGACCCCCCTGCCCGGACGAGCAGGACCCGATGGAAGGCCGCTGGGCAAAAAGGGAGAGGAGATCCCCCTCTTCGGCCGGATCGTCTCCCTGGCCGATGTCTACGACGCCCTATGTTCCAACCGCAGCTACAAAGAGCCCTGGTCCGAGGAGCGCATATTCGACTACCTGGAGAGGGAGAACGGCAAACGCTTCGATCCGGAACTGGTGGAGATCTTCTTCTCCCGCTTGGACGTCATCCGCGCCATCCAGGCCCGCTACACTACCGCCAGCGAGCCCGTTGAGCCCGCTGTCGCGCCGCCCGCGCAAACCCTGAAATGGTTCGACGCCGCCCCCCTATAAATCACAAGAAGGGATACCGATGGACAAGCGCCCACCCACACGAGAAGAAGCCTATGCCCTGCTGACCCGCTACAATCAGAGTGAAAGCCTCATCAAACATGCGTTGGCGGTGGAGGGCGTCATGCGCCATTTCGCACGCAAATATGGCGCCGATGAAGAGATGTGGGGCGTGATCGGGCTCGTCCACGATCTGGACTACGAGCAATTCCCTGAGCAGCACTGCACCAAAACGGCGGAAATTCTGCAGGAGAACGACTGGCCGGCGACCTATATCCGTGCGGTGGTGAGCCATGGCTGGGGCATCTGCAGCGATGTGGAGCCCCAGAGCGATCTCGAGAAAGTGCTCTACGCCATCGATGAACTGACGGGGCTGGTGACGACCACCGTCCTGGTCCGCCCCAGCCGCAGTGTGATGGACCTCAAGGTGAAATCGGTGAAGAAGAAGTGGAAGGACAAACGCTTCGCCGCCAAGGTGGACCGCGGCATCATCGAAAAGGGGGCCGAGCGCCTGGGCGTGCCCATCGCCGACCTGATCAAGGAGACCATCGCCGGTATGCAGAGCGTGGCGCCGGCACTGGGGCTGGCGGGCGAGGCAAAAGAATAGAAGCCAGACCAACGGTCAGGGCGGAAGCGGCTCGAGCGCCGGATGCTCTACTGATCCCACCCGCATCCCCAATCGACGATTCAACCCATCACAGCAGCGAGATCGCGATCTCCGACAATTCCGACCGTTCCCCTTTTTCCAGATTGATGTGGGTGAAGAGGTGCTGACCCTTCATCTTCTCGATGAGGTAGCTGAGCCCATTGGACTGGCTGTCCAGGTAGGGATGGTCAATCTGGAAGATGTCACCCGTGAAGACAATCTTGGTGCCTTCACCGGCGCGGGTGATTATGGTCTTGACCTCGTGGGGCGTCAAATTCTGGGCTTCATCGACGATAAAGAAGACCTTCACGATACTGCGTCCGCGGATATAGGAGAGAGGAGTGATGACGATCTTCTCCTCTTCCAGCAGGTCTTTGATCTGAAAGCCGGTGGGGCTCTTTTGTGAGACCTGGTTCTGGATGACGGAGAGATTGTCGAAGAGCGGCTGCATATAGGGGTCGAGCTTGGACTTGATGTCCCCGGGCAGATAGCCGATATCCTTATTGCTGAGGGGCACCGCCGGCCGGGCAATGAAGATCTGACGATAGTAGCGCTTGCTTTCAAGGGCCGACGCCAGGGCCAGCAGGGTTTTGCCGGTACCGGCCTTGCCAGTAAGCGTCACCAGTGGAATATCGCGGTTCATGAGCGCATCCAGGGCGAAGGTCTGCTCGGCGTTGCGGGGCCGGATCTGACAGCAGGTGCGGTGCTCCACCCGCCGCAGACGGTCCATGGAGGGATCGAAGACGCCCAGGGCCGATTTACTGCCATTGCGCAGGATCAGGTACTCATTGGGCAGCAGGTCGTCCGGCAGTTCGATCTCATCCAGACCGATTTCGTAGGGCGTCTCGTAGAGGCGGTCGATCGCCTCGCTGGGGCTGTTCTCCAGCAGACGGGCGCCGGTGTAGAGTTCACTGACATCCTTGACGTGATCCGTGGTGTAGTCTTCGGCGAGCAGGCCAAGGGCCTTTGCCTTCATGCGCAGATTAACGTCCTTGGTGACCATGACGACCCGCTCGAAGCCATGCTGCTTGGCCAGATGGTAGGCGGCATTGAGGATGCGGTGGTCGGGCTTGTCCATGCCGAAGTTGGCCGCCACTTTGGGGTCCGGCGCCGTCTCCAGACAGACCGAGATGGACCCCAGGCCATCCCCCAGTGGCATCCCGCCATTGAAAATCGAGGCGCCCGAAAGCGTGTCCATGGCACGCACGAACTCTCTGGCGTTGCAGTTGAGAATCTCCTTGCCTTTTTTGAACCGGTCCAGTTCTTCAATGACGGTGATGGGGATGGAGATATCGTGCTCGTCGAACTGGTGAATACAGCTGCTGTCGTGGAGGATGACATTGGTGTCGAGGACAAAGAGCTTTTTTGGGTTTCCGGCGTTCATGCACTCTCCGAGGGCCTGTTAAGGGTCAAGGGGACGTCACCGGCTGGGCATATCCTCGACCTGCAACGAAACGGGCATCGTTCGGTTGGGATGACGGGTAGTCGGTGAGCGGCGAGAAGAACGTTGTGCTCAAATGAAAGTGGATCCCATTGACGGAAGTGGTTGCCACAAGCGTGGTTGCCATTCGATGGTCGCACCGAAGGATAGGAGATAATCGGCCAATGACCGCCTGAGGGCCATGACGCATTGAAATTATTGTTAATTTTAACGACAGCGATACTATAGCACAAGAGCCCGGGGACTTCAATAGGGCGAAGCTGGCGAACCCGCTGTCGGCCGGCCCGCAGTCGACTTGCATGCCGCGCCATCAGGATTAAGATAGACCGTTTTGCTGGATGCTGTCGAAACGTCCACCACCGCAACCACCTCAAAACGAAGGATCGATCATGAGAATCGCATTTCCAACCCTTGAGGACCTGGGCCTTGACGCGACGGTCCACAATCACTTCGGCTCCGCCGCATATTTCGTCATTGTGGACAGCAGCGACGATAGCGTCACGGTACGGGCGAATCCGGATCAGCACCATGACCATGGCCAATGTCAACCGCTGAGGGCTCTCGGGGATACCCGGGTCGATGCCGTTGTGGTGGGCGGCATCGGCGGCGGGGCGCTGCGCAAGCTGGCGGCCGGCGGCGTCACCGCCTACCGGGCTGAAGCGGGCAGCGTGGCCCACAATCTGGCACTGTTGAAAGCGGCGCAATTGACGGCGTTCACCGTGCAGATGACCTGCGGCGGCCATGTGCAGATCGGAGACCACATCGGTGGCTGTGGCCACCACTGATGCGGGTGACGGCTCGGACATGTGAACGCTGCGGTTGCGGGAAGGCCGGGCGGGCGACGGTGACAGACTCAGCTGGCCACCTGAATGGAGGTGCCGCGGGGGGTGTCCAGCACCCGCCGCACGGTATTGGCCATCATCTGCAGTGAAAGGGGTTTGAGAAGCAGTTCGCGGGCACCGATGGCGGCGGCCCGCGACTTGTCGATACGCTCGCTGTAGCCGGTGCAGATGATGACCGGCAGGTCTGGGCAGAGTTTGAGCGCCCTGGCGGTGAGCTCGTCGCCGGTGAGATCGGGCATGGTCATGTCGGTGATGAGAAGGTCGTAGCGCCCCTTGTCGGCATGCAGGGCGGCCAGCGCCTCCACTGAACTGGAGCGGGCATCCACCCGATAGCCCAATTGCGCGAGCATGTCCCTGCCCAGATCGGCCAAAAAGAGCTCATCGTCCACGAATAGAATCGATTCCGACCCCCCGGGCAGCGCCTCGGCGGCCTCGCCGCCCACGGTCAACGGCAGGCTGACGATGGGGAAGCGCAGATCGAAACAGGTACCGCCACCCAGGCGGCTCGTCACGGAGATCGCGCCGCCATGGCTCTTGACGATGCCGTGCACCACGGCCAGTCCCATACCCGTGCCGCGGCCGATCTCCTTAGTGGTGTAAAAAGGATCGAAGATCCGCTTGAGCACCTCCGCATCCATCCCGTGCCCGGTGTCCGCCACCCGCAGCCGTACCATCTGGCCGCCGGCGGACGCCGCCTTACCCGACGCCTCCATCCCCGTCGGCGCCTCGTCCAGGATGATGCTCAGTTCGCCTCCCTCCGCCTCCATGGCGTGGGCCGCATTGGCGCAGAGGTTCATAACCACCTGATGCACCTGGGTGGGATCCGCAAGGATCACGTCGTTGCGCGTGTCCACCGTCAATTGAATTTGAACGTTGGCGGGCAGGGTGGCCCGCAGCAGTTTGAGGGCCTCCTCTACCACCCCGGTGAGTTCGAGGCGCTTCTTGAGGGGAGCGTTCTTGCGACTGAAGGTGAGAATTTGGCGCACGAGATCCTTGGCGCGGTTGGTCCCCTTGAGGACCTGTCCCAAGCGTTCATGGGCCGCCTCTCCCGGATCCAACGTCATCTGGGCCAGCTCGACATAGCCCATGATGCCGGAGAGTATGTTGTTGAAGTCGTGCGCTATCCCCCCTGCCAGTGTGCCGATGGCCTCCATCTTCTGGGACTGCACCAGTTGGGCCTCGAGCTGGGAGCAGGTGTTTTCGGCCTGGATCTTGTCGGTGATATCGAAGGCGATGCCGGCCAGCAATGGCGGTTTGTGCTGGCGCAGGATGGGAAACTTGGAGACCCGATAGTAGCGCAGCTCCTCCCCCAGGGAGACCATCTCGATGGTGTTGAGGGCCTCTCCCTCGGCGCGGACGCGCTGGTCGTTGCGTGCCAGTTCATCGGCGATATCCGGAGGCCAGAGGTCGTGATCGGTCTTGCCGATGCGCTCCATGGGGTTCTGATTGAAGAACATTTGACTGGCGGCATTGAAATAGAGATAGCGGCCCTGCTCATCCTTCATGAACGCCAGGGCGGGCAGGTACCGCATGAAGGCATCAAACAGCAGTTTGTTTTCCCGCAGAGCGGCCTCTGTGCGCCGCCGCTCCCGCACCTCATCCTCCAACTGAGCCGTCGCCTGGGAAAGCTTGGCCATGCACTGATTGAAGTGGCGGCCGAAGGGGGTCGAGCGGGCCAGCGATTCTGGAACGCGGCAGGCCAAATCCCCCTGGGCAGCCTGCTGCAGCGCGCCGCGCAGCGGATCGAGGGCGTGCAGCCGCCATGCCACCAGCAGATAGGTGGAGATGGTCACCGCGAGCCCCCCCAACACTATCCAGCTTAGCGACGGCGCGGAGATACCGTGGAAGCCCGAAGTTGCCGTAATGAGGCATCCCAGCAGGACGCCCTGGCAGACGCTCACCCAAATGCTCACACACAGCGCCACCCGGTGGTGGAAGCCACGCGGTAAAATGGCCTTCAGACCGGCTGGATAAGCGGTTCGTATCTTCCCGACGATTGACAGCAAAAAGGGGCCTCCGGATCGACATTGGATGCCCCTCTTATCGCCATTTTTCCAACGATACTTGAGGGTCGGGCGCCTGTTTCGGCCACCGCGCCGGCGGCCACAGGCGGAAGGTCCGCAGCCAATTGGAGCGCTCACCATCCGCGCAAGGGGTTTAGGAGGAGAGGGGCCCGGCCGTGCGCCCTCCAGCGGACGGCCGGCGGCAGTAGGCAAGATAGGCGGCTGCCTGGGCGTCGGCCTTGAAGGGGGTGAGCACCTGGATGGCCCTGGGCAGCTCCTGCAGGGCGATGAGCGAGACCGCCAAACAGAGATGGATCTCCTTTGCGTGGGGATAGCGGCCCGCGGCCGCATCGAGCAGCTTGCGACACGCGTCGTGACGCCCGGCCTTCTGCAGGAGAATCCCCAGACCCAGGTAAGCGCGCTGATGGGGATCGTATTCGAGGGCCCGCCGGAAGAGGTGCTCCGCCAGCTGCGTTTTCTCTGCGATGGCATCTTGGCCCGCATAGTCGCCGTGGGTGAAGGTCATGCCCAGGCGGGAGAGGAAATCGGCGTGAAACGGCGCCAGTTCGGGATCCTCGACCAGTTCGATGGCCCGGCAAAACTCGGGCAGCGCCAGCCAGAACGCCTCCCGCAGGCGGCTGCCGAAGGCCAGCATCTGAGCGTCATCCAAGTGCGGATCGGTTCGGTGGTAGAGGATATCCTCCTCCCGCCGCCGCCAGTAACGGTCGTCCTCGCCGGTGCGCCGGCAGTAGTCCCGGTAGAGCGCCGTGCCGGGAAAGAGGGCCAGCAGATAGAAGATGGCGCTCAGCGGTTTCATCTCCATCATGAGATCGATGGTGGCCTGGATGGTGGCCGACGTCTCACCGGGTGCGCCGTAGATGAAATAGGCCCGCGCCATGATGCCGTGGGCGGTGGTGAGGCGGAAGGTGCGCACGATCGCCGCCGCTTCCAAGTCCTTCCCCAGGCGCCGCCGGATATCGGGATCGCCGTGCTCAACCCCGTAGCTGATCTGCTGACAGCCGGCCAGACGCATCCAGCGCAGAATCTCGGCATCCACGCGGTCGATTCGCGAGATGGCGGCCCAATGAATGGGCAGGCGACGGGCGATGATCTCCCGACAGACGTCGATGACCCGCTCTTTGTCATGGGTAAAGGTGTCGTCGGACACATAGAAGAAGGAGACGCCGCGACCGTGGAGCCGTTCGAGCTGTTCCACGAAATAGGCTGGGGAGTGGCTGCGCACACAGCGGCCCCAGAACTGGGGGGAACCACAGAACCGGCAGTTGGCAGCGCAGCCACGGGTAAGGGCCAAATGCTGATAGGTGAAATAGGTGGCCGGATTGGGTAGGCGGTCCAAATCCTGGAGGGGCTTGGCGCGGCGATTGGCGACCGGACCGGCGGGACCGCGATAGGCAAGCCCGTCGATGGCGGCAGGATCGAGATCCTTTGCGGAGAGGGCCTGAACCAGTCGCAGAAAGGGGAATTCACCCTCGCCCCGGATGATGTAGTCCAGAGCAGGTACATCCGTCAGAAGCTGCTGCCAGAGGAAGGTGGCCCCCACCCCGCCGAAGACGGTGACCACATCTGAATCGAGCGCTTTGGCCGTTTCGGCGATCTCAATGGCCCCCCAGCGGTTGGCGTTCAGGACCGACATCCCGACGACGTCCGGATGCTGTGCGATGAGGGTTTCGCGGATCTCATCGGCACCCGTAGAGAGCTGGCTCCAATTGAGGATCGCCACGGCGTAGCCCTCGGCCTTGAGGAGGGCCCCGATGGTGAAAAGGCCGATGGGGACGGCGACCATATCCTCCTGGTGGATGCGGGCCTCCAGGAAGTAGGGGTGGATGAGGAGGATCTTCATTCCATATCGATATTAGACGATGAATTCTCGTTTCGTCACTGCTGGTCAGGTCCAGTCGTCGCCGCTGTCAATACCGGCGCAGGGGCGCAAGAACCGCGCCCGCAGTCGGGTATTGTCGATAACAGAAATTAGGGGATCGTGCGGCGGGTGTCAAACCGGTGCAGAGCGGTTCGCATCGCCGCTTGTCCCCGTCGGTCGCTGTGCCGCCCGCCAATCGGCAGTCCGCAAGCGCCGTCAATCCGCAGCCGTCGGCCGCACCACCATCACGGAGCAGGGTGCCTTATGGGACACCCGTTTGGCCACGCTGCCGAAGACCACCAGCCCCATGCCGGTAAAACCGTAGGAGCCCATCACCACCAGATCCATAGGCCGCTCATTGAGAAAGGTGAGAATCTCGGTGGAGACATGCCCATCCAGGACGACGATCTCCTGGTCGATCCCCGGCGGCACCCGTTTACCATAGGTGTCGACCATGCGGGTCTCCAACTGGGGTAGGAGGGCGGCCGTCGAGGCTTGGGAAACATCCCAGGCCGTGTCGGTGAGCATGGGGTTGATGGCCGGGGGCAGCACATGCAGCAGCCACAGCCGGGCGTCGAACCGCGTCGCCAGTTCCACGGCCGCGTCGAAGGCGGCATCGGAATTGGGGGAGAAATCGATGCAGCAGGCGATCCTTTTGAGTGACATGATCCACCTCCTTTGACGGGTCACCCTGCCGTGGGGTCCGCCGTCGGTGGAACGGGGGCCAGGTCGGCACGCCGCCTACTCCCGGGCGGCAATAGTGCCCAGGACATCGGACTGGCCCACCACTCCCACCAGCTGGCCCTCGGCCACCACCGGCAGGGTATGGAAATTGCGGTCCACCATGAGGGCCGCGACGGTTTCGATCGTGGATTCGGGACCCACAGTGACGGGATTGCGGGTCATGGCATCCGCCACGCTGAGGGCGGCGATCTTGCGGGCCTCCTTTTCGATCCCCTTCATGGAGCTGAAAGTGATATATCCGTCGAGAAAGGTGAAGAGACTGGGGAGGGGCAGCTTTTTCTGTTGAGCGATGATGTCGCTGCGACAGAGGATGCCCACCAGGCCGCCGGCCTCATCCACCACCGGGAGGCCGTTGATCTGGTGGTGCATCAAGAGGCGAGCGGCCTCGGCGATCTCCATGGCGGGGGTGGCGGTAAGCACCTCGCGGGTCATGATCTCGGAGACTTTCAACATGACAACCTCCTTGGGCAAGCGGTAACGGTTGGATGCCGCAGGCATCGGCACACCCGACAGGTTGAACACGCCTGGTCCCATGGTAAGCCCAGGCATTGCGGCCTGTCAAAAAATGATTGCCTTCCGCTCAGGGAGCATACTAAGTCAGCAGGCGATCGCGCCGGCGGAAGCCAGGCGGCGTGTCATCACGACGACCCCGCAGATGTCGAAAGGAGAGCGCATGAAAACCATCGGACTGATTGGGGGGATGAGTTGGGAGTCGACCCAGACCTATTACCGGATTCTCAACGAAACCGTGAAGGCCCGCTTGGGCGGCCTCCATTCGGCCAAAATCCTTCTCTACTCGGTGGATTTCGGTGAGGTGGAAGCATGGATGCGGGCCGATGACTGGGCCGCCGTGGAGCACCACCTGACCCGCATCGCCCGGCGCCTGAAACGGGCCGGCGCCGATCTGCTGCTGATCTGCACCAACACCATGCACCGTCTGGCAGCCGCTGTGGAGGCGGCGGCGGAGTTGCCCCTGCTGCACATCGCGGACCCAACGGCCGACGCCATCAAGGCCCGGGGGCTGCAGCGGGTCGCGCTCCTGGGTACCCGTATCACCATGGAAGCCCCCTTTTATCGCCAACGGCTGGAAACTGGCGGCCTGGCGGTGCTCACCCCGACCGCCTCCCAGCGGCAGCAGGTGGACGAGATCATCTTCAAGGAGCTTTGTTTGGGCAAGATATTGCCGGCCTCGCGCATCGTCTATCGCGATATCATCGCAGATCTGGCTGCAGCGGGCGCCCAGGGCGTCATCCTGGGCTGCACCGAGATCGGCTTGCTCATCGGCCCCCAGGACAGCCCCCTGCCCCTTTTCGACACCACCGAACTGCACGCTCAGGCGGCGGTGGAGATGGCCATGGCGGAGGTGAACCGAATCGTCGGCTGAGATTCTGATGCGAACCGTATGGGGTGCCGCCGCGCTGCGGCGGTCACCAGGCCCCTCTCGGGAAGGCAGCATGTCACAACGAAGCAACGTCATCCTCATCGGCATGCCGGCAGTCGGCAAGAGCACGGTGGGCGTCCTCCTGGCCAAGCAGTTGGGGCTGGGCTTCATGGACACCGATCTTCTCATCCAAACGGGTGAGGGCCGATACCTGCGCGACATCATCGCCGCCCACGGAATCGATGGTTTTTGCGCCGTGGAGGAGCGCTATTTGCGCAGCGTCCGCGCCACCGGGTATGTCATCGCCACCGGGGGCAGCGCCATCTATAGTCCGGCGGCCATGGCGCATCTGGCGACGCTGGGAACCATTGTCTACCTGCAGATCTCCTTGGACCAGCTCGAAGATCGCCTGGCCAACATCGACGACCGGGGGGTGGTCCACGCCCCGGGAGAGAGCATTGCCGACCTCTATCAACGGCGCATCCCCCTCTATGAACGGTATGCGCAAGTGACGGTTGCCTGCGACGACCTGCGCCCCGACCGGACGGTCACAGCGATCTGCGCGGCGCTGCCCTAAGATCAAAGCGCCCCCGCCCTTCATCAAATCGATGGAAAAAATCAAGCTTCCCCTTGCATTTAATTACACTTTTGTTATGTATAGCCCCTTTGGCGACAATTTTGACAGTATGCCCGTCGCGGTCGATGGACCAGCGGCGGCACGTCACAAGGATTCAGGCATCATGAAGCGTATCGAAGAAGTCACTCTCTTTTATGAAATCAGCAAGGCCCTCAACGAGCATCTGGAGCTGCGCAAGTCCCTGTACAAGGTTCTCGATATCCTCTCCAACTCCACCAATATGGTGCGCGGCACCGTCTTTATCCTCAATCCCTTCCGCAACGAGATCAGTATCGAAGTGGCCCACAGCATCTCCCGCAGTGCCATGGAGCAGGTCAAATACAAGGTGGGCGAGGGGATCACCGGAAAGGTGATCCAGACCGGTCGTCCGGTGGCGATCCCCAAGATCAGCGAAGAGCCCCTCTTCCTCAACCGCACGGCAGCGCGAAAAACCAAGGTCAGCGACGAACTCTCCTTCATCTGTGTCCCTGTGAAAAAGGGCAAACAAGTGATCGGCGCCCTGAGCGTGGACCGCCCCTATGACGACAAGTATCCCCTGCGAGAGGGCATCAAACTGCTCTCGGTGGTGGCCACCATGATCGCCCAGCATGTGATCAATCTGGAAACCATCAACATGGAGAAGGAGAAACTGCGCGAGGAGAACAAGCGCCTGCGGGGGGAGCTGGAAAACAAGTACCGCATCACCAACATCATCGGCAACAGCAACAAGATGCGGGAGGTGTTTCAGATGATCTCCCAGGTTTCCAAGAGCAACGCCACCGTCCTGATCCGCGGTGAGAGCGGCACCGGTAAGGAGTTGGCGGCCAATTCGATCCACTACAACAGCCACCGCCAACGGGCGCCCTTCGTCAAGGTCAACTGCGCCGCCATCCCCGCCAACCTCATTGAGAGCGAGCTGTTCGGTCACGAGAAAGGCGCCTTCACCGGCGCCGTCAAGCGCAAACTGGGCAAATTCGAGCTGGCCAACAAGGGCACGATCTTCCTGGACGAGATCGGCAGCATCGGCCTGGATGTTCAGGCCAACCTGCTGCGGGTGCTGCAGGAGAAGGAGTTCGACCGGGTGGGGGGCAGCAAGACCATCAAGACCGATGTGCGCATCGTGGCGGCCACCAACAAGAATCTGGAGGAGGCGGTCGAGGACGGCAGCTTCCGGGGCGATCTCTACTATCGTCTCAATGTCTTCCCCATCTACATGCCGCCCCTGCGGGAGCGCAAGACCGACATCCTGCTGCTGGCCGACCATTTTCTGGAAAAATATTCCCGTGAAAACAGCCGCGAAATACGCCGTTTCTCAACACCTGCGATCGACATGCTGATGGCCTACCACTGGCCCGGCAATGTGCGCGAGTTGGAGAATTGCATCGAAAGGGCCGTGCTGGTTTGCGACGGCGGTGTGATCCACAGCTACCACCTGCCCCCAACCCTTCAGACCGGGTCCGAAAGCGACACCCTGCCGGATCTCTCCCTGGAGGAGGCCGTCGCCAACCTGGAGCGCGAAATGATCATCGACGCCCTCAAGAACACCCGTGGCAACATCACGCGGGCGGCCGAAATCCTCAAGACCACGGTGCGCATCTTCTCCTACAAGACCAAAAAGTACGGCATCAGTTACAAGCACTACCGCTGATCAACGCCCAGGTGACCTCCCAAGCGGGCGGTGAGGGCGACCCGCGCGCGGTCAACGCATCGCAGAGGACCGTCCGCCGTTCGCTACCGGCCAGCGAGGCCCGCAGTCCCCAACGGCCAGAACCGGGGCAGGTCGCAGCTGGCACCGGATAATCCCTGCGCCACAAACCTTCCTCGCTGAACATTGAAGCGCGCCATGGCTTGGCGGGCCATTCCCAATTGAATCAGGGGGCAGGCCCACCGGTCGGCGCACCCCCCTCACCATTGCACGCCGACGTGCCCGCCAAGGCCGCCAAGGCCGCCAAAGCGACCGTCAAGCACTTTTTTGGGTAATATTCACATTTGACTCTTTTTGGTAGCTATGGGTAGGTTTTCTCTGTTCAGGAATCCGCAGACCGGCGGGGGCGCTCCTGCAGCCCCCCGCTAACTACTCCGACGACACTGGCTCCAAGAGGCCTAAATGTGCCCATCGTTGCGGATAATTCAAGACGCCCGCAAAAGGTGCCGGGCAACCGGCACTTTCTGGACTTGGATTCCCCTGAGACGCACAATGGCCCTGGCCGCTCTCCTGTGGCTGCTGGGCAACCTCCCTGACACGATGGCCCAGGGGCCCGAGGTGCCCATACCCCAGCAATCCCCCAATCGGCTCATGGCCATATCGCTCTCATCCCTCCCCTATGCCGCCGCCGCTACATTCGCCGCCATCGCGTTCCTCATCATCTTCAACCAAAAACTGCAGCGGGAGGTGCGGGAACGCAAAGCGGCGGAGCGGAAGCTGCGCCGGGCGGAGCGTGAAAAGGCGGTTCTGCTGGACAGCATCGCCGAGAATGTCGTCTACCTGGACACCGACCTGCGCATCCTCTGGGCCAACCGCAACGCGCGCAAGGAGCCCCGGTTCAGGTCACAGTCCTCCATGGGAGACCATTGCTACGCCATCTGGGGAGGGGGCAACGGAAAGCCCTGCAAGCACTGCCCAGTCCCCAAAAGTCTGGCGAAGGGAGTCCCTCAGCAGAATCACGCCGTGCGTGATCCTGACGGACGCCGCTGGCAGATACGGGCCTATCCGGTGAAAAACGACAATGGCGTGACGACAGGCATCGTCGTCATCAGCCGCGACGTCACGGAGATGCTGGCCAAACAGGAGGAGCAGCTCCAATCCCGCAAGCTGGAATCGGTGGGCGTGCTGGCCGGCGGCATCGCCCACGATTTCAACAATATGCTGACGGCCATCATGGGCTATGTCTCTTTGGCGGAGCTGCAGCAGCAGCCGGCGTCTCAGACCCGCACCTATCTCGAGAAGGCGGCGGAAGCGGCCAACCGCGCCAAACAGCTGGCGATACGCCTGTTGACCTTCTCCCACGGCGGCCACCCCCTTCGCCGCCAGGCAGTGGTGGCCGACCTCCTCCAGGATGCCGTGCGGAGCGCCGTCGACGGCCACCCGGTGAGCATCCGGATGACAGTGGACCCCCAGTGCCGCCTCCTTTGGTGTGACACCGCTCAAATCCGCCAGGCCATCGAGAACGTCATCGTCAACGCCTGCGAGAGCATGCCGAACGGCGGGGAAGTGCTCGTGGAGGCCGACTGCACCGATATCGAGGAGGGTGTCGGGGGTGTCCGCTTGCCGGGCGGCTACCTGCGCATCAGCGTCAGCGACCGGGGTGCCGGCATCCCAAAGGAGATCCGCGACAAGATCTTCGATCCCTACTTCACCACCAAACCGATGGGTGCCCAGAAGGGCTCCGGACTCGGATTGGCCATTACCCATTCCATCGTCCAGAAACATCAGGGGTATGTTTCCGTGTCCGCCCGCCCCGACCAGGGCACCCGGGTAGACCTCTTTTTGCCCCTTGAATTTGCCGGGAATCAGAGTGCCGCCGTCACATCGCCTACGGAGGAGAAGCAACAGCAGACACAAGGCGGACGAATTTTGGTCCTGGAAGATGAGACGATGGTGTGGGAGGTGGCCGAAATGCTGCTCAGCCATCTCGGCTATCGGGTCACGCATGCCACCAACGGGGAGGCCGCCGTCGAGCTTTACGAAAGGGCGATGGCGGACGGCAAGCCCTATGATACGGTGATCCTTGATCTGACCATCAAGGGGGGCATGGGTGGCCGCGAAACGCTGGAAGCGCTGAAGCGGATCGACCCTGATGTCTTCGCATTCGTCTCCAGCGGCTATAGCAGTGATCCAGTTCTGACCGATTTTCGCCGTTTCGGCTTCCGGGGCGTCATTCCCAAGCCCTACACCCTGGAGGAGGTCAAAGCCGCCTTGGCGGAGCGGACGAAAGCGCCCACCACCAGCCGCTCCAGGGGAGGTCCCGCCGGGTGACCCTGCCAAGCGGCGCCCCATCGCCCGGGGCATCCGTCCGGCAGCGGATTGGCCCGCTGCACCCGGGCCACCGTGGGGGTCCCCTCGTCCTGGGGTCCGTCCGTCGCCGCCCGTCGCCCCGGGTATGTCACGCGTCTGTTCCGACCCGCGGCGAAGTTCTGGCGGTGCCTACATCCTGACGGCGCTCATATCTGAAGGCTCCTAAGAAAGGGTGCCAGCGCCGCGATTCCCTGGCTCTCAACCAGTCGCAGGACCTCCGTACCGATGATGGCAATATCCGCCTTGCCTTCGAGAAATTTGACATCACTGCGATCCTTGACCCCAAATCCCAACGCCAGCGGCAATCCAGTGGCCCGGCGGCAGCCGGTCAGATATTCGTCCATTTGCCGTGAAAAAATGGTCTGGTCACCGGTAACCCCCTTGCGGGCCACACAGTAGACAAAGCCGTCGGCCACCTTGGCGATGGCCTGCATGCGCGCCTCCGTGGTGGTGGGGGAGAAGATGAAGATGGGGCTGAGTCCGCAGCGTCCCATGGCATTCAGGTAATCGTCAGCCTCTTCAGGCGGCAGGTCGGGCACGATGGCGCCCTTGAGCCCCGCGTCCCGCATGTGGTCGGCAAAGCGATCCACCCCGTTTTTAAACAGAACATTGTAATAGGTCATGTAGAGAAAGGGAATGGCGAACTGGGCGGCCACCGTGCGGCCGAACGCCAGGCATTGCGATACCGTCACCCCGTCGGCCAGGGCCTGCTGGTTGGCCTTCAGGATCACCGGGCCGTCGGCGATAGGCTCGGAAAAGGGGATCTGCAATTCGATCAGGTCCACCCCGGCTTCCACCATGGTCCGTACGATCTCCAATGAGTCGTCCAGGGAGGGGTAGCCGACGACGATGTGGGTCATCAGCAAGATCCTTTTCTCGGTCAGCCGTGAACGGATATAGGGTTCAAGCATGGTATTGTCTCGCTTTTTGGGTGATGAATTGTTTCCATTTGGGATCGTCAAAGGCATCGGCGATGGTGAAGATGTCCTTGTCGCCCCGACCGGACTGGTTGACCAGAAGGATCTCGTCCTGCGACAGCGTCGGCGCTTCTTTAAAGGCCTGGACAAAGGCATGGGCCGACTCCAGCGCCGGGATGACGCCCTCTTTTTTCATGGTCAAGGAGACCGCCGCGATCACTTCACCGTCCGTGGCGCCTTCGAACCGCACCCGCCCCTTGTCTTTAAGATCCGCAAGGATCGGGCTGACGCCCACGTAATCCAGACCCGCGGCAATGGAGTGGGTCTCCCGCATCTGGCCGTCAGCATCCTGTAGAAAATAGGTCTTGTACCCCTGGGCCACGCCGACACTGGCATCGCGTGAACAGAGCCGCGCCGCATGCTGGCCCGTGTCCAGACCGCGACCGGCGGCTTCCACGCCCACCAATTCGACGTCATCGTCGAAGAAGCCACTGAACACCCCCATGGCGTTGGATCCGCCCCCCACGCAGGCATAGACCCGGCTCGGCAGGCGCCCCTCCTGGGCCGACAATTGCTGCCGCGCTTCCTTGCCGACGATGGACTGAAACCAGGACACCATTTCCGGAAAAGGGTGGGGGCCGCAGGCGGTTCCCAGGACGTAGTGGGTGGAATCCATGTTGGTCACCCAGTCACGAAAGGCGGCGTTGATGGCATCTTTCAAAATGCGGGTGCCATCGGTCACCGGCACCACCGTGGCGCCCAGCTGCTCCATCCAGAAAACATTGGGGCGTTGGCGCTCCACATCCACCTCCCCCATGTAGATGGTGCAGTCAAATCCGAAGCGGGCTGCCATTGTGGCCGTGGCCACGCCGTGCTGGCCGGCGCCGGTTTCGGCGATCACGCGCGTCTTGCCCATTCGCTTTACCAGCAGCCCCTGCCCCATCACGTTGTTGGCTTTGTGGGCCCCCGTGTGATTGAGATCCTCGCGCTTGATGAAAATCCGTCCGCCGCCGAAATGGCGGGTCAGATTTTCGGCAAAGGTGACCGGTGTCGGTCGGCAGGAATAGCTGGCCATCAATTGCTCATAGTCCTGCCAGAAACCAGGATCGCGTTTAACCAAAGTATATGCTTCTTCCAACTCATCAAAGGTGGCAACCAGAATTTCCGGCAGAAACGCCCCGCCGAAATTGCCGAAATACCCTCTATTCATCATGGTTCAGGCCTCCAATCTGATGGGCTAAAACAACGGTCGCGGTAAGGCGGTAAAGTTAGATGGATTCCCCGTCGTCGATTGAACAGTCACCATTCTCAAAAAACGCGCCTCAAAGTGATGCGGGCATCGTCACCGTCCAGGATGCCGCACGCTTCCACCGCCGCCATGAGGCGGTTCACCTTCTCAACCTGTTTGCGACCCGGGCTGGCCTCCACGCCGGAGCTCAGATCGATGGCATCGGGCCTGGCTGCCGCAATGGCGGCGATCACGTTGTCGGGTGCCAGCCCCCCGGCCAGGATCAGGGGCGGGCCGAGCGTCCGGCGACGGGCCAGTCCGTAGTCCCAGGTCTCGGCATTGCCGCCGGGCAGCGGGCCGGCCCCCTGCTCGAAGAGGACGGCGTCGGCGGCGAAGCTGGCGGCCAGATCCAGGCCCGGCGTCCGCGTGGCGAAGAGGGCTTTGATCACGGTTATGCCGGCGCTCTTCAGGGCAAGAACCATCTCCGGGGTTTCCTGTCCGTGCAGTTGGACGGCGCTGAGGCCGACCTTGCGGGCCGTCTCCAGCACGGTCGCCACGCTTTCATTTACAAAGACCCCCACCTTGGCCACATCTGCCGGGAGGGCGGTGGCGATGGCGGCAGCCGCGGTGACGCTCACGTGACGGGGGCTGGGGGGATAGAAGACCAAGCCGATGGCGTCGGCCCCGGCCCGCGCGCAGGCCAGCGCCTCCTCCACGCGGGTCAGGCCGCAGATCTTCACCTGGGGACGCTGGCGCCTCATCGGGTCCCCTCCCCGCCCAGCAGATGGTCCAGATGCAACCGGGGATTCTCGCTCTTCACCAGGCTCTCGCCGACGAGGAAATTGAAGAGCCCCTGATCGAGATTGTACACGATGTCGGCCCGGTCGCGGATACCACTGGCCGCCACGGGGATGCGGTCCGCCGGCAGCCGTCGGCCCAGGCGCGGGGCGATGTCGAGATCGGTGGCGAAGCTGGCGAGGTCGCGGTTGTTGATCCCGATCAGCCGCGCACCGCAACGGGTGGCGACGGTCAGCTCGGCCTCGCCGTGAATCTCCACCAGGGCCTCCATACCGAGCTGGCGGCAGACGCTCAGCAGGTCGCCGAGGGATTCCGGGGTCAGCAACCGCACGATGAGCAGGATGGCGTCGGCCCCGGCCGCCCGCGCTTCGAAGAGCTGGTAGGGGTCGAGGATGAACTCCTTGCGCAGGACGGGGATGGGGCTGACCGATCGCACGGCGATGAGGTCGGCCAGCGTACCTCGGAAAAACGTTTCGTCGGTGAGCACCGAGATGGCCCGAGCGCCCCCCTCTGCATAGGCCTCGGCTTGGGCGGCGGCGTTCAGATCGGCCCTGAACACGCCCTTGGAGGGCGAAGCGCGCTTGATCTCGGCGATGATATTGGCCCCCCGCGGCCCGGGCTCGGCCAAAGCGTCGGCAAGACTTCGCACCGGCGGCGCTTCCCTCAGTCGGGCGGCCAGCTCCGCCTGGGGAACGGCCCTTTTGGCCCGTTCCACCTCTTCGGTTTTGTATACCGCTATCTTTTTCAGGAAATCACGGCTCATGGGCGCCTACCCATTCTCTTGGGTATAACGGATCAGGGCATCGAGTTTATCAAGCGCCGCACCGCCATCGATGGCGGCGGCGGCTTTCCCGAGCCCCTCCCTGAAATCGGCGGCCTGCTCGGCGGCCACCAGGGCGGCGGCGGCATTGAGGCAGACGATGTCGCGGCGACCGCCGGTTTCGCCTTGGAGGATGGCGCGGGTGATGGCCGCGTTCTCCGCAGGATCACCGCCGGCCAGTTCCTCGGGGCCGTAGATGGTGCCCAAGAGGGGTTCCGGGTCCAGGTCGAAGGTACGGACAAGACCGTCCCTGAGCTGGGAGACCCGGGTCTGGCCACAGACGGTGATTTCGTCCAGGCCGTCGTGACCGTGGACCACCAGGGCACTGGTGGCGCCCAATAATTGAAGGGCCTGGGCGAACATCTCGGTCAGTTCGGGGGCGAAAACCCCAATGAGCTGGCAGTTGGCCGCCGCTGGGTTGGTGAGGGGGCCGAGCATATTGAAGATGCTGCGCAGGCCAATCTCCTGGCGCGCCCGGCCGGCGTGTTTCATCGCCCCGTGGTAGAGGGGGGCGAAGAGAAAGCCGATGCCGATCTCGGCGATGGCCTCCTCCACCACCTCGGGAGGGGTGGTGAGGTTGATGCCCAGGGCCTCGAGGACGTCGGCCGAGCCGCTCTTGCTGGAGACGGAGCGATTGCCGTGCTTGGCCACGGTCACCCCGCAGCCGGCCACCACGAAGGCGGTGGTGGTGGAGATGTTGAAAGTGTGGGCCCCGTCGCCGCCGGTGCCGCAGGTGTCCACCACCGGGCTGCCGGTGGTCTGGATCCGGAGGGCGGCCTTGCGCATGGCGCGGGCGGCGCCGGCCACCTCCTCGAAGGTCTCCCCCTTGGTGGCCAGAGCGCCCATCAGGGCGCCGATCTGGGCGTCGGTGGCCTCCCCGGCCAGCACGGTGCCAATCACCTCGGCGCTCTGGGCCTCGGTAAGATTCTCCCCGTTGATGATGGACTGCAGGTGGTTTTTAAACATCGTCGTCTCCTCTGTCGCAATCTTCAATCATTGATAGACGGTGTCGTAGACAGTCATTTTCGTTCGCGGATTAGATTCACTGGGTTTGGGTAAAGACCGTAGGTCAGGGTGCGAGCGCCAGCGATCTCCCTGACACTCACTGATCCCTAAGCTGCGGTGCAATTTACAAAATTGCGCAGCAACCGCTTCCCCACCGGCGTCATGATCGACTCGGGGTGGAACTGGATCCCCCAGGTGGGGTGCTCCCGGTGGTGGATGCCCATCACCTCCCCGTCCTCGGCCTCGGCATTGATGGATAGGCATTCGGGCAGGCTCTCCCGGCGCACCGCCAGGCTGTGGTAGCGCATGGCCTGGAAGGGTTTGTTGATCCCTTTGAATAGGTGCTGGCCGTCGGCGGTCACGGTGGATGTCTTGCCGTGCATGAGCTTTTGGGCGGCCACCACCTCTCCGCCGAAAGCGGCAGCGATGCTCTGGTGGCCCAGGCAGACCCCCAGAAGGGGTCTCTTGCCGGAGTAGGCGCGAATCAGATCGATGGAGATGCCGGCCGATTCGGGGCGGCCGGGGCCTGGTGAGATGACGATGCCATCGGGCTTCAGGGTGTCCACTTGGGCCAGATCGATGGCGTCGTTGCGGTGAACCACCACCTCGGCGCCGATCTGTCCCAGATACTGGACCAGGTTGTAGGTGAAGCTGTCGTAGTTGTCGATCATCAGGATCATCTGGAATCCTCCTCCCGCTTGTTCCTGTCGGCACAGGCCAGTTCCAGGGCCTTGCCCACGGCACGGGACTTGTTGACAGTTTCCATGCGCTCGCGTTCCGGGTCGCTGTCCGCAACGATGCCGGCCCCGGCCCGCACGGTGAGGCGGCCCGCCTTGAGTTCGGCGGTGCGGATGGTGATGGCCAGGTCCATGTTGCCGTTGAAGGCGATGTAGCCCACCGCGCCGCCGTAAGGACCGCGAGGGGTCGCCTCCAAATCGGCAATTATCTCCATGGCCCTCACTTTGGGGGCGCCGCTGAGGGTGCCCGCCGGAAAGGTGGCCCGGATCAGATCCCAGGCGTCCACTTCGGGCTTGAGGTCACAGATGATGTTGGAGACCAGGTGCATCACGTGACTGTATCGCTCCACCACCATGAGGTCGGTGACCTGGACGGTGCCGATGGTGGCCACCCGGCCCAGATCGTTGCGTCCCAGGTCCACCAGCATGAGATGCTCGGCGCGCTCCTTCTCATCGGCCAGCAGTTCGTTGGCCAGGGCGCGGTCCTCCTGTTCGGTGGCCCCTCGCGGGCGGGTACCGGCGATGGGCCGCAGGGTGGCCACCCCGCTCTCCAGCCGCACCATGGTCTCGGGGGAGGACCCCACCAGTACGCCGTCCCCCAGGTCGAGATAAAAGAGGTAGGGCGATGGGTTGATGTAGCGCTGGGCCCGGTAAAGGCTCAGGCTGTCCGGGGGGGTCTCGCAGATGAAGGGCTGGGCGATCACTGTCTGGATCACGTCTCCGGCCAGAATGTGGGCCTTGACCGTGGCCACCTGGGCGCGGAAGTCCGCGTCCGCGACAGGAGTGGCCAGCTCCGGCACGGCGCCCATCTCGGTTGAGGTCCGTCGCATGGGGGCCGCCAGGAGTTCCAGGAGCCCCTCCAGGCGGCGACGGGTAGCATCGTAAAGCGCCGCGGCCGCGGTCTTGCCGTCGGTGAAGGCCAGGGCCAGGCAGAGGAGAGTGTTCCGGATGTTGTCGAAAATCAGGATCTCATCGGGAATGATGAAGTGCCCCAGGGGCTGGTCCGCCGGCCACTGATGGGGGATCCGTTCGAAAAAGCTGACCATCTCATAATTGAAGCGCCCCACCAGGCCACCCCAAAAACGTGGCAGGCCGGGCACTTCGGGCACGCGATATTCGGCGGCCACCGATTTTAGAATCGCCAAGGGGTCACCGTTGTGGGCCAGGCGGTTTTCGTCGCCGTTGCGGGTGATCACCACCTCCTCGGCGAAGATCCGCAGGTGGCATTGGGCACTGATCCCCATGAAGCTGTAGCGTCCCCACTTCTCGCCCCCCTCCACGCTCTCCAGCAGGAAAAGGGGCTGCTTGCCCGCTGTCTGGGCCTTGTGCAGCAGGGAGACCGGTGTCTCCGTATCGGCCAGGAGTTCGCTGACCACCGGGATCACGGTGTAATCCGCCGCCATCTGGATGAAGCGCTCGCGTTCGGGAAATTCTCGTAAATGCATCTTGGCCCCCATCTTTGGTCGCTCTCGGGCCGCTGACGATTCGCCCCGGCATAAAAAAAGGCCGCGGCGGCTGCCGCGACCCGTGTTTGGTGCTCCGGAAAATGAAAAAGGATCGCGGGGCCTTGTCGGTGTGCCCGGATCCTTCGATGTCGTTTATGTCAACTCAAGACCAGCAGGCATACCTTTACAGATTGGCCTGCCACCACCAGAAACGGCCGGTGTGAATGTGCATTGCTGCTGGGGTCTGAAGTCGAGACATGGTTACCTTTTGACGCTGAATCGTATTTAGTGTTCCTCTTTTGGCGTAAGCGCAGATGAAAGTCAACTGATTTTTGGGACGCCCCTCCCCGCAACCTGAAATGACGCAATGACGCGCGGATCGACCCTCATCCCATCCCGGCGCCAATCAACGCCGCCCCGATCGCCCCGTTGACTTGGGCATATGGCGACACCTGAACCGGCAATCCCGCTTTCTCTTCCAGGGCCTTGACCACACCGATGTTCATGGCCACGCCGCCGGTCATCATGAGCGGGTCGGCGAGGCCGACCCGCTTGGCCATGGCGACCACCCGTGCACCGATGGAGCGGTGAATACCGGCGATGATGTTTTCGCGGCGCTCCCCCTTGGCGATGAGGGAGATCACCTCCGACTCGGCGAAGACGGTGCACAGGCTGCTGATGGCCGCCGGCTGGTCCGCCGCCAGGGAGAGGTCGCCGAAAGCGTCCAGGTCCACCTCCAGTGCACGGGCCATCACCTCCAGAAAGCGGCCCGTGCCGGCGGCACATTTGTCGTTCATGGCAAAGTCTTTGATGCGGCCGCCGCCGTCCAAGGCGATCGCTTTGCTATCCTGGCCGCCGATGTCGATCACGCACCGCACCGCGGGATTCTGAAATTGGGCGCCGGCCGCGTGGCAGGTGATCTCGGTAACGGCCTTGTGGGCGACATCGACGCTGTTGCGGCCGTATCCCGTGGCCACGATGGGGCCGACCCGATCGGCCGCTATGCCCACCGCCGCCAGCAGCGCTTCGAACACCGCCCTTCCCGCCTTGCCGGCGTTGTAGCCGGTGAGGAGGACGCGGCTGCCCAGGAGGCGACCGTCCTCCATGGCGGCGGCCTTGGCGCTGATGGACCCCACATCGATGCCCACGCTAATCATGCGCTTGCTCTCCTGGCGAGGATGTTTACGGGAATGGTCTAGACCGAGGCGAGCATCCGGTCGCCAACATTTCCATGAAGGCATCGATCCGGGTCTCGATCTGACTTTCCGAGAAGTTGCGCGCGTCGGTCATGTCCGCCTCTATCATCAGGGAGGGGATCCCGCAGCGCTCCTGGACGATGCGCTGGATATCATACTGCCCCAGACTATAGGGTTTGCAGCTCCGGTTGGAGTGGATCACCAGACCGTCGGCACGGTACGTCGACACCATCTCAACGACCATGTCGGCCATGAGATCGGTGCCGAGATTGATGTAGATGCGGGAATACGCTTCGGCCATGGAGCCCAGAAAATCTGACTCGTCCAGATAGGGCATGGCGCCACACCAGGAGGAGGTGTAGGTATCGGCCACCAGGCAGGCGCCGTGGCCGGCGAACTTCTCCGCCAGCCAGCGGGTGCGGTACCACACCGGCAGATTGTCCCAAAGGAGGCGGAAGCGCTCTTCGGGCACGGCCGATATCCCCTCCGCCACCCGGGTCTCCATCTCGGCCAGTAGCTCGGTGTAGTAGTCGACCACCGTCTGGGTACCCCGCAGGGTGACAATGAGGGCCAGGTGGAAGAAAGCGTCGAAGGCACTCATGGGGGCTGGGCGATGGGTGGTCGTGTGGAGGACCGCCTGCCAGAGTTTCTGCCCAGCGACGGAGAGACGCCCCACTTCGGTCAGCCGGTCGCGGTCGAAGGCTTTGCCGCAATGGGTTTCAAGAAAGGACAAGTACTCCACCAGCTGGGCGCGCACATATTGGTTGGCGGCAGGGCTGTACTCGGTGTGGGTGAACGGTGTGTCCAGAATAAAGAGGGGCACACCGAAGTAGCGGGCCTGGACCTCGTACCATTTCAGCACCGTCCCGCAGATGTTGTTGCAGCAGATCAGCATGTCGGGCCGGGGCAGTCCCCCGATGGGCCCCCCGTCCTCCGTGGCGCAGGCGATGTCGGCACGCGCGTAGGCGCACAGGTCGCTGGCGTAGCCCATCGCCTCGGCCTTCTCGCACAGGTCCACCCCCATTTTGGCGGCGCCGATCATGGCACCGTGGTTTTCGGGGTAGACGGGGATCACGTCCATGGCGATGAGGGGCTCCACCGGACCGCCGCTGGTGATCCAGGCCACCTTTTTACCGGTGTCGGACGCCGTCTTGGCGTCGATGTAGTAGGCGGTCATGATCTCCTTCATCCGCCTGACCGACTTGATCTTGCGTCGATCCTTAGCGGCGTCGACGGGCTTGAGGTCTGATGGCATACCGGTCTCCTATGGCCGTGGCGATTGCGAACAATAGATCGGCCTACAGCATTTCGATAAAGGCTTCACAGCGCGTCTGCAGCTGCCCCCGGCCTTCGGTTTGCTCCTCGAGTTCGATTAACAGGCTGGGCAGCCCCGCTGCGTCCAGCATGGACTTGAGATAGGGGAGGTCAAAGGCATGCGGGTCGCAGAACTTCAAGAAGAGATAGATCACGCCTTGGGCACCGCAGGCCTTGGCCTGATGGACCAGTTCGTCGCCCCGCCGGGTGATGCCGGCGTGCTTGGCCGGGCAGATGGCCCGCCGCATATAGCGGTCGGTGATGGCGGTGAGCGGATCCTCCGAGGTATCGATCTGTCCCGTCAGCCCCCGGGAGCCGGTGCACAGGTCGTCGCCCACCACCCGACCGCCGGCCGCCTCGATGACGCCGAAGAGATCGGGTAGGTTGCAGACCCCGCCGGAGAGAAAAATCCGTTTACCGGAACGGTTTTTTGCCCCGGTTTGCCCTTCAAGCGAGTCCACGAGGGGGCGCAAGTCTTCGAGGAATTCGCTCCGATCCATGGTCATCGAGGCCCGCACGATGGTGTGCATGTCGCTGCCAGAGAGGATGCCCGGCCCTTTTCGGCGCAAGGCGTAGAGACGCGCCATGGTGGTGCGGATGGCGTTGTAGGTGTCGATGGCCCGCTCCAGATCGGCGTTCGTGATGGGTCGGTCCAGCAGGGTTGCCAGCCGTATTTTGGCCTCGGCCAGCACCGCGGCCATGTAAACACGGGCGCTCTTTGTGGTGAGCTTGACCGGGAGGACCACATCGAGGTGGAAGCCCGTC
The DNA here is from genome assembly GCA_030066015.1 of Desulfosarcinaceae bacterium. Classification (GTDB taxonomy): domain Bacteria; phylum Desulfobacterota; class Desulfobacteria; order Desulfobacterales; family Desulfosarcinaceae; genus JASJCL01. The sequence continues at coordinate 3,219 of JASJCL010000031.1, read as the reverse complement.
TCGGCATTGAGGCGCCAGATGTCGGAGAGGCGCTGGATGGAGTCGCAGGTGTGGGGGAAAATGACACCATCGAGAAAGTCGAGTTCGCTGGCCAGGGCATCGTCCAATGCGCCCCGGACCAGACTGCAGCAGTAGGACTGCAGGTGGGCATCCGACCGGTCGGTGCGTCCACTGCCGCCCACGATGCGGTAGGCCAATGCACCGCCGGCTAGGATCAGCTCCTCGGGGGCGTAGGTGCACAGCGTGCCGATGATGGGCCCACCGCTCCGCTCCTTCCAGCGACGTGCATAGGCTTTCGGATCGGCGACAACCTGTCGAAATCGCTCGATGGCATCCATGTGGATCTCCCTTGAAAGGTGTGCAATTCCGCTTCCCTACGCCCGGCAGAGGTCGGCGCCGTCGACCAGCTTGGCCAGCTCCTCGGCCAGCAGCTCGGCATAGGCGACCTTGCCCACCAAGGTGCGGGGCAGGCTTTCTCGGAAGGTCACCTCCCGGGGACAGCTCCAGATGATGAGGTCCTGGCGGCAGAAGTCGATGAGGATTTCCGCCATCTCGGGGCCGGCCTGGGCGGGATCCTTGAGGACGACAAACGCCTTGACGCGCTCAATCTGCTTGGCGTCGGGCACCCCAATGACACAGGCCTCGCGCACCTCGGGATGTTTGTAGAGCTGCGCCTCCACCTGGGTCGGGTAGACATTCATTCCCGACGACTTGATCAGGCGCTTGTGCCGCAGATGATAGTAGAAGAATCCGTCCTCGTCCATGCGGCCGATATCGCCGGTGTGCAGCCATACCCTGCCGTCCGGATGGGTCTGGAGGGCACCGGCGGTCTCATCGGGTTGATCGAGGTAGCCCATCATCACTGCCGGACCGTTGATGCAGATCTCGCCCTCCTCTCCGGCCGGCAGTTCGTCGGTGGTGCCCACGGCGACGATCTTGGCCGCCATGTCGGGAAAGGGGATGCCGATGCTGTTCTCGCGATACTCGGTCATCGGCATGGCCATGATGGCCGTCACCGCTTCGGTCAATCCGAACCCTTCGCGCAACTGGGTGTCCCCCCCCTGCCGGCGGACGATCTCCTCAAAGCGCTCCTTGACGCAGCGCGGCAAGGTGTCGGCGCCGCAGAAGGCGGCTTTGAGACAGCTCAGGTCGGTGTCGCCGAAAAGGGGGTCTCGGTTCAGTGCTTCGTAAAGGGTGGGCACACCGACGATAAAATTGGGGCGCTTGGCCCGGATCAGCTTGGCCACCGTCTTTGGCGTGAACTGGGGCACCAGGATGCTTTTGGCACCGCCCATGAAAGCGGCATTGACGCACACCCCCAGACCAAACCCATGAAAGACCGGTAAGATGGCGAGGATGGCATCGCCTTCGCTGAGGCCGCCCCAGGCGGAGACCTGCATCCCCTCACAGATGAAGTTGCGGTTGGAGAGCATGATGCCCTTGGGCCGGCCGGTGGTGCCGCCGCTATAGAGGATCACGGCGAGCGCCTCGAAACCGTCATCGCGCCCTCCCTTGGGCGGCTGGTCCGCCGCCGGCGAAGGATCGGCCGCATTCGCCCGGTCCCCGTCGCCCTTCCCCGTCGGGCCACCATCCTCCCGATCCGGGCAACCGGCCTCCTGAGCCGGGCAACCGGCCTCCCGAGCCGGGCAACCGGCCATCATGGTCCGCCACCAGATCACGTCCGCATCTGGCGGAACTTTGGCGATTTTGCGGCCCTTGGTGAGGTTGAAGCCCCAGCGCTTGATGGGGGGCAGATAGTCGGGGATGCGGGCGAGAATCAGCGTCTCCAACCCGGTATTGGGCCGAACCGCCTGGAACTTGGCGTAAAAGGCGTCAAGGGTTAGGGCGAAGCGGCTACGGCTGAGGTTGAGGTAGAATTCGATTTCGGTCCTCGTGGAGAGGGGGTGGATCATGCTGGCGACGGCACCCAGTTTGTTCAGGGCGTAAAAACAGATGATGGCCTGGGGACAGGTGGGCATGGCGATGGTCACGCGGTCGCCCGGCCGCACCTCCATGGCGGCAAGGGCAGTCGCGCATCGGTCGATCTCCGCCAGAAATTGCGCATAAGCGGCCTGTTTACCAAAAAAATCGTAGGCCACAGCCCCGGGCGAGCGCGCAGCCGTCTGCCGGAGGGCCGCATACATGGTGACCCGTGGGTAGTCGATGGTGGTGGGAACGTCGCCGTAGTAGCGCAACCAGGGCTTGTCCGCTGCCATTCAGAAACCTCCTGTGACGTCGGGCCCCGCCGAGGATAGAGCGGTCCATTCTGCGGGCATCTGCGCTTGATTGGGTAGGTTCTGGATTGTGGTCGAGTAAAAGTTTGATGTTCTAGATATCGAACGCCGGTCGGCATGTCAACCGTCCGTTGCAAAGCTGAAGCGAGGGTGCTAAGGAGGAGCCACCATGACCAAACGCGACACCCTCAGCCGACTAAAGCAGCAGGAGCGCCAGCTGCGGGAAGACCTGATCATCGAGGCCGCCAGAACCGTCTTCGGCGCCAAGACCTACGACCAGGTCAGCATGAACGAGATCGCCAAGGCGGCCGGCATCGCCAAGTCCTCCATCTACACCTATTTTCCCAATCAGGAGGCCTTGTTCGTGGAAACCGCCTACCGCGACACCCAGGCCTTCGTCGCCTCTCTCAAGCAGCTTGTCGAGGGGGCGTCGGCAACCCCGGTCAAAGCCCTCATCGACGGCTTCCTCGACTACAGCATCGCCCATGATGCCCATTGGCGCATGATCACCCACTTCGCCCTCCACGGCAATATCAGCCCCGCTTCGGGCGCTAAACTCAACCGCCTGTCGATCCAGATCATGGATCTGCTGGAGACCGTCCTGCGCAGAGTGGGCTGTCGTGAGGATAAGCGTCTGCTGGCGCACACCCTGTTCGCGGCGCTGAGCGGCATCCTGATCAGCTTCCGCAAATACCCTGGTCGCAGCGAGGCGGAACGCATCGCCCATATGAAGCGCATCGCCGGTCGCGTGGAAGCCATGCTCTTGGCCTACATCGCCCAGAGCGGCTGTTAAGCGCCGGACGGTGTGTGCCCTTCGGCACCCTGGCCGACAGACCCCGTAGCCCCAAGGAGATTCGAATGACCACCGCCGCCATCACCACCGAGGAGAAGGGACATGTGCTGCAGATCGGCATCAACCGGCCCGCCAAGCGCAACGCCTTTACCGTCGGCATGTATCGCGATCTGGCCAGGGCATACGGCCGGC
>JASJCL010000025.1 GCA_030066015.1 Desulfosarcinaceae bacterium | reverse complement strand
ACCACACCGCCGGCGCAGAACTTCCCTTCGCCGGCGGTGCATGGCGCTTGCAAACGAACTTCAGCCGACGAGGCGTTCATATGGCTGCAGCAGCAAAGCCGAAAGCGGTGAAAGCCCCCTTCGTGGTGCGCTCCAAGATCTGGATCGAGGACGCCGACGGCGAGGTGGTGTTCGGTCTGGGCCGCTACCGGATCCTCTCCGCCGTCGAGCGCTGCGGCTCCCTCAATGCCGCCGCCAAGGAGCTCAAGATGAGCTACCGCGCCGCCTGGGGGCGCATCAAGGCCACAGAGGCGCGCATCGGTCGATCCCTTGTGGTCCGAGCGGGCAAGGGCTCCCGCCTCACGCCCCACGCCCATCTGCTGATGAAACAGTTCCGCCGGCTACACATGTTGGTGGCGTCGGAGAGCGACGACGTCTTCGCTGAGCTGATGGAAGCGCCGCTCATGTCCTCCGATAACTCAGGCTGATGTCGTCTGCCGCTGTGTCCATACCCTCTCCATCGGCATGTTGCGGAAGGCGTCTGAGATGTACTCGGCCAGAAGGGCTTGGGCCTGACTGGCCGGCTTATCGGCCTGATGAAGGCTCACCACCGCAGAGGGAAGCTTGTTCAACATACCCTCCCCGAGAAGGCGCAGGCCCGATCTCGGAATGCTGGCGCCCACCGGCGCGACGGCCAAGCCCGCTTTCACGGCCGCGAGGACCCCTGCCGTGCTGGGGCTCGAATAGGCGATCCGATAGGTGATTTCTTGTTCGGTGAGGGCCTGCAAGGCCCATTTGCGATATATGCAGCCGTGATGGAACACCGCCAGCGGCAGGGGGCGCTCTTTTTCTACCACTACGCCCACCGGGGCCACCCAGACCACTGGCTCATATCGCAAGAAACGCCCGCCGGTTTCACCGTGTTCACTATTGCACAGGCAGATGTCGATCTCCCCCCTCTGCAGCAATCGTAGAAGGTTTTTGGAGTGGTCGCAGTAGAGGTCCACCCGTACCAGCGGATACCGTCTTCCAAAACGTCGCAATATGTCCGTTAGATGCTGGGAAGCGTAATCTTCGGCTGCCCCCAGGCGGATCCGTCCCGCAACATCCGGCTGGGTCAGCGAAGCCAGGGCTTCGTCGTGAAGGCGCAACAACCTACGCGCATATTTCAACAGCGCCTCGCCGTCGGCGGTCAGCTCAACCCCGCGGGTGATTCGTCGGAACAACACCTTGCCCAGATCCCCCTCCAGGCGGTTTATCTGCATACTCACGGCTGATTGCGTTCGATGGAGCTGATGGGCGGCGTGGGTGAAATTCGAGGTCCGGGCCGCAGCCACGAAGGTGCGCAAGATGTCGGGAGAGAGTTGTATCTGTCTATCCATAAGATTTCTTGATGGCTAACATCAAAAGTATTCCATTGTCAAATGTGTGTCTGCGCTTCATGAAGGGGGAACAACCATCAAAGGGAGGTCGCCATGTTGGAAAAACAGGTGGAATTGCAGGAAGAGATCCATGGGCAATGGACGCGTTACAAAGCCCTCATGCCCCACATTGCAGCTGCTTACGAAGAACTGCCCAATCAAGTTTACAGCGATGGCGCTATCAGCGGCAAGTTGAAACGCCTCATGGCCATGACGGCCGCCACCATCCACGGTTGCCGGGCCTGTATCCTCTACCAGGCCGACCAAGCCCTCTCGCTCGGTGCCACCCGAGAGGAGATGCTGGAATGTATCGGCGTGGCGGCCAGTCTCGGCGGTACCATGGCGGCAGGGCAGGCGACTCGGCTGATGGGGTACCTTGAGGAAAGAGGTCTTGTTTGAGCGACGATAAGGTGGGCGCAGAAACCATGCCGTAGACGGCATAGTGGATCCGTTCCCGATTGGCTCGCCATCGACCTGGACCCAAGGTCGGCCGCCATCTGGGCCATTGCGCCGTGCCGTCGGGGGGAGATAGGATCGCCGTTAAGATCTGGTCGGTATTCTTCTCCCGAAGATCTAAGCGGATGCGTTACAAGTGGTCTCCGGGGCTTTCTCCCTCAGATATCGAAGTGGATCCCCTGTGCCAGGGGTAGCGAGCGCCCGTAATTGATGGTGTTGGTCTGGCGGCGCATATAGGCCTTCCAGGCATCCGACCCCGCCTCGCGACCGCCGCCGGTCTCCTTCTCCCCTCCGAACGCCCCGCCGATCTCCGCCCCCGACGTGCCGATGTTGACGTTGGCGATGCCGCAATCGGATCCGGCCGAGGAGAGAAAGCGTTCCGCATTGGCCAGGGACTCGGTGAAGATCGCCGAACTGAGCCCCTGGGGAACGTCGTTGTGCTGGGCGATGGCCTCTTCCAGATCGTCAAAGGGGATGAGGTAGAGAATGGGGGCGAAGGTCTCGGCCTGGACAATGGGCAGGTCGTTGGCCGCCGCCACCAGGGTCGGCTGGACGTAGAACCCGCCGGGCACGCCGTCAACCCGGTTGCCGCCGTAAATCACCTCGCCGCCCTGGCTGCGGGCGGCCGCCAATGCGGATTGCATCTCGTCCACCGCGTTGCCGTCGATGAGGGGCCCCATGAGGGTGGCGGCTGCGCGCGGATCACCGATGGTGACCTGGTCATAGGCCTTGACCAGTTTCGCCACGAAGGCGTCATGGATAGAGCGCTGCACGAAGAGCCGCCGCGTGGACGTGCAGCGCTGGCCGGCAGTCCCCACAGCCCCGAAGAGGGTGGCCCGCAGGGCCAGATCCTGATTGGCGTCCGCGCAGACGATAACGGCGTTGTTGCCCCCCAGTTCGAGGATGCTCCGGCCGTAGCGCTTGGCCACCGCCATGCCCACCTGGCGGCCCATGCGGCAACTCCCCGTGGCGCTGATGAGGGGCAGGCGGGGATCGCTGATCATCCTTTCGCCCACCGCAGACCCCTGGCCGATCACCAAATTGAAGACGCCGGCGAGGTCGTGGCGCTCCAGAATGGGGGCGATGAGATGGTGGACCGCAATGGCCGTCAGCGGGGTTTTGGAGCTGGGCTTCCAAACCACTACATCGCCGCAGACCGCTGCCAGGAAGGCGTTCCAAGCCCAGACCGCCACGGGAAAATTGAAGGCCGTCACCACGCCCACCGCCCCCAGGGGGTGCCACTGCTCGTACATGCGGTGATCGGGGCGCTCGCTCTGCATGGTCTTGCCGTAGAGTTGACGGGAGAGGCCCACGGCAAAGTCGGCCATGTCGATCATCTCCTGGACTTCACCCTCCCCTTCAGCGACGATCTTGCCCGCTTCCAGGGTCACCAGGGCGCCCAGTTCGGCTTTGTGGGACCGCAGGGCGTCGCCCATCGCACGGACGATTTGGCCCCGCCGGGGGGCGGGCACCCGTCGCCAGCGGTGAAACGCTTCCCGGGCCCTGGCCATGACGGCCTCGTAATCGTCGCCATCTGCCTGGCGCACGGCGGCGATGGGTTGGCCGTCGATGGGCGAGAAGCTGACCCGTTCGGGACCGGAACCCGTCAGCCAGCCATCTGTGGGGCCGCAACCAGCGCCGCTGTTGACGGGACGAATACCCAGGGGTTGCAACACCATCTGCATGTCGGCCTCCTTGTACCAAGCGGCTCACCCCATGAAGGGATAGCGGTAGTCCTGGGGCGGTACGAAGGTTTCCTTGATGGTGCGCGGGCTGAGCCACCGCATAAGATTGAGATGGCTGCCGGCCTTGTCGTTGGTGCCCGAAGCGCGCGCGCCCCCAAAGGGTTGTTGTCCCACAACGGCCCCGGTGGGCTTGTCGTTGATGTAAAAATTGCCTGCGGCGTTGACCAGGATCGCTTTGGCGGTGGCGATTGCTGCTCGATCACGGGCGAAGATGGCACCGGTGAGGGCATAGGGCGAGGTCTGGTCGCACAGACGCAGCGTCGCTTCATAGTCGCTATCCGGATAGACGTAGAGGGTCAGCACCGGTCCGAAGATCTCTTCCGTCATGGCGGGCACATCGGGCTTCTTGGCCAGGATCACCGTCGGTTCGATATAGTAGCCCTCGCTGGCATCGCTGCCGCCGCCGACGAGAATCTCGCAGTCGGGGTGGTTGCGTGCCACATCGATGTGGGTGGTGATGCTGTCGAACGCGGCCCGGTCGATGACGGCGTTGACGAAATTGGAGAACACCTCGGGAGAGCCCATGGGCAACTCGGAGACAGACGCGATCAGGTCCGATTTGAGGGCCGCCCACATCGATTCGGGCAGGTAGGCGCGCGAGGCGGCGGAGCATTTCTGCCCCTGATATTCGAAGGCGCCGCGTATCAGGGCGGTACGGGTGGCGGCCGTGTCGGCGGATGGGTGCACAAATATAAAATCCTTGCCCCCGGTCTCTCCCACCAGTCGCGGGTAGCCGCGGTAAGTGGCGATGTTGTTGCCCACTGTCTGCCAGATGGATTGAAAGACGCCCGTGGAGCCGGTGAAGTGCACTCCGGCCAGGCCCGGGTCGCGGAGGAGGCGGGGGCCCACCTGGCTGCCCGGCCCCGGCAGGAAGTTGATGACACCCGGCGGCAGACCGGCCGCTTCGAACACGCGCATCAGATAGTAATTGGAGAAGACGGCCGTGGAAGCGGGTTTCCAGATCACCGTGTTGCCGAGCATGGCCGGTGCGGAGGTCAGGTTGCCGGCGATGGCGGTGAAGTTGAACGGCGATACGGCGAAGACGAAGCCCTCCAGCGGGCGATATTCCAGCTGATTCCAGACACCGGTCTCCGAGATGGGTTGCTGCTGGTAAATCTGGGTGGCGAAGTAGCTGTTGAAGCGCAGGAAGTCGATGATTTCGCAGGCGGCGTCGATCTCGGCCTGGAAGAGGTTTTTGCTCTGGCCCAAAATAGTCGCTGCGTTGAGGGTGGCGCGGTGGGGACCGGCCATAATGGCGGCGGCACGGTTGAAAATGGCCAGGCGGTCGGACCAATCCATCCGCGCCCACCCATCGGCCGCTTTCTCGGCGGCGGTGACGGCCTGGGCGATCTCCTTCTCGCCGGCCAGGTGGTATTTGGCCAGCACATGACCGTGATCATGGGGCACCCGACATTCGGCGAACTGGCCCGTGCGGACCTCCTCGCCCCCGATGATCAGCGGGATCTCGATGGCCTCCGAGCGCAGTTCCCCGAGGCGCTTTGTGATCGCCGCCCGTTCGGAAGTGCCCGGAGCGTATGAGAGGATCGGCTCGTTAACGGGGGGATCGAGCTTGAAAATGGCATTGGACATGGGCCACCCTCCTTTAGCGTTATTGGGTTGCGGGTTGTCGCAGAGGCCTGCGATGGGTCTGTTTGGCGCGGCGATGGTACGTCTGGCAGCGGTGAAACGCAGGCACGCTTACTATGGCCTAAATGTTATGTCAATATGGATAGAGGGCAAGGGAGACCGCCGCTTCGGCGAACCGTGGGGCGCCCGCATGGGTGGCGATTCCCGTGGCCTGAAGGCCGGCTTTGCGGTAATCCTTACCGCCTCAACGGGTTCAATTGGTATCGCCGGCCAGATCACTGAAGCCGGCGATCCCTTCAAAGAGTGGTTGAGGTCCCTGGGCCGGCGGTACCGCCGCCAATCGGCACGCCGGGCAGGCGGCGGCCGCGGGCGGGTCGCCGCGCATGATTATCCGCCGGAAGCGGTGGCCGCAGCGAGGGCAGGTATATTCGAGGTTCGGCATAGCCGCATCATAGTGCGCGTCTGCCCATTGGTCAAATTGGTTGTCCACACGAAAACGGCGGCCGGGGCTGCAACGCGCCCGACCGCCTCGGTCAACGGGTCTTCTTCTTGGGAACCACCGTCCAGGCTGTGGGCAGCCCGCGAAGGGCAGAGGATACCCCCATTACGGGCTTAGATAGCGGATCACCCGCTGCATCACCTGCTGGCGATGGCGGGCCGTATCGATGGCCTCGAAGCCAAACCCCATGAGGACACTGGTTTTCGTTCGGATGACGGGGCCTTCGGTGAATCCGGCGCCCGTCATCTGCGTCCAATTGTTGTAGGGCGGCTCGCTGCCGATGGTAGTGGGTTCCCACCCGCCCAGGTCGCCATCGACCTCAAAGCCCTGGGCCGCTCCCCCCATGCGGATATCGTCCACAAAGACGCCCAGCCCCTGAGTGCCCCAGTCGGAGGCGTAGGTGATATACAGCTCCACGGTCTGGCCGGCGTAAGCGCTCAGGTCCATCTCCACCGCCTGCCAGCCGTTGCTGTTGCCGGTGAAGGCGTGCCATTCGCCCGTGATGCCTTCGGGATTGCAGGCGGCATCCATATAGTTCGCCAGGTGGGGATGAATCTGATCGACCCAGCCGCTGGCGCAACTGTCGCCAGTTTCCTGGGTGGTCAGGTCGCCGGCCGGCAGCGTGGTCCACTCGCCGCTGTCCGCCACGCTGATCTCCACGAACAGATAGTCCCAATCCGGCTCAATGTCATAGGAGGTCCAGAAGCTGAGACTGGGGTCGTCGACCGGTACCGTAAAGGTGCCGCCGAGCCGTTTGTAGGTCTGATCCGCCATCTGGCTGTAGACGTAGCGATCGCCCCCGTGGGGCTCAAAGGGGCCCACCGCCATGTCGTAGCGGGCGGCCACCTGGCTGCGGTACTTGGGTAGAAAACCGCTAGTGGCGAGGAAGGTGTCGGCCGAGAATTGGTTGTCTGCGCCATCGGCGCCAGCGGCCGTATTGGTCAATGAGAAGGCCAGGCCGCCGAAGATGGGGTCTCTCGCTTCGCCCCGGATGTCGAAAGGTGTCTCCGTAGCGGCGTTCATGCCGCCACCGTCCACGGCGACGAAGGCCCCCAGCTGATACTGGAGGAAATCATCGGGGGTCAGGCCGAAGGTAAACGCCGGTTTGGCCAGGTCTTGACCGGTGGCAAAGAGACGGCCCGCATAGTAGTTCATGAAGTCGCGGATGGCGATGGTGGTCTCGCCGTAGGCATCCAGACTGGGCACGGTCGGGGCCCTGTCATCGCCCGTGTACCAGATCACCACATCGTAGTGGGAGAGGAGTTCGGCCGCCGGGGGGACGCCCATTTGACTGACGTCCCAGACATCGTAGGCAAGGTTCCCATCGGCCAATGCCGTTTGGTAGTAGTGCAGATAGTTGGGCCCGCCGGCATTTTCGTAGGTGGGGTAGTCTCCACTGTAATCCTCTGCAGAGAGGATCAGGATGGGATTCCCAAAATTCTCCCCGTCGGGCGTCTCCACCTGGTAGGTGTACGGTCCATCCACGGTATTGCGGCTGACGATCCAATAGGTCACTTCGTCGCCGGGCGCCTGTTGGCGAACCATGGCCCGGTAATTGGTGAAGTAGAGCCCGGGCCGTCGGTTGTAAGTCTCGCCGAGCGCTGGTCTGAAGCGGGCGTGCCGCAGACGGCCGTTGTTGATTCGGTAGTGAAGACGCAGGTGATTGCGGATGGTCGGCGCCAGTACCTCAATGGCCTGTTCTCTGCCCCAGGAGGCCTCGGGTGGAAAGTGGTAGCTCTCCTCGACGTCGATGCCCACCGGGGAGACGGGGTGGGCCGGATCCTTGGCGCTTTCCATAACCGCCAAGGCGAATGGCAGGTTGTCTTCGAAGACGGTCTGGACCATCCCCTCATCGTCGGGAAACTCGAAGCCGTAATAGCTCGCGTCATCCTCGGGATCGTGATAGCCGTAAGTGAGCTCCACGGTGTGCGAGGGCACCCGGGCCACGGCGTAGGACCAGTCGGTGTAGTCGCCGTTGGTGGTGTAGAGGTCCGCCCCCACGCCGGGGTCATAGCCGATGTCGAGGATACGGTCCCAGATGGCCGGATTTTCGTCGGTGCCAGCCTGGGCCTTGAAGATGGGATCGTCGAAACAGGGGGTTTGGACCTGCCAGCCCCAAGGATACAGGATCAGATCTCCGTAGGTGTGGTACGAGATGGCGAATTTGAAGTTGTGCCAGGCCATGAACTTGATCAGGGCCCGGGTTTCGGGTTCTGAGTTGGGCGCTGGACCGCGGTAGGTGTAGTCGGCCAGAATGGGACTGGACCCCTCGTCATCGAGCCCCCAGTGGGAGTCGAAATTACGGTTCAGGTCCACCCCGTCCGCCGGCGTGATCTGCCCGTCGCCGTCGTTGTCGCGCAGATTTTTGCGCCATAAGCGTTCGTCGGTGAAGGTGTACTCGTACCCATCCGGGTTGGCCACCGGCAAGATCCATATCTGGGTCGTGTTCAAGATACTGGTGACCCGCGGCTCTTTGCCGTAGTTCTCGGTCAAGTACTTGATGAGGCGCATGGCCATTTGTGTGGCCACCCATTCGCGGGCGTGGTGGGTGGCCACGAACAGCACTTCCGGGCGGCGCTGAAGGCGTTTCCATGCCCGGCGGTTCCCCGCTTTGGGATGTTTGGTGAGGCGCATGGCCAGCAGGGGGCGTCTCTGATGGCTGTAACCGATGGTCTCCAGGCGGGTCAGATGGGGATATTCCGCGGCGATGGCGGTGAGCTGGTCCTCGATCCCCAGTACCGGTTCGTCGAAGCTGTGGTAGACGGATGACGAATCCGCCTCGGACGCAGCGAATCGTTGGGCCATCACCCGGGGCTCGGCCGTGGGCACCTCGCGCCAGGCGAGTCCCATCCGTTGCAGGATCATCACATCCTTGGGGGCGATGACGGCCTCGATGCGGTATTGCTTGGCCTCCCCAACGGCAGCGTCAATTTCGCGCACTGCGGCGATATCCAGGCCCATTTGGGCCAGCTTTTTGACCGCCGCCGCGGAATCGGTTTCGATGAAGACCATCTGCAGCCGAGATGCTTCCTCGGCGGCCGTGGCCGCGGAAGGGCCCCCCAAGATCAGGGTGCCCGCCACCAACAAGGCGGCCCAGATGCGCGTGTGGTTCGCTAGCTTCATGTCCTCCTCCAATTCTCTTCTGGGTGGGTTTTAATGCGGATACGGATGCCATTCCCGCTGCGCTCGGCACCTCCCTTCCCACGCAGCGGTCCTCTCCATCGGTGCTGGTAGAGCTGTTTCGCGGTGTGCCCCAGCAGAAGCAATCGAGGCGGCGCCATATTCCGAACGCCCCTTAGAACGGGCGCAGGGATATCCAGGAAAACGGACCGATCAACGATTGCTTCGCTTGGATGGTGGATCCGTGGCTGTCGTGGGATCCGCAGAGAACAGATTGCCGGGTAAGGGGGCGGTCACGGGATCTCAACGGACGAACCCGGCCGCCAAGTCGTCGGGGAGACGACCAGAAGAACAGTGCACGCTTGAATCAGGAACTTCGGGCAAGGTGAGGTTGGGTGAACACCCTTATAGCGCGGAGAACGGGGAGAAGTCAATTCCGGCGTTCACCCGGCCGGGAATCTTCCCGGGGCGTCGGCGCGGTTGGACGTGGCACCAATAGGTCGATGGTGTAACTGCAGGTGGCCAGAAAGAGCAGGGAATACAGCAGGGCCTCCAGGCCCAGAAGTCCGCCGCCGGCCAGCAGCACGGCGCCGTTCAATGCCATTACGAGGCGACCCGCCCGGATCCGCAGGCGGTTGCGCAGGTAGACCACCATGATGTCCAGCCCCCCGGCGGTGCCGGCGGATCTCAGCAGTAGCGTGCCGCCGCTTCCGGCCAGCAAACCGCCCCCCAGAGCGGCCCATAGGGGGTGGCGCTCGATCCCCACGGGCACCGCCACCAGGTCCGCCAGGAGGCTGAAGACGAGAATGCCGAAGAGGGAGTAGAGGGTGAACCGCATCCCCACATAGCGCCACCCCAACCAGAATAGGGGCAGATTGAGCAGCAGGTTCAGCCATCCGGTCTCCATGAGGGGATACAGATGGCTGCAGATCATGGCGATCCCCAGCAGTCCACCGCTGAGGATGTTGTTGGGCACCATGAACCATTGCAGGGCCAATACCCAGAGGAGCGAACCGCCGGTGAGCAGGAGAAGATTGTACACCATCATCACCAGGTGGGATGGCTGCAGGGTCGGCGGCACCGTCGGGCGTACGGCGGCGGTCACGGCGGTTTGGGATTTCGGATTGGTGTGCAGCATTTGGCCCTGCTCCTTGTCGCGTTCATCGGGGGTCTCTGCCAATCGGCCTGAGGTCACGGTTCTGGTGATGCCGGGGTGCGCGGCGTTCTCTTTGGTCACGCGGTCGCCTTCACTGACGGGCGTCACCGCCGACGCAGCCCCCCATAAACAAGGAGTGTGCCAATCTATAATATATTGAAATTTATTATTTTTTTAATAACTACGGTACTGCTGCAGTGAAAAACGGAACCGGAAGCTCCCTATTGGGCGACCCGGAGGGGTGACGATGAGGGGGATTAACCGCGAGATCGTCTGTATGTTCATCCATTTTAAGGGGATATGGAGGTGAGACCTGTGAATTCTGCTTTATCAAAAAGCGGACCCAGGCGTTCCGATTGGGGGGCATCAGTGATTCGGGTTGAACCTGCCGGCGACCAAGGGATCCGGGGGCAGGGCGCGCAGCGGGAGGGCGCGCTGGCGCCCATGGCCGTCAATACTGGTAGGTGCGCAAGATCTCGTCGATCTCGCCAGACTTGTGCATGCGGTACAATACGGCATCGAGGGCCTGCATGAAGTCGAACTCTCTGTTGCGGTACCCGTTGATCCGGGTTGGTTTGGAGTAGCCGATGTAAACGGGGTCTTTACCGATCGTCGCCCCCTTTTGCAGTGTGTCGAGCTGGGCGGTGGTCACTTTTTCTTCAGCGAGCAGTTTTCGCGATTCCAACGCGAAGGCGGTCTGCTCCATCATGATACAATCCACGCGACCATAGATCAGCTTGAGGATGTTGGAACGGCTGCCTTTCGATTCCTCGTAATGGATCCGACCGTCGGCCACCATGGCGCGGAAGGCCTCGCCCCCCCACCCATCAAACCCAGTCACATTGCCAATGCGCAGGCCGGCATAGTCCTCGGGCCAATCTTTCCGCGGTGGATCGAGCACCGGCGCCCGACAAATCGCAACGATGGTTTCCGTATAGAAGGGGAGGGAGTAAGGATAGAGGTAGGGCCAATCATGCCCATGGAAGAATACCGGCATCAGACCAAAACCCTGCCCCTTCTCCATCAGCAGCTTGCCCCGTTTCCAGGGGACGGGCACCATCTCGACGTCGAAATCGTCGAGTCTCGCGAAGGCGGTCTTCAGAATCTCGACATAGATCCCCTTCGCAGACCCATTTTCCACGTAGCTGAAGGGGCGGTAGTCGTCATCGATGTGGATGACGATTTTAGATGCGTGGGCAAAAATGGGTGCGCTGAACAGGGCTGCGACAAGGATCGTGACGAACGCCATTCTTTGCATGTCAATTCCCCATCCATCGACGAATTTGGCGGTGTCCGCGGCAGGGCTGATGGTGACCACCGATTCCCGTCGCGATAAACTCCTAAGCGGATTGATCCGGGGACCGCCGGCATGTTCATGTCAGCAGCATGGCCGACCATGGTTTCGCAATCCTAGGTGATTCCATACGCTTTTGCAAGCGCCACCTGGCCAACGGCGGCACGTTGAGCAGGGCGTCAACCGGTCAACTTGAAGTCCTCTTTGCGCAGTTGGTAGCGGTGCATCAGCTTGTTCAACTGGCGGGTACTGATGCCCGCCTCGGCGGCCGAGGTGTTGATGCGGCCACGATGGCGGGCGAGCAGATCCTTGAGATATTGACGCTCGATCAGTTCGATGCCTTGACGGCGCACCGCCGCCAGGGTCTGGCCGGCCTCGAGGTGGATGGGGGCAATCTGGTCATGCCTGCCGAGCATTTCGGCCGGGAAACTCTCGGGCCGCAGGATCGGTCCGCTCTCCAGGATGTAGGCGCGCTGAACCAGATTCTCCAGCTCGCGAATATTGCCCGGCCAGTCGTAGCTCCGGAAGGCCTCCAATACCAGCGGATCGACCCGGCGAATACCTTTGTCGTAGTGCTGGTTCAGGTGCTTGAGGATGGTGTCTACCAGGATGGGGATGTCCTCGAGCCGATCTCTGAGCGGCGGCAGCTCGATGGGAAACACATTCAGCCGGTAGTAGAGATCGGCGCGAAAGCGGCCCTCTTGCGAGAGCGTTTTCAGATCCGTGTTCGTGGCGGTGATGACGCGGACGTCGGTGCGCAACACCTGGTGGCTGCCCAGGCGGCTGAATTGACGCTCCTGGAGTACCTTGAGCAGCTTAATTTGGGCGGCCGGCGAAATGGTGCTGATTTCATCCAGAAAGAGGGTGCCTTTGTGGGCGATCTCGAACTTGCCCAGCTGCCGTTGGGCGGCCCCGGTGAAGGCACCCTTCTCGTGGCCGAAAAGTTCGCTTTCCAAGAGGCTGTCGGGGATGGCGCCGCAATGCACGCTGATGAACTGGTTGCTGCGCCGGCGACTATGGGTGTGGAGGAGACTCGCCAGGACACCCTTGCCCGTCCCCGATTCCCCCTGGAGGAGAACGGTGGAGTCGGTGGGGGCAACAGACTTGAGCGCGCGGAGGACCGCCTGCATGCGGTCGCTGTTGGTGCGAATAAAGTCAGCTGCCTCCACCTCCCAAAACTGATCCCGCAGATAGTCGATCTCGGAGGTGAGCATCTGTTTTTCCTGCAGGCTTTGGGCGATGTAGAGCACCTCTTCGGCCGCCACGGGAGACATGATGTACTCGTCCGCCCCGGATTTGAGGGCCGATACGGTATGGCGCAGATCAGCGATACTGCTGACCACGATGATACCGGCGGACGGAAAGCGGCGGGTGAGCCTACCGAGGGCCTGTTCATCCGTTTTGAGATACCCGATGTCGATGAAAATCAGATCATACCGCTGCCGCCCATGCTGCTCAATGGCCGCGGCTGGCGAGGGTGCCAGGTCTCTGGGGTGGGCGCTGGAAAGGCATGCGATGAGTCTGTCGCTGTCCGCGCGGTTGGTGCCGATGAGCAGCACGGCGGTCCTGGCTGGCGAGTTCATGGGCAGTCGTCCTGAGGTCTATGGTGCATGCAGGCGGTTTCCCGCAGCGATCGATCGTCACTGCGGCCATCAGCCATCCTGTGAATAGAAGCAAAAGCGGTAAGAAAACAATAGAAAAGGGGCCAGGGTGGCTTTTTTGACCGCACTCGAGGGACACCTTCGTGGCGATGGCGGTCGATTCGCTCTCGATGATGCTGGACAGATCTGCCCGACTTGGATAGTGCTGCAGGTATCAATGGCAACCCGCAAATCCGTCACCAGACCAGAAGAGAAGATCATGACCACTGTTCCGACCACAACGCTGATGTTCATCCGCCACGGTGAGACTGAGTGGAACCGCGCGCTGCGTTTTCAGGGCCACGGCGACAGTCCGCTGACCAAAACGGGTCGTGCCCAGGCCCGGGCGCTGGCCGATCGTCTGGCCGATGCACCCATCGACCTGCTTATCAGCAGCGACCTGGGGCGCACCTGTGAAACCGCCAGCTTCATCGCCGCGACCACAGGGCTCGCGCCGACCACCGACGCTCGGCTGCGCGAACGCCACTACGGCCCGTTCGAGGGCCTCACCATCCCCGAGATCGAGGCCCGCCACCCGGAGGCCTACGCCCGCTTTCGAACCGATGACCCCGACTATGTGCTGCCCGGCGGTGAGAGCCATCGTCAACATTATCGGCGCAACATCGATTTCTTCCAGACGCATCTGCAAGCCCATGCCGGCACCACGGCGGCCCTGGTGGCCCACGGCGGCGTGCTGGACAGCCTTTTTCGCTTTCTCGCCCAACTGCCACTGGATCAGCCACGCTGTTTTCTGGTGCCCAATACCAGCCTGACCATCGTCAAGCACGGGATTTTCTATGGCACCTCACGTTGGGTGATGGAGACGTGGGGGGATGTGAGCCACCTGAAGCTGGTGGAGCGTTTCGAGGGATTGTGAAACAGCGGCATTGGCGGTCGATCGAAGCGGATAGGGCGCCAAAGTGGGGTGCGGGGCCCCCAAAACGGTACTTGGGGACCCGAGCGATGAGGACCGCCCTCGTTTTCAGAGCTTGAGATCGGCTTCGAAAATCTCCAGATCTTCTTTGGTGAACATGACGCCGGCGTCCGCCCGATCGGTTTCGAAAAACTCCAGCGAATCGTCGTCCCCGTCACTGTCCGACTTGGCCGGCTGCTGCTGGAGCGGCTTCTCGGTATGCTTTTCGGCCGTCTTGTCACGGCGCTTCAGCGCGAGGATTTTCTCGTTTTTCGGCGGCTCGGTCGCTTCGGTCACCACGCTGTCGATCTGTATGCCGCTTGGCGCCTCCGGGGCGACGAAGTGAAACGGCGCGGCGATGGAGACCATGTCGGATTCGTTGCCCGAATCGTCCACCGCCACCACCCCGAATTCAAACGGGCCGGTGTCCGGCGTAAACGCAGAGAGTCCGTCGGGAACGACGACCTCCGTCACCGGCCCGAGATGTTCGCAGGCCGATGTGTAGCTCAGCTGGCCTTGGCGTGACCAGTAGAGCTTGTAGCCGATGGTCTGCCGCGATGGTGATGCCTTCCAACTCAGTCTTCTCTTTGCGATCTTGGCCATTTTCATATCCCTCACGATGCGATCAGGTGGGTGTGCGGCGGCCCTCGGCTACCGCCACCAGGCTGGAACAGCCCCTCTCTCTGTCGAACTCATGTCCGCTTTGGGCCAGAATGTCAAGCGCCTGCTGGTCGCAGCGTGGCGGCGGCGATTCTCAGTGCCACGCCACCGGCTGGCGCAGCAGGGGCAGGGTCATGCAACGGCAGCCACCACCACCGCGGGAAAGCTCGTCGCCTTCGATGGCGATGGCCCAGCGGCCCTCCGGTGACGCGGTGACCTTGTTGGAGAGCAGGTCGCTGGCGGACAGGATGGCAAAACCGTTGCGGGCCAGCTCGTTCATCGTATGAACGTTGCGCTCGTAGCCGATCACCTGGCCCGGTCCGAGGCAGAAGAAATTGGCGCCGCTGTGCCATTGCTCGCGATCCTGGGTATAGGTGTCGGCGTCCCCGCCGCAGGAGATGGGGGTCAGGTCGATCCCCAGTTTGCCCAAGGCGGCGATGAGGTTGGGCGCCTCGCGAATGGTGACCTTGCCATTGTCCACGGTGATGCGGATGGTGAGAAAACGGTTGGAGTCCAGAATCAATGGCTGATAGACCATGCAGGCATCGCGGTCCAGAAAGGTGAAGACCATATCCAGGTGGATGAAGGACTCGGGTTTGAAGGGCAGCTCCTGAACCAGAATCTCCACAGGCCGCTTGGCACTCTTGAGATGGGCCAACAGGGCATCGATGCCCTCTGTGTTGGTACGTCCGCTTTGTCCGATGATGAGCAGGTCTTCTCGTGCGACCAGGATGTCCCCGCCTTCGATGGTGGCGCCGTTGCGGGCGCTCAAATGAAACGTTTCCGCCTGTAGCTTGGGGTGGTGCCGGAAGATGGCCTCCATGATGTGGGTTTCCCGCTCCCGCACCCGGTTGGCCATACGGCTGATCAGGACGCGGTCACCGGTCACCACCGAGGCGTCGCGCATGTAAAAGAAGTTGTGCAGCGGTTGGAGGGCGAACCGCTCCTTGCTGAGATAGGCGGTGAGCGTGTCCTTCTGCAGGGGAACGCCCTCGATGAGGAGTTGGGCCAACGCCTCCGCCTGGGCGAGCTGCAGGGTGGGCAGTAACCGCCGATTCTCTTCACCGCTGCAGATCTTGGCCAGCAGCTCCGTCCTGACCGCGGAGTGGCCGAGAATTTCGGCCAGCAGGGTTTTGACCTCGAAGGTCTCGGTGAGCTTTGCCAGGACCGCCTGAAATTGCCGGTACTCTTTGGTGACCCGGGTGAGGTTGAGAATGTCGCTGTACAGCGCCTTCTGGGCATTTTCCGGCGTCATGTTCTCCACTTCGGGACCCGGTGCGTGGAGCATCACCTTCTCGAGCTTGCCGATCTCAGAGCACACCTTCACCGCAGGTTGATTCGGTTCCATACCCCGCCACTCCTCATGCCCGTCTGCTTCCCGCTGCCACCGGCACCGGGCGTCATCGCCCCTGAAAAAGGCGCGGCCAGCATAGTTGAAAACCGGGCGGACTGCAACGCCCCACGCTGTAAAACCATCGTCTGGCCGGAGCGCTAGGCATGGATAAGTGTGCGATACCGGCGCTATCTTGGGGGACGTGACGACCACTCGTCTTGGAGTAGCTGCCGCATCTCACCGCACAGTTCCGGCTGCCAACCACTGGTGATGAAGAGGTCGATATCCCTGAGCGCCGACTGAAAGCGGACATTGGTATCAATGAGGGGCAGGGCCTGGCGATAAAAAGCCTCCGCCTCAGCCTTGTTCCCGCGCAACAGCTCGATGCTGCCGAGACTAAACACCCAGTACCAGTGTTGTGGGTTGGCGTCGAAGGCTCGCTGGACGAACGCCTGCGCCTCCTCCCAGCGGCCCGTTTTAATCAGCAGCCAGCCCAACAAGCCGTTGGCGTTGATGTGGCCCTGGGCGGCTGCCTGGCGATACCATTTTTCTGCCTCGTTGTCGTCCTGCATGGTCGAAACGGTATGGTACAATTCGCCGAGGCGGTGCTGTGCTTCTGGCAACCCGCTTTCCGCCGCCGATTGAATCCACTTCAGCACATCGGGATGGTGATGGGGCAGGTCCCAGCGCTCTGAAAATAGCAACGCCAGATGTAATTGCGCTTGTCCATGCCCCTGTTCGGCGGCTCTGCGGTACCACTCCTCGGCGGCCTGTGCATCCGCGTTAACGCCCTTGCCGTTCTGGTAGAGGCGGCCGACGGCGAACTGCGCATCTGCAACGCTCGCTGCCGCGGCTTGCCGATACAACGCCAATGCGGTGGCAATGTCTTCATTGCTCCCATTGTTTTCGTAGTGCTTGGCCAAAGCCAAGGCGGCGCCCGAGTCTCCGATGGAGATCCCCAAGCGATAACGTAACGGCGGATACAGGCTGTAAATAATGCTGAAGACAAGGAAAGTGAATAGGAGGGCTGCGGAAAGGCCTGTCAACCATTTGGACTGTCTTTGGTGAACCATCGGTTCCGGGAAAGGCGGTGCATTTGTGAATTTTAAGGCAAAGTGCTCCCGCAGCATCTGGTGAACGAATCGGTAGCCGCCCCCCACGCGCTGCAGGAAGATCAGGGCTGCCCCATGGCGTAGAAAGCGATGACAGCGTAGGGGGAGCTTGCCGTTTTTACTGAGAAGGAGCCTCAGGACGTAGTGCTGGGCCAAGTCCTGACCG
Organism: Desulfosarcinaceae bacterium; assembly: GCA_030066015.1. Classification (GTDB taxonomy): domain Bacteria; phylum Desulfobacterota; class Desulfobacteria; order Desulfobacterales; family Desulfosarcinaceae; genus JASJCL01. The sequence goes on along the minus strand of JASJCL010000025.1, from coordinate 38,994 downwards.
CCGAACCAGTAAATGACGATGAGTCCTAGTAGAGCGCCGAAGATCAGGCCGCCGATGATATGCGTTCCCAATGCGGTAGGTTCGTCGGGTATGAAGAAAAGATACGTGAACCTAATTATCACCCCACACAAAAGGCCGAAGCAGACGAAAATCAGGCCGATCGATAACACATTGCGCTGGGTCAGATGCATGCCTTGGTTGAAGCGGGTCTTGTGTCCCATCTCCTTCCGTGTGGATATTCCGCCGCAGATGATGCCGATGGCGCTGAACAGCCCGAGAATGACGATATGAACGACAATGTAATTGACGAAGTTGTGCGAGGTGATTTCGGCGAACAGATTCCGCCAGCCATAGCTTATCCAATAAAGTAAAATGTATGTGAGCGCGAGGCCTGCACCGATCAATCCGCACTTTTTTGCTTTTCGACCTGACCATTGGAGGGCTTCATAGGTTTTGATGTCGGTATGGATCGACCGATGGCGTCCCCAAAGCCCCAAAAAGGTGCCAAAGACAATACCACAAAACCAAACCCCGGTTATGAATCCATCCAGGACCGCCAGTGGCCTGATGGCTATTCCGGTGATGAAACTCATGGATGCAATAAAAAACCAGAAGGCAACAGAATATACAATCGTATTGAGCAGAATCGACCAGAACGAGCCGGTGTGCCCGATGACGATAAGGCCACGGATCAGATGGTGGCGCTGTGCCCCGGCGAGGACACCGCAGATGATCATGTATACGATCAGAGCAACGGCTACTCTGAACTGGACGACATAAGATTCTGAAGTGTTGGGCAGATTCAGCAGTCCCATCAGAATGACGAGCGGAATACTGCTGACCAGGTAGGAAAGAATGAGGTAGAGCCAGCGCTGCCGTCGTGTGGCAAGCCAGCTCGGTTGCAGGCCTTCGGCCAGAAAATCGCTCTGGGAGTGGCGGGCCATGGCGGTCGCCAGGAATCCAAGCCAGTGGATCACCTGATCGCGGCTATAAGTCGCCAGATCTCTTTTCCCACGGCGCAGAAACATGCGATCGATATATGTATCGAAAAGCTGATGGCGACGATCGAGGCCATCACCGATTTGGGTTGAGGATGGTCTGAGGGCTGTTCCGTCTGCGTGGGCCAGACACATGACGCTGAGCATTAGGGGGGAGCTAGCCAGGCCTAATAGTTCGTCATCTGCTTCGAGGGCGGTCCGCAGCACTGTCAATTTCGGCCCATAGCCCAGCAGGTATTGCTGGATCTGGGTTTCGGTCAATGGCTGGAGGCAGACGGCGCCGTTGGCCTGCAGGCGCTCCGGCAGGCGGTCGTATTCCGCCCGGCGGCAGCAGACGGCGATGCCGGAAACCCCCACATCCTTGGTGAATGCGTTGATGGCCGCCAGGCACTGGGAACGGTGCTTTTCGCCCACTTCATCCAGTCCGTCCAGCAGGGGCATAATCCACTGGTTTTCGAGCCAGTGTTTCGACAGCTTGCGGGGGGCGGAGTATTTGGCGGCCATTTCGGATATCAGCCACGCCAGCAGGGAAGGTTCCTTAGGGGTCCAGGTGGAGAGGCTGAAGATCACTGGCACCGGTTGGTTCGGGTCCGACTCAGCCAGGGCAATCCGCTCCTGCGCCAGCATCAGAAGGCTGATGGTCTTGCCGGACCCCGGCTCGCCCAGAATCAGCAGAGACCGGTTGAAGGCGTCGAACAGGGTGCCGATGGATTCTCGGCCTGAAAGGTCGTGGGTCAGACGGCCTGAATGCTCCACCACCAGGTCCCAGGGGTGTTGGATGGCATCTTGCTCGAGCGCCTTGCCGAGCTCGATGGCGGCCACTTGATGCAGGGATTGTTCGAGTACCGACTCGATCCAGAAGTGTTTGACATCTTCCCGCAGAGCATCGAGATTGCGCCGGTCGGCCGCTGCCGCGGGCTGGATCTGTTGAACCACGTGCACGTCCCCGGTGGCCGTGAAGACGTGGCCGCTGCCCCTTACCGATTGATGAACCTGTGATTCGTTCGTCGTCATCCGCCTTGTTCGCAAAAGAAGGATTTCTCGCTGGATTTCACTCTTTTCGGGAGTGGATGCTCACATTGCCGCTGCCCGAGAAGATGTGGTGGTGGCCGCTGACGGTCTGCTGGACCACTGTCTGCGGGCCATTTGTGTCCGCGATCCGCTCCAGCAGTTTTTCGGCAACGTTGATCAGGTCTGCATCCTCCAGTGCGCTGACCGATTGCAACTCTTCCTCCAGAACGACCGCCCGGCCGACTGAGGCTGGCTTCTGCTCCAGTTCGGCCACTGCGATCGCTACATCACTCTGAGAACCGAATTTACGCTGCAGCATTGTTTTAAGGGCGTTGTAGCCGTCTTTTATGGCGTCTTCACTCAGTTTTGCCAGTGCGCCTATAATGGCCGTCGTGATGATGTCCATCTGGCACCTCTTTCCCACCTATCGGCGGTGTATGGTTCATTATTTTACGGAAACAGAACTCGGCGGACGACAGGTTCGGATTCAGACCTCACCGGAGGTCGGAGGAGGGTCAACAGGAGAAAATTTGAATGAAAGCGAACAGTTATGAATAAAATGGAATGCTCCTAAAGGTCAACAAGAAATCGGACCATTCCTGCGCCGTGCCAGATGAGCTCGAACCCTAATCTCCTTCCCCCTCACAAAATTCTTACAATACGAAATATATTTTCCGCACAGGTCACCAATATTTTTAATTACTCAAAGCAAAAAAAGTAGATAATTAAAGTAAAATCATCCCAAACATATTGATAATAAATGGAAATATTCTAAAATACGATTGCTTTGCCTTTGATTATAGTTTGTGTTAAAAATATTTTAATGCGTTTGCAATAGATTGTATGCGAAGGAAATTTTCCCGATCACCCCTGCCAGCGATGAGGTCGCCATGAGATCGGAAAACACGGAAGGGTATCCACTGGGATCAAGCTATGGCGAGCAGGTGCTCATCTGTCTGCGAAAGATCATGCAGGCCATCTCGCTGCACTCCCGCAGCCTCGTCAAACAGGTGGGGCTGACCGGACCGCAGCTGATCTTTCTCAAGGCGGTGGCCAAGTCCGACGCCATGGCCGCCGGGGAGATCGCCAAAGCGATCAGTCTCAGCCAGGCGACGGTGACCGGCATCCTGGAGCGGATGGTCAAGCGGGGTCTGGTCAGCCGGCAACGCAGCGACCGCGACAAGCGCCGGGTGCTGATCCGCATCACACCCGCGGGCGAGCAGATTTTGGCAAAAGCGCCGCCGTTGATGCAGGGCTCCTTTCTCAGGCAGCTCGAGCATCTGGAGGATTGGGAGCAGACCATGATCCTCAGCGCCCTGCAGCGCATCGTCAGCATGATGGGGGCGGACGCCCTCTCCGTGGCGCCCATCCTGGCGCCGGATCCTTTCGATCCCCTGGCGGAAAACAACACCGGCGTGGTGCCCGAGGCCCCGCTCGCCAAAAAGACGGCCACTGGTTGAGGTGGCCATTGGTTCCGAATTTCAGAGATTGGAGGAGGCTAAGATGAATACCCCAGAGGCATTGGAAAAATTGTTCCGCAGCGGAAAGCTCTCCCGCCGTGAATTCATCGCCCGCATGTCGGCCCTGGGGCTGGCGGCAGCGGTTTCACCGGCGCTACTCGGCACTCCCGCCCTGGCGGCAAGTCCCAAACGGGGCGGTCGCCTGCGCCTTGGTCTCAACGGCGGCGCCACCTCCGACACCCTCGATCCGGGGATTCAGTTGGCCATGATGCCCCAGACCCTGGTCTACGGCACCCTGGCCAACAGTTTGACGGAGATCGACGCCGACGGCCAGCCGCAGCCCGAACTGGCCGAAAGCTGGGAGTCCACACCGGATGCCAAGAAGTGGGTCTTCAAGCTGCGCAAGGGCGTCGAGTTCCACAACGGCAAGACCATGGACGCCGACGACGTGATTTACTCGCTCAACTGGCACCGCAAGGAGGGCACCAAATCGGCGGCCAAACCGCTGGTCGAGGCCATCGTGGAGATGAAGAAGGAGGACCCCTACACCATTGCCTTCGAACTTGCGAGCGGCAACGCCGACTTTCCCTATACCCTGAGTGACTACCACCTGGTGGTGGGGCCCAAGGACACCAACCTGGCCGAGGGGGTTTTCACCGGTGGCTACAAGGTCGAGACCTTTGAACCGGGAGTGCGGGCGTTCTGCACCCGCAATCCCAACTACTTCAAGTCCGACCGCGCCTGGTTCGACGAGGTCGAGATTCTGGGCATCAATGACGTCAACGCCCGCACCAATGCATTGAAAACCGGACAGATCGACGTGATGAACCGCTGCGATCTCAAAACCGTGCATCTGTTCAAGCGCATGCCCGGCATCCAGGTGATGCGACAGGACGGGTTCAAACACTTCACCTTCGCCATGCGCACCGACACGGCCCCTTACGACAACAACGACGTGCGTCTGGCCCTCAAATACGCCGTGGACCGCGAACAGATGGTGAAAACCATCCTGCGGGGCTATGGTCGGGTGGGCAACGACCACCCCATCAGCGTGGCCAACCGCTACCACGCCAGCGATCTGCCCCAGCGCCAATACGACCCGGACAAGGCCAAGTTCCATCTCAAAAAGGCCGGTCTGTCCGAGGCGACGTTCAAGTTTCACGCCGCCGAGGCGGCCTTCAAGGGCGCCGTGGATGCCGGTGTGCTGTTTAAGGAAACGGCCGCCAAGGCGGGCATCACCATCGACGTGGTGCGCGAGCCCAACGACGGCTACTGGAACAATGTGTGGATGAAAAAACCGTTCTGCGCGGTCTTCTGGGGCGGCCGCTCCACCGAGGATATGATGTTCTCTACGGCCTACGCCAAAGGGGTGGCTTGGAACGACACTTTCTGGGACCATCCGCGCTTCAACGAGCTGCTGGTGGCAGCGCGGGCTGAGCTGGATGAGCAGAAACGCCGCGGTATGTACGTGGAGATGCAGCAGATCGTCAGCGACGAGGGCGGGGTGGTGGTGCCCATGTTCAGCGCCGATCTGGCTGCCGCCAGCGACAAGCTTGAGCACGGCAAGCTGGCCGCCAACTGGGAGCTGGACGGTTTCCGCGCGCCGGAGCGCTGGTGGTACAAATCTTAAGCCCCCGATAGAGCGGGCGCCGCCCTCGGCGCCCGCCGTAAACGAGAAGGGGTAAGCGTTCGCGAGGGTGTTTGGACCCCAGCCTGCCGGCGCAATGGCATCGGCCGTTGGGCGCCACCCGCAACTCGGAACAGGTAAACGAAACCAATGGAACTTCTAAAATTTAACGGCATCACCGCCTTGGTATTGAAACGCGTGGGATTGGGGCTGGTGACCCTCTGGGTGATCTCCCTGCTGATCTTTGTGGGCGTCGAGGCCCTGCCCGGTGATCTGGCCGAGGCGGTCTTGGGGCAGAGCGCGACGCCCGAAACGGTGGCCGCTTTCCGCAAGGAGCTGAAGCTCGATATGCCTCCCCATGTGCGCTATTTCGCCTGGCTGGGGGCCTTTGTGAAAGGGGACTTCGGCAACTCTTTGGCCAACCAGCGGCCGGTCGTCGACCTGATCAGCTGGCGCTTCGCCAACAGCCTCTTCCTGGCCGGAGTGACGGCCATGATTGCCGTTCCCGTGGCCGTTCTGCTGGGGATCCTGGCGGCCCTCTACCGGAATACCCTCTTCGACCGCCTGATCTCCATGGCCACCCTGAGCACCATCAGCTTTCCCGAATTCTTCGTGGCCTACATCCTCATCGCGCTGCTGTCGGTGCAGGTGGTGATCTTCCCCAGCATCTCGAACATCAACGAGCAGATGAGCTTCTGGCAGAAGCTTTACGCCATCTGCCTGCCCTGTCTCACCCTGGCCATGGTGGTCACCGCCCACATGATGCGTCAGACCCGGGCGGCCATCATCAACATCCTCTCCAGCCCCTTTATCGAGATGGCCAATCTCAAGGGGCTGCGAAAGCTGCGGGTGGTGGTGCTGCACGCCTTCCCCAACGCCCTCTCGCCGGTGATCAATGTCATCGCCCTCAACCTGGCCTACCTGGTGGTGGGGGTGGTGATCGTCGAGGTGGTATTCGTCTACCCGGGGCTGGGGCAGTTGCTGGTGGATTCGGTCTCCAAGCGTGATATTCCCGTGGTGCAGGCCAGCGGCCTGATCTTCGCTGGCACTTACGTAATGCTGAACCTGCTGGCGGACGTCTTGTCCATCGTCAGCAATCCTCGGCTGCGCAACCCGCGTTAGGGGTTGCATGAACAATAAGCAATCTGCGCTCAAGCAGTTGCATGCGCACTTCGATTGATCAGAGGTATTCATGACTGCCACATTTAAATTGCTTCGCTCGTCACCCTTCAGTGCCCGTCTGGGGATGGCGATGGTCCTCATCACCCTGCTGGCCGCCATCTTCGCCCCCGTCGTCGCCCCCTATGGCGAAACCGAGGTGGCCGGCGATGTCTGGCTGCCGGCCAGCGCCGACCACTGGGTCGGCACCGACAACCTGGGGCGCGATCTCTTTTCGCGCCTGGTCTACGGCGCGCGCAACACCATCGCCATCGCTTTCTTGATCACTGCGCTTTCGTTTATCGTAGGCACCATGTGGGGATTTCTGGCGGCAACCGTAGGGGGTTGGATGGATCAGCTCCTCAGCCGCATTGTAGATATTTTGATGGCCTTCCCCACCCTGATCTTCGCCCTCATGGTGCTGTCGGTGGTGGGCACCTCCATCCCGGCCCTGGTGGTGGTGATTGCCCTGTTGGACTCCACCCGCGTCTACCGATTGTCGCGGGCAGTGGCCATGGATATCGAAGTGATGGAGTTCGTCGAGGCCGCGCGCCTGCGCGGCGAGGGCCTCTGGTGGCTCATGCGCCACGAGATTCTGCCCAATGCCATGCCGCCCCTGGTGGCCGAGTTCGGCCTGCGCTTTTGCTTCGTGTTCCTGTTCATCGCCGCCCTGAGCTTCTTGGGCCTGGGCATTCAGCCGCCCACGGCCGATTGGGGCTCCATGGTGCGTGAAAATTCGGGTGCCATCACCTTCGGGATCTTTACGCCATTGTGGCCGGCGGGCGCCATCGCCTTTCTGACAGTGGGCGTCAACCTCGTCGTCGACTGGTTCCTGCACATCGCGAGCGGACTGGAGGACTGATCCGGCGTTTGGCGATTTTATTGACCTGCATAGAGAGACATTCATCATGACTGCACCGCTATTGGAAATGAAAAACATCGTCATCGAAGGGCTCTCCGGCGAAAGCTGGCTGCCCATCATCAAGGGCCTCGACCTGACCCTCCATAAAGGCGAGGTGCTGGGCCTCATCGGCGAGTCCGGGGCCGGCAAATCCACTTTTGGTCTGGCCTCCATGGCCTATACCCGTCAAGGCTGCCGCATCGCCTCCGGTAGTATCCGCTTCGACGGAAAGGAGCTCTTTGGCGCCCCGGACTCGGAACTGCGCGAGTTGCGCGGTGCCCGCATCGCCTATGTGGCCCAGAGTGCCGCAGCTTCTTTTAACCCTGCCCACCGATTGATTCGCCAGTACGCCGAGGCGCCTGTGCAGCACGGGATCATGAGCTATGCCGAGGCCGAAGAGAAGGCCGTGGCCACCTACCAACAGCTGCTCCTGCCCGATCCCGAGAATATCGGCTACCGCTTCCCCCATCAGGTCTCCGGGGGCCAGCTGCAGCGCGCCATGGTGGCCATGGCCATGAGCTGCCAGCCCGACATCATCATCTTCGACGAGCCCACCACGGCGCTGGACGTCACCACCCAGATCGAAGTACTGGCCGCCATCAAGGATATTACGCGGCGCTTCAATACCGCCGCCATCTATATCACCCATGACCTGGCCGTGGTGGCCCAATTGGCCGACCGTATCATGGTGCTGCGCTACGGGGAGCTGGTGGAGGAGAACGACGCCCGCGAGATGCTGGCCAACCCGCGGGAGACCTATACCCGCGATCTGCTGGCGGTGCGCAGCTTCAAGAAGGGGAAGAGCGATGCGGCCCTGAAAGAAGACGTCATCCTGGAGATCAATGGCGTCACGGCCAGCTACACAGGCACGGAGAACGTACTCGAGGATATCGACCTCGAGATCCGCAAAGGGCGCACCGTGGCCCTGGTGGGGGAGTCGGGCAGCGGTAAGTCTACCCTCGCGCGGGTGATTACGGGCCTATTACCGCCGGTCCAGGGCGAGGTGGTTTTCAAGGGCGAGGCCTTGCCCCCTGCCCTAAAATCGCGCAAGCGGAAAGACCTGCAACGGCTGCAGATGATCTATCAGATGCCCGACACGGCCCTTAACCCGCGCCAGAAGATCCGTAAGGTCATTGGCCGCCCGCTGGCCTTTTATTTCAACTACAGCCGCCAGCAGCAGGAGAAACGGATTCTGGAGCTGCTCGACCAGATCGAACTGCCGGCGGACTACATCGACCGTTACCCCACCGAACTCTCCGGTGGGGAGAAACAGCGCATCTGCATCGCCCGTGCCTTGGCCGCCGAACCGGACCTGATCATCTGCGACGAGGTGACCTCGGCCCTGGATCAGCTCGTGGCCGAAGAGATTCTCAAACTGCTGCTCAACCTGCAGCGCAAGCTGCAGGTCTCCTATCTCTTCATCACCCACGACCTGGCGACGGTGAAGGCCATCAGCGACGAAATCGTGGTGATGCTGAACGGCCGCATCGTCGAGAAGGGGCCCAAACAGGAGATCCTCAAGCCCCCCCACCACGAGTACACCGATCTGCTTCTCTCCTCGGTGCCGGAAATGGATCCCGACTGGCTGGACGGACTCCTCGAGGCGCGCGCCGAGCAGGAAAACGGTGAGAAGCCGATGATGGAGCCGGCGGCCTGATCCCTTACACTGGATCGCCTCCCGGGTGATATGAAACCACCGCCCCCATGGCCGGCCCATGGGGGCGGTGGTCGTTGGAGGGCTGCTTGGCCGTCATCGATTCCGCCCGTTGCCGCCACTGAAGGCGCTGATTTGAGCATTTGTCCGAAAGTTCCCTTGAAGCGGTCCTTCCCCGGTGCTACACTGATCCCATACGGCGATAAAGCAGGGACCTCACTCCCCATGGAGGGACCTCACTCCCCATGGTGAGACCGATCCTGACTTAAACACCGACACCGACTTCGCCACCCCCGCAAACAGCGGAATCCAATTCAGCTGCCGCCAAGCGACTGCCGCCAAACCACTGCCGAAATCTTCTGCAACCGCCTCCACGCGTGCCACCTGCATCACCCCCCAAATGCTGCCCATCTCGCCCATCGGCCGTATACACAGGGTCTTGGCAATTCGTACAGCTTGGAAAGGAGGGCATTATGAAAAGGTGCGGTTTGATCTGCCTCATCCTGATGCTGGCGATCACCTTGCCGGCGTCAGCCGCTCAAAAAAGCGTGCATCTGTTAACACTGGACTGGGAGCCCTATGTAGGCGCCCGGATGCCGGGCAATGGATACACGGCCGAAATCGTTTCGCGCGCCTTCACCAAGGCGGGCTACGCGGTGAAGATCAGCTTTCACCCATGGGATGCGGCGATGGCCATCGCTGCTCGGGGGGAGGCGGACGGCATCTTTCCCGCCTATCATGAGAAAGGCCGCGAAGCACATTTTCTCTTCTCAAGGGCCTTTGCCGAAAGCCCTCTGGGGCTGTGCAGACGCCGGTATTTCCAGACGCAGTCGCCCACCGGGGTTTCCGATAGAAGCGGAATCGATATCCAATTTGTCACCGATCCGCGTATCGACCCGACCCAGGCGCTGATGGACCTCAAGGCCTACCGCTTCGGTGTGGTCAAAGGCTATGCCAATACGCCGGAATTTGATGCCGCCGATTTTCTCTCGAAGGTCACGGCGACCAGCGATGAAGACAACATGGCGCATCTTCTGCGCGATCGGGTGCACCTGATCGTGATCGATCGCTATGTGGCCCGCAACATCCTCGTCAAAAAGTTTCCCTGGCATTCGGACAAGATCGAATTCATGCATCCGCCGCTGCAAGTCAAAAAACTCTACCTGGCGGTGGCCAAAGCGGCCGACGCGGCGGAGCAGAAGCTGCGCGATTTCAACGCGGGTCTGGCCATATTGATCGAGGACGGCATTCTGGAGAAGCTCACCCACCAATACGGATTCTGACCGTCGGCGCCTAAGTCGGCGCGGATGCACGCTTTCATTTTGAAAATGTCTGCCGACGCGGATCAGTTGAGCCGCCAGCGGCCGCTCTCCTCGTCCATCACCCGTTCGAGTATTTTGCGACGTGCCGTCCGCAGTTCCTGCAAAAGGGCCCGGCGAGCGGCAGCACCGTCCGCCTTGCGCAGCGCGGAGAGGATCTGGGCATGGCTGTCGGGCATGGTTTTGCCCGTCCGCGTCATGACCATGAAACGGGCCAGGCGATCGAGCAGGTGGCCGATCTGGCGGGCCAATTCGCGGTTCCCCGATGCTTCGGCCAGGGCGACATGAAATTGGCGGTTCTCCTGGGTGTACCGGTCATAGGAGGCCGGGTCGTCACCGGTATAGCGGTCGTGGAGATGGGCCAGGCGATCCAGTTGCTGGTGATCGATGCGGCCCGCCGCGCGATCCAGTGCGGCCGTTTCGAGGATTTCACGCAGCTCCAGTAGATCCTGAAGCTCTTTCAAGGTCATGTGGGTGACGAAATAGCCGGAGCGCGGCTTGATGGTCACCAGTCCCTCCTGGCTGAGTTTCTGGAGGGCGTCGCGGACGGGCGAAACGCTGGTGCCGAAGCGGTCGGCCAGTCGACCCACCGCCAGCCGCGCAGCGGGTCGGTGCCGACCGGTGATGATCTCCCGCCGCAGAATGGTGTAAATTTTACTTCCGCTGGTGCGTTGCCGGGTGGCTGTCATGGCTGGTGATGTGTCCTTTGATGATGCCGTATGGGTGGCACGAATTTTCGCTTTTTTTTTCTAATCTATTATGTTAATCGGGTCAACTGATATATCAGATTAGATAAAAGAAACATCAATTCGGCCGCTGAGAAAGATGTTGTCGGCCCGAGGCGCAGGAGGGGATAGCGATGATCGACACCCACATGATGAATATGGCCAGCGCTCACTATGCACGCATGGGGGCTGCCGAATGCCGCCGCATCCACCTCGCCACCCTGGAGGTCCTCGAACGGGTGGGGGTCGATGTGCATGACGCACGCGCCATCGAAATTTTGGCGGACGGCGGTGCCCAGGTGGACGGTATGCGGGTGCGCCTCCCGGAGCATATGGTGGAAGCCGCCCTGCGCACCGCCCCGCGGCGCATGACGCTTTACGACCGATTGGGCCGGGTGGCCATGCGCGCCTGCGACTACAACACTTACTACGGCGGGGGATCGGATTGTCTCAACATTCTCGACCATCGCACCGGCGAGCGACGGACGCCGCTGCTCAAGGATGTGGTGGACGCCGTCAAGGTCATGGACGCCCTGCCGGAGCTGGATTTCGTCATGAGCCTGGTATTGCCCACTGACGTGGACCAGCAGATATACGACCGCTACCAGATGGAAGTGATGCTCCAACACACGACCAAACCCATCGTCTACGTGACCCCCGACTTCGAGGGCTGTGTGGCGGCCGTGGAGATGTGCGAGGCAGTGGCCGGCGGGGCGGAGGCGTTCCGCAGAGAGCCCTTCGCCGCCTGCTACATCAACGTCACATCGGGTCTGGTGGCCAACGAAGAGGCACTCCAGAAGTGCATCTACCTGGCCGAGAAAGGGCTACCCATGACCTACATCCCCCTCAACGCTGGCGGCGTCAACTCGCCCAGCACCACCGCCGGATGCATGGCGACCATGAACGCCGGCATTCTGCTGGGGATCGTTCTCAGCCAACTGGTGCGCCCGGGCACACCGGTGGCCGTTCCCGGCTGGAACGGCGGCCCCTACAATCTCAAGACCATGGTGGGCAACTACGTCCTGGCCGATGAGCAGGGGGTCCCCACCACCATGGGCCGCTACTACGAACTGCCCGTTTTCGGTCTGGGGGGTGCCACCGATGCCAAGGTCCTCGATCACCAGAGCGGCTTCGAAGTGACCATCAGTCTCATGACGGCACTTCTCCACGGGGCCAACATCGTCCACGACGTGGGCTTCATGGACGCTGGGCTGCAGGCCTCCCTTCAACTCCAGGTGATGGCCAACGAGTTCATCGGGTTCATCCGGGCCGCCACGCGCGGGGTGACGGTGAACGAGGAAACCCTCGCCCTGGATGTGGTGGCGGAACTGGGGCCCACGGGCAACTATCTCAGCCACCCCCACACCATGCGCCACGTACGGGAGCCCTTTTACGCCGACCTCATGGACAAGGGCGTCTATGCCCAGTGGGAGAAGCGGGGGAAGAAATCCATGGAGGCACTGGCGGCGGAAAAGGTCGACCAGATATTGGAGACCCACGTGGTCGCGGCGCCGCTCAGCGAGGAGATTCAGGCGGCCATTCGGACCATCGTCGAGCGGGAGCAGGCGTGGAGCGACGGGAAGCATCGATGAGGTCCAGCAGCCGGGATCAAGCTCAGCTTGCACCCAGTGGTGCTGGTCGACACTCGGCTGTCAGGTAAGGCCTGCGGGCGGAGCTGACCACCCCCATATTGCGATCCAGCCGATTGCAATGGAAAGCGGAAGAAATTCTCTATTTACGCCAATTCCGGTAAAGGAGACCATCGAATGTCCCACTCCGACCAGTTCTTCATGCGCGATCCCTGGGTTTACGACCCCCAGACACCAAAAGCGGCGCCACGCGACACCCACCTGGGCTTCGACACCCGCGCCCTGCACACCGGTTTCGATCCAGCCGAAACCGTGGCGCCGTTTCGTTCTTTCGTGCCGCCCATCGTCCAGTCCATGACCTTTCCCTACGAGAATTTCGCCGAGATCCCCTGCCCGGTATACGGCCGCACCCGCACGCCCACCAATACCGTGCTGGAGGAGCGCTTGGCGGCCCTCGAGGGGGGCGAAGCTTGCGTCACCGCCGGCTCCGGCTCTCAAGCCCTCTTCAATCTGATCTTCACCATCGCCCGGCCCGGAGACAATGTGGTCACCAGCCTGAACATCTTCGGCGAGGGCTACAAGCAGGCCGCCACCATCTTCCCTGAACGCTGCAACATCGACTTCCGCTTTGTGGAGGCGCCGGCCGATCCGGCCGCCTGGGGAGAACTGATGGACGAGCGCACCAAGGTGGTCTGGATCGAAACCCCCAGCAACCCGACGCTCTTTGTCACCGACATTGCGGCGGTTGCCGAGGTGGCCCACGCCAAGGGGGTACCGCTGATGGTGGACAACACCACCGCCACCGCCGCCCTTCAGCAGCCCATGGCGCTCGGGGCCGACATCGTACTGCTCTCCCTCACCAAATTTCTGGCCGGCAACGCCACCGTGATTGGCGGTGCCATCGTCGGGCCGGAGCCGTTGGTCGAGGATATCCGCTGGAACACAACGGAGTTTCTCGGGTCGGTGGTTCCCCCGCAGGATGCCTTCCTCATGCTGCAGTACCTGGAGACCCTCGGCATGCGCATGCTGCGCCACAGCAGTAATAGCCAGTCGGTGGCGGCGTATCTGGCGGCCCACCCCAAGGTCGGCCGGGTCAACTACACCGGCCTCGAGGACCACCCCCAGCATGCCCTGGCCAGCCGCCAGATGTGTGCCCATGGGGGACTCATCTCCTTTGTCGCGCCGGGTGGCATGGCGGGTGCGGCCAAGCTCATTAATGGTTTCCGGTTGATCTGCCATGCGGTGACCTTCGGCACCAGTCGTTCCATCTGCATGCACCCGGCCACCATCACCCACGAGCATATGACGCCCGAAGAGCGCGCTGCCGTGGGGATTGACGACGGCCTTATCCGTCTCTCGGTGGGCCTAGAAGATCCGGCGGACATTATGGCCGACCTGGAGCAAGCGTTGCAGGCGATATGAGGCTTCGGCCTTATCCGTCTCTCGGTGGGGCTAGAAGACCCGGCGAGTGGATTTAGCGGCATGGATCCCGCCGCGGCGACGATGGGACCCTGTGCTTCCGACGGGTGCTTTCCGCAAGAACCCGCCCCCGCCAGAAAAAGATTGCAGTTTCTTCCCAAGGGCGTATCTTGTAGGCACGACACACCGGCGGGTTCCGGCCGACAGCTACCCCGCCACCGCATAACGCCACGTTGTCCATCCAAGGAGAAGTCCCATGCAGCGCAACGAGTTCTTCGCCCATCTGGCCGCCGCCGCAGAAGATCTGAAGGAAAAAGGGCTGTTCAAATCTGAGAAGCAGATCCTCTCACAGCAGCAGGCGGATATCCGCATTGCACCGGACCGCTCCGTCCTTAACTTCTGCGCCAACAATTACCTGGGGCTGGCCAACCACCCCGATGTGATGGCCGCCGCCCAGGCGGGGGTCGAGCGCTTCGGCTTTGGGATGGCCTCGGTGCGTTTCATCTGCGGCACCCAATCGCTGCATACCGAGTTGGAGGCGGCCATCAGCGAATTTCTCCAAATGGAGGACACGATTCTCTACTCCTCCTGCTTCGACGCCAACGGCGGTCTCTTTGAAACGCTGCTGGGGCCCGAGGATGCGGTTATCTCCGATGCCCTTAACCACGCCTCCATCATTGACGGCATCCGGCTGTGCAAGGCCAAACGCTATCGCTACCAGAACAACGACATGGCCGATCTGCGGGCCAAGCTCCGGCAGGCCGACGCAGACGGCGCGCGGGTGCGCCTCATCGCCACCGATGGTGTCTTCTCCATGGACGGTATCGTGGCCGATCTGGCCGCCATCTGCGAGTTGGCGGATGAGTTTGAGGCATTGGTGATGGTGGACGATTCCCACGCGGTAGGCTTCATGGGAGCGGGCGGCCGCGGCACGCCCGAGCACTGCGGCGTGGCCGACCGGGTGGATATCATCACCGGCACCCTGGGCAAGGCGCTGGGAGGCGCATCGGGCGGCTACACCAGCGGTCGCGGCGAGGTGATCACCTGGCTGCGCCAGCGCAGCCGTCCCTATCTCTTCTCAAACACCCTGGCCCCCATGATCGCCGCGGCAACGCTCAAGGTGTTCGCGTTATTGCAGGCCAGCGATGATCTGCGGGCCAAACTGGTCGCCAACAGCAATTACTTCCGTGAGGAGATGACCCGCCTGGGCTTCACACTGGCCGGCGCCGACCACCCTATCATCCCGGTGATGCTGGGGGATGCCGTCTTGGCGGCCGAGATGGCGGCCAAGATGATGGCCAAAGGCATCTACGTGGTGGGCTTCAGCTACCCGGTGGTGCCCATGGGACAGGCCCGCATCCGCACCCAGATGTCGGCCGCACACGAAAAGGCCCACATCGACCGCGCATTGGCCGCATTCGCCGAAGTGGGCCGGGAGCTGGGCGTTATCGCCTGAGGCGGCGCGGCGCCACTCTATCCGCCAGGACCGGGAAGGTCACTAGGCATACCCCCACAACTTGGTCGGCGGTCAAACCTCCCGCCACCCCCCATGCGCCATTGCACGCAAGGAGAGGTCCATGAAAGCGCTCGTAAAAAGCCGTCCCGAACCCGGTCTCTGGATGGAAGAGCAACCGCAGCCATCCTGTGGGTACAACGATGTGATCATCCAGGTCTCCAAGACCGCCATCTGCGGCACCGACCTCCACATCTACAACTGGGACCGCTGGTCCCAGGAGACAATCCGCCCCCCCATGGCCATTGGCCACGAATTCGTGGGTCGTATCGTCAAGTTGGGGGGCGGTGTCACCGGCCTGGCGGTGGGCGACCGGGTTTCGGGGGAGGGGCACATCACCTGCGGCTACTGCCGGAACTGCCGCGCCGGTCGACGTCACCTCTGCCGCAAGACCATTGGCCTGGGGGTCAACCGACCGGGCTGTTTCGCCGAATTTCTCAACCTGCCGGCCTTCAATGTCTACAAGGTGCCGGACGAGATCGACGACGACATCGCCAGCATCCTCGATCCCTTCGGCAACGCCACCCACACCACCCTGAGCTTCGACCTGATCGGCGAGGACGTTCTCATCACCGGTGCCGGTCCCATTGGCATCATGGCCACCGCCCTCGCCAAGCATGTGGGCGCCCGCTACGTCGTTACCACCGACGTCAATGACTACCGCCTTGCGCTTGCCAAGCAGATGGGCGCTACCCGGGTGGTCAACGTGCGCAATGAAAAACTTGCCGACATTCAACAGGAGCTCGGAATGCGGGAGGGCTTCGATGTGGGGCTGGAGATGTCGGGCATCAACAGCGCCCTCCACGACATGCTGGCCAACATGAACCACGGTGGACGCGTGGCCATGTTGGGGATCTTCGCCGAAAAACCCATCATCGACTCCGACCTCATCATCTTCAAGGGGCTGACCATCAAGGGTATCTACGGCCGCGAGATGTTCGATACCTGGTACAAGATGGGAACCCTTCTCCAGTCGGGGCTGGATATCGCCGCGGTCATCACCCACCGCTATCCCGTGGATGAATTCGAGGCGGCCTTCGGCGAAATGAACACCGGCAACACCGGCAAGGTGATCCTGGAGTGGTCTTAACGCCAGGATCCGACCGAGGGCCGATTGACTGCAATTTAAGCTTGGCAAAGCTCCCAGGCGCTTGCTATATTAGCTCCCGTTGCACCACTCCGCTGTTTATCCAACAGGCATCACCAAAGATCCAATAACAACCTGCGCTTCACCAGGCGACTTGAGTTGTCCCTTCGGCCCCGGAGCCTTCTCCCGGCGTTCGGTCTCCGGCCAACGGACAAGGCCCGCTGCGCGTGCGTCCCCCGCGGGTCCGGGCCGGCGAAGGGTTCACCACTCAAACCGCGGAAGGAGGTCGATCCGTTCCACCACCGGCGGCAAACCACACCACCATATCTTACATACACTCCACAGGAGGGAAGAAGAAGCGATGCTTGCCTATTCGAGACGTACCCACCACTATTGGCCACTCGCCGTTTTCATCTGTCTACTATGCCTTTTGGGCACCACGTCACCGGGCGCTGCCGATCCCGAGCCGCCCGACAAGTTCTGGTGGAAAGTGACGCCCGAGGCGGAGGTGCCGTCACCCGGCTATGACTCGCTGCTCTACTCCGAGATCGCTCCCAAGCTGCGGGAGATTCAGCTCAACGGCCAGCAGCGCATCCACGTAAAGGTCATGGGGAAGAGCGCCGGCGGACGCAACCTGTTTCTGGTGACGGTGGCCGCCAAGGGAACCGACGGCCGCTTCGGACATTACAAAGAGCTGCGCCGACTCATGATCAGCGACCCCGATAAGGCCCTACGGAAGATCGAACAATACGACGACTTCAAGGTGCCCGTCTTTCTCAACGGCAGCATCCACGGGGATGAATATCCGGGCACCGATGCCTGCATTCGGCTGATCGAGCAATTGGCCACCGAAAACAGCCCCGAGGTCCAGGCGGTTCTGGACAACATCATCCTGCTGATCAACGTGGTGCAGAACCCCGACGGTCGGGTACTGGGCACCCGCGAGAATGGCAACGGCTTCGATATGAACCGCGACATGATTACCCAGAGCCAGCCCGAAACCCGGGCGACGGTCAAGGTGATCAACGAGTGGAATCCAATGGTGTTCCTCGACCTGCACGGCTTCATCGATCCCATGCTCATCGAGCCCTGCACCCCTCCCCACAATCCCAATTACGAGTATGACCTCTACCTCAACTCGGCGCTTCAACTGGCCTATGCCATGCGGGATGAGCTGTTCGCACGGACCGACGAGACCGAGGTGTACATTCCCTACGTGGATTGGTCCGATGGCTGGGACGACTGGGCCCCCATCTACGCCGCCATGTATCCCATGCTGCACGGATCCTACGGCCACACCTTGGAGACCCCCAGCGACGATGAGGCCGGTGTAGCGGCCCACCTCGCCGTGGTGTGGGGTGCCCTCAACCATGTGGTGGCCAACAAGAAAGCGATGATTCGCGATCAGATCGAGATCTATCGGCGCGGCGCCCTGGACCTGCCCCAGGTGCTGATTCCCGAAGCCCTGCTGGCCGAGACGGAGCATGACCAATACAACAATCTGACCATCACGGAGTTCCCCACCGCCTACATCATTCCCGCCAAGGCCCCCTTGCAGAAGAATCCGCTCCAGGCAGCCCATTTTGTCGATTTTCTGCTCTACAACGGCGTGGAAGTGGATATTGCCCGGCGGGGCTTCGAGACCGGTGGGGTGCACTATCCCCGGGGGACCTACCTGGTGTGGATGGACCAGCCCAAGCGCTCTCTGGCCAATACGCTCCTGGAAGATGGGATGGATGTCTCCGCTCTGACGGAGATCACCTTCTACTCTCCGCCGGCGGCGTGGAGCCACCCCCTCCTGTGGGGCGTTTCGCGCACCGCGGTGACGGATGCGCTGGCGGTCGCCACCAAGGCGCTGAAGCGGGCCCAGTATCCCAAGGGCTCGCTGGAAGGCGGCTGGGCCGGTGCCTACGCCTTCGTGGCCGATACCCTGGAAGCCTTTCAGGCCGTGAATTGGCTCCTGAACAAGCGGGTTCCCGTCTACTGGGCCACCGAAGCCTTCACGGACGGCGGGCGTGACTTCGACGCCGGCACGGTGATCGTCCCCTATCGTCATCGCAAGGTGCGCGCCATCCAGAAGCTGTATCGCCTGGATATCGCCGCCCTTAAAAGATTGCCGCAGGAGGTGATCCGCCTGCGGCGCCAGAAGATTGCGGTCTATGGCGAGTATGGACTGCCCCATGCCCTGAAAGAGATGGGCTTTCCCTTCGAGGAGCTCTCCGCCGACGACCTCAACAACGGCATCGACCTGTCGGTGTACGATACCTTCATCTTCGGCAACGACCGCTGGTGGACCTACAACCTGACGGATGCGGGAATCGACGCCATCGCGGCCTACATCGATAACGGCGGCGACTTCATCGCCCTCGGCAACGGTGGCAACGCCCTAACCGAAGAGTTGGGACTGCTGGACCTGGCCTTCGACTCCCTGGCCGGCAACGGGATCGCCAATGTGGATCTGGCGCAAGGGCACCGACTGACGAGCGGCTTCCAGCGCGACGACCATGTCTTCATCTACAATCCCTACTGGTATCCTTCCGTCGGGGCGGCCTTCGAGGTGCTGGCCTCCCTGGACGGCGATACCATGCTGGTATCCGGATACGTGCCGGAGTGGCAAGACAGCCCCGCCGCCGGACAACCCATCATGGTCTTCGGCGACAATGTGGACGATGCCCAGCAGGATATCGTTTTAATGGGGTTTGACCCTGCCTTCAGGGGGCATCCGCGCAATAGTTTCAAACTGATCGGCAACGCCATCTTCTCCGGCCTCGATTGATCCCAGGCCGCTTGGATCATTGGCGCACCGGGCCAAGATTCCGGCCCGGTGCGCCGCCCACAGCTCAGCACCCAGGGCCGCTCTGCACGGATGAGCGAGCCCCCGTTGCACCGTCCGGTTGCCCTCATCCCAGCGCCGGACACGGCGCGATACCCCGCCCAACCCGATTCACCTGCCCCTCCTGCGCGCACCCTTTACGGATTCCGATTTCGACCGCATTATTAGGTGCAAAGCCGTCCTTTCACCCCAGTTTCCGACCGATCTCTGCGCTCCCATCCAAGAGAGGACCCACGCGGGGGCACCGAACCCAAAGGTGGCAGATATGCATCGCTACGGCAACATCCTCGACATGGTGGGCCAGACGCCCCTGCTGGAGATCCGACAGCTGGATACGGGTCCCTGCAGGCTCTTTCTCAAACTCGAACTGATGAATCCAGGTGGGTCCATCAAAGACCGCATCGGCGTCGCCATGATCGCGGCCGCCGAGGCGCGCGGTGATATCCGGCCAGGCGACACCCTGGTCGAGGCCACCGCCGGCAACACCGGCATCGGTTTGGCCCTGGCGGCGGCCCAGAAAGGCTACCGGCTGCTCTTGGTCATCCCGGACAAGATGAGTGCCGAAAAGATCTTCACCCTCCGGGCCATGGGCGCCGAAGTGATTCTGACCCGCTCCGATGTGGAGAAGGGGCACCCGGAGTACTACCAGGATCTCGGCAAGCGGCTGGCCCAGGAGAGGGGCGCTTACTTTATCAACCAGTTCGGCAATCCCGACAACCCCAGGGCCCATGCGGATACCACGGCGCCCGAGATCTGGGCCCAGATGGATCACCGCCTGGACGCCATCGTGGTGGGCGTCGGCAGCAGTGGCACCATCACTGGCTTGACCCAATTCTTCCGCAAAGTGGCCCCCGATCTGACCCTCGTGCTGGCCGATCCCCAAGGCTCGGTGCTCGCCGACGTGGTGACCCACGGCCGCCTGGGTCGGCCCACAGCAGCCTGGCTGGTGGAGGGCATCGGCGAGGACTTTGTTCCCGAGATCTGCGATCTCTCCTTTACCACCCGCGCCTACTCCATCTCCGATGCCGAGTCCTTCCATGCCGCCCGCGACCTGCTTCGCAAGGAGGGGCTATTGGTGGGATCCTCTTCGGGCACCTGCCTTGCGGCCGCGCTGCGCTATTGCCGCGCTCAGCAGACACCCAAGCGGGTGGTGACCTTCGCCTGCGACACCGGTAACAAGTATCTTTCCAAGCTGTTCAACGACTTCTGGATGGCGGAACATGGATTTCTTGAGACCCCCACCAGTGGCGATCTGCAGGACCTCATCGGCCGGCCCCATGGCCAGCGGGCGACGGTGACCGTCTCGCCGCGGGAACCGCTTGCCACGGCCCACAACCGCATGCGCGATGGCGGTTTTTCCCAATTGCCCGTCGTCGATGAGGGACGTCTCGTGGGGATGCTGACGGAGAAAGATTTACTGGCAGTGCTGGATGATGCGGCGGATGGCTGGTCTTTGACCGTGGGTCAAACGATGCGCTCGAACTTCGCCACCATCGCGCCGGAAGCCCCACTCGCCCAGCTGCAGACCCTATTGGCGGATCAACCCTGGGTGGCCGTCGTCTCCGGTTCCCGGTTTTTGGGCCTCATCACCCGTATGGATCTTCTCAACCATCTTCGCAGGAGGAGGACGCCATGACGTCCAGTAGACGAACGCCTGAAACCAACGGCCATCGCTTCGGCACCCATGTGATTCACGCAGGGCAGGCCCCCGATCCCGCCACCGGCGCCATCATGCCCCCCATCTACGCGACCTCGACCTACGTGCAGCAGAGCCCCGGCGTGCACCAGGGGTATGAATACTCGCGCACCCAGAATCCCACCCGCCACGCCTATGAACGCAATTTGGCGATATTAGAGGGCGGCGTCCAGGGATTCGCCTTCGCGTCCGGCATGGCGGCCATCGGCACGGTCCTGGAGTTGCTCGACAGCGGCGATCATGTTGTGGCCCTCGACGACCTGTATGGCGGCAGCTTCCGCCTCTTTCAGATGGTGCGGGCCCGCAGCGCCGGTTTGCAATTCAGTTTCGTCGATCTCAGCGACGCGAACCGCCTG
Organism: Desulfosarcinaceae bacterium; assembly: GCA_030066015.1. GTDB lineage: Bacteria > Desulfobacterota > Desulfobacteria > Desulfobacterales > Desulfosarcinaceae > JASJCL01. The sequence goes on along the minus strand of JASJCL010000025.1, from coordinate 17,648 downwards.
GAGGCCAGCCTGAGACCCGAAACCCGCATGGTGTGGGTGGAATCCCCAAGCAACCCCTTGCTGCGCCTCGTGGATCTGGCGGCCATCGCCGAGATAACGGCTGCACGACAGCTGCTCCTCGTGGTGGACAACACCTTTGCCTCCCCCTATCTTCAGCAGCCGTTGGGCTTCGGTGCCGATATCGTCGTGCATTCGGCCACCAAGTATCTGGGCGGTCACTCCGATCTGGTTGGGGGCGCCGTCGTGGTGGCCGATCCAGACGTGGCGTCACGGCTCGCCTATCTGCAGAATGCCGTCGGCGCCATCGCCGGCCCCTTTGATAGCTTTCTGGCCTTACGCGGGATCAAGACCCTGGCGGTGCGCATGCAGCGACATTGCCATAACGCCGCCCGCATCGCCGCCTGGCTGGAAGCGCAGGCGCCGGTGGAGCGGGTACTCTACCCAGGCCTTCCGAGTCATCCCCAGCATGAGCTGGCCAAACGGCAGATGACCGACTTCGGTGGGATGATTACCCTATTTGTCGATGGGGGACTGGCAGCGGCGCGACAATTCCTGGAGGGCTGCCGGCTCTTTGCCCTGGCCGAAAGCCTGGGCGGTGTCGAGAGCCTCATCGAGCACCCGGCCATCATGACCCACGCCTCGATTCCCAGGGACCAGCGCGAGGCCCTGGGGATCAGCGATACCTTGATCCGCCTATCGGTGGGTATAGAGGATGTCGAGGACCTGATCGATGACCTTTCCCGGGCGCTAGGCGTGTGAACCGCCAGAAGATGCACGCACCTGATTTTTAGTAGGTTTCTGGTAGGTGTTCAAGAGCGATACTTCCTACCCGTCTGTCATTATTGCAAATTTGAAACAGACGCCGCGTTTGACATCCCCATCCATCGTTTCCATCTTGCGCTCTAACCAAATTTCCATGCGTGCATTACAGGTATCTAATCCGGAGGTTCTCATGAAAAAAATACTTCTCGTTCCCCTGCTGATCGCCATTTCCGCGTCGGTGGCCATTGCGGCCGGCAGCCAAAAATCGTCGGCACCCGAAACCAAATCCGAGATACGCGCCTACAACAAAGGTGTGGATCTCCTCATGAAGAAAAAGTTCGATCGCGCCGAAAAACAATTCCGCAAAGCGATTGACAAGAAAGAGGCATTTGCCGAGGCGCACAACAATCTTGCATACGCGCTTCGTAAGCAGGGGCCAAAGCACTACGATGAAGCCCTGAAGCACTACAACCGCGCCATCGCGCTCAACGGCAACCTGCCCGAACCCTATATGTACCGTGGGGTGCTGCATACCCAGATGGGGAACTATGACGCGGCCGCATCGGATCTTCAAGTCCTTGCCGGTCTGCAGCCGAAGCTGGCCGAGGAGCTGCGCTACGTGATTGACAATCGCCGCGAAAAAGAGCCGGAGCAGTTCTTCGGTGTCACGCAACGGCTCAACTGATGTATCGTAATTTGCGGCTGTTTCAACAATCACCATACCGAGCACGCCTTCAACCAACTGCCGCGCTGGTGTTGATGGCGTGCGTGCTTGCTATATCGGGGTGTCAAACGATGAAACCCATCACCACTGTACCGCACGTCGATCTCGACCGCTTCATGGGCGAGTGGTACGTCATCGCCAGCATCCCCACCATTTTCGAAAAAGGTGCCCACAATGGTCTGGAGCACTACAAGTTAACAGATGACGGCCGGGTCAAGATCACCTTTACTTACAACAAGGATGATTTTGACGGCCCGACGAAACAGATTACCTCCACCGGCTTCATCGCCGACGGAAGCGGCAACGCCCTCTGGGGGGTGCAGTTCATCTGGCCCTTCAAGGCGGAGTATCGCATCGTGTGGCTTGACGACGACTACCAGCTGACCGTTATCGGGCGTTCCAAGCGCGACTACGTTTGGATCATGGCACGCACCCCCGTCATACCCGAATCGGACTACTCGTCGATCCTCACCTTCCTCGAAGCGGAAGGCTATGCCATCGATAAAATCCAGAAAGTCCCCCACCAATCCCGCCCCGCCGCCTGACCACATTCTGACGCCCGTCGTCATTCCCTTGCCGCCCCACCCGGGGCCGTGATCGCAACATTCTGAAATTCATGGCTTATCCTGTCTGAAGCGAATGGCACACTATTTGATACGGATCCAGTTGCGGGCCGCTGCGGCTACCGCCGCGCCCCCGCTGGACACGACCCCAACACCGTGTCGACCCAGGAGCGGCGTCGACACCAACTCGCGGAAGGGATTCCGATGAACAATCCCCGGCACCACCTATTCTGGATGGCCCTCTATCTGGGCATCGTCACCATCGTCTGTCTGCTCATGCTGGCGCCCCTCAAAACGGCCTTCATGGCGAACTGGGGCTTCAACCTCCTGATTCTGGCCGCACTGGTAACAGGCATCGCCATCAACATGCGGCAGGTGTTCGCGCTGACACCCGAACTGCGCTGGATCAAGATGTTTCGTACCGGCGACATCGGGCTCTCGGTCTCTGAACCAACCCGTCTGCTCAAGCCCCTCGCCAAGCAGCTTGAGGGGCTTCATCGCAACCGCTTCTCCCTTTCCGCCTTCAGCATGCGTACCGTCCTGGACGGCATTCGCGGTCGCCTGGACGAAGCGCGCGAAGTCTCCCGCTACATGATCGGACTGCTGGTCTTTCTGGGCCTTTTGGGGACATTCTGGGGACTCTTGGGCACCATCTCGTCGGTGTGGAAGGTGATCGAGGGACTGGAGGTGGCCCGTAACGACTTTGCCATGGTGTTCGCCAATCTCAAAACCGGCCTCCAGGCGCCCCTGAGCGGCATGGGCACCGCCTTCAGCTCTTCCCTCTTCGGCTTGGGCGGCTCCCTCATCCTGGGTTTCATCGACCTCCAAGCGGGCCACGCCCAGAACCGCTTCTTCAACGAATTGGAGGAGTGGCTCTCGGGTGTTACCCACCTGATCGACACCGGCGAGGGCGCTGACCCGGAAGGACATCAACCGCCGGACGCCATCGACGGCTCGCAGGAGATCAAGGGCCAGCTGATCCTGATGAACAAAGAGCTGCGCGAGAACAACCGGATTGTGGCCCAGTTGCTGGAGGGCCGCCAAAGCGATGTGGCGGCGGTCCCCGAACCGTCCCGGACGGCTGCCTCCGCTTAGACGGCCGGACGTGGACCGATCCGATATCTCCCGATACTGCGGATGAGATCTCCTTCTGGAAAACGTAATATCGAAGCCCCCGGGCTTCCGAGAGGTTAGCCCTCATGGCCACTATCGCCAAACGCTCCCAGCGTGGATTCAATGTCTGGCCCGGTTACGTGGACGCCCTCAGCGCCCTCCTCATGGTGGTGATCTTTCTGGTGCTGATCTTCTCCGTGACCCAATTTCTACTCAGTCAGATCCTCTCCGGTCAGGAGAGTGAGCTGGCGAGCCTCCACCGCCAGATCAGCGAATTGACCACCCAGCTCGGTCTTGAGCAACAGGAGAACCGCCAGCTCGCCGCCAACGTCTCCGAGCTCTCCCTGATGGTCAACACCCTCACCGACACCCGAGAGACCCTGCAGGCTACCGTCGCCGATATGACCGCCGGCACCCGGCGGGACAAAGCCGAGATCCAGCAGCAGTTGCTCCTCATCGGTAGCCTTCAGGAAGATATCGACAGCCTGCGTAAACTGCGCCAAGATTTGGAGAATCAGGTGGGTCACATGGCCATGGCCCTCCAGTCCAGCCAGAACACCGTCGGCCAGCTGCGCGACCGCTCCAAACGCCTCGAGGCGCGCCTGGCAGACGAAGCCGAGCGCACCCTTCTGGCTCAGCAGACCATCGAAGAGAAGGAGATTCGGATCCAGGCCCTCAGCGCCCTCATCGGGGAGCAGAAGCAGGCGCTGGCCGAAGAGCGTCAATTGTCGGCCAACGCCCGCGCCCAGATGGCGCAGCTCAAACAGGCCATCGCCACCCTCCAGGCACGCTTGGAGACGGTCAGCCGCGCACTGGATATCGCCCAGAACGACAACGCCGACCAGGAGACCGAGATTCGGGATCTCGGCAAGCGCCTCAACCTGGCGCTCGCCCAACGGGTCAACGACCTGGAGGCCTATCGGTCAGAGTTCTTCGGACAATTGAAGCGCGTCCTGGGCGACAATCCCCTGATTCGGGTCGAAGGCGATCGGTTTGTCTTCCCGGCCGAGCTGCTCTTTGCTTCCGGCTCGGCCGAGCTGGGAACGGAAGGCATCCGCCACCTGAGTCAACTGGCCCAGACCCTGCAGGATCTGGCGATCAAAATCCCCAGCGGGATCGACTGGATCCTGCGCATTGACGGTCACACCGACCGCGTCCCCGTTACCTCCGGTCGCTTTGCTTCCAATTGGGAGCTCTCAACGGCGCGGGCCGTTTCAGTGGTTCGGTTTCTCTCCAGTCGGGGAATTCCCCAGAAGCACATGGCGGCCGCCGGATTCAGCAAGTTCCATCCGCTCGACCCGGCCGACACTCCGCAGGCCTATCGCAAGAATCGCCGGATCGAAATCAAGTTGACTTCCCGTTAAATCGCCGCACGCTTTCCGCGCGGAAAGCGTATGGCGAGTTGACCCCGCCAGAAGCGCGTGGTACGGTGCCCCCGCAGTGCCATTGCGTTCGCCCAAGGGCGGAAACCGGAATGGTGGCCCATGCCATTCAAGACCGCTCGGCCGCAAGGTGTATCCATTGACGTCACGTCGGACGTAACCACGCCTCACGCCGCAACCCTGTGACACAAGGGTCTCTGGCAACCCGTTGTCGCATCGCTTCAGCCGTCATCTGAACAGCATATGTCGGGGTAAAAACCGTCTACGGGTGATCTCTATTAACCCCTCCTAAAAGACTGGAGAGAAGATGAAAAGATGGCTGGTGGACAGGCTGATTTGTCCTGAGTGCACGGCCCTCGAGATGCCGCTGACCTTAACCATTCGAGAAGAACACGGGGAAGATGTATGGGATGGAGCGCTGCGCTGTCTGGATTGCGACCGCATCTATCCGATCCGCGGCGGCGTGGCCGATCTTCTGCCAGGCGACACCCGCGCCAAGATGGACGCCGAGAGCGGCTACAACACCCCCGCCATGCTCTCGGCCTACCTGTGGAGTCACTACAGCGACCTCATCGGCGATCCCCAAGCCACCGATGCCTACCGGCAGTGGTCTTCCCGCATCCCACCCCGTCCCGGTCCCGCCCTGGACGTGGGCTGCGCCGTTGGGCGCCTGACCTTCGAGCTGGCCGACACCCACGCGCATGTCATCGGTATCGACGCGAGTGCCGCCTTCATCCGCAGCGCCCGCCAGATTCTCACCAGCAAGCGGCTGGACTTTGACCTCATCATCGAAGGCAACCTCTCCGAGCCGTGGGGCTGCGCATTCAGCGACCGCAATTGGGAGGGGGTGGAGTTCATCGTCGCCGATGCCCTGGCGCTACCGTTCCGGTCGCGCACCTTCGCCACCATTGCGGCGCTCAATATTCTGGAGAAGGTGCCCGATCCGCTGCAGCATCTCATGGAGGTCAATCGCACCCTGAAACCGTCGGGCGCCACCTTTCTCTTCTCGGACCCCTTCTCCTGGGACCCGGCCGTATCGCCGCCGGAAACGTGGCTGGTCGGATCGGGAGAGGGCAACAGCGACTACAGCCCCCGTGGAATCGACACCCTGCGGCGCATGTTCACCGGCGCCTTCGATCTCTTCGATCCACCATTCGAAATCGTCGCCGACGGGGAGGTCGCTTGGAAGATCCGCAAGACAGCCAACCTGTGGGAGCATATCACGTCCCAATATCTCGTTGGCCAGCGGGACTGAACCCTTCCCCCCAGGATCAACACACGGGGAAGCAATCCTGTCGAGACATAAACCCGGCAGTTGCGGCCTCTGCTGTCACAGTCGTTCTTTCACGGGTTGATTTGGTTTGAGGCCGCTGGACAGGATAGAACCCATTGAAAGAAAAACAGGGCGATCCCATTCGAGATCGCCCTGAGTAGTTTTTGTAGATCTATTAAGGGTGGCGGCTATCCATTCCCGTGGTGCCCATTCTCCTCCGGCCCGACGTGGAGGACCCGCATCATCTCGTGGTCCTCGTGGGAGAGGATGTGGCAGTGCCACACATAGCGCCCGGGCTTGTCGAACGTCATCTTGATGCGGGTCACCTGATCGGGCAGGGCGGTGACCATGTCTTTTGGGGCGTTTTCAACGTATTCGGGGCCCGGATCGACCTTGTTACCGACCACAATGTTTTCCAATCGGAATCCATTGCCGACGGTGCCGTTGTGTTGCACGACTGGTTGATCAACGACGTCGGCCGTGAACTCATAGCGATCCAACACCTCGAAATTCACCAGATGCAGGTGAACCGGATGGGCATCGCCAGTGGCGTTGTAAATTTCCCAGATTTCTGTATCTCCTTCGTCTGGATTCTCAGTCGTGGGACTGTGCCAGGGGATGGCGCCCTCCATCTGTCCTTCTAATCCGGCGTCGATATTGGCCTGCGTTGCAGGCCAATGTATCTCATTCCCGAGATAATCCGTGGCCGGTTCTGCCGTTCCCAGCAGCGGCTGCAAACGACCGAACTCATCTTTACCCTCGAAGAGAGCTACTTTGCGCGTCCTGGTTGCTACATTGGTATTCCCGCGATAATGACTGATGGCGCCTGAATTGAAGTCGTCTGGCACCGAATAATCCATCGGCAGAACTACGTCGAAGGCCATGATGCGGTCGGTCTGGCGGTCGGGGAAGAGATCCTCTGGTTCCAGGTCTGCACCAAAGGCGCCGCCAAAGGGGGCGTCGCCACCGAGGTTTTCCATAATCACCCGACTGTCTGCCGGCACCTGAGAGAAGTCGAAGACAATATCGTAGCGGCCGCCGGGCTCGAACACCAGGGTGTCGACCTCGGTGGCCGAGGACGCCAGCCCCTGGTCGCTGCCGATCACGGTGAAAGGCAGTGGTGGCGCAATATTAGTATCTGGTAGGGTGGTTGAATTTAATGAGTCCGTCATTCGGAAGCGAATCACCAGGAAGCGGCTGTCGGTGCCGTTGAGGAGCCGCATGCGGTAGTTCCTGGGTTCCACGTCCTCTTTGGGCCAGATCTTGCCGTTGACCACCATGTGGTCGCCGAAGAACTCGGCCAGAGCGGTAGGGCCGCCGCCGGGGAAGAGATCGGGCGGCAGAACGGCGCCCTCGCCGGTGATGAAGTCGTCGTAGAAGGGGTCGCCAGGGAAGGCCGAGTAGAAGAGCTGGCCAAAGCGGGTGAACATGCGGTCCTGGATGGCGTAGGCCAGCTCATAGGGGTATTTGGGCAATCCGATATCGTTGCTCTGGGGGCCTATCCCACCCGTGTCGAATTGATCGCGCACGATGTAAAATCCTGCCATACCGGCGTAGACGTTGAGGCGGGTGATGCCCAAGGCGTGGTCGTGGTACCAGAGGATGCCGGCGGGCACATGGTCGTCGTAGCGGAAACGGGTGGTGAAGCCACCGTCGACGAAGTCCCACTGGGGACCGACGACGCCTTTGGGGCTGTAGAAGAACTCGGGGTTGCCGTCGAACTGGAAGTCGCTGTGGCCGCCGTGGAGGTGGGTGATGATGGGCACCCCGTTGCGGCGGATGGTGTAGTTGCTGTAGTCTTGGCCGTTGGCCGAACTCATCCCCTCCAGGGAGTAGCACCAGTGCAGATTGGTGTCCACCGGCAGGAGATGGCGGCGCACGTTATTGAGCTTGTTGCGCCAGCGGACATGGGTTTCCGATTTTCCGCTCTGAATCTCGAAGGTGCGGCCGGGCCAGGTGGTCCACTTGTCCCGGCGGTCGCCGTAGCCCCAGATGCGGGTCCAAAGCTTGAAGCGACCGCCGCGGCGGAGGCGCAGCCCGGTCTGGTGCCAGGCCTGGCGGATGTCCACATTGTAGCGGCCGCGGCGGTCGGGCTGGTACTTGAAGCCCGGTGCCAGGGCGTTGGGGGCATACTCGACGAATTTGGGCTGAATGGCTGGGTCGCTCAGACGGGGGGTCAGGCGTGCGGCCTGGGCTGACGGTACGTTGAGCCCCCAGGGAAGTAGTAAACTGGCGCCGCTGTAGACGCCTGCCTTAAGCACTTGTCGCCGTGATACTCTGAAACCTGGTCTTGCCTGTTTCATGGGTCCTTCCTCCCTCTCCCAGTTCACGGCAGAATGACTGCGCATCCACCTCTTCAATGGCACTATATGTCAGTTCGCTCGATAGACGACTCCTTCGACGCAAGGTCTAACTGCGGTCTATTACTGGTGTTTCACTCCTCTTCAGCTGGAGACGTCCAACAGAAGCGAGCGATGGAATGATGTAAGCGTGCACATGGAGGTTGGCGACGACAATCACTGCCGCAACTGGTACATATCAGTGATTGGGGAATCCGAACAAATAATCGTCGGGCGACACCGCGAGCAGGCGCGGCTGCCGTACTTATGGCGGCGCGGGATTTTGACTTCCCGTATATGTCGTTGGGGTGCGAAGAATTGGTTGAGAGGATTGCTTCGTCGGTAATCGGCGTTGGAGGCGCTCAGTTCAACGTGGTATCCACAACTCTACTCAACGGTGTCCGCCCATCCGGTTACAATTTTTTCGGATCGTTACGATGCGGGGTTTACCCTGCCCTATGCAAAGGTAGTGCACAATTTGAAGAGTGCAATCAGGCGGACCCTGATTTTTTCATCCGGCGCCATACCTGGATTCCCGGATGGGGGCGGAATTGCGGCCGCGCCGGTGGGGTGACGGGTAGTAGAGATGTCAACGCTCTTCGAATAGGTCGACAATGCCTGCTTGGCGCAGGTGTTCGATCTCTTCGTCGGAGTAGCCCAGGCGGTGGAAGTAATCGCGGGCGCCTTCACCGATGGCGGGCGGCTGACGGCGCAGCTCGAAGGGTTGCCGGTCGAACCGCAGGGGGATCTTGGGCAGGGGGATCATTTCGCCCGTTGGCGCAAGGGTATCCGCCAGGCCGGCCGAGTGCTTCAGATGCGGGTCGTCGAGCAGATCTTCGGGGCGGTTGATGCGGGCGTGGGGGATTTCGGCGGTTTCGGCCAACCGGGCAAGTTCCCCTGCAGTGTGGGCCTCCAATCGCCGACGCAGCGCCGGCAGCAGCCACGGGCGCGCTTCGACGCGCAGCTGGTTGGTGGCAAGGCGCGCATCGGCCGCCCAATCGGTGAAGCCGAAGACGTTGCACATCCGCTGCCAGTGGCGATCCGAGGTGACCCCGATGAAGAGCTGTTGGCCATCCGCGGTATCGAACAGGTCGTAGATCGACCAGGTACGGCCGCGCTCCGGCATGGGGGGCGGCGGTTCGCCCGTCATGGCCGCCACCGCCAAATGGGGGCCCATGAGGAAGGCCACCGATTCGAACAAGCTGGCCTGAACCAGCCGACCCTGTCCGGTGAATTGGCGCTGATGGAGTGCGGCCAGGATGCCGATGACCCCGTAGCTGCCCGCCAGGATATCGATGACCGAGGCGCCTGCCCGCAGGGGTCGGCCGATCGGACCGGTCATGTAGGCCAGCCCCCCCAGCATCTGGACGACCTCATCCAGGGCCGGCCGCTTCTCGTAGGGACCCGGCATGAACCCTTTCAGGGAACAATAGATCAGCCCCTCATTGCGGGCCCGACAGGTCGGGTAGTCCAGCCCCAGCCGCGCCATGGTCCCAGGGCCGAAATTCTCGATGAGCACATCGGCGTGGCGCAGCATTTTCAGAAAAACCATGTTGCCGCGCTCCGTTTTGAGATCGATGGAAATGCTTCGCTTGTTTCGGTTAAAGGCCGTGAACAAGCCGGTTCCAAAGCCCTTCAAATCACGGGTCCGGTCTCCCGATCCAGTTTGTTCCACCTTGTAGACATCGGCACCCAGATCGGCCAGCACCAGTCCACACGTGGGCCCCATGACGGTATGCGTCAGTTCCAGTACCACGATATCTGCCAGGGGCAGTTCGGCCCTATTCTCCATGGCCCTTTCTCCCTCACGCCATCGGGTGGTGATACCGCCTGCCGTCAGCGGTGATTTGACAGTTTCCGGCGCACTGTCCATAATGGTAGCAGATGGGGATTCACGCCCTACCGCCGACCGCGAAGCCGGCCAGCTAATGTTGCACCGCACCACGTTTTGCCCATTGCCCACAGACCATCACAGGGTTCGCGCGTCCGCCCTTCGCGGCCTGTTTGCTCCCTACACTTCGGAAGGGTCCCCCCGACATCCCGCTGCGGTATTCCGTCAACCTTCGCCAAGGAGGACCTCACATGGCCACTCTCAAGATTTTGGTGCCGTACAATTTCACCGGCAACGATGAAAAGGCGATCGATTTCGTGATCGATCGGTATGGGCGCTCAGCGGAGGCCGAAATCACTCTGTTTCACACCCACGCCCCCCTGCCCAATGTCGACATCCCGGACAAAACCGTCATGACCCGTCTCTCCGCCAACCTATCGTATCTTCGACAGCGACTCAGCGAACGCGAGCAGGCCCTCGTCGCCGCCGCCGAACGGCTGGTCGCCGCGGGATTCCCTGAAGACAACGTGGACTGGATCTTCAAACCGCGCCAGCGGGAACCGGCCCTCGAGATCATCGAGCAAGCCCAAAAGCACCGTTATTCGACCATAATTCTCAATCACCATCCCAGCAAGGTGCGCAAATTCTTCACCGCCAGCATCTCCAAAAAGGTTGCCCAGGCGCTGCGGGGCATGGAGCTTCATATCGTTGGTTAGCCCGCTGCAATAGGTGGTCATGCGGGCTGCCGCCCGGCGTGTACTGCGCACACGCCCATGATCGATCCATCTTTTAGAGAAGGAGCGTTTCCCAATGACACAAGAGAATAAGATCAGTTTGGACCTCTTCCAATTGTTCGTTCAAACCATCTCAAGCGCCAACCACCTCGACGAAATGGCCGATCGCCTTACCCAGCTATTGACCGGCTCCATGGGCATCAAAGGGGCCAGTATCTTTATTCTCAACCCCGATCTGGAAGCCCTGGAGCTGGTGTCCAGCGCCGGTTTGAGCCTCGACTACATCAACAAGGGGCCGATACTGGTGGACAAGAGCATCAAAATCGGCTCCAACCGCGAACCGGTCATCATCCCGGACACGGCCACCAGCGATCTATTGCAATATCCCGACAAGGCCCAGCAGGAGGGCGTGCGCGCCATCGTCTCCTACCCCATCGTGGTGCGGGAGAAGATCATCGGATCGCTGCGTCTCTATCATTCCGAGCAGTGGGAGGTGTCCCCAAATGACATCCGTTTCGTGGAAGCCCTGAGTCAGACGATCGGGCTCGCCCTTTTGTGCTACCGCCTGGCCAGTGCCGTCGGCAACGTGAAGGACACCGTCAACGACATCCACCCCATCTGGCTCTAGCGGCCGGCGGCAAAGACGGTGGCGGCACCCCCGCCGGGGCAGCCGGATGGGGGCATTGGGCGCCGCCGGTCAGAAGAGCACCCGCTCCTCGATACCGAGCCGCGTGGCCACGTGGCGGGCCACGGATTGACCGAGCCAGTTGGGCTGGTGGGCGTCCGAGCCAAGGACGAAAGGAAAGCGGTCCCGGATGGGGGCGTAGTAGGCCCACCAGTCGCTGCGCCATACGTACCGGTTGTTGATCTCCATGTGACACGCTGGCGGGAGTTGGCGCCAGTCGGTACCAAAGGCGTTGGGGTGGGCAATAATCACGGGCCGCCTTGTCGCCAGCAGCGCTTCCAGGCCGCGATAGTCGGCCCGCCGGTCACGACAGTGGTAGAGGTAGTAATCCACTGGGTAATCGGCCGCTTCCGCCGCCCAGGCGTGGCCATCCACCTCCACCCCGAGCTTCAGACCGGCGTTGCGAACCTCCCACGCGTATGCGTCAAACACGCCATCCACCAGATTCTCGAAGTGATCGCTGATGCCGACGACCTTGGCATGCCCCACCGCCGCCACCAGCGCTATGGTCATCTCCGGCACCACCGACGTGTCGCTGGCCGAGTAGGTGGTGTGGATGTGAAGGTCTTGGACCATTTGGACGTTTGTCGATATTGGTGCCTCCGGCATACGGCCTCCTTGGCGGATCGATTTCGCACCGCCCCGGGCGAGCGCCCCCTCTTGTTGTCGCGGGCTTGACAGCCCCGGACGTTGTCCTACCTTTCCGGTACTGCTGTTCCGACCATTCAACGGTCACCGTTCTGTTTGCCGCTGCCGTTGGGCGCCCCCTGTTGTCCCATTGCTTCACGCTGGCGTGCAGTCGTCGTTCAGAGCGGCCGCACCCTGGCGGTCGCGCTCTGTCGATCTCACAAACGCCCGTCATCCCCGCTGCCGTCAGTGCGCCCACCAGTTTCATCTTCGACAATGGCACCACGGTACCATTTCCGGGAGGATTTCCCATGACAAAGCACCATACACCACTTCTCGTCTTCATTTGGATCATTTGCTTCTCTCTGGCCACCGCCGTCTCGGCCGAGACGCTCATCACGGAGGGCGATATTCCCGTGGATGACGGCGTCCGCCTGGAGACCCTTGTGCAGGGGCTTGAACACCCCTGGAGCATGGCATGGTTGCCGAGCGGCGATCTGCTGATCACCGAGCGGCCGGGACGTTTGCGTCGCGTGCGGGACGGCCGGTTGGAAGCGAATCCCGTCAGCGGCGTCCCCGAGGTTTTCGCCGGCGGCCAGGGGGGACTTCTCGACCTGCGGCTGCATCCCCACTTTGCCGAGAACAATCGCATTTACTTCACCTATGCCCACGGCAGCAGTGTCGCCAATCGCACACGCGTGGCCAGCGCCACTTATAACGGAACCTCCCTCGAGAACTGGCGCGTTCTGCTGGAGGTGGCCACCGCCAAAGCCGGCGGACAGCATTTCGGCGCCCGCATGGCCTGGTTGCCCGACGAATCGCTCCTGGTCTCCATCGGAGATGGCGGAAACCCGCCGGTCCGCTTGGACGGCGACTGGATCCGCAAGAAAGCCCAAGATAAGCGCAGCCGCCTGGGCAAGATCGTCCGCCTCACCGCCGACGGCACAGCGCCAGCGGACAACCCATTTCAGAAAATGCCTGACGCCGATCCCTATGTGTGGAGTTTGGGGCATCGCAACATCCAAGGCCTGGTGTTTGATCCCTTGCGCAATCTGGTCTGGGCTTCCGAGCATGGCGCCCTGGGCGGTGACGAACTGAATCGCCTCGTCAAAGGCCAGAACTTCGGTTGGCCGATGGTCACCTACAGTCGCGAATACGTGGGCGGCGTCAAGATTTCCGAATTTACCAGCAAGCCCGGTATGCAAGACCCCGAGGTAGTATGGATGACGGCCATCGCCCCCTCAGGCTTGGCACTCTACACCGGGGACCAGTATCCGCGGTGGCAGGGCGATCTCTTTGTCGGCGGCCTCATCTCCCAGGATATCCGCCGCATCGACCTCGACGATGGCGGTCGTGTCCTGGGACAGACAGCCATCCGCATCGGTCAGCGCGTGCGGGACGTGCGCCAGGGACCCGACGGATTGCTCTATGTACTCACGGATGAAACAGCGGGCAGCTTGATCCGGCTTCTGCCCAGCGAAGCGGGGCAATCTGTGCCGCCCTGATCATGGGAATATCAGAAGCGTCCGGCATAACGACAACACGGGAGGTGACGATGAAGAGCTGGCAACTGCTGCTGTGTCTACTCATACTGCCGATTAATGCCGCAGGGGCGGCGGAGGAACTGCTGCGCAAACCCAGTCCCCACACCGTCGGCCAGACAATCGCCCGCTTTGAAGCGGCGGTGCGCGCCAGGGGATTGATGGTCTTTCCCCGTTACGATCACGCCGCGGCCGCACTGGCCTATGGTCAAGCGATGCCGCCGGTGGTGGTGGTGGCCTTCGGAAATCCCAAGTACGGAACTCCCTTCATGCGCCAGGTACCCGAGGCCGGTATCGATTTTCCCCCCAAAGCGATCGTGTATCAAGATGAATCGGGTCAGGTGTGGATCGCCTACAATAGTGCCGATTATCTCTACGATACCATCTTTGCCCGTCACGGCCTCGACTATCCCCCAAATGACAAGCGCGTCTACGCCGAGCTATTGGAAGCGTTGACAGATGCTGCCGTCGCTGTGGAGATCGCACCGTAAAAGACAAGCACCTGAAATTGCAAACGAGGGAGCTTTTGCACTGCTTAACCGCTCCCTTGCGTCAGCTGCCGCTCCTGTGCCAACCGGACGCTCACATGTCCAGGTGGTCGCGTCCGTCGGGAAAGCAGGCGATAGGCCACCGGCACCACGAACAGGGTGAAAAGGGTGGCCGACAATACCCCTGCCAGTACCACGATCCCTATCACCCGCCGCGTTTCGGCAGCGGCGCCGCTGGAGAGGATCAGCGGCAAGGCGCCGGCGGCCGTGGTGATGCCGGTCATGACGATGGGGCGCAAGCGTGTCTCCGCCGCCTGGAGAATGGCCGATTCAAAAGAGACCGCCTGCTCCCGCAGCTGGCCAGCGAACTCCACAATCAGAATGCCATTCTTGGCTGCCAACCCCACCAGCATGATCAACCCGATCTGGCTGTACAAATTGAGGGTGCCGCCGGTGATAAACAGTCCCAGCATCCCTCCGGCCATGGCCAGCGGGACGGTCAACATGATGACCAAGGGGTTGAGATAGCTTTCAAACTGCGCCGCCAACACCAGAAAGACCACCACGATTCCCAAGAGAAACACGAACACCAGCGACTGGGAGGCGGATTGGTAATCCTGGGACTGTCCCTTGTAGTCGATGATGACCCGCTCCGGCAGGTGCTCCGCGACGAGCCCCTCCATGTGGGCCAGTGCATCGCCAAGGCTTAGATCATCGGAGAGGTTGGCCTGAAGGGTGATGGCCCGCACCCGATTGTAGCGATTGAGGCTGTTGGCATCGGCGACGTCGGTGAGGGTCACCAGATTGGAGAGCGGGATCAAGGCGTCGCTGCGGGCGGAGCGCACATAGATGTGCTGCAGATCGGTGGGGGTGCGCTGCAGGGACCGCTCGCCCTCCACCACCACGTCATACTCCTCACCGGTATCCAGATAAGTGGTCACGCGCCGCGAGCCCAGCATCGTTTCAAGGGTGCGGCCGATGTTTCCGACGGTGACCCCCAGCTCCGCCGCGCGGTCGTAATCGATCTCCACCCGCAGCTGCGGTTTGGTCTCCTTGTAGTCCCAGTCGATCCCCACCAGGCCCGGATTGTCGGCCGCGATCTTCTCGAGCAGAATATCCCGCCATTGGGCCAGTTCAGCGTAAGTGCCGCCACCAATGACAAACTGCACCGGTTTTTGGATCGAGGCGCCAAACCCCTGGCGCATGACGGGGAAGGCCCGTACCCCGGGGAGGTCGGACATTTGGGCACGTACCTCGTCCATTAGCACCCAGGCACTGCGCCTTTCGGCCCAATCGTTGAGGACAAAGATGACGATGCCGGTATTGAAGTTCTCGAAGTTGGAAAAGGTCCGTGGGGTGCGGACCAGTAATCGGGTGACCTCGCCGCTCTCCACCAGCGGCATGAGGCGCCGTTCGATCTCATCCATGTACTCGCGCATGTAGTCGTAGGAGGCGCCCTCCGGCCCGTTGACAATGAGAAAAAAGGCGCCGCGATCCTCCTTGGGCGCGTATTCCGTGGGGATATGGGTGTACAGCCAGGCACTGGCGCCCATCAGCAAGACGAATCCGAGGCCCACGAAAAGGGGCCGCTGGAGGCATTTTTGCAGCAGCCATCGGTAGCCGCTGCGGATGGCGCTGAAAGCTCCGCCGATCCGATGGGTCGAATCCCGACGTTGGCCCGTTTTGACCAGCACTTTGGAGGCCAGCACGGGCGACAGGCTGAGGGCGACCAGGCTGGAGAAGCAAACGGCCGCCGCCATAGTGAGGGCGAATTCCGAGAAGAGACGCCCCACATCGCCTTGCAGAAAGGCGATCGGCACGAACACCGCGATCAGCACCAGCGACGTCGCGATCACCGCAAAGCCCACCTGACGGGTGCCTCGGAAAGCGGCCACCAGAGGTGTTTCACCGTGTTCCGCCATCCGCCGATGGATATTTTCCAGCACCACGATGGCATCGTCCACTACCAGACCAATGGCCAGCACCAGGGCGAGCAAGGTCAACAGATTCACTGAAAAACCCAGGCCGTACAAGACGATGAAAGTGGCGATGATGGAGACGGGCACGGTGACCGCCGGGACCAGGGTTGCCCGCACGCTGCCCAGGAAGAGGTAGATGACCAGAACCACCAGGCCGATGGCGATCAGGAGCGTCTTGTACACTTCCCGAATGGCGCCTTCCACGAAGACCGAGGTATCATAGCTCTGCTTGATCTCCATGCCCTCCGGCAGGGAGGGATTGAGGCGCCGCATCTCGGCTTTGGCTGCGCGGGCGACGGAGATGGTGTTGGCCGTCGATTGCTTGATGATGCCCATCCCCACCATGGCCACCCCATTGCCTCTGAAGAAGGTGCGGTCCTCCTCGGTGCCCCGCTCCACCCGGGCGATGTCCCCCAGACGTACCAGATGGCCGTCGGCGCCGCGGTCCACCACGAGACGCTGAAAGTCGTCCGCCGATGCAAAGGCGCGCGCCACCCGTACGGTGAAATTGCGTTCGTGGGATTCGATGCTGCCCGCCGGCAGTTCGATGTTTTCGGCGCTGAGGGCGGTTTCCACATCGGCCACCACCAGCCCACGGGCCGCCATGGCTTGGCGATCGAGCCAGATCCGCATGGCATAGCGCTGACCGCCGCCGATCCGCACGCGGGCCACGCCGTCGAGCACCGAAAAGCGGTCCACCAGGTACCGCTCCGCATAGTCGGTGAGTCCCGGCACCGTGAGGCGATCGCTCACCAAATTCAACCACATGATCACGTCGTCATTGGAATCGACCTTCTGGATCTCCGGTGGATCGGCTTCCGCCGGCAGGCTGCCCAGGATGGCCGACACCCGGTCGCGGATATCGTTGGCGGCGCCGTCGATGCCACGGCCCGTTTCGAACTCCACCGTCACCGTGGACTCGCCATCCTGGCTAGAGGAGGAGATGAAGCGGATCCCTTCCACACCGGCGATGCGCTCTTCGATGAGCTCAGTGATACGGGTCTCCACCACCTGGGCCGATGCGCCCGGGTAGAGGGTCTCGATGCTGACCACCGGCGGGTCGATGTCCGGATACTCGCGCAGGGGCAATCGCTCAAAGGCGACGATGCCGAACACCACCAGAAGCAGCGATATGACCGAAGCGAACACCGGCCGCTTGACGGATAGGTCCGAGAGGATCATGGGCGCACCGTTTCCTGGGCGCGTTGCAGCAGAGTGGCCAGAGACTCGTTGCCGCCATCTTCGGCGATGATCTTTACCGGCCGGCCGGGTCGCGCCCGCTGTGTGCCGTGTATGACGATGGTTTCACCCGGGTCGAGGCCGTCGATGATCTCCACCGCCCCCGCCTTGCGGCCGCCGATGGTTATCTGACGTCGTTGGGCCACCGGTGGATCGGCGGATCGATCCACGACCAATACACTGTTTTCCGTCCCAACGGGCATTAGGGCCTCCTCCGGGATGACGATGCGGTCGCGGGGATTTTTGCGCACCACCACCCGCATCAGCAGCCCCGCCTTGAGGCCGTAATCGCTGTTGGGAAGGAGTGCCCTGACGGTGATCGAGCGGGTCACGGGGTCGATGCGGCTGTCGATGCCGGCGATGGACCC
>JASJCL010000002.1 GCA_030066015.1 Desulfosarcinaceae bacterium | reverse complement strand
ATCTCGGTGGTGCTGATCAATATCGCCATGGATTTTCTCTACAAAGTGATCGATCCACGATTGAAGCTCAACTAAAAGATGACCCAATCCATCCAACTCGAAACCGCCCTCACCGACCGCCGCCATGAATGGCTGGCCAAGCTCAGGGAACTGGGCAGGGAGCTATGGCGCGACAAGGCCGGCCTCATTGGCGTGGTCCTCATGACGGCCCTGGTGCTCATGGCCCTCGTAGCGCCCTGGATCGCTCCCCACGACCCGGCGGAGCAGGACCTCACCGCCCGTCTGCGGCCGCCAGTGTGGTATGAGAAGGGCACCTGGGATCACGTCTTCGGCACCGACCATCTGGGCCGCGACGTCCTCTCCCGGGCGATCCACGGCGCACGGGTGTCGCTCCTGGTGGGCCTCCTGGTGGTTGTCCTGGCCGGGGGCTTCGGGGTGGTCATGGGTCTCATGGCCGGGTATCTCGGGGGGCGCATGGACGCTTTCGTCATGCGCTGGATCGACACCCAGGTGGCCT
Organism: Desulfosarcinaceae bacterium; assembly: GCA_030066015.1. Lineage (GTDB taxonomy): Bacteria > Desulfobacterota > Desulfobacteria > Desulfobacterales > Desulfosarcinaceae > JASJCL01. The sequence continues at coordinate 116,617 of JASJCL010000002.1, read as the reverse complement.
TCCCCGGTCTGCTGCTGGCCCTCATCATCCTGGCCGTCATCGGCCCCAGCCTGACCACCGTCGTGGTGGTGCTCAGCCTCAACGGCTGGATGGTCTACGGCCGCATGACCCGCGGCGCCGTGCTGGCGGTCCGCCAAACCCCCTACGTGGAGGCGGCCGAGATCGTGGGCTGCCGCTGGCCACGGATCATCTTCCGCCACATCCTGCCCAACCTCACCTCACCGCTATTGACCCTGGCGATTCTCGAGTTCGCCCGCATCGTCCTGGCCGAAGCGGCCCTCAGTTTCCTGGGCTTGGGCATTCAGCCGCCGGCCACCAGTTGGGGGCTGGACGTGGCCGTGGGGAAGAACTACATGTTCATGGCCTGGTGGCTGGTCACCATTCCCGGGACCGCCATCGCCATCACCGTCCTGGCCATCAACCTGGTGGCCAGCTGGATGCGCCTGATCTCCGATCCCCAGGAGCGGGAGAAGCAGTTTGCCCGCCATATGACGCGCCGTCTAAGAAGCAAGGTGGGCCAACGGCGGAAGCTGAGCGCCGGGCAGGAGGCGATCAAATGAGGGCCGCGGCGACGAATACGCCCCTCTTAGAAGTAGAAGACCTGCAGGTGCACTTTTACACCCGCGCCGGCGTGGTCCAGGGCGCCCGGGGGGTGAGCTTCCAGGTGGGCTATGGGGAGACCCTGGGGATCGTGGGGGAATCGGGCTCCGGCAAGAGCGTCTCGGTGCAGGCCGTCATGGGCCTGATCCACACCCCGGGGCGGATCGAAGGGGGCGACATCCGCTACAAAGGCCGCTCGCTGCTGGACGCGGCGGGCAGGAACTATGTGCGCCGGGTGCGGGGCAAGGAGATCTCCATGATCTTCCAGGACCCCATGACCAGCCTCAACCCGGTCTTCACCGTGGGCACCCAGATCACCGAAGTGCTGCGCCACCACCTGGGCATGGATCGGGCCGCCGCCCGCCGGCGGGCCGTGGAACTGCTCGATCTGGTGGAGATCAACGCCCCGACGAAGCGCCTCAAGCAGTACCCCCATGAACTCTCCGGCGGTATGCGCCAGCGGGTGATGATCGCCATCGGACTGGCCTGCGAGCCGGAACTCCTCATCGCCGACGAGCCCACCACCGCTCTGGATGTCACCATCCAAGCCCAGATCCTGGAGTTGCTGGCCGATCTCCAGCGGCGTCTGCGCCTTTCGGTGATCCTGATCACCCACGACCTGGGGGTGGTGGCCGAACTTTGCCACCGAGTGGCGGTGATGTACGCCGGCCGCATCGTAGAGGTGGGGGCGGCGGACACGCTCTTCGCCGATCCGATTCACCCCTATACCCAGGGTTTGCTCAACGCCACGCCGCGCCTGGACGCGGTCAGCGAGCGAATGGTCTCCATCGACGGGGTTCCGCCCGACCTCATCGACCCGCCGAGGGGCTGCGCCTTCTCCCCCCGCTGCGCGCACGCCCGCAAAGGCTGCGCCCAGCGGCAAGCCCTAACGCCCCTGAGCGACGGCCGCCACGTCTGCTGCTGGTGCGCCGTCAATGACCACATCACAGGAGCGACGCCCCAGTGACGCCCACCGAGCCGACACCGCCGCTGGTCCAGGTCGAAGATCTGAGCGTCTATTTCGACGCCGGACGGGCCGGCTTCTGGGGCCAGGAGCGACTCAAGGTCCATGCCGTGGAGGGGGTCAACCTGGAGATTCGGGCGGGCGAGACCCTGGGGCTGGTGGGTGAATCCGGCTCGGGCAAAAGCACCACCGGTCGGGCCATCCTCCGACGCGTGCCGGTCAGCAGCGGACGCATCTGGTTTCGCGGGAAGGAGATCACCCACGCCGGCCGCGAGGAGATCCGGGGGCTGAGCCGCCACATGCAGCTGGTCTTCCAGGATCCCTACGCCAGCCTCAACCCGCGTCTCAAGATCATCGACATCGTGGCCGAACCCCTCATCGTCCATGGATTGGTGAAGAACCTCCATGAAGCCGCAGCACCTGTCGCCCGCCTGCTGGCGCGGGTGGGCCTGCCGGCCGATGCCGGAGCGCGCTACCCCCACGCATTCAGCGGCGGCCAGCGCCAGCGCATCGGCATCGCCCGCGCCTTGGCCCTCAAGCCTGAGTTCATTGTGGCCGACGAACCGGTGAGTGCCCTGGACGTCTCCATCCGCGCCCAGGTGGTCAACCTTCTCCAGGATCTCCAGGCCGAGTACGACCTGGCCTACCTCTTTATCGCCCACGACTTGGCGGTCGTCCGCCACATCTCCCACCGCATCGCCATCATGTACGCCGGCAAGATTGTCGAGATCGCCGGTCGGGACCAGATTTACGATGCCCCCGTGCACCCCTACACCGAGGCCCTCCTGTCGGCGGTGCCCGTTCCGGATCCACCTGTTCAGCGCGCCCGCCGGCGCATCGCCTACAGTGGCGAGGCCCCTGATCCGCTCCATCCACCCGTCGGCTGTCGCTTCCAGTCCCGCTGCCCGCTGGTGAGCCAGCAGTGTCGCGAAAAGACCCCGCCCCTCGCCGAACGTCAGTCCGGTCAGTGGGCGGCCTGTTGGAATCGGTAGGGTGGGTGACGGCGACGCCGGTCGCCGGCGAGATGGCCGGTTTGTGCGGAACGGGGACGCACTGGTCGGGTGGCATCGATCTGCGGCCCTAGCTCGCAGCAGTGCTGCCGGCGGTCTGCCGCCTCGACGAAAGCGCATCCAAGAATAGACCGCCGGCGCGTTGGTGATAATCGAATGGGTCGATCCGCGTGGCGCCTGTCGGTCGCCCTCTCATCTTCCGGGCATCAGGCCGATTGGGCCTTTTCCGCCAGCTTCCGGTCGAACTTCTCCCGCTGAATCACGAAGCGTTCGTGCCGGCCGCGGCAGATGGTGTCGACGCCGTCGTCGGCTTCCACCTCGAAGACCAGGCGCCGGCCGTCCACCTCGATCAACTTCACCGTAGCGGTGACGGTCAGCCCCGGCGGTGTGGCCGCCAAATGACTCACCTCGATATGGGTGCCCACGCTCTGCTCGGCAGGCCAATCGAGATGGGGCATCAGTGCCTGGATGCAGGTCCACTCGAGAAAGCCGACCATGTATCCAGTGGCGAAGACTTCTGGCATGGCAAGAAACTCTTCTGCTTCGGGGTAGAGGGCCGGCACGCACTTGGCCGCGTCGATCTGGAAACTGAAACGATGGGTGAGGCCTGCCTCAAGGCTGGGATTCATGGTCGTCCTCCCTCTTTTGCAATGTCGAATGAACCGAGCGGCGGAGTTGGGTGGGCGTGAAGCGTCTACCGTCAGGCCGCCCGCTGAATCGGGGGCTTTACAGAACCGGATCCAGTGCAGTAGGCTCAAAGAAGCGCCGAACGCGGAACAAAGGATAAAATGACCATGAATTTAGTCAAGGAAAAAATCGCCCAGGCGGAAGAGATTTTGGCGGAACTGGAGATCGACCTCTGGCTCACCCTGGCCCGCGAAGCGGAATCGGTTCCCGACCCGGCCGCCAGCCTCATCTCCGATCAGAGCGTCTGCTGGCTGACGGCCTTCTTCATTACACCGGGTGGCGCAAACACGGTGCTGGTCGGCGGTGTCGACGCACCGGATTACGAACGATCCGGCCTCTACCCCAACGTGGTGATCTATCGAGAAGATGTGGGCGAGCGCATGCGGTCCATCCTGGCCGGGATCGATCCGCGGCAGATCGCCATCAACTTCTCCAAAAGCAGCTACACGGCCGACGGTCTCTCCCACGGTCTCTACCTGATGCTGCAGGAGTATCTGGAGGGCACCGCTTACGGGGAGCGCCTCCTATCGGCCGAGAAGGTGATCGCCCTTCTGAGAGGCCGCAAAACGCCGTTGGAGATCGAGCGGCTGCGCAGGGCGGCCGCAATGGCCGACCACGCCTGGGAGGCCACCTGGCCCCAGATCGAAGCCGGCATGACCGAATCCCAGATCGCCGCCCTGCTGGAAAACGCCATTCTTTCCCAGGGTGTCACGCCCGCCTTTGAAACCATCGTCAATGCGGGCAGCAAGACGGCTCCTGGGCATGGCTCCCCCACTGAGGCGCCCCTGGAGAAAGGCGAACTTCTACATGTGGATTTCGGCGTTCGTTACCGGGATTACTGCTCCGATATCCAGCGGGTGGTCTACCTCCGACGGGATGGCGAAACGGGGCCGCCCGACCAATTGGTGCGGGCCTTCGCCTGTGTCCGGAAGGTGATAGAGACAGCGGGAGAAGCATACCGCCCCGGTCGACCGGGCCACACAATCGACGCCCTGGCCCGGCAGATTTTGACCGATGCCGGCTACCCGGAATACAACCACGCCTTGGGACACCAGATCGGCCAATCGGTTCATGACGGCGGCGCACTGGTGGGACCGCCGTGGAAGCGCTACGGCGAGATGGTACAGATGCCGCTGGAGGAGAACAGCAGCTTCACCATAGAGTTGGGCATCACCCTGGACGGCATCGGGCACGTCAGCCTGGAAGAAGATCTACTGGTCACTTCGCGCGGTGGCGCATCTCTGGGGCCCCAGCAGACGGAACTGGCGGTGATCTGAACCCGGGCCCGCGCTTTCGCCGCAGTGAAGGGCTGGGCTGCCAGGAGCAGTTCTCACCAAATGATCCTAAAAAATGTCGATCCCACCACCGATCACCGCCGCGCACACATCCGCGCGGATGGGGTGCAGCTCTTTGGCGTCCCCCTATTTGTGGGCGGCCCCGCCTTCGGAATACCAGGAGTAAATGGGACATGGTGGGCCCAGGGTGTCACGGCGCCGGTTGGGGCCGCCGGTCAAACCACGGTCTGGCCCGCTCCAGCTGCCCTGCCAGTTGGAAGAGGGTCGCCTCGGCCCCGAAGGGTGCAATGAATTGCACCCCCACCGGCAACCCCGCCGCCGTCCAGTGCAAGGGCACCGACATGGCCGGCAAGCCGCAGAGGTTGGCCAGTTGCGTGAAGGGTGTCCTGGCCAGGCTCTTCACGGCGAGGTCGTCCAGCAGCGCGGTTCGTTTGAGGAGCCACCCCAGTCGCAGGGTATTGACCGTCCCCATGAGGAGGGCCTCGACCCCTTTTGGCCGCAAGCTGCCGATCAGCGCCGGCGGGGCGGCAGTCGTCGGTGTCAGGTAGAGATCGTAGCGGCGGAAGAAGCGTCCCATCTCACGGGCCGCCAGATCCCATCGGCGCAGAGCGGTCACGAAATCCCCCGCTGAGACGCTACGGCCCAGCAGTCCCAGGATAAAGGTCGTTCTTTCCACGTCGGCGGGCCCTGCCTTGCGTTTCAGGGTCGCGGCCATGGCGTCGATATCGGCCGCCACCTCGCCGAAGTACATAGTCAGGTAACTTTTCGCCAAAGCGATCCCATCGATCGCCGGGCGGGCCGCTGCCACCCGATGGCCCAACTCCTCGAGCAGCTTGGCCGCCGCCCTCACCGCTGCAACATTATCGGAGTGGACCGGCGTGTTCAGCGGGGAGGTGGCATTGATGGCGATTTTCAGTGGAGGTGGTTCGGTGCCCACCGCCTCAAGAAAGGGACGCGCCGGGGGCCGGATTTCGTAGGGCGCCCCCGCATCGGCGCCGTGGGTGGCATCCAGCATGGCGGCGCTGTCGCGCACGCTGCGGGTGATAACGTGATTCTGGACGGCCCCCTGCCACACCAAACCGTGGTCCGGTCCGGTGGGATTGCGGCCCCGGGAGGGTTTGAGACCAAACAGCCCGCAATATGCCGCCGGGATCCGGATCGACCCGCCGCCGTCCCCACCGGCGGCCATGGGAACCATGCCGGCGGCCACCGCTGCGGCGGCCCCGCCACTGGAGCCCCCCGGCGTGCGATCGGTCCGCCAGGGGTTGCGACAAGGGCCGAAGAGATCCGGTTCGGTGACGGCCAGCAGTCCGAACTCGGGCGTATTGGTCCTGCCCAGGATCACGGCGCCGGCCCGCTTGATGCGGATCACCATCTCATCGTCATGGTCGGGCACCCATGTACTAAAGGCCCGGCAGCCAGACGAGAGGGGAACGCCGGCGTAGGCGTAGTAAAGGTCTTTGATCAGGAAGGGGACGCCGGTAAAGGGGCCCTCGGGAAGCGCCGCCGCCGTGGCCGCACGCCCATGGTCGAACATGGGGGTTACCACTGCGTTCAAGCGAGGGTTGATCGCCGCGATCCGATCAATGGCGGCCTCGCACAGCTCAGCGGCCGTCACCTGCTTTCGGCTGACCAGTTCGGCCAAACCAAGGGCGTCATACTGCTCGTATTCGCGAAAGTCGCTCACCGATGGCTCCTTTCCAATGCCGACAGCGCGCCACATCTATGGGGCGGTCTCGCTGCACTGTGGCAGCAGCATTTAGACGAATGTCGCCCGGAAGCGTTCGACGATGTCGAGGAGATCGGGTGTCAGGCGTCGACGGACTTCCCGCTCGATCACCGCACCGACGCCGCCGTAATAGGCCTCAGCGATCCCGCCCGTTATACAGGCCAAGGTATCGCTGTCACCCCCCAACGAGATGGCGTTGCGGATGGCATCTTCATAGGTGTCGGAATCCAGAAAGGCGATAATGGCCTCGGGCACCGTTCCCTGGCAGGAGATATCGAAGGCGTAGTCCGGCCGAATCTCCGCCACGGTCCGGCCGAGATCGTAATCGAAACGGTCCTGAATTCGTCGCCGGATGGCCTGCTTGTCGGATCCGGTTCTGGCCAGGAAGGCCGCCAGGGCAGTGGCCTGGGCCCCCCGGATTCCCTCGGGATGGTTGTGGGAAATTTCGGCCGACATGCGCGCCTGTCGCAGAACCTCGTTTTCCGATGTGAAGGCAGCGGCGACGGGGCTGACCCGCATGGCTGAACCGTTCCCCCAGCTGTTGTACGGCTGGGGATCGGTCGACTGCAGCCAGCGCTGGAAGGCGCCACCGTAGCCGGCGTCAGGATGCTGTCGACCGATCCGCCAGAGAGACTGCCGATAGGCGCTTCCCGACAAGATGGCATCGGCGACGGCGACCGTCAGCACCGTATCGTCGGTGAAGCGGCAGTGCGCGTCGAATAGTGGAAAGCGCTTGGTCTTGATTGGACGGCCCTCGTAGCGCGAGCCGATGATGTCACCCGCGATGGCACCGATCATGGGCGTTGCCCTCGTCGAGGGTTGTGGTGGATGCGGCAAGATTCCCCATTGAAATCGTCCTCTGCGACGACGGCCGAGTGGCGTGCTGGGACCCGCCCCTATAGGATCGATGAAAGCGGGCGGGTTGTCCAGGCCAAATCTCTTCGGATTGCCAGGCTCGTCTAAAGAGTTGCGCGCCGCTGTCGCCCGGCGACGTCGCCTTGCCCGGGGCCACGGCACAGCGCTGACGATCAAACGCCGGGGTAGGTAATCTCAAACCAACGATCGCCGGTAAACATCCCCTTGCCCCAGTTCTCCTCCAGATCGGCCAGCGGTTTGGCGGCCAGCGCTTCCGCAGCGCTCTTCCCATCTGCCTTCAGTTTGCGGAGACGTTCATTGGCGATGGCCAGCATATCGCGGTAGCGGATCAGTGCCTCTCGGTCGGCCAAGGGGTCGTGCCCGGCAATGATTTTGGTCTCTTCGTCGACAAGGGAGAGCATGTTGTCGACACCGTTGATCAACCCCCGCAGGGTGCCGCCGTGGTCCACATCGATGAACGGGTAGAAGCCGTTGAACAGCAGATCTCCGGCATGAATGAGCTTGGCCGTTTCGAAGACAATGATGCAGTCGCCATCGGTGTGGGCGTGGGGAAGGTGAATGCGGTGCACGGTGTCGCCATTCAGATGAAAGCGGAAATCTTCGGTGAAGGTGACCACCGGCAAGCCGGCGGGATCGAGGGGTTCCCGTTTCATCGAAAAGGGCGCAATAAAGGATCCGTGCGCCAGGCGGTCCCGGACATTGTCGTGGGAGAAGATCAGGGTGCCCCCCTTTCCGAACGCCTCGTTCCCGCCGGTATGGTCGCCGTGATAGTGGGTATTGATGCGAAACTTGGAATGCGCACCGCCTATGACGGTGATGGCGTCCAAGATCTTCTCGCTGAGGGGTGGGAACTGATCGTCGATCATGAAGGTCCCGTCCGCGCCGATAAAAAGGCCGATATTGCCCCCTGTCCCGGTCCGCAGTTAGATCTGGTCGGCGACCTTGATCGGTTCGATCTTGACCTCTTCGGCTTGGCTCGGCAATGGGAGGCTGACCGAACCAATCACAATCCATAAGACGAGCAAAACGATGGTTGGTTGGGTCTTCATTATATCCTCCAGCAATGGGTCCCATTTCGACCGCAGGGAAGGGGAGGATGAGGTGCAAGCGGGCGCTGGCGGCCGACATGGAGATCGTGTCTTACCAAAAGCGGACGGCATCGCACCGCAGCAGTGGGTCGCGACGACCGTCCAATAGCGGCGGCGGTGTCCATCTAGCGGCAGGATTTGTCGTGCGTTTAATGTGGCGCCGCATAGGGGTCCACGCAAGCGGGAGACTTCAAAAGCCCTTCTCCCACCTGAGGGCAGTAAAGCCGGATACTGACGAACGCCAGGCATGGTCAGGCGTGTTGGTCCTGATGGGGGGGTGATCGCAGCGAGGCGCTAACGGCAGGCAGCGACCGCAGGCAGCAGGGCCATGATGGACGCCGGCGGCCCAATAGGCGGTGGAATGACGGTCGCCGATGCAGCGGCGGCCGGCGCCGTTGATCACCGCCGCTGCGGTTGGCGATGATCGTCTCCGACCTAAGGTGGGGTCTGTTTTCGTTGACGCTCCAATCGCCGGAATTGCATTAGCTTTCGAAATCGTTCCAATCCCACGACACGGCGAACTTCCAGCAGAAAATGGAAGCGCTCCGTACCGAGGGCGGTGCGGGCCGTCTCGAGACGCTGATACTGTGCCTTGGCGGCGGCATCGTCCAGTTCGGGCGATTCGAGGAGGGTCTCCAATTCAAACTGCTCCACCTCCACCTTGCCCTTTAGGGCGATGAGATTGCGGCGGGTGTTGCGGAAGGCGGTTTCGAGAGCCGCCACCTCACCAGTGGTGAGTCCCAGACGATTGACCACGCGCTCATTGTTCCACCAGCGGCCGTTCATCATCTCCTGGCCGGCGACCTCGCCGATCCAGCACACCATGAGCAGCCCGATGAACAGCACGGCGCTCTTCAGCCATCGCCAGCGAGACATCTTGGTTTCCATCAGGCGGTCCCTTTCACCATGGAGGTGCTGAGTTCTTCCTCTGCTTCCGCTTCGACATCCGGCACAATGAAATCGGTGAGATCCTGAACATCGCCGAATCGTTCCTCTGCACCGAAGAGATTCTGGTAGTCATTCGGCAACGGGTTGTGGAGCAGTGCCTGTATTTCGGCGAACAGCTGCGCCTCCGCCTCGGGCGTCAACCCCGCCGTATCGGGCATCGCCGGCATCGTCGGCGTGGATCGGTGCCCCAGCGGCTGGTAGAGGGCGATCATCAGCAAGAGCACCATGGCCACCGCCATTCCCAGAGCGGGCCGCAGGCCCACGCGGCGACCAAGGAAGAAGCGCCGGCGGCGATCGGGCAGGCGTACACGGCCGAGGGCATCGGGGCTGAGCTCCCGCGCCATGCGGCCAATGGCGTTAAACCGCCTGGCCAGCCGATCGACCTCCAGGCGGCAGGTGGCGCATCGATTTAGATGGCTGCGCAGGTCCCGGGTGAGTTCATTCTCACTCACCACCGCCTGGAGCAGTTGATCGCTGTTGAGATGCGGGTGGGCATCGGGCGCCAAGATTACACCTCCATCTTCAGGTCGAAGCGGTCGGCCCGCTCGCGTACTTTTCGCAGGGCACGGTAGAGATGGGTCTTGATGGTACTCTCCCCTTTGCCCAGCGTTCTACTGATCTCTTTTATACTCAGCTCATCAAAAAAGCGCAATAAAAACACCTCTCTCTCCATCTTCGCCAGGAGATTCAACATCTGGTAGAACTCCTGCCAAAACGCTTTACGGGCCATTTGGCGATAGCCGCCGGCGGGGCTTTGCGCGGATTCCGGCAGATCGTATTCGGGAATCTCCTCCAGGCTGCCGAAGATGGCGCGCACCTTGCGCCGGCGGTAGTAATCGCGTATTTTGTTCAGGGCGATTTGGTAGAGCCAACTGCGAAAGGCGGCGTTCCGTTTCAGGCGGTCCAACTTGGCGTAGGCCTTGAAGAAGACATCCTGAACGATATCCTCGGCATCCATGCGACTGCGGGTGCGCACGATCACCAGGCGAAATAAGGCCGCCTGATGACGATCCACCAGACGGTGAAAGGCCTCCCGGCTCCCCGCCTGCGCTGCGCGGATCAGGTCGGTTTCGTCGGCGTCGCGGGGAAGCTGGTCGGCAGCGTCGATCGGGTTCAAAATACTCCTGAAGCGCTTGGAATGGACAGATATCGGCCGCCCCGATCATAGCGAGCGTACCCGCCCCTGTCCAGCCGGCAGATGGCGGCCCTTCTGCTTTGATGCGGATCGCTGTGTGCCGATCGGCGGTCGTGCGTGCTGGTTGTGCGTTAGACGCCGAATGCGATCGTGCGCCCGATGCTGAAGCGCATTGAGACGGCGGCGCTCCTTGAGGCTGAGCGCACCATCTGTGAGAAACTGTTTTTTCACCTCGCGAATCTCGCGCTGCTCCAGCACGAGCAGCCGCGCCTCGGCCGGCGTCAGGCGGCCCGTGCAGACGCCATGCTGAATACGCTTTCGCTGGGCGGCCTGGTTTCTCGCAATCGCATCCAGCGAGGGGGGGTCGGCGCGAACGGCGGCCGTTCCGGAGAAGAGGCATGTAAGGGTAAGCGCCAATAATACCGTCGTTTTTTTCATTTGCACGACCTCCTATACGGTGTATTTGGTTAGATAGACGCATGGCGCGGCCAAAGGGTCTACAATGGCGGCCGATTATCCACTGATGCCAGCCGAATTGAGAGGTGGCGGAGTTGCGCAAGCATTCAAAGGAGGCGGTGGAGGATTACCTGAAGGCGATCTACACCCTGGAGCAGCAGGGGGGATCGGCGCGCACGACCGCCTTGGCCACCCGCCTTGGGGTGACCCCCGGATCGGTGACCGACATGCTCAAGCGTCTGGCCGCCGCTGAGCCCCGCCTGGTGACCTACACCCCCCACCGGGGCGTTTCACTGACCCCTGCCGGCAAGGACCGGGCTATCGCCGTCCTGCGTCGTCACCGATTGGTGGAGACCTTTCTGCATGAGATCTTGCACTATGGCTGGGACGAGATCCACGCGGAAGCGGATGTGCTGGAGCACCACGTTTCCGACCGCTTCATCGACGCGCTGGACACCCTCTTGAAACACCCCGGCAGCGACCCCCACGGTGATCCGATCCCCACCGCGGATGGTGAATTGCCGAAATCCCTCTACGCGCCCATCACCAGCCTGCCCAGCGGTACGACCCTTGTGGTCAAACGGGTCCGTAGCCACGACGATGATCTGCTGCGGTACTTGGCGGAGAAGGGCATTCGTCCCGGTGCCCGCCTGCGCATCCGCGAAATCGCCCCGGCCGGCGGTCCCGTCACCGTGGACGTCATCACCACCCTTTCCCAGGAACCGACCACCGTCGCCCTCAGCACAGAAACGGCGATCGGCATCCTGGGGTCAGCGCATACCGGCCAATGACGGCGGGTCGCCACAGCGGTGGGCCCGGCCAATATTTTGGTTAACCAAATAAAATATTATGGGAATACAAAATAAATATATTGGTTGACTAAAATAGTATCGCGCTTACCATAGGAGACAGAGCACGACCGACGCGAACCCTTCAATCTCACAAGGCGGTTTGCCATGCAGAGAAAGACACTTTACGCCGACGGACGGCGCAGGGGACGAGAGCTGCTGAATCTGGGCGCGATACTGATCGCCATGGTGGTCATCCTTGGCAATGCCGACCGCCCCGCCATGGCCCAATACGAGGGCGACTATCCCTACCGATCGGCGGCCACGGTCGGCATGCTGGCCGACATCGTGGTCAACGTGGCGGGGGATAAGAGCACGGTCACTCAGGTGATCGGGGCCGGCGTAGACCCCCATGTCTACAATCCCACCCGCAGCGACCTGGCCACCCTGCTCAAGGCGGATGTGATTTTTCAGGTGGGACTGCTGTTGGAGGGCCAGATGGGCGACGCCCTGGATAAGATCGGCAAGCGGCGACCGGTATTTGCCATCGGCGACCGCATCGACAAGCAATTTCTGCTCGAGGATGCCGGTGCGGGCCATCCAGACCCCCATGTTTGGATGGATGTCCAGGGCTGGATGCGGGCGGTGGCGGCGGTGGCAGATGCCTTGGGGGAGTTCGATCCCGCCAATGGGGACGTCTACACGGCCAATGCCCAGGCCTACATAAAGGTGCTGGAGGCGCTGGATGCCTACGCCAAACGCGTGCTGGCCTCCATTCCGGCAGACAAGCGCATCATGATCACCGCCCATGACGCCTTCAGTTATCTGGGGCGGGCCTACGGCATCGAAGTGGTGGGCATCCAGGGACTCTCCACCGAATCGGAAGCCGGTCTCAAGGACATTAACCGCATCGTCGGCCTGTTGGTGGAACGCCAGATACCGGCTGTCTTCGTCGAAACGAGCGTATCGGACAAGAACGTCAAGGCCCTCATCGAAGGCGCGGGGGCCAAGGGCCACCGTGTCCGCATCGGCGGTGAGCTCTTCTCAGACGCCATGGGTCGCGCGGGCACCTACGAGGGCACCTACGTGGGCATGATCGACCACAACGTCACCACCATCGCCCGCGCCCTGGGGGGTGAGGCCCCGGCCGGCGGCATGCAGGGCAAGTTAGGCGGCGCCCACTAGGCGAGGCTCATGGCACAGGCGCCCGCATCAAAAGGCGGATGGCAAGATTCGGATCATGGATCCAAGCGCATAGGAGCAGTCATGGCCACCCCTCAACCGCAACGCGACGCTTTGGTGCAGGACACTCCCCTCTGGATCCACGACCTCACCGTGGCCTACCACCGCAAACCGGTGCTATGGGACGTGAACCTCTCCCTGCCAGAGGGGCAACTCGTGGCGGTGGTGGGACCCAACGGGGCCGGCAAGAGCACCCTCATAAAGGCGGTCCAGGGATTGGTCCCGCGCGCATCGGGCGCCATCAGCGTCTTTGGCAAACCCTACGAGGAGCAGCGTCACCTGGTAGGCTACGTCCCCCAGCGGGAAAGTGTGGACTGGGATTTTCCGGTCAACGCCCTGGATGTCGTGACCATGGGCCTCTACCGTCAAATCGGTTGGTGCCGTCCGGTTAACCGGCGCCACAAGGCCCAGGCCATGGCCGCACTGGAAAAGGTCGGCATGACGCCCTACGCCCATCGCCAGATCAGCCATCTTTCGGGCGGCCAGCAGCAGCGCGTCTTTCTGGCCAGGGCACTGGTGCAGGACGCCCAGCTCTATCTGATGGATGAACCCTTCGTAGGGGTCGACGTGGCCACCGAACGGGCCATCGTTGCGCTTCTCAAGGACCTCAAGGCGGCCGGAAAAACGTGCATCGTGGTCCACCACGATCTTCAGACCGTCCCCACCTATTTCGACCATGTGGTCCTGCTCAACATGCGCGTGGTGGAGGCGGGCCCCACAGATGCCGTCTTCACCGAAGAGAACCTGCGCAAGACCTATGGCGGCAAACTCACCCTCCTCAGCGACGCCCTCTTCGAGTACTCCAAGAATCCCCAGCTGCCCCGCGGCCGCAAAGGGGGGCAGCCATGATGCGGCAGCGATCCACCGTTGGCGGCGCCTACCTCCTCACGCTCCTGCTCGCCCCAGCCCTGGCATGGGCGGCCGACGCCCACGATCACGGCCTGGATTGGCCCAGCCTGATGGATTTCTTGCGGGTATTGACCCTACAAGATTACAACACGCGGGTGGTTATCATTGGCACCTCCTTGCTGGGCCTGGCCGCCGGCCTCATCGGCACCTTTCTGCTGCTGCGCAAGCGCGCCCTGCTCAGCGACACCCTCAGCCATGCCACCCTCCCCGGCATCGCGCTGACCTTCATCATCGTCTCGGCCCTTGGCGGCGACGGCAAGAACCTTCTCTTTCTCATCGGCGGCGCCGCCCTCTTCGCGCTGCTGGGAACGGGCTCGGTGATCCTCATCCAGCGCTTTTCGCGCCTCAAGGACGATGCCGCCCTGGGCATCGTCCTGAGCGTCTATTTCGGGCTGGGAATCGCCCTACTGGGGCTGGCCACCCGCATGAACACCGGCAACGCCGCCGGCTTGAGCGCCTTCATCTATGGCAAGACGGCCTCCATGCTCCTCTTCGACGCCCTCCTGATCGCCTGGACGGCCTTGGCGGCCGCCATCTGCAGTCTGCTCTTTTACAAAGAGTTCACGCTGATCAGCTTCGACGCGTCCTACGCCGCCGGCCAGGGATGGCCCGTCGTCCGACTGGACTTTGTGATGATGACCCTTGCGGTGGTGGTCACCGTTGTTGGCCTCCAGGCCGTCGGCCTGATCCTGGTGGTGGCCCTGCTCATCATCCCACCTGCGGCGGCCCGATTCTGGACCTATCGCCTGCGGCCCATGCTCTTGCTGTCGGCCCTGTTTGGCGCCTTGAGCTGCTACCTGGGCGCCACCATGAGCGCCCTCATGGCCAAACTGCCCGCCGGCGCGGTGATCGTCCTCACCGCCGGCGCCATCTTTGTCATCAGCCTGCTCTTTGGATCGGCCCGTGGCCTTCTGCGCATCCTCTTGGAGCGCCGCGCCATGGCGCGCAAGATCGGCCGTGAAAACCTGCTGCGCTCCTTCTTCGAATTGACCGAAGCCGACCTGGCAGGTGCCGCCATCCGTCTGGACGATCTGCTGAAACAGCGCGCCTGGTCACCGGGGCAGCTGGATCGGCTGGTGTCCCTGGCGGACCGCGAGGGGCTGCTCAATAGGGCTGCGGACGGTACCCTGCGCCTCACCGAACGCGGCATCCAGACCGCAACCCGGGTGGTGCGCAACCATCGTCTCTGGGAGGCCTATCTCATCACCCACGCCGATATCGCCACCAGCCAAGTGGACTGGGGCGCCGACGAGATCGAACACATTCTGGACGGCGAGATCGTCCGCGAGCTGGAGCGTCTGTTGCCCGAGGCGGACCAACCGGCAATGCCGGCCAGCCCCCATGCCCTCACGCCGGCAGCGGAGATGGAGTAGCCCATGGAATGGACCAGTTTTGATACCTGGATCGTGGTGACCGGCGCCCTCAGTGCCGCTGCCTGCGCCCTATTGGGCAACTATCTGGTGCTGCGCAAGCTGAGCATGATGGGCGATGCCATCAGCCACGCCGTTTTGCCGGGATTGGCGCTGGCCTTTATCATCACCGGCAGCCGCGACAGCCTGCCCATGCTGGTAGGCGCCACAGCCATCGGGGTGTTGACCGCCTTTCTCGTCCAGGCCCTTTTCCGCCTCAGCGAGTTGGAGAAGGGGGCCACCATGGGGGTGATCTTCACCACCTTCTTCGCCCTGGGCCTCATCCTTATCCGCCAGGCGGCCGACCACGTGGATCTGGATCCGAGCTGCGTCCTGTATGGGGCGATCGAATTGACCCCCCTGGATGTCTACGAGCTCATGGGGATGGAAATTCCACGGGCCGCGCTGACCAATCTGGGAATGTTGGCGGTCAACCTGCTGTTCGTGGGGCTCTTCTACAAGGAGCTGAAGATCACCAGTTTCGATCCCGCCCTGGCCACCACCCTGGGCATTAACGCGACCTTCCTCCACTACGCCCTCATGACCCTGGTGGCCGCCACCACGGTGGCCGCTTTTGAAAGCGTGGGCAGCATCCTGGTGATCGCCATGCTCATCGTCCCCGCCGCCACGGCCCATCTGCTCACCGACCGACTGGGCGCCATGCTGGTGATCAGTGTGCTCATTGCGGCGTTGTCCGCCCTCCTGGGCCACCTGGGGGCCATCACCGTTCCCACCTGGTTCGGTTTCACCGACACCAGCACCGCCGGTATGATGGGAGTTGCCACCGGTCTGATCTTTCTGGTGACCTTCCTCTTGGCGCCGCGGTATGGCGTTGTCAGCCGGGTGTTGCGTCAGTGGCAGCTCAGCCTCAAAATCGTCGCCGATGATGTGCTGGGTTTTCTCTACCGCTATGAGGAGCTCAAACAACCTCAGAGCCCGCCGGTCCAGGCCGGCGACCTCCAAAAAGCCCTCAAGGCCGGCGGCAGCCTCTGGCCCGCGCTCTGGCAACTCAAGCGCCGGGGGGCCATCCGCCAAACGGCCGACGACGTCCTGCCCACCGAGACTGGATTGGCCCAGGGGGCCCGCCTGGTGCGCTCCCACCGATTGTGGGAGAGCTATCTCTGCGACGCCCTCCAGATGTGCCCCACCGACGTCCACGCCCTGGCCCACGACCTAGAGCATTTCACCGACGCATCGATGTCGGAAGCCCTGGCCCGCCAGTCTGGAGACCCCAATATCGATCCCCACGAACGGCAGATACCGCCGCTGCCAAAGTAAGTCCCCCATCCGTTGACCGCATCGGGCGGGAGAGAGGAACCGCCGCGTGGGTACCGACCGCTTTTGGGAGGCCGCCATATCGATCCTCCTTGGGCCAAGCGCTATGGGCGGTGTGCAGATGCCGAACCGGGCCGTATGCTGGCAAGCGATGGGCTGAGGACCTTCTTGCGGGGGCAGCCGCCGATGCCCGCATGCGCCGCCGTGGACAATCGGCAACCGGCGGTGTTGACCCGATGATGGCCGGATGGAGGCGCTCCGGCCTTCTGATCACCGTCATCGCCGGCGGCTGGGCATTGGCAGTCATTAGACGAGAAAGGGCGCCTATCTTGACATCAAGATAGGCGCCCTTATGGTGAATGGATGGAGACAGGTTCCCACATACGACTGGTGCTGGGTCGTGCCACCAAGGCGATCGAACGGGTCGATCGGGCCAGCATCGCCGGCACCGGCCTCAATTTCAGCGACTTCAGCATCCTTGAGGCGCTTCTTCACAAAGGAC
Source organism: Desulfosarcinaceae bacterium (assembly GCA_030066015.1). Lineage (GTDB taxonomy): Bacteria > Desulfobacterota > Desulfobacteria > Desulfobacterales > Desulfosarcinaceae > JASJCL01. The sequence continues at coordinate 99,704 of JASJCL010000002.1, read as the reverse complement.
CGCTGCCCATTAACACCATCGGCGAGAAGGTCCTGCTGACCAGCGGCTCTATGACCACCGCCGCCAATCGGTTGGCCGCACGCGGCCTCATCAAGCGGGTCCAGGATCCCGCCGATGGTCGCTGTTTCCACCTGCATCTCACCCAGTCGGGGCGAGACTTGATCGATGCGGCCTACCAAGCGCATTCGCGCAATCTGGAACAATTGGTCTCGGTCCTCGACCCAGCGGAACGCTCCGAACTGGTCCGTCTGCTGAAAAAAATCGGCATGCACGCCCAAAAGTTCCGCATCGATGCGTGATGCCCAGCGCGGGCGCACCGGTTGCGGTGGGCGCCGCCATCACGGCAGAACAACAGCCGCCTGCAAGGCAAGCCAAGTGATTCAGGCGTTTCGGAAGGAAACTTCTTTAATGAACACCACTTAACGAGGAAAATACCATGAAAATATTGATCGTGTACTACTCCACCTACGGGCATATTCATCGGATGGCAGAAGCCATCGCCGACGGCGTCCGCCAGGTAAATGGTGCCGAAGCGGTCCTGCGGCGGGTCCCCGAGACCCTGCCCGAGGCCGTCATCGAAAATATGGGGGCGGTGGACGCCCAGAAGGCTCAGGAACATGTTCCAGTGTGCACTGTGGAGGAATTGGCGACGGCGGACGCCGTTATCTTCGGCACACCCACCCGTTTCGGCAACATGTGCGGCCAGATGCGGCAGTTCCTCGACGCCACTGGTCAGCTCTGGGCCCAGGGGGCCTTGGTGGGCAAGGTGGGCAGCGTATTCACCTGCAGCGCCACCCAGCATGGCGGCCAGGAGTCCACCATCCTCTCCTTCCACATCTCTCTCCTCCACCACGGCTTCATCATCGTCGGCCTGCCGTACGCTTTCCAGGGGCAGATGCGGATCGACGAGGTAACCGGCGGTTCGCCCTACGGTGCCACCACCATCGCCGGCGGTTCGGGTGAACGCATGCCCAGCGAAAATGAACTGGAAGGCGCCCGCTTCCAGGGTCGCCATGTAGCGCAGATCACCGCCAAACTGGCCGGCTAAGGATCTGCGGCGGGGCTATGTCTGCTGCCCTGCCTGTGCTGTGCCGCCCACCGTCCGACCTGCCCGCGGCCGGTGGGCGCCACGCCCGCTCCACTGCCCGCCTGACGGTCGAACGCATAGCTCGGTCCCGCCTTTTCGTGACGATAGAGGCCGACATCGAGGGATGGCTTGACCCGCTCTGGATATGACGGCACCCGGCCACCACCGCCGCAGGGAGCGGGATCGCCGGGTGTCGTCCATTACGGCTGCGGTTGGGGGATAGGGTCAGGCCACCTTGCGCTCCTCCAAAATTTGACCGCGGGTGCTGATAATCACCTCGCTCAGAGGCAGGTTCACACCAGCCTTGGCGATGCCTTTCTTGACCATAGTGGGCAGACCGGAGCAGCAGGGGACCTCCATGACGACGACCGTTACGCTCCGAATGCCGGCGTGGTGGAAAATGTCGCTGAACTTCTGGATATACTCCTGAGCGTCGTCGAACTTGGGACACCCCACCATCACGGCCTTGCCCGCAAGGAAATCCCGGTGCAGGGTGGGAAAGGCCACCGGCACGCAGTCGGCCACCACGAGGAGGTCGGCACCCCTGAGAAAGGGGGCCGTTGGCGGAATCAGCCGCACCTGGATGGGCCAGTGAGACAGGGCCGAAGCACCCGCCTTGGTGGCCGCGCCGACCACTGGTGCGGCGCTGCCGGGCCCCGAGCCGGCGGCCCCACCAAAGGCAGTGGGTTGGTTGGCCTGTTGGCAGGCACCCTGGGGAACGAAGGTCTGCAATTGCGCCGAGGGGCACCCGCAGGGCTGGCTTTCACTGGCCGGCTTGGCGGCCTGCTGGGATGCCAGGTGGGCTTCCACGGCCGCTTCGTCAAAGGCTTCGGCCTCGCGTTCGATGATCTCCAAGGCGTCCTGGGGACACTCGCCGATGCAGGCACCCAGCCCGTCGCACAGGTCGTCTGAAATCACTTTGGCCTTACCGTCGACGATCTCCAGGGCGCCTTCGGCACAACCGAGGATGCATTGGCCGCAGCCGTCGCATTTCGCTTCGTCGATTTCAATGATCTTCCGTTTGATCTTCATGAATCACCTCTGACATTCCAGCATTACAACAGTGCTGCCAGCACCTGACGGGCCACTTCGCCCGCCGCAGGCGTATTGAATTCATCGTTCCGAAAGCGGATTGCGCCACCTTGACCCGCCTTGGCCCTGGCCTCCAGGTCCTCGATATGGACGGCGTCGGCGACGATATCGGCCGCCACGGCGGTATCGTCATCGCCGCCGTCGCCGGCCAGAACGGCCAGTACGGCTTGGGCCAGGCCGGGCGGTGCCTTGAGCTCCGCCAGAATCGCCTCCGCCGCGGATCTATCGAGCACATGCAGATAGGCCGCGGAGAGGACCACGGCCATGTTGGCCGCCGCCTTGCGGCCGATCTGGTCCGCATGCCGGGCCACCCGGGAGGCCTGACCGATGCGGGTGAAATCGGTTTTCAGGTGGCGCTTGACGGCCACGGCGATGCGGTCTTTGAGAAGGTCGTCCTTCTGGGCGATGAGTTCGGGAGGCAGGTCCCCAATGCATTGCTCGGCGTACTGGCAATAGGCCGCGCAGCCAAAATCCATCTGCGGATTCATGAACCGATGGCCGCAATGGTGGCATTTGCGCAAGGTGTCGTCCTTGAAGAACTCCACTGTTTTGCCGCACGCCGGACATGTGACGTCGAAGATGGCATCGGCTTGCCAATACTGGGTATCCTGACCGGGGCATTTCATCGGGGCGCCTCCCTATTCACTCCCGCCCAACGGGCCGGACGGGGCACCCGGCCGGCAGCGAATCCGCCGGCCGGGGCAGTGTGGGCGATGATTATCCCAAAATGGCGGCGAGATCCGCTTCCACCGTTGAGATGGGCATAATGTTGAAATTCTTCACCAGCACGTCAAGCACGTTGGGGCTGACGAAGGCGGGCAGACTGGGGCCCAGACGGATATCCTGGATGCCCAGATGGAGCAGCGTGAGCAGGATCACACAGGCTTTCTGCTCATACCAGGAGAGCACCATGCTCAGGGGCAGGTCGTTGACGTCACACTCAAAGGCACCAGCCAGGGCCACGGCGATCTGGATGGCCGAATAGGCATCGTTGCACTGCCCCACGTCGAGCAGCCGGGGGATACCGCCGATGTCGCCCAAATCCTTGTCGAAGAACCGGAATTTGCCGCAAGCCAGGGTGAGTACCACGCAATCCTCGGGCACTTTCTCGACAAGTTCAGTGTAGTAGTTACGGCCCGGCTTGGCGCCATCGCAGCCCCCTACCAGGAAGAAATGGCGGATCGCCTTGCTCTTGACCGCTTCGATCACCGTCGGTGCCACACCCATCACCGCATTGCGGGCAAAGCCGACCATGACGCTCTTACCCGGAACATCCTCGGCAAAACCAGGCAGTTCCAGCGCCTTGTTGATAGCCGGCGTAAAGTCCTTCTCCACGATGTGGGTCACGCCGGGCCAGCCCACCAGACCGGTGGTGAAAATGTGGTCCTTGTAGTCGTCTTTGGGCTTCTGGATGCAGTTGGTCGTCATCACGATGGCCCCTGGGAAAGCATCGAACTCCTTGGCCTGATTCTGCCATGCGGTGCCGTAGTGGCCGTAGAAATGGCTGTATTTCTTGAGTTCGGGGTACCCATGGCAGGGCAGCATCTCACCATGGGTGTAGACATTGATGCCCTTGCCTTCGGTTTGCTGCAGAATGAGCTCCAGGTCGCGCAGATCATGCCCGGATACCAGAATGGCCTTGCCCGCCTTCGCGCCCAGGGGCACGCTGGTGGGGACGGGATGACCATAGGTGCCGGTGTTGCCAGCATCGAGGAGTTCCATGGCACGCAGGTTGACTTCGCCGCACTTGAGGGCCAGGCCGACGTAGTCATCGGCGGTTTTACTATCGTCGAGGGTGGCCACCAGGGCTTCGTAAATGAACTGGTAGACCGCTGCGTCCTCCTGACCGAGGATCCGGGCATGGTCGGCGTAGGCGGCCAGCCCTTTTACCCCGTAGGTCAGCAGTTCCCGCAGGGAGCGAATATCCGCGTTGACGCCCTCGTCGGCCATGATGCCCACGGATTCCCCCTGCGCCACCATGCCTTCCAAGGTGGTTTCGGGGACGAAGGTCGCCGGACCGCTGAAGTCACCCGACACCTTGGCCTTGAGGCCGTCTCTGAGGGTGACACACTGGTGGATCAGCGATACAAACCGATCGTTGTCGAAGTCCACATTGGTGAGGGTGGAAAAGATCGCCTCACAGGTGAAGCGATTGACCGCCGGGTCGCTGACGCCGGCCTGGCCGGCCGCGATGGCGACCTGCGACAAGCCTTTGGTGGCGTAGATGAGAAGGTCCTGCAGGGCCGCGGTCTCGGGTTGCTTGCCGCAGACGCCGATCTTGGTGCAGCCTTCGCCTTTTGCCGTTTGCTCGCATTGAAAACAGAACATAAATGGCCTCCTATGGATGGGTTTCACTCTGGAATAGAGCGTTACGTGTCACTGTGGCGCTTCCTAAATAGCGGTTGGTCTTGCACAGCCTGGGGGGACCCTATCCAGATCCACCCCGGTTTTCCTTGACTTAGGTCAAGAATTCGTTTTTTTATGCCCTGGTGATGGAAAAACCCGTTTTCCTCAATATTTTCGGCCTAAAAGAGGCACTATGGATCGTGTATTAGACCTCATCGCGGCAACCCCCCTCTTCGGCGGCCTGGCTGAGGCCGACGTAAAACAGGTGCGCCAGATCGCCACCGATCGTTTTTATGGTCGCGGAGAGACCATCTTTCTGGAGGGGGATCCGGGCGACGGTTTTTACATCGTGGCTGCCGGCAAGGTGAAAATCTTCAAGGTCTCTCTGGAGGGCAAGGAGCAGATCCTGCACATCTATGGGCCGGGCAATCCCTTTGGCGAGGTGCCCGTCTTTTCCGGGGACAATTTCCCCGCCAACGCCGTGACCCTTGTGAAAAGCCACCTGCTCTTTTTCGCCCGCAGCGCCTTCGTCACCCTCATCACGGCCAACCCATCCCTCTGCATGAATATGCTGGCCGTCCTCAGTATGCGGCTACGGGAGTTCACCGTACAGATCGAGAACCTCTCCCTCAAAGAGGTACCCGGGCGTCTGGCCTCCTACCTGCTCTACCTCAGCGAGGAGCAGTCGGCCCCCGGCGGTACCATCCATCTGCCCATATCCAAGGGGCAATTGGCCAGCCTGCTGGGTACCATACCGGAAACCCTCTCCCGCATTCTGGCCAAATTGAGCGGTCAGGAGATGATCGGCGTCAGGGGTAACGAGATCGAAATCAAAGACAAAGCACTACTGGAGGCGCTGGCGGTGACAGGCAAAGCGTTGGAGTAGGGCAGGCGCAACCGGTGCAGGCCGATATCGGGGTGCATGGAGATGGAAGTGAAAGTGTCGGTTAACCGCAGGGGAAAGCGGCCAACCGGTGTGACGATGCGACGATGTCGCCGACAGCCCCTCTTTGGGGCGGCAGACCGACGGTCGAGCAAGTTAAAGTGCCCCTTCGCCTCCTGGTTGGTGGCATCCCGGGGAGTCCTGCCCATCGATGCCGAGTCAGATGCGTTCAGTTTAGGCGTGGCCCGGTTCTTCTGAAGCAGCTTCGCGGGCCGCGCCTCCATGCGGGCCGGGCGGCCGTCTCGCCAGTTGCAAGTGGTCCCGGCAAATCACAGGTGGGCGGGTGGGCCTCAAGCGGTCTGTCCGGCGGAACCGAACGGAACCGTGTCTCGAACTGCCCCCCCACCCGGGTGAGCCCTACTCCTTCAGCTTGCACGCCTCGTCCCATTCCGGACACGCCTCTTCCATGGGCGTGGCGTATTGGAGCATACACTCGCCGCACTCCATCTCCACATTGGGAACATCGCCGAATCTCTCCTTGATCTCCTCTTCGGAAAGATGGCTGACGGCACTGCAACCGCATTGAGGACAAGAGGTGTTGATCTGGAAGCGCTTCTTGGGCATGTTCACATCTCCTTCGCAATGGTGTTGGTGACGGCATTCCGTCGGATTCTGGGATTCACGCGCCAGGTTCGGTGTCGCGGGTGGATCCGGGGAGCGGTCCCAAAACAGCCGCAATGGTGGCATCGTCCAATATGCCGCTCTCCGAGACCACGGACCGCACCGTTCGACCGCTGGCATAGGCTTTTTTGGCCAACTCGGCGGCTTTATCGTATCCCAGATGGGGCACAAAGCCGGTGACCAGCGCCAGAGAATTCTCAATATACCCGCTGGTGATCGTCTCGTCCACTTCGATTCCGTCGAGACAGCGGGTGGTCAATTGCTGCGCGCCCAGGCGCAGCAGGTCGATGGATTGCAGCAGCGTGTGGGCCAGGAGCGGCAGCGTGACGTTCAGTTCGAAAACGCCGGCCTGACCGGCCAACATGATGGCGGTGTCATTTCCCATGACCTGATAGCAGATCTGGATCACCGCTTCGGGTATCACCGGATTGACCTTCCCCGGCATGATGGAGGAGCCCGGCTGAAGGGCCGGCAATTTCAGCTCCCCAATCCCGCAACGCGGTCCGCTGGCCAGCCAGCGCAAATCGTTGGCGATCTTGACCAAACTGGCGGCGATGGTCCGCAGGGCGCCACTGGCCTCCACGGCGGCGTCGCGGGCGGCCTGGGCTTCGAAGGGATTCTTGGCCCGCTGAAACGCCAGGCCCGTGTCGGCATTGAGCCCGGCGATGACCTTGTCCGCAAATTCAGGGTGGGTGTTGATGCCGGTGCCCACGGCCGTCCCCCCCAAGGCCAACTCGTTAAGGCGCGGCAGGGTGGCCAGCAGGCGTTCGTCGGCGGCGGACGCCTGGCGGGCGTAGCCGCTGAACTCCTGCCCAACCGTCATGGGAACCGCATCCTGGAGATGGGTGCGGCCGATTTTGGCAATGTGGTCGAAGCGCGCGCTCAGATCCGCCAGACGACGGCCTAGTGAGGCCAGCGCCGGCCGCAGCTGATGTTCGATCCCCAGCACCACCGCAAGGTGCAGGGCGGAGGGAATGAGATCGTTACTCGACTGCCCCATGTTGACATGGTCGTTGGGGTGAACGGGGGACCGTCCGCCGCGCTGGCCGGTGAGTATTTCGTTGGCCCGCGAGGCGAGGACCTCATTCATGTTCATGTTGGTAGAGGTGCCGGAGCCCGTCTGAAAGAGATCGACCACGAACTGATCATCCAGTTGACCATTTAAAACCTCATCGGCGGCCGAAGCGATCGCCTCGGCCAGGTCGGTCGGCAGCTGGCCCAGCTCGGCGTTGACATGCGCAGCGTGGCGCTTGATGCGCGCCAGGGCATGGATGAAAGGGAGGGGCGGCTTCAAACCGCTGGCGGGAAAGTTGTCCACCGCCCGTTGGGTCTGGGATCCATAGTAGGCGGTCGCCGGTACCCGGACAACCCCCATGCTGTCTTGCTCCTCACGGTAATCCATGGTGGCGCCCCCCTCATGCCAGCCGTTGGCGGAATATGCCGTCCATGTTCCAAAAACGCTCTGGGAAAACACTCACTTATCCTAAGGGTTGGACCTTGAATGTCAACCGACGCCCGCTGCCACCGGCGATGGACGCCGGCATGCTGGATGCGTTCATCACACGGGCGCGGCAAAGACCATTTTCTTATCGCTGTTGTTGAAGTAGAGAAAATCCCCGCGGATGGTCTTCTCCTCCCCGAAAATATTGGTCAGCCGCACCTGGCCGGCACGGTGACGGACCTCATCCACATGGGACAATACCGGTTTTTCGACACCATCGGTCACGAGGACCACCTTGACATCACACATGGCTTCACCTTTCGCTGGAGTTCTTGCGCAGTGCGCCTAACGGGTTGCCCAACGCAGTGGTACCGGGCCGCCGCAGCACCGGGGAGCTCCCTGGCGGCGGTACCGCTGGATCGGCAAGGTCGCCTGAAATACGATATGGGAAGCGGCATTATGGGGTAAGGCACAGGTCAGTGCAAGGCGCAAATCGGGTCACTGCGCATCCCGTTGGAAGAGACACGTCGCCGGTGCCACCGCTCGGTTGGCAGGGCGGGCATCGCGCATCCCCTGCCCTATGGTACCATTCAATGGCGCGTCACGCGGAGTGGACGGATCACTTTCGATGCTGTTGCACCGTCAGCGACACATCATCTGAAGGGACGGCGCGAGGCGCTTCGGGGAGCTTGGGACGCATCAAAACCCCCATGATACCTCCCGCAGGGCATCGGTCCAATTGCCGGGGGCGCGACCTGTGGTGGTCGCGGCGGGTCCGGTTGCATTGGCGTCCAATGGTCGCGTCCGCCTGCACCGCATCGGCGCGTGCCGTCACTGCCGCGCTTCCCCCGGCAGCCGCGACCGCCAACGGGATCTCCAGCGCGGCCGCAAACGCCGCGACGGTGCCCCCCGAGGCCGGATTTCAAAGGGCCCTGGCCATCCGGTCCGTTTCCATCGCCTCTCGGCATGTCATCACCTCCTCGCTAATGGTGGCACACTTATTTTGAGCTTATGATCAAAATAAGCAGAAACCGCACCATTGTCAATTTTTTTGTCATATGCTCGTAATTAGTGGGGTGTATGCCGACGGCGCGCCGCCGGTATAAAAAAACAGCGGGGGGCTCAGGGCAGGCGGGGAGGCGTCGATTGTGTGCGGAATTGACGAGACCGCCTCGGCATTATGCTTGGGTGAGTTGCCGTTGGAAGGCGGTGGGATCCTCCCGGTACATCTGCATGGCGGCCTGCGCGCCGAGAGATTCCACCAGCCGCAGGCCGAGGTCGCGAAAGCGGTATTGGGGCAGACCCGCTTTTGCGGCTGCAGAGCGCTGGATGTCGCCGTCCGCCAGCCGCAGGGACTGGCTGCGGATCAAGGCGGGCAGAATTTGCGCCACCAGGCCGCCCACCAAGGCTTCCTCGACAGCCATCCAATGGTTGGCAATCTCTTCGACTTGGGCGGTCTGGCGGACAGCGTCCTGGTGGAGTTGGTGGAGTAAATGGCGATCGGTATGCCGACCCATGAGATAGTGGAGGGTTTCTTCGACCGGAATCTGTAAAAGCGTATAGAAATTATCGCCGTAATCCTGCCAGATGGTGTAGTTGCGGCGGGCGATCCGATAGCTGCCATCGGGGAGCCCCTCTACGTCCATCTCAACCGCCCCGAGGTGGCTCGAGTAGATGGCGCCGGCCACCTTGAACTTGACGCTGCCGCCGCTGCCGGTGAATTCACAGATCGCCTGATAGTCCTTGACCAAACGGTGGACCACGTAAGCACTGACGCCGTCTCCGGTCGCGATCTCGGGATTTGCTGTTCGGGGAACGAATACGCCTTTATAAAAGGATGGCAATTGTACCATGCGGCAGGTGTGGCGCACTGCCTCGCGGCAATAGTCCCGATAGGCGTCCGCCAGGGCGGGGCGCGTTTCGGGAATGTATTTCAAGTCGATCCGCAGACCCTTGAGCGCCAGGGTGATCGGCCGATCGGCCCCGAGCCGTGCCTTGAGACGCTTCATGAGCCCCGGCTGACGGGCAACCTCGCCGTAGATGTGGGCCTTGATCTCACCGTCAGGGTCTTCCCCCAGGGTGCGGAAGGGGAGTAGCGGACCCGTCAGCGGCTCAGCAGATGCCAATCCCGCCAGGTCAGAGGGTGCCGATGTCTGGGGAACCGCGAAGACAGAGCGGGGCAGGACGACACTGGCGGCGCCGGCGGCGGCCAGTTGCAGAAAACGGCGCCGTTGGATCTGGCGGGGCATGTGGCGGCTGGCTGCGGATGTGTGCATATGTCAGATTCCGATGTTGGGTGCGAGTTGGGGGGCATGCGATTCGGCAGCCCATGCGAAGCAGTGGTTTTGAGGGTACCACATTCCTAAGATCGGCCATTCCAGCCATCACTTTACCCTAGTTTTGCGTCAATTCTTGTGTTCCTTGGCCAGTTCCCAAGGGAGCCCATTACCGCTCAAATTGGGTAACGCGCGAAAGTTGTGATGATTTCATCACAACAACCAGTGTCCAACGGCAACGGCGCTGCGTTTCTCCGATGGAGGGGGTCACGCCCACCCCAGAGATCCGGCGTTTGGCCGTTTTTGTGACTGATATGCGCAAAAATGGTATTCACAAGCGCAAAATGTGCACCCTGTCGGCGTTTGAAAACCCATCACGGGACCGACACCCCCCTTTTTTGGGCTCCCATCACAATGGCATATCCATTGCTACATAGGGCTTCGCAAGATCGCCAACTCTACTAGCAAGGCGCCGCATCGTCATCCAGCAACGAATCCAATCGACCATCGCCTTGCCATCTCAGCCGCTGCCTACTGCACGTAATGACCTTCTGAACTGCGTGGACATTTGAAAATTTAGAATTCGCCGTCGTCACTTCCACCGAAGATAGCTGGAGCTGCATATTTCCCGTCATGGGAAGCGAAGTGACACGGTTACATGGTTCGTCCTCTTCCGTTGGGATTCCCAACAGGGAATCGGCATCGCGCTGAGCACCCCCCAAAACGCGGTGTCTGTCAAGATGGAACCGCCGTCTGACCAGGGAAGATGACGTGATGGGGTCACAAAAAAAGGATAATAATAGAGAATGATGGGAGGAAGTAAAGATGCGTAATATGACGAAACTTATTGGTGTAATGATTCTGGCTATGGTGGTTTGTTTGGCAGGTATTGCCCCGGTAATGGCGGGTGACAGTGTCACTGGGACCATTCAGCAGGGCGACAACGGACTGGTTCTCCAGTCCCCCGACGGTGAGTATATCCTTGCAGGTCAGGATCTTTCCGACATGGTCGGCAAGAAGATCAAAGTTACCGGCACCATCGCTGATGGTGAAGCGGGCAAGACGCTCACCGTGATGTCCTTTGAGGAAGTCCAGGAGTAAGCGGCCTTTTCACCCTGACGCTGCGGGCTTGACCCCACCCGCAGCACCATCGGGGTGATTAGGCCTTATCATCGGCATGGCGCCGGGGAGTCGTTGGGTGAGGTGAGATGAAATCTCCTCGGGCCATGCCGATTCAGGCATTTGGAAGCATACCCACCGGTCTGCCGTGTGCCCATCGCCACCGTTTGCACAACTCCTGCGCTTGTCCAACGCCACCGTTTGCAAACACCACCGTCTTAAAACGCCTACGTCTTAAAACGCCTAATCGGCAACTGGTCAGATCCGCTCCTCGAAAGACTGCACCTGGTACCGAGACACCGCCAGATCACCCGTCCGCCAGCGCTTTGCCGACCAGCCCGCTTTCAGACACAAATGAGACAGAAACTTTTCCGCATCGGGTAGCTGCTGCCAGACCTGGGGTAGAAATGTGGCGCTGGCGCCCTCGTGGGAGAGGATGACGCCGTCCACCCGGGGGCGCAGCAGACGGACGAGCTCATCGGCATTGGCATAGCTCAGGGGCTGGGGCGGCGTCAGGATGCTGATCTCGATGGTGACCTCTTCGAGTTCCGCCGCCGTCAGGGGCGCAAAGCGCGGATCCTGAAATCCAGCGCTGACGGCATTCTGGCGGACACTCTCACGCACCGCTGCAATCCCGGTGAGGTGGCCGATGCAGCCGCGCAATTCCCCTCGCCGCTTAAGGGTCACAAAGGTTCCGCGCACTTGGCCGAAAATCGGATCGTCGAGGGACGTGGTGACGGCCGCCCGTTCGGCAGCGTCCACCCCCAAATCCAACCGCGTTCTCAGGGTCTGGCGCGCCAGGCGGATCAATAGGGCGCCATCTTCCTCTGAAAAGAAACTGGTTGCGTCCGCGTTGCCACTGTCCATTCGGTCACCTCCCACCTGGCCGCGTAAGATCGTTAAAACAGCTGCAGGCGCTGTCGATAGGCCGCCACAATCTCCTCCGGATCCGCGGTGAGGACCACGTTGTCCAACACCCACGCCGGGGCCCGACCGAAGCGGACCATGGTGGCCAACTGGGCTTTCATTTCAGCCCAGAAGTTGGCATCCCCCTCGGTATCAAACAGTATCAGCGGTACCTGCTCCATGATGGAGAGTTTCATGTTGCAGAGCGTGATCCCCAACTCCTCCAGGGAACCCAGCCCCCCCACGTTGAAGATGGGAAAAGAGGCGATCTCGAACCATTTCTGGCGACTGTGGCGGCAGGTGGATTGGAAGACCTGACAGAAGTCCACGTCGGTGGTCATGCTCTGGTCGGTGATGTCGAGAAAGTTGGCCCCCGAGAGAATACCGCGGTCGCGTGCCAGCGCGTTGGCCCGCTCCATGACACCGCTGCCGCCGCCGGTAACGATGCCGATGTTGGCGCCCCAGAAGCCGATGAGGGCATCCATGAGGGCTCCCAGGCGGCGGACCCCCTCTTCGCTGAGCTCGCGGTTGGATCCGTAAAAGGCAAACAGCATCGATTTGTGGAAATCGGCCAGTCGATCGGGGTGGACAAAATATCCTTTTCCGTCGCGCATGGTGTGGGCCATGAGCTGGTCGGTGAGGCCGCAGACCCAGTACACCCGCATACCGAAGGTGTCGTACTCCTGCAGGCGATGGTGGTCCTGTTGCGAAAGAAATGGGCCGTGCTCCCAGGAGGGCTCGAAAAAGTAGAGCGTGTCGACGCGCCCCTCGCAGGCCAGATTGATGATGTCACGATGCTCCATCAGATTGGGGAAGTACTTGAGGGCCAATCCCGCCCGTCCATCGGGTAGGGCCTGCTCAAGGTGGGCCGTAGCGTATCGATGGGCGCATTTACTGCGCGGCGAGAAGATCCGCCGGGCGGCCAAACAGTCGGCCGCCGGCACCTCGCACACATCGTCGGGTCCGTTGGCAAACACAGCAGCCTCGTTGAGCCCTCCCGGCGCGTGGGGAAATATGGCCGCCGGCTTCTCCAGGCTGGGACAGGTGGGCGGCTCGGGGCAGACCAACTTGTTTTCGAAGGCCCGCATCTGATGATAATCGAAAGGGCCGTTGGGCGTAGCCGCCGGTCGACGCCGGTCGGCCTGTCTGTATTGGGGCATTCCGTATACCCGCGCGGCAATCAGGGGATTTACGATGGGTTGGCCACTGCCGTTGACGATTTCCAGATAGATGCGGATCCCACGGGTTTTGATGGGGTCGAGGACAGTGGCGGGGAGGTTGCGCCCCAGTGCGGATCCGCTCTGAAGCACCACGTAGTGTTCATTCAGGTACATGGAGCAGGTGGTGATGACCCCCTCTCCTGGATCGATGCGCACCGCCGGCACCGCCCGCTCAATCTGGTAGCGGTTGAGCAGTTCACGTCCGTCACCGCGGAGGAGAATGCGGCCGAAGGTATTCTCGTCCAGATCCTCGGAAAGATCGTAGACCACCTTATGGGGGGTGATGACGATCTGGCCGTCGCTGGAGATGGCCGTGGAGGCCGGCAACTTGAGGGCCGAATTCTCAATGGCGGCGAGGACCTCGTCGGCGGTGAGCAGCGCCTCGGGGTCACAGAACACCAGCCGTCCGACCGGCAGCCCGACGTCGAAGAAGGCGCGTAGGGGGGCCAAACCGGGATAGGCCGAGATCACCGCGGTGGCGGTCAGGGGAACCGTGAGAAGATGCCCCTCCAACTGGTCGGCGGACACGGGTGGACAGGTGATCTGCACACCCAGCCGGGCGATGCGGGAGCGTTCGCTGAAGAGGATATGTTCGGGTTGGGATTTGAGGCGTTCGATAAGATTGGGCGACAGTCCGAAACGCGCTTCGAAAACGATGCTGTCGTCGCTGCTGGAGAGGACGCGGGCAATCACTCCGTCGTCGGACTGGAGCAGGCCCCGAAAAGAGCGGTCATCGCGTCTGGGTGTCATGTCAGTGAATCCTTGAGTCTCATCAGGTTACAAGCACTTTTGCGCCCCGAATTCGGCGCTGCTTTAGTTCGCGCAGGGCGGCGTTGGCATCGGCCAGCGAAAAGGTCTGCACTTCGGGTCGAATGGGGATATCGGCGGCCAATTCGAGAAATTCGGTCACATCGGCACGGGTGACGTTGGCGACAGATTTGATCTCTTTTTCCATCCACAGGTGTCGGGCATAATCCAGGCGCTGCAGGCAGCTCTGATCCCCGGCCTCCTTGCGAATGGCATTGATCACCAGGCGGCCGCCGGGGAGGAGGTTGGCCAGGGCGGCCAGGATTGGCGACCAGGCCGGGGTGGTGTCGATGATGGCATCCAGTGGAACCGGCGCCGTGTCACGGGTATCCCCCGCCCAGGCCGCACCCAGTTCCCGGGCGAACCGGCGCTCCCCCGCGCTGCGTGCAAATACGAAGACCCCACTGGCGGGAAAGCGGTGACGCACCATTTTGAGCACCAAATGGGCCGAGGCGCCAAAACCGGTCAGTCCCAGGTGTTGGCCGTCCCGAAGACCGGAGAGCCGCAGGGAGCGATAGCCGATGGCGCCGGCACAGAGCAAGGGCGCCGCCTCAACATCGCTGAAAACCGCCGGCAGTGGCAGGGCAAAATCTGCAGCGACGGTCATGTACTCGGCGTAGCCGCCGGGGACGTCACGACCGGTGGCCCTGAATTGGGCGCACAGATTCTCCCGTCCGCCGCGACAGTGGACGCAGCGGCCGCAGGCGCTGGAGATCCAGGCGACCCCAACCCGCTCACCACCGCTGAAACGACGCACAGCGGCGCCGCAGGCCACGACCTGCCCCACGACCTGATGTCCCAGAATTGCCGGCAGCACGGGGGGCGGCGTTCGCCCTTCGATTTCGTCCAGTTCGGTATGGCAGACGCCGCAGGCGTTGACCTTTATCAGCAGGTCTCCGGGTCCCGGGTCGGGCGTGGCCAGTTCAACCGCTCTCAGCGGTCGCGGTTCGCTGTCCAACTGGCAGATACGCTCCAGCACCATGGCCTTCACCGACACGCCCCCTTCTTTATCGCCATTCGAAAGTTGATTTTTTTCGCTGGAAAAAGTAAATGTACTGAATCAGTTTATCAGGATAAACACCACCTTACAAGGCTCTCCCGTCAAGTGAAGATGTAGCTTGGAGGCCCGCCAACTACCACCGACTGCAGAAAAAACGGCAAGCCAAGATTTCCAATCACACCCGTCGGGTTTGGGTGTTCGTGTTCCAGGAGTAGCACCATGACGTCAAACGGCAGGTGGTTCGGTCTCTGCCTGGGGGCGACGACCCTCTCCCTGGTGCAGGTGGGCCGGTCCGCAGCGCCCGGTGGACATGCCCCTGAAGTCACCGTTCTGGGTCACCGCAGTGTCCGCCACGAAGGGGATCCCAAGGCCGGCCTCAAGCGCCTCCTGGCGCCGTATGGGCTCGAAGCCGATGATCAGGTCGCTGTCACCGGTCGGAAATTCCGGCACCTCTTGAACCTCTCCAGCATCTCGGAACCCGAAGCGATTGAGTTGGCCTACGCCCATGTGCGCTCCCGGCCGTCCGCCGCCCACACGGCAATTCCGGCGTGCCGCGCCATCGTCAGTCTCGGCGGAGAGACCCTTATGGTCTATGTCCTTGACGACCAGGGCCGTATCCAGGACATCCACACCGGCAACAAATGTGCATCGGGAACCGGCGAATTCTTCTTGCAGCAGCTGCGCCGCATGGATGTCTCCCTCGAGCAGGCCGCCCGCTGGGCGGTGGACACACCGCCCTTCCCCGTATCGGGGCGCTGCTCGGTTTTCTGCAAGTCGGACTGCACCCACGCCACCAATTGCGGCGTGTCGCGTGCCCGGGTGACCGCCGGCCTCTGCCGGATGATGGCCGCTAAGGTTCTTCAGCTCCTGCAGCGGGTGCCCGACGGCCCCATCCTGCTGGTGGGCGGCAGCACCCGCAATCAGATGTTCATTCACCACCTCGAAGCCGCCACCGGTCTCCTGGTAGTGCCGCCCCAGGCCATAGTATTCGAAGCCCTCGGTGCCGCCCTTTGGGCCGTACGACAGGCACCGCAGGCCTTTCCGAAGGAGGACCGCCTCTTCAGGGCGGAGTCGTGCAGCTTCGCCACCCTGGCGCCCCTCGCGACGCACGCCGATCGGGTGCGCTTCAGCAGCCGTGCGAGCAGCCGTATACGGGACGCGGATCGCTGCCTACTGGGCCTGGACGTGGGCTCCACCACCACCAAGGCGGTCCTCATCCGCCGGGAAGGCGCCGAGCAGCTGGCATCGGTTTACCTGCGCACAAACGGCGATCCGGTGGGCGCCGCCCGTCAGTGCTACGCGGCTATCTTGGCGCAAATCGAGGCCCTGCTCGATCCCCACCGTCTGACGATTGAAGCGCTGGGTGTCTGCGGATCGGGACGGCAAATCGCTGGCCTGCACGCCATGACCACAGCGGTCTGCAATGAGATCACGGCCCACGCCAGAGCGGCCCTCTTCTTCGATCCCGAGGTGGACACCATTTTCGAAATCGGCGGTCAGGACGCCAAGTACACCTTCATCACCAACGGGGTGCCTGCGGACTACGCCATGAACGAGGCCTGCTCGGCCGGAACGGGCAGCTTTCTGGAGGAGTCGGCCTGGGAATCCCTGGGCATTCCCCTGACCGAGATCGCCGACATCGCGCTGGCGTCAACGGCGCCGCCCAACTTCAGCGACCAATGTGCGGCCTTCATCGCCTCAGACATCAAGAATGCCATTCACGAAGATATTGCCCTGGCGGACATCGTGGCCGGTCTGGTCTACGCCGTCTGCACCAACTACACCCAACGCGTCAAGGGCAACCGGCCCGTGGGCACGAAGATCTTCATGCAGGGCGGAGTATGCTACAATCACGCTGTACCATTGGCCATGGCCGCGCTCACGGGAAAGCCCATCGTCGTGCCCCCCGACCCGGGCCTCATGGGCGCCTTCGGCGCCGCTCTGGAGGCCGACGCCCGCATGGCCCGCGGCGACCTGGCCCCGGAGACGTTCGATCTTGCCGAGCTGGCCGCGCGAGAGGTGGGGTACCGAGCAGACTTCATCTGCAAGGGCGGCGGGTCGGACTGTGACCGACGCTGCGAAATCGCCCGCGTCGTTATCGATGGGCGGACCTACCCGTTTGGCGGCGCCTGCAACCGTTGGTACAACCAACGCCGCCGTCTGAAGGTGGACACCGCCTCCCTCGACCTCGCACGGCGCCGGGAGACACTGATTTTCGACACCTTCGGCGCGCCGACATGGGCCGCAGCCGGATCGGCGGCCCGGTGCGCGCTCCCGCCAACTGAAACCCACGCCCCCGCCGCCAGCCGGACACAGCGGTCGGTGGGTATTAATCGCAGCTTCCTGACCCACACGTACTATCCTCTCTACAGCCGGTTCTTCACCGCCCTCGGGTATCAGCCAGTCCTGCCCGACGCGCCCAGTCCAGCGGGGATCGCCCGCCGCAATGCCGCCTTCTGCTACCCCTGCGAGCTGGCCCACGGTTTCTTCGATACCCTCCTCAGCGTGCGCCCGACACCCGATCTCCTCTTCATGCCCCACTTAAAGGCGGTGCCCACCGTTACACGGCGTCCCCACAGCCAGGTCTGCCCCATCGTTCAAGCGGAGCCCTATATCCTCCAGACGACCTTTCGGCAAAAACTAGCGGTCCTCGAGGCGCAGGGGACCCGGTTGTTGACGCCGCTGCTGGACATGACCGACGGCGCCGCTGCTGCAGAGGATTCGCTGGTGGCCATGGCGGCGCGCCTGGGCGTCAGCCCCCGCCGTGCCCGCGCGGCATTCGGTCAGGCGCTAAAGCATCAGGAGGCCTGTACGGCGGAGATGCGGCGCCTGGGCGATGCGGCGCTGGCGGCCCTGGCCCGCGATCCCGACCAGATCGCCGTCGTGATTCTGTCGCGGCCCTACAACGGTTGCGCCAGTGAGGCCCACATGGGGATCCCCCACAAATTCGCCTCCCGCGGTGTTCGTGTCATCCCCATGGATTTTCTCCCCAACTCCGCATCGACGGCGGCGGATGAGGGGCAGGAGGACCACATCTATTGGGGCATGGGCCAGCGGTTGCTGCGGGCGGCCCGCGTGGTCCGCGACCATCCCCAGTTGTTCGCCGTCTACGTCAGCAACTTCTCTTGCGGACCCGACTCCTTTCTGATGGGGTATATGCGTGATCGCATGGGACGCAAACCCACCTTGACCCTGGAGTTGGACAGCCACACCGCCGACGCCGGGTTAGATACCCGTATCGAGGCCTTTCTGGACATCATCAGCGGCTACCGGCGCACGGCCAGCCGGCAGCGCAATCGGTCTATCACCCGGCCCTTCCGGCCCGCCAGAACGACGAGCGGCGGGGGGGCCAGTCGACTGGCGGTCAGTACCAGCACCGGAGAGCTGCTGGGGATCAATGATCCCCGGGTAGCGGTCCTTTTTCCATCCATGGGCAAGATCGCCTCGGAAGCGCTGGCGGCCGCTTTCCGCAGCACTGGGGCGAACGCCCGCAGCCTGCCGCCGGCCGGCGAGGCGGCCCTCCAACTGGGTCGGGGCAACACCACCTGCAAGGAGTGTCTGCCCCTCATCCTGACCACGGGAAGCCTGCTGGACTACCTGGGCAATGGTCGTCCAAAGGACGAAGTGATCGTTTACTTCATGCCCACGGGCGATGGCCCCTGCCGTTTCGGCCAGTACCGGGTATTCATGGAAGAACTCATCGAAAAACGGCGTCTCAGGGATGTGGCCCTCATCTCCCTGTCGTCGGAAAATGGGTACGACGGCCTGCCCACTCGTTTTCACCGCTATCTGTGGTGGGCGGTGGTGGTATCGGATGTCATGGAGGATGTGCGCAGCATGCTGCTGGCCAACGCAGTGGATGTGACCCAGGCCATGCGCTGCTTTGACGATCAGTGGACGAAGATCTTGAAGGCCCTGGCCCAGGGGCACTGGCGCACCCTCGTGCAGGCGCTGGACAGTGCGGCCGCCGCCCTCGCGAGACTGCCCGCCAAACGGTCCATCTCGGCGGTGCCCACCATCGCCCTCACCGGTGAAATCTTTGTCAGGCGGGATGGCCTCTCACGCCAGCATCTCACCGAACGCTTGGCCGCCCAAGGATTCGCCGTGCGCTGCAGCCCGGTAAGCGAGTGGATCCACTACACCCATTATCTACATCGCCGGGGGGTTACCGAGCGGGGCGGCATCCCCCTGCGGCGGCTGCGGATCGCCCTCAAGCACCGGGTCATGTTATTTGACGAAGCAGGGTTGCGGCGCCGCATCGCCCGGTCGGGCTGGCTGCCGGCGCATGAGGCAGATACCCGGGCCATCATCGATGCGGGCGCACAGCACCTCTCTCCCCAGCTCAGTGGCGAAGCGATCCTAACGGTGGGCGGCAGTCTGCACGAGATCATCACGGCGGTGTGCGGCGTGATCGCCATCGGTCCTTTCGGCTGCATGCCCAACCGCATCTCCGAAGCGATCCTCAGTGAAGTGATGACATCGGCGCAAAAGCGCGCCCTCAACGGCCATGGTTCTCCCCGGATCGATCAATTGGCACCAGAGGAACCCTTGCCGTTCATGGCCATCGAATCGGACGGGGCTGCCTTCCCCCAGGTCACCGAGGCGCGTCTGGAGGCCTTTTTGTTGCGCGCTCGGCGGCTGCATGAGCGACTCTTGTCCATTCACTGAGCGGTTCATTCGCTGAAATTGCCGTCGATGTCAGCGATTCAAAAGAAGCGGTTCACCCCGCTAGCGCCGTCGAAAGGGTATCCAACATCATGACCCGTTTCCTGCAATGCAGCGGTGCCATCAGTGCAGCGCTAGCTGTCGCCGCGGGCGCCTTTGCCGCCCACGGCCTCAAGACCCGCCTGGCCGCCGACATGCTGGCCGCTTTCCAGACCGGGGTTCAGTATCAGTTCTATCACTCCCTGGGATTGATTCTGGTCGGACTGATCGCAAATTCCCTCAAACCCTCGAAACCGCTGAAGGCCGCCGGCCTCCTCATGCTGGCCGGGATCCTCCTGTTTTCGGGAAGTCTCTACGCACTCAGCATGACCGGCATCCGCGCTTTGGGCATCGTTACCCCCTTCGGCGGGGTGGCCTTCATGGTGGCCTGGATGCTGCTGGCCGTGGGTATCCTGCGGCAATAGCGATTGAGAAGGCGATACCATGATCAAGGGCATCATTTTCGACTTCGGGCTGGTCATCTCCACCCCGCGCCCCAAAACCCTTGTGCGGGCCTACGAGGCGGAGCTGGGGATCGCCCGCGACACGCTCAACCCGATTCTCTTCGAGAGTCCGGCCTGGCAGGCGGCGCTCGTGGGACGGCTCGGCATGACGGCCTTCTGGCACACCATCGGCCCGCAACTGGGATTGCCCACGCGATCCGCGGCGGACGCCTTTCGCCGGCGCTACTATGCCGACGAAAAAGCCAATCCCGCGGTGCTGGAGCTGATCCGTCGCCTGCGGGTCCGCTATCGCCTGGCAATCCTCTCCAACCATCCACCAGGGCTAAGCGGATGGCTGCGCGACTGGGGCATCCGCGACGACTTCGCGGTTGTCTATTGCTCGGGAGACGAGGGGCGCGTCAAGCCCGACCCGGTGGTCTACACGGAAACACTGGCGCGCCTGGCGGTGCGGCCGGATGAGGCGGTCTTCATCGACGACACCGCGGGCCACGTTGCCGCGGGCCGCGCCCTGGGCATCCACGGCATTCACTTCACCCATGCCCGGCAGCTGGCCTCCGATTTGGCCGCCCTGCTGGGCGACCAAAGCCTGGCATCACTATCGCCGCCAACGAACGGCATCTCGCCGGCAGTGTCGGCAACGACGAAGGAGCGATCCCCATGAGTGGCTACCTGTTGCTTTCAGGCGGCGCCGAATTCGGTGGACGGATGGCGGACCCCGACCGCGCCGCCCTGGCGGCTGCCGGTGGTCCGGAGGCCCCGGTGGCCATCATCCCGGCCGCAGCGGCGCCCGATCGCAATGACCAGCGCGCCGGTGACAACGGCGTGCGCTGGTTTCGGCAGCTCGGGGCGCGGCAGGTGCATCGGCTGGGGCTGGTGGACCGCGCCTCTGCCGACGACCCCGCCATCGCCGCGCATCTGGAAGATGCCCGGCTGATTTACCTTCTCGGTGGCTTTCCCGGCCATCTGGCCCAAAGCCTCACGAATAGCCGCAGCTGGACGGCCATGCTGGCCGCTTACCGGAAGGGCGCCGTGATCGCCGGCAGCAGCGCCGGTGCCATGGTCATGTGCGATCACTATTACGACCCCGGCAACGGCTCGGTGGCCCTCGGTTTGGGACTGATCCAGGCGGTCTGCGTCCTCCCCCACCATGACACTTTCGGTCATAAATGGGCCCCCCGCCTGCAGGAGCGGCTCCCCAACACCCTGCTCATGGGGATTGACGAGGAGACCGGCGCTCTGTTCGACGCCACCCTCGGCGTCTGGCGGGTTTACGGGAAAGGGGCCGTTACCCTCTATCGAGAAAACGCTAGGACAGACGTCTTCGAATCGGGCCGCAGGTTCACCCTGGAGGAGACGGACTTGCGCACCAAGGGTTGATCCGGGCAGGGCAGCGCCGCGCCGCGGTGCGCAGCGGAGCCATTCCAGGGCCAAGCCGCCTCGACAGGCGGCAACTTGTGTCGTACTATTTGTTTTGTTAGGCTATCAGGGCAGATCATACCGAAATTCCTCATCAAGTGCCCGTGACGCAGCGGGTGCATCCGATGACGCAAACCCAATCAACCGCTAATCCAAATCGAATGCCGATGGGCTCACCTGAGGGTCATCCCGACAATACTCGCTCCGGAAGAATCGTGCTGATGGGCTCCGGCGAGCTGACAGCTTCCATGGTAGAGGTCCACAAGCGACTTCTGCGGGAGCTGCCGGGTGCACCCCAAGCGGTCTTTCTGGACACACCGGCCGGTTTTCAGCTCAACGTGGACCAAATTTCGTCCAAGGCCGTCGAATACTTCGCTACGCGCGTGGGCCACGCCATGGGCGTGGCCTCCTACAAATCACACGCCGATGCCAGCGATTTCGACCGCCGCCAGGCCGGGCAGGTGCTGCGCGGGGCCGATTTCATCCTCATCGGACCAGGCAGCCCCACCTACGCCGTACGGCAATGGCAGCCGTCGCCAGTGCCGGATCTGCTCACCCGATGTGTGACCGCCGGCGGGTGCCTGGTGGCTGCCAGTGCCGCTGCCCTGACAATGGGGCGTTTCACCCTGCCGGTGTATGAGATTTACAAGGTCGGCCAGGAGCTGCACTGGGTGGCGGGGCTGGATCTGCTCGGCCGCTTCGGCATCAACCTGGTGGTGGTGCCCCATTGGAACAATGCCGAAGGTGGCACCCACGACACGCGCTTCTGTTTCATGGGGGCTGAGCGTTTCGATGCCCTGACCGCCCTTCTGCCGGCCCCCCTTCCCATCCTGGGGCTCGACGAGCACACGGCCTGCATCCTGGATCTGGCCGCCGACGCAGCCGAGGTCAAGGGTCTCGGTGGTATCACCCTGCGCACCAGGGAGGGAACGCTCTCCTTTCAGAGCGGCGAGCGCTTTGCCCTGACGGTATTGCGCGAGGGCATCGGTGCCCACACCGGTGCGGCCGCTCCGGCGGCCCCGCAGAGCGCTCCGCTTGAAGAGAATGGCAGTGATGGTTTCTGGCAGCGGGCCCACGCGCTGGGATCCCGTTTTCAGACGGGCCTGGATCGCGGGGAGGCCACCACGGCCACCAGGGCCCTGTTGGAGTTTGACCGCATGGTGTGGCAGGCCCAACTGGGCCAAGAGAGCGAAGAGGTCGTGGCGCAGGCCCGCGATACCCTGCGGGACATGATGGTGCTTCTCGGCAACGCTCTCGAGGCCCCATTCAAGCTGCGCGAAGAGGACCTGGCGCCCATGGTGGAAATCCTGCTGGAGTTGCGCGGCAGGCTTCGCGAGGAAAAGCAATGGGAAGCGGCCGACCGACTGCGGGAGGCCCTGCAGGCCGTCAACATTCAGGTGGAGGACACGCCGTCGGGCCACCGCTGGCGGTTGTCATCCCCATGACGACGAATCCAAGGTACCCCATATGATGCCCCAGCCGACCCTTTCCCTGCTTGTCGTCGACGAATCGTCCGCCGTAGACCCTCTGGCGGCGTATTTGGCCGCCGTACCCCATGTGCGTCTGGAAACGGTGCCGCGCCTGCCCGAGACCCTGAACGGCTACGACGTGGTCATCAGCCGGGTCACGCTGGCAGACGACGCCCAGGTGCAAACCCTGACCGCTTTTGTCCACGGCGGGGGCGGTTGGCTGGCATTGGTGCGGGCCGACGATGGGCCATTGCCCGACCTGCTGGGCGCAACCGCATCGCCGCCCGGACAGGCCGCCGAGCTGCGCGTGCTCTTCGAACGCTTCGACCACCCGCTGGCCGCCCGGCTGCCGGACGCGGTCTACCTGCCCGGCCGCCACCACTACCTGACCCCGACCCATGCCGACACCGAATCGCTGCTGTACGCCGACTGGCATTACGAACACATCTCCGTGATGACCCAACGCCAAGTGGGCTTAGGCCGCGCAGCCTGCACAACGCTGGCGGCCTATGCGCATCCCTTTGTGCAGCGCCTCTGCTACCGCCTGTGCGCTCACCTGGCCGGCCGGCCCATGGCCTCCCCTTCCCTGGGCGTGGGCATTCTGGGCTATGCACCGTCGGTGGGCCGGCTGCATGGCCTGGGCATCGAGGACACGGCGGGATTCGACCTGCGGTCGGTGTGCGACCTCAATCCCCGGCGCAGCGACCAGGCCAAACGCGATTTTCCCCAGGTCCAGATCCATCCCGATGCCAAGGCCTTGGCCGAGGCCCCCGACATCGATCTGGTCATCGTGGCGACCCCACCCAACACCCATGCCGAGCTCAGCCTGGCCCTCATGGCGGCTGGCAAACACGTGGTCTGCGAAAAACCGCTGGCCCTCAACCAGCGCGAATGCGATGCCCTGGCGGCAACGGCCGAACATCACCAGGTGCATCTGAGCTGCCACCAGAACCGGCGCTGGGACGCCGACTACCTCACCATTCGCGACAGCCTGGCCCAGGGCCTGGTGGGCGACCTCTTCTACCTGGAAACCTTTGTGGGCGGCTTTCACCATCCCTGTGGCTACTGGCACTCTCACGCCCCGGTTTGCGGCGGCACCTCCTACGACTGGGGCGCCCACTACATCGACTGGATCGTCAGCTTGATTCCCGACACGCCCCGGTCCGTGGTCGGCACCCGGCACAAGCGAGTCTGGCATGATGTTACCAACGCCGACCAGGAAAAGATCCAGATCCGCTTCGCGGGCGGCGTCGAGGCCGAATTTCTTCACTCGGACATCGCCGCGGCCCGCAAACCCAAGTGGTATCTTCTGGGAACCCAGGGCGCCATCACTGGGCAGTGGCGCGATGTGCGCACCCGCATCATCGATCCGGATCACTACTACCGCGACCACGACATCCCCGCCACTGAGATGACGCCGGAAATCACCGTACACCATCGCCGCGCCGAGGGGGAGATCACCCGCATCACCCCCACCGAGGCCCCGCGCCAGCCCTTCTGTTTCCACCGCAATCTGGCCGACCACCTCCTGCTGGGCGAACCGATTACGGCGCCCCTCGCGGATTCCGTCAGGGTGGTGGCCATTCTGGAGGCCGCCGCCCGCTCCATGGAAAAGGGCGGCCGGGTGGAGGTCCTCGATGGCATCTAAGGTCCAATGGGGGATATTGGGCAGCGCCACCATCGCCCGCAAGTGCGTCATCAACGCCATCCAAACATCCCCCAACAGCACGCTTCGGGCCCTGGCCAGCCGTTCGCCGCATCGATCCCGCGATCTGGCCGCGCGCCACAGTATCCCCAAATTGTATGCCAACTACGCAGATCTGCTGGCGGACGACGGCGTGACGGCGGTCTACATACCGCTGCCCAACCACCTGCACCATCCCTGGACGCTCAAAGCCTTGGCGGCCGGCAAACACGTTTTATGTGAGAAGCCGCTGGCCTGCACCGCCCGCGAAGCCGAAGAGATGGCCGCCGCCGCGCGAGATGCCGACCGCCTGCTGATGGAAGGGTTCATGTACCGCTTTCATCCCCGTAGTCAGCACATCAAAGCCCTCGTGGACGAGGGGCAGATCGGTGCGGTTCGACTCGTACGGGCCGCCTTCACCTATCACATGGACGCGGATATCCTCGCCAGCGGCGCGAATGCACGGCTGAAACCGGAAATGGGCGGCGGCGCCCTACTGGATGTCGGCTGCTACGGGGTCAGCGTGGCCCGCTGGCTGATGGGGGCCGAACCACTCCGTGTGCAGGCGCAAATGTCCTACCATGCAGGGGGGGCGGACTGGCATCTGGCGGCAATCCTTCGCTTCGGACACCGTCGCATGGGCGTGGTGGAGGCCAGCTTCATCTCCGCCCTACAGCAGACCTTCAGCGTCGTGGGCGAACGGGGCGCCATCGAACTCCCCCACGATGCCTTCATCCCCTGGGAGAAGGACGCCTACTACACCGTGCGCAGCCGGGCGGCGGAATCGGGTGACCGGCAACGGATCAAGGGGACCGACGAATACCGCCTAATGGTGACCCATTTTGCCGATGCCGTGTTGGGCAGGAGCACCCTTGCCTATTCGCCCGCCGAAAGCATCGCCAACATGCGCGTACTGGATGCCCTGGCCGAAGCCGGCCGCAGCGGCCATTGCATGGAAATAGCATGACTCGGCCCAAGGAAACCGCCGCTACGGCCATCTCAGTCCCCATGCGCGATGCCCTCCGCGTGCAGGCCGAATCTCTGGACGGCTATGCGGCTTTTTGGGCGCCAACGCGCGGCGACCTGGAGTGGCCGGGCCCTTTCGTCCTACCGCAGTGGCTAGGAGCCTGGTGGCCCCGTTTCGGTGCGGGTCGCGAACCCTATCTTCTTTCCATCCGCAGCCGCGGGGAGCTTGTCGGTCTGGCGCCCCTCATGCGAGCGGGCGACGAGGTCCGCCTGATGGGCGACGCGGACCTCTGCGATCATTTGGACTGCGTGGTCGCCCCGCAACACGCCCGGTGCTTCTATCGCAACCTTCTGACGCATTTGGCCGGCGATGGTGTCGACCGCCTCGTGATGACGCCGGTGCGCGAGGACGCCTCGATCGTGGCGCACTTGGTGCCGATGGCTGAAAGCGCCGGCCTCGGGGTGCGGTGTGAACCGGTGGATGCATTGTTTGCCATGCCACTGCCGGAGCGCTGGGAGGACTATCTCAAGGGTCTGAAGGGGAAGGAGCGGCACGAAATCCGGCGCAAGCTGCGGCGGCTAGACGAAGCCGGACGGGTGGCGCTGCGCTGCATCCGCACACCGGCGGCATTAAAAGGGGCCATGGAGATTTTTTTGACCCTCTTCCGCGCCAACCGCGCCGACAAGGCCAGCTTCATGTCCGACACCATGGCCGGCTTCTTCAGGGACCTGGCCGCCAACCTGGCCGCGGTGAACATGCTGCGGCTCTATCTTCTGGAGTTGGACGGCCGACCCATCTCCGCCACCTTGTGCCTGGACGACGGCGTCACGGTCTACCTTTACAACAACGGCTATGATGACGCCTACCGCAAGCTCAGCCCAGGGCTGATGGGCAAGGTCCTCTCCATCCGGGAGGCTGTACGCGACGGCCGCCGGGTCTACGATTTTCTCAAGGGCACAGAACCCTATAAAGAACGCCTGGGCGGACGGGCGGTGCGGGTGCTGCACTGTGTACTTGAATTTGGATCCTGATGAGGGGGGCCGCATGCCGGAGGCTGCGCTGTCCATCGCCATGCTGAGCATCCACTCCAGTCCGCTGGGCCGGCTGGGCACCCGGGACACCGGCGGCATGAGTGTCTACGTGCGCGCACTGGCCCGCGAACTTGGCCGTCGGGGGCACCGGGTCGACATATTCACGCGGCGGCAGGCCGATGAACCGGCAATGACGCGCCTCGATCCAGGCGTGCGCTTGATCACCCTCACCATCCGGCAAGACGGCCCGCTGACCAAGCACGAGCTTTACCCCTATGCATCGGATTTCAGCAGCGCCGCCGCGTCATTT
The DNA here is from genome assembly GCA_030066015.1 of Desulfosarcinaceae bacterium. GTDB lineage: Bacteria > Desulfobacterota > Desulfobacteria > Desulfobacterales > Desulfosarcinaceae > JASJCL01. The sequence continues at coordinate 72,801 of JASJCL010000002.1, read as the reverse complement.
GCGCGCCAGGAAAATAGCGGCTACGATCTAATTCACAGCCATTACTGGCTCTCCGGTCAGGTCGGTCGTCGCTTGCAGCAGGCCTGGCAACGGCCCCACGTGATCAGTTTTCACACGCTGGCCGCCCTGAAAGCCAACAGCGGAAGTGCGGCGCCCGCCCAGCGGCTGGCGGTGGAGAAGGCGCTCGTTCGGGAATGCAACCTGCTACTGGCGCCCTGTGTGACGGAAAAAGGCAACCTGGTGCACCACTATGGGGCACAGGCCGCACGCATCGCCATGGTCCCCGGCGGGGTGGACTTCGATCTCTTTCGTCCCCTGGACGCCGCCGCCGCCCGGCGGCAGCTGGGTATCGAACCGGACGCTTTTCTGCTGCTCATGATCGGCCGTCTGACCCCGCTCAAAGGTCAGGCGCGGGTCATCGACGCCTTGGCCCAGGTTGACAGCGATCCCCGCCTGCAGCTGATGATCGTCGGCGGCGACGGCCCCCGGGACCCCGAGCTGCGGCGCCTGCAACAGCGGGTGGATGCGGCCGGACTTGAGCGTCGCGTGATCTTCACCGGTAGCGTCACCCAGGAGGCCCTGCCGGCGCACTATGCGGCAGCGGACGTCTATGTGCTGGCATCGCAGTACGAAAGCTTCGGGCTGGTGGGGCTGGAAGCACTGGCCTGCGGCCGACCGGTGGTGACAAGTCCTGTGGGGATCATGGCGTCCCTGGCAGGTGAACAGCGCCCCGGCGTCATCATGACCGACGGTTCACCCGCCGGCCTGGCCGCCGGGGTTGCCGCCCTGCGGGAGGGCACCGTCGCCTGGTCGCCGGAAACGATTCGGGATGCCGTGCGCGACTTCAGCTGGGAGCGCGCGGCCGAGGCCGCCCTCTCGACCTATCGCAGGGTGCTGTCGCCGTCCCATGGCCCTGCAAATTGACGCTCAGACAGTGTCCGCCCTGGACGACGGGATCAGGTGATCCTATGTTGTCACTGGATAAAACGACACGATGGGCAGAAGGACGCCGTCGAGGCAATAAACGCGGAGACCCCCTACACCGATGAAGAAGCCGACCATTACGATCCACGACCACATTCCCGCCACCCGGCCGCCAGCCTGTGACGTGCTCGCCCTGGCGGCCCATCCGGACGACACCGAATTCGGCGCCGCCGGAACGGTCATCCGTTGGGCCGACGAAGGCCGCCGCGTGGTCTACGCGGTCGCCACCAGCGGCGACAAGGGAACCAGCGACCGTACCATATCACCGCAACGCCTGTCGCAAATCCGGCGGCAGGAACAGGCGCGGGCGGCCGAAACCGTCGGCGCCAGCGAGGTGGTCTACATGGGCTACCCCGATCAGGGGCTGGAGGAAACCGCCGAACTGCGCAAGGATGTGGTCCACCTCCTCCGGCTCTATCGCCCCCGAACTCTGATCACATCGGATCCTTACCGGCGCTACCTATGGCACCGGGATCACCGCATCATCGGTCAAGTGGCCATGGATGCCGTGTACCCCTACGCCCGCGATCACATGGCCTACCCCGACCTTCTCAAGGCGGGGCTCGAACCACACAAGGTGGCCGAGATCCTGTTCTGGGGCACGGAAGAGATCAACTACCGCGTCGACATCACGGCCACTTTCGACCGCAAGATCGAGGCCCTGCGCTGCCATGCAAGCCAGATGCGGGAATTCCGCTTCTCAGATCCGGTGGAATGGCTCCGGGATCGCTGCCGCGATATGGCGGAGGGCATGTCCTTCGAGCTGGCCGAGGGATTTCACCGCGTGGCGCTGCCACTCTAGCCCAATTTGTCCAACAGCGATTGAAAACAGATTGCCAATCATCTCGTAACACCGCAAATTCGACAACAGAGAAAGGGAATGGAGAGAGCGTGGATCAACACAGCGAAGCTGAAAAACGAGTCGAGGGAGTGACCACATCCAGGCGGCGTCCGGAAGGTCGTTTAGGGGTCTTGATGCCCGGCATGGGCGCCGTCGCCACCACCTTCATCGGCGGCGTCCTGGCCATTCGCCAGGGGCTGGGTCTGCCCATCGGCGCGTTGAGCCAGATGGGCACCTTGCCCATGGCAGCGGAAGCCGGCGGTGAGATCCCCATCAAGAATCTGCTCCCCCTGGCGCGGCTGGAAGACTTGGTCTTCGGGGGCTGGGATATCTTTCCGGAGAATATGCACACCGCCGCGCTGAAGGCCGGCGTGCTGGCGCCCGCGACCCTGGCGCACATCAAGGCCGATCTCGAGCGCATTCGCCCCATGCCGGCGGTGTTCGATCGCGCCTGTGTTCGCCAGATCGAAGGGCCCCACGTCAAACAGGCCGGCAGCAAGATGGCGCTCGCCGAGCAGCTGCGGGACGATATCCGGTCATTCAAAGCCGCCAACGACTTAGACCGTGCGGTCATGGTCTGGTGCGCCAGCACCGAATCCTACGGCGAACTGGCACCGGTCCACCAGTCCCTGTCCGCCTTCGAGGAGGGATTGGAAACGAGCCACCCCGCCATTGTCCCCAGCATGATCTACGCTTACGCCGCAATTCGAGAGGGGGTGCCATTTGCCAATGGGGCCCCCAATCTGACCGAAGAGATACCGGCCCTTCAGGACTTGGCCGCGGAAGCGGGCGTCCCCATCTCCGGCAAGGATTTCAAGTCCGGACAAACCATGATCAAAACCGTATTGGCCCCGGCTTTCAAAGCGCGCCTGCTGGGCGTTTCCGGTTGGTTCTCGACCAACATCCTGGGAAACCGCGACGGTCTCGTGCTGAGGGACGCCGAAGCGCTCAAATCCAAGCAGGTGAGCAAGCTGAGCGCCCTGGAACAGATCCTCGACGCTCAGGTCTACCCGGATCTCTACAGCGACATGTACCACACCGTCGATATCAATTATTACCCGCCCCGCGGCGACAACAAGGAGGGCTGGGACAATATCGACATCTTCGGTTGGCTCGGCTACCCCATGCAGATCAAGATCGACTTTCTCTGCCGCGACAGCATCCTGGCGGCCCCGCTGGTCCTGGACGTGGCCCTGTTCATGGATCTGGCGGCGCGGTGCGGCTTGACAGGCCTCCAGGACTGGCTGGCCTTCTACTACAAGCGTCCAATCCTGGCAGCCGGCGCGCGCGCCGAACACGATCTCTTCCGGCAGCTGGCCATCCTGCAGGATCGGCTGCGGACCCTGGCCGACCTCGCCGTCCCGGCCAGGGGGGTATCGGGGGAGATGGCCGTCAATTAGCCGGTGGAGGCGTTCCAGGCGCCGACGCGGCCGCTTTCGACAGCGGCCCAAAGGCCCGCAGACCCCGTGTTGAAGCCCCCCATGGGGCGATTGGTCTGGGAAGGGTTTCTTCCGAATGGGCGCACCTTCGGGGCAGATGATCTCCTGGGTGGCCGATCGGGCGATGGTGCCGATGGGATCAGGGCAGGCGTGGCCGGCATGGCCGGTCGCCGGGCTCAGCGCACCCGTCGCTCGCGCAGGGTGAAGCGCACAACGACCTTGTCGCGCGCACCATCGGCAATCTTGAGCGTGCCTGGCTGGAGGGCCAGCCGGGTGGTCATTGCGCCGGACGTCTTGAGTGTATTGAGGGGCAACTTGTCGGTGTAGAGGGTATCGATCTCCTTCAGAATTTGACTGCCACCCACGACCCGCACGCGTTCAGGCACCAATTTGACAGACTCTAGAATCAGGTTCTCCGGCAGCTTGCCGGACCAATCGGCCTGAATGGGGAGCTCCTTTTCCACGGGAACATCCAGGGTGACCTCCACTGTGGCGGGCGCCACACTTTTGAGGTTGATGCCGGGGGGCAGATCGATATCCTCGCGGGTGATGGTGTAGGAGTTGGGACCCACCTTGGCCCGACTAAGGTCGAGCTTGACCTTGACCTGGTCCGGATTCAAGGAGCGAATCAGGGCGCCCGAGCCGCTGAGATTGAGATTGATGGTGTTGACCGAGGCCCCGAATATCTCCATGCTGGAACTGCGGTTCATATACTCGATGGGGATCTCAAGAGAGGTGAAGGTCTCCAGGCCGCGGGCAAAACTGAACCAGATGCCCAGCACGCAGATGGTCGATACCAGGGCGGCCGTACCGAGTTCCAATTTGTCCCGCCAGCTCTCTGCGCGGGGATGCAGGCCGCGCGCGCCGTGGTTGGCGAGGATCTCTTCGAGCTGGAGATTGTCCTGGATCGGCAGCAACTCCCCGCCCTTGGCCACCACCACCTGGCCCCGCTCCTCCGATACCACCACCACCAGAGCGTCGGACACCTCGGCCAACCCGACCGCGGCCCGGTGGCGAGTGCCGTAATAGGAGGGCAGATCCTCCCGCTTGCTCAACGGCAGGATGGTGCCCACCTGCTGCACCTGCCGTCCCTGAAGGACCACGGCACCGTCGTGAACCGGGTTGCCGTTCCAGAAGATCGATAAGAGCATCTCCTTGGAAAGCTGGCCCTTCCAGGCAAGCCCCCCTTGGCAGGTATCCTCGAGGTCATCTTTGGCCGGCAGGACGATGAGGGCCCCTATCCGCCGACGGGCCAATTCGTAGACACTCTCACTGATCACCTCCAGCGGCGGGCGCTCGGCTGCATAGGGAAAGCCCCACAGCAGGCCACGCAAATTCTTGGCCTGCAGCACGCTGCGGATCTCGTTTCGGAAGACGATGATGATGATCAAGGCCGCGCCGGCGATGATACCCTGCATGGCCCAGCTGGTGACGATCAGCCCCATGGCGACGGCCACCCGCTGGAATACCCACAGGAAAGCGATCCCGACGATAACGCGGATCACGTTGGTCCCTCGAAAAAGGACATAGAGACGAAACAGGATGTAGCTGTTCAGCAGGATGTCGACGGCATCCTGCCACCTGATGGCGGCAATGAAGGAGGATCCTAAATCCATCGGGCCTCTGTCGGGGGAGCGGGGCGGGTGTTCACGTGCAAGGGTTCATCCATATCATCAGGGAGGTGAGGCCGCGGTCCCGGCTGAAGGGGCCCCATCCGCCCGTCGCATGGTGGCCTCTTCAGCAGCGCACGATATGGCAGGGTTACGCCAGCGATGGATGGCTGGGGCCAGCAGTTGCCACATGGAATTGGGATGCCGACCGGCGGGGCTCCCAATGGGCAGCCGGTGGATCGGGTGCCGCCCAATTCAGTCGGTCACACTGAATCGCAGCGTAGCGAAAAGCGTGCCTTTATCGTCGGTGATCTCGACCCGCCAAGGACCCTTGTCCGCTTCACGAAGCTGAATACTGCTGTAGGTCGACCAACTGGGCGGTTTTAAAAAAAGCTTCTTTTTCGTGCTGAGCTTATCCCGATGGTACCAGTGGTGGTAAATATAGGATTGGCTGGGTACCGTATCGAAATTGGAAAAGCACGAAACCTTCCCAGTGGCGATGGAAAAAACCGCCGCAGGGTTGAGCGGCGCCAGATCCCGAACGCCTTCGCACATGACGGCCTCCGCCAGGTTCAGCGGTCTGTCGGCGGTCCAAGTGGAGACCGGTAAGCTGAGGACCAGGAGCATAATCAGACCGGCGATCCTCACTCGCTGGATGTGGAAATGGGTCTGCATGCGGGCAGATTAACCCATTGGGTTATTTTTGCAACCCGAATATCGGTTTTTCTGTGAAGGGTGGGAACGTCCGGGATGCGGGGGATGAGGCGCCCGGACTGCCGAATGGCATTCCAATAGTGATGGCGGGGGGGTTAAAGGCTCTTGTTGCGCCTCAACAAATCTGCAAGCGTTCGTTCGACGATCAGCTCCTCTTTGACACTGGCGGCATGGATCTTTTTCATAACATGTGGATCTACTACCCAGCCGAACCCCAACTCATCGAAAAAAACGATCTCTTTCTTCTTCATTTAGGCCTCCAGCCTCCGCTTCGCTGTTTTCCACTGTCGAGGTGCTTGTCACTACGGGGGAAGAAATTCGCACCAGCGCTGCCGAGTTTCACTGTTCCCTTGCTCCCCCTCTCTATCGCCACAAGCGGGGACGCGCTTTAGCCATTTTTGCCCTTCACTGAAAGGCCCAATCGATGATTCAAGTGTGTTTTCAGGTGCTTCTCAATCTTAGCTCGGGTGGTGTGCCGGAACTTCAGGAGGTGGGTGGTCGGATGGTGAGACGCTGCGCGACTTCAGTGGCAATGGCATCGATCTCCGCAGCCGCCTGACCATATTTCAGGTCGAGAAGGTCCAGATACCAGGTGGGGCGTTGTGCGGCATAGGTATTGGCAGGCGAAAAGGCCATGGAACGATAAACATTACGCCCCAGGACGATGATGGCCAGATCGGCCTCCGGGCAGAGGCGATCCAGGTGGCGGTGGGCGTTTAAAGGGTGCAGCGCGAAGGGCCGCTCCTGGAACAGCTGGACCACGAGATCAGCGGTGTTGGCGCCCGCCAGCTTATCCGAGACGGCGTTTTCCAACGACCGCTTCAACTTCGCGGTAGCGGTGAGATACGCTTCCGGAGCCGTCAGGCCCCCGCCGCCACCATTTCGGAAGCCGGGGACCATGGACGGCAACACGGCCACGCGCACCTTCGGCCGCAGCGATCTGTCCGGCGGACGGCGCCAGGCCGCATAGTCGTCTCGCGCCAGGGTGCGGGTCACGACCGCTTCCGGAATCAGCAGCCCCATGGCGTTCATGGCGGCCACCAGGGGCGGGCTCTTATAATACCATTGAAAGGCGGGCTCGCTGCGATAGACCGCCTGAAGCAAGGCGGCCTCGTCGGTATTGAGGCCCATCTCGGCCAGTTGCCGTGCCGGCAACCCGGCGCCTTGGGCGAGCAGGTCGGCCTCGCTGTCGATGATGGCGCTGAGCCTCAGGCGTTCACCCCGGTTGAGCTTGCCCAGCAGGAGCAACCGCAGGGCGATCAATTCGGCACTGGGATAGGGGCTGTGGAAAGCGAATCGCCCCTTGAACAGGTTGAGGCGCGGATTGTAGTCGTACAGCACCTCGCTAAGGCCCACCAAGCTGGCGTCCATCACCATGAGATCGCTTTTGGGCCGCTCCGGATGCCGCATGGCGGCGGTGATCGCCTCCAGGTCGAGGGGGACGTCCAAACCCTGGCGCCGCCAATCCATGTGCCGGTCAAGGTCTCCGGCACGACCCAAAACCACGCGCATCATGTAGGCCAGCACCTCCCCGGCATATTGGACCTCAGCGCTCAACGGGCCGACTGCGGCGGGACCGGCCCCCTCATCGGCGGGGTGATGGTTGGCCAAGGGCAAACCGCAGCCGCAAAGCAGGATTAATGCGCCGAGAATGGCGGCAGGTCCGCCGGCAAGGTCGACCGCAAATCTCATGCGGGTACCTGAATGACGCACTCTGAGCTGCGCCCATTGCATTTGATCATTAGGGGGGTTGCCGTCTGCAGGTGGTTCAGCCAGCGGGAACGCGACACAACGGGGGCTCCCTCCAGCTGGTGCCAGCGCACCGCCTCGCGCTGGCCGCGGCCACGGCGGTCGCTCACGGCGGGTACCGTATCATCCATGAGGGCCCCATTTCCAGAAGGGGTGTCCGCTTCGGTCACGGTGATGTAGGGGATGCCGCGGGAGGTGATTTGCTGGAGAAAATGGGACCCTTGGGAGGCGTCGGCGCTGAGCTGGGCGTTGCGCAGTTCCACCATGGCGCCCACCGCGGCGATATCACGCCATTTCACAGGGATACCCAACCAGCGGTCGAATGAGCCCCAGCGCCCCGGCCCCATGAGTAGATAGGTGCGGCCTTGGGCTGCCAGGCGGGCGTTGAGGGCCGCGATCTCCTGGGCAATGGCCACGGTTTCACCCGCATCGAAGCGCCGGCGGGACACCTGGACGATATCGCGGATAGATTCAAAACGGCCATGCCCCAGCCCGGAGCGCGAGTAACAGAAGGATGTTGCCCGCTCTTCGTCCGAAATTTCCACCACCATGGGCGTTTCGGCGGCGGACATGGGACGCATCTGCAGCAAATGAAACGCATGCCGCTCGCCATCCTCCGGGTTCAGATTCATCGAAAATTCAAACTCCACCGGGCACCCCATCCCCTGGCGCCCCAGGGTGAGGATATCAGCGAGGATGGACGCCAGCGGGTACTGGCCGTATTTTAGCACCGCAGCAAAGGTGAGAAGCTTGGGCCCCTTGTGGTGGGCGCCGTCACGGACACGCCCCTCCGCCGGCAGGTAGGTGCTGGAGAGGGCCCGTACGGGAAACTCCGCTTCGGCGGTGTGAATCTCACGCGGCTCGATATTGCCGCCGCGTTCAAAGTAGAGCTGATCCGGATTGTCCCGCATGCGCAGCGCATAGAACTGCTGCTGGGCGTTGTCGAGAATATCTTCCAGTTTGGAGAATTGGGGCAGGTAGTTCGGATGGCGCGGACAGAAGCGCAGGCCGCCTTTGCCGCCCAGCACTGATTCGCCGAATCCCAACGCGATTCGCGCCACGCCCTCCTCCGGTTTAAGGTGGCCCACCGGGTAGTAGTTCTGAGATTGGGCAACACCCGAGATGGCCGGGTAGAAGAAATCGCCGTATTGCCGTCCCACCATTTGCTGAATCATGACGGCCATGCTCTCCTTGCGCAGCTGGAAGGCGGCGCTGTCACTGTAGCGGCGTGGGGCGCGAAAGTAGAGCGAGGCGTAGACAAGTTTGATGGCGGTACACAGCTGGGCCAGACGCACTGCCGGATCGGGATGATTGTTGGGCACCATGAAGGTTTTGTAGAGTCCGGCGAAGGGGTGAAAATGGGCATCCTCGAGCAGACTCGATGAGCGTACCGACAACGGGTAGGTGACTTGTTCCAAGAAGCACGCCAGCGAGTCGATCATCTCTTCCGAAAAATCGCCCGCATCGAATCGGCGCGCGATTTGCGTATCACTGAGGCTGCCGCGCAGCAAGCTTTCCAATTCGTTCTCTTCGACAAAGGCGTCGAATTCGGTAGTGGTGATCACAAGGGTCCGCGGCACTTGGATCGTCACATCGGGATAGCGGGTTACCAGATCGTGGGATTGCCGCAGCAGGTTGGCGACGAAGGCCAGCCCGCGCGCCTTGCCCCCCAATGACCCCCTGCCGATCTTGACGAAGTCGGAGATTTCGGGGTCATAATGTTCCGATCTGAAGTCGGCCACGACCCCCTTTTGCCGCCACAGGCGCAGAGAGCGGATGCTGGCGATGATAAACGCCCGCATCTCGGCCACCGTATCGAAGTCGGAGACCTGGACCCGGCGCAGCATGGAGGCCAAGGTGATCTCCCCGCGGGCCATGATCCAATTGGAGAAGCGATTGCGGCTGGCGTGGTAGCAGAGCGGTTCCTCGGGTATCTGGGGCAAAATCTTCTCCAGCATCTTCAGATTGCCGGCACGCCCCACCTCTTTTCCGGCGGCAGTGCGAAAGACGAAATCTCCGAATCCCAGATAGTCCATGAAATAGTCGTGCAGCTTGTTGAACAACTGGGGATCGTTTTTGTCGAGGAACTGGGCCGGAATGCGGGCCGCCCGTTCGCGGTTCTGCGACTCCGTGCTGAGCAGCAGGAGGGGCAGGTCGGGGATCTCCCCCTTTACCGCCCGCAACAGTTCGTAGCCAGCCGTCTCCGCCACCCGACCGGCGCGGGGAAAACGGGTGTCGGAGATGACGCCGAAGAGATAGTCGCGGTAGGTTTGAAACAGGGACCAGGCATTTTCGTAGTCCCCTGCCACAAGGATCTTGAGCCGCGCACGCATCTTGAGCAGACGGTGCTCCTCGTTGAGGCTCTCCTCGAGAATGTTCTGGGTTTGGCGGACCACTTCGCGATAGATGCGCGGCAGAAGATAGGAGCGGTAGAGCGGCGAGTCCTCCACCAGCAGCAGGATGCGGGTCATGGCCCGGCCGGTGTCGTCGGGAGCGTTGAGGCGATCTTCGACACTCTTGACGATGGCCAGTAACAGATCGGCATCCCCCGACCAGATAAATATCTGATCGATGCCGGCGGCGGCGGTGGCTCCCGGTGGCTCCGGCAACCCTTTGATGCTGTGGGCCAGGAGAATCACCGGCAGATCCGCCTGTCGCTCCTTGAGGGCCATGCCGAGCAGGTAGGTATTCAGATCATCGGGGTTGGGCATGGCCAGCACCAGATCGAAGCGCCGGCGACCGACGGCCTCAAGGGCACCTTCTGCGGAGGCCTCCCGGGTGAGGCGCGGCGGGCGGCTCAGGTTCAGGCCGCTGTATTCGTTAATGATCTTGGCAGCCAAGCTGCCATCCTCTTCGAGGATGTAGGCGTCGTAGGGGCTGGCCACCAGGAGGATCTCAAGCACCTTGTGGGCCATGAGCTCGTGGTATACCTTGAAGTGGGTATCGAAATCCGATGGCGTGAAAAGATCCGCTGCGACCATGGGGCATCCTCTCAGTGACGTCCAGGGAGGGTGATCAAGGCGACCGAAATTCTACCTGAAGTGGGCAACCAGTTACCCCACCTTCTGGGTGATATACCCCTCATTTACCCAATCCCACGTCAAACAACGCTGCCTATCATATCACATATTTAAATATATTATCAAACCCTTATATATTCTCGCATTTTCCATCCGACGCTGGCCTCCTTTTTGAAAAGCCTGGTGAATGTGCGCCGCGATGCTTATTTTGGATTTGTCCACCCCAATACCGTTTGGGGGTGACGGCGCAATAACCGAAACGCATAAAACGCGGTTGAAGGTGGCGTCGGGTCGACGGCCCGGCGATGCAATCCGCGGCAGGTGCCAGATGTCCCGTAATGCCCGATACCTCTTGATTCCTCTCCTGTTGCAGATCTGCGCAATCGGTGCGCCGACCGGGGCACAGACCTTTAACCCAAGTACGATCCAATTGGAGATTGAGCGGCAACTGCATGCCGAAGCTGACTGCCGACCCCAAGGTCACGCTGCCGTAACCCGTTTGGAAAGCTTCTACGCCGGACGTGACCACGCGTCGGCCTGGTTGGATGCGGACGGTCTGAAACCAAGCGCCCTGGCCCTGGTGGCGGCCCTGCGGGACGCCGCACAGGAGGGTCTCGACCCCATCGACTACCCTCTCTCCGCATTGGAGCGGGCAATGGCCGAGTTACTCTACCAGGCCGGCACTGCTGAGGAGATCAGCCCTGCCAAAGCCGCGGCGTTCGATGTGGCGCTCAGCCGGACGGCGCTGCGTTTCGGCCGCCACCTGGCCGTGGGCCGCGTTACGCCGCAGGCCACGGGCCAGAGCTGGTTCGGGCCTGTCAATCGCGATGCGTGGCAGCCGCGTTTGGACCGCATGTTGCGGGCGGAGAGCGCTGGGAACCTCATGGCAGCGGCGGCCCCCCCTCACCGCGACTATGGACATCTGCGCAGGGCCCTGGTTCGCTATCGTCAACTGGCCGCCGAGGGCGGCTGGACGCCCATCGCCAGTGAACGGACCCTGGAGGAGGGCATGACGGCCGAGGCCGTTCGGCGCCTGCGGGTTCGCCTGGAGATGAGCGGCGATCTCATGCCCGAGATCAACCGGATCGCGGCCAACAGCATGACGTCCAACCGATTTGATGCGGCGCTGACCAGAGCCGTCGTGGCCTTCCAGACCCGCCACGGCCTCAAGCCCGACGGCAAAGTGGGCAAGGTGACCTTGGCGGCCCTCAACGTCCCCGTCCAGAATCGCATCGACACCCTGCGGGCCAACCTGGAACGCCAGCGCTGGATCCCCATCAACTTGGGCGCCCGTCTATTGCGGGTCAATATTCCTGCATTTCAACTGGAGGCGCTCTCCGACGGCCAGGTGGTCCAGTCCATGCGGGTGGTCGTAGGGCGTCCCAAACGCCCCACGCCCGTGCTCTCGGGAAAGATCACCTATCTGGAACTCAATCCCTACTGGCATATCCCGCCCCGTATCGCCCGTAAGGACCTACTGCCGAAGATCCAAGCCGATCCCGCCTATCTCCTCCAACAGGGGATCCGCGTCTTCTCCGACTGGACGGCACAGGCCCGTGAGCTGGATCCCCAGGAGATCGACTGGGCCCGGCTGACCGTGCACCGCTTCCCCTTCAAATTGCGCCAGGACCCGGTGGCCTCCAATGCCTTGGGTCGCGTAAAGTTCATGTTCCCCAACAAACACAGCATCTACCTCCACGACACCCCGGCCAAGGGCCTATTCGCAAAACAGCGCCGCAGCTTCAGTTCGGGCTGTGTTCGGGTGGCCGAGCCCGAGGTGCTGACCGCCCTGCTGCTGTCGGATAGACCAGCCTGGAGCCGTGACCGCATCGGAGAGGCCTTCGCCGGCCGGAAGCCCAAGGTGGTGCGGCTGCGGACCCCCATGCCGGTGCATCTGCAGTATTGGACCGCATGGGTGGATGCGACCGACCGGGTGCACTTTCGCGAGGATATTTACGGTCGGGACCATGCCCTCCTGAGATCCCTGAGCCAGCGGCACCTGCAATTGGCGACCTGCCCATCGGACCCGAATCCGGAGGCCATCTCATCCGCCACGGCCGCGACACGGGCACCGGACGCCGCCGCCCTCCATTCAAGCTGATTCGCCGGCCTGGCAGATGCGCTGCATCGCTGGGGCGCAGTTCGTGAACAGCCACACGACCCCGCGATTCATCTCCCGGTAGAGCGATGCTCGCGACGTGATGAATCCGGTCCCGATCTGCTGGCCGCAGCGGCGATGTCGGACAATGTGACGTCGGCGCACCAGGGCGTAATGGCCGCAAAGCCCCGCATATCTCCGCCGCTCGGCAAGTCTTGAATAGGCATCCACTTTCAGGCGAGCGATGGGCAGGCAGACCTCCGGTGGCCAGGCGTCGTGGGCCAGAAGCACTGGGTCGAGGGCCATCAGATGGTAGTCCTGCACCGGCCGCAGGGAATCGAGTTGGGAGGCCAGGCGCCGATGGGGGTATCCATCTGGGTCGCCGGGCACCGCTTTAAGTTCGATCATGAGATGCAGTCGGGTTCCGACGGCGGCGATCACTTCGGCAAGGGTGGGGACCTGGGGACAGCGTTTCTGCAGGTCGGCCAATCGGAGGGTGTGGACCCGATCCGGAATCCCAAAAACACGCCTTAGATCGGGGTCATGGCAAATTACCGCCTCTCCGTCGCGGGTCCAGCGCACATCGAGCTCCACCCCCCAGATGCCCTGATCTGCGGCCCGCTGGAAGGCTGCCAGGGTATTCTCGGGGATGCGGCGATTGTCGTGGATCCCACGGTGGGCGATGATTTTGGCGGCGGCCAAACGACGCGTCGGCGGCGGCGGCTGGGGCAGGCGCGCGCAGATCGCATCCAGGTGGCGCAGAAGCTGGTTTTCCAGATGGAGCAGTATGGTCATGGGGCGAAAGGTCTCAGTTCACACTGGCAGCAAGGCCGTGACCGCAGGGAAGTGTTCGGCTTCCGATCCAGGCCTGATCAGGGGACGATCAATACCGCGATGTCCTTGGCGTAGTTGAACACCTTGTGGGCCGTGCTGCCCGAAAAAAAATCCTTGATCCCGCTCAGCCCGCGGCGGCCCAAAACGATCAGATCGTAGCCCGATCGCGCCTCGCTGAGGATGTCACGGGCGATCCCCGTCCTTATGGGTTGGGATTTGGTGGTCACCTGTGCAGCATCGAATCCGTTTGCCAGCAGAATCTGCCGGGCCTGTCGGATCGTCTCCGCCACCCGCTTGCGCTTCTTCTCCTCGAGGAGATTGAAGTGGTGCTGCTGGGATCTAAGATGGGGGGCCAGGGCCGGGCGTTTTAGGTGGCGCAGGGTGGCGGTGTCCACCGCCACATTGAAGAGGGTCACTCGGCTGTCGGGTTTGAAGCAGGTTGCCACGAGAGTTGCCGCGCGCAGGGCGTTTTCGGAGTCATCCATGGCCAGCAGGATCTGCGTTTGCATTCGCTCTCCTCCTTTGGCGCCAGAGAACAGATCAAAGGCGTGCGGCGCCGGTCAGAACCGTCCGCAAAAGGCCCTGACGGGCATGGTGGCCGGCGGGCTTCGAATCTGAACCCGGCGCAGGGTGAATGGGACGACGATGCGGCCGCTAGCGCGGGATCGATATGGAAATTATAGGACGCTTTTTTCTTGCTTTACAAGCCATAATCTGGCTTGAAGGAGGGCTTGTGATCCCGGCGTGGACCACCTATTGAAATGACCGCATACATGGCGTTGGACGCGGCTGAACCAATCCTGCCATCGACGAGGAGCTGCTATGAAAACCGACAAAGTCGGTCAGCGCATCAACCGCTATATGACCCAACAGGGGGTCACATTGAACGCGTTGGCCGCCCAAACCGGGCTGGAGGAGAGTTTCTTAACCGCCATCATCGAAGAGGATCTTTACCCATCTCTGGGCCCCTTGCTGAAAATCGCCCGGGCCCTGAAGGTCCGCTTGGGAACCTTTCTCGACGATCAGCTTAGCCAGGATCCTCTGGTCATGCGCCGCGACGCGCGCAAGAGCGAGTTGAGCATGCTGCGCGGCAAGGACAAGCCGGTCGCCCTGCAATTCTACTCCCTGGGCAAGGGCAAGCGTGATCGCCATATGGAGCCCTTCTTCGTGGAACTGCTGCCCGAATCGGAGAAGCAAAAAGACCTCTCCTACCACGAGGGAGAGGAGTTTATCGTGGTCTACGCGGGCCGCATCGAGGTCACTTACGGCACCGAAACCTATCGTCTCGAAGCCGGCGACAGCATCTACTACAACTCGGTGGTGCCCCATTATGTTAGCTGCCTAGGTGCCCAACCGGCTGCGATCTACGCGGTGATCTACACCCCACGATAGGAGGCTGCATGAACCGTCCGGAGCTCCGCGCCATCACCTTGGGGCAGCTATTGGATGAGACGATCGCGAACCATCCCGACAATGAGGCGGTGGTCTACGTCGATCGCGATATCCGCCTGGCCTATCGCGCGTTCGGTGAGGTGGTCGACGCACTCGCCAAAGGCCTCATGTCGCTGGGCGTCGCACCGGCCGAGAAGGTTGCCGTCTGGGCCACCAACATCCCCTACTGGGTGGCGCTGCAATTTGCCACGGCGAAGATCGGAGCGATCTTGCTCACGGTCAATACCAATTATAAAAGCGCAGAATTGGCCTATCTATTGGAGCAGTCTGAAACGGAGAATCTTTTCCTCATCGATGGATTCCGAGACACCGACTATGTCCAAACCATCTATGGGCTCGTCCCCGAGCTTCGCCGTCAGATACGCGGTCAGCTAAAGGCCGAACGCTTCCCGCATTTGAAACGGGTCTTCTTTCTGGGACAGGAGAAACACCGTGGCATGTATGCCCTGCCCGAGGTGATGGCGCTGGCAGCGATGACCAGCGACGCCGACTATCAGGCCCGCCAGGAGAGCCTGGATCCGCACGACGTGGTCAACATGCAGTATACTTCGGGCACGACCGGTTTTCCCAAAGGCGTTATGCTGAGCCATTTCAACATCATCAACAACGGTTACTGGGTCGGGGAAAACCAGGACTTCACCCCCGCCGACCGCCTCTGCCTGCCGGTACCCCTCTTCCACTGCTTCGGCTGCGTCCTCGGCGTCCTGGCAGCCGTTAGTCATGGCAGCACGCTGGTGATCTTGGAGTCCTTCGATCCCGTGCAGGTGATGGCGTCGATAGAACAGGAGGGCTGTACGGCCCTCTATGGCGTGCCCACCATGTTCATTGCCGTCTTGGAGCACAAACTTTTCGACAAATTTGACTTCTCCTCCTTGCGCACCGGCATCATGGCGGGATCCCCCTGTCCGGTACAGGTGATGCAACTGGTGATCGAGAAAATGCACATGCGCGCGGTGACCATCTGCTATGGCCTCACGGAAGCATCACCCGTAATGACCCAAACCCTCCCGAACGACGACCTGCGTCGGCGGGTGGAGACCGTCGGTCGTCCCCTGCCGGCGGTGGAGGTCCGCATCGTCGATCCGGAAAGCGGCGCGATCCTGGGCCCGGGAGCGCAGGGAGAGGTGTGCTGCCGGGGGTACAATGTCATGAAAGGTTACTACAAGCTAGCCGACGCCACCGCCGCCGCCATCGACGACGATGGGTGGCTGCATTCGGGCGACCTGGGCGTTATGGACCGCAACGGTTATCTCTCCATCACCGGCCGTCACAAAGATATGATTATTCGGGGTGGAGAGAACATCTACCCGCGGGAGATCGAAGAGTTTCTGCACCGCCTGGACGCCATCGTGGATGTGCAGGTGGTGGGCGTTCCGAGCAAAAAGTATGGCGAGGAAGTCGGTGCCTTTATCATCAAGAAGCCGGGAAGCGATCTGACGCCCGAGGACGTCAGAGATTTCTGCCGTGGGGAGATCAGCCGGTACAAAATTCCCAGACATGTCGCGTTCGTGGAAGCGTATCCCTTGACAGCCAGCGGCAAGGTGCAGAAGTATAAGCTACAGGCGTTGTCGGTGGAGCGCTTCCCGGAGGCCCGCCATGACGGATGAGGGATCCGTGCCCATGCAGACGAAACCCTACCGCATCGACGCAGTCCTCTTCGATTTCGACGGGACCTTGACGGCCCCCGGCGCATTGGACTTCAGGGAGATCAAAGGTGAGTTGGGCTGTCCCATCGATCAACCAGTGCTCGAATGGATCGAGGGACTGGCCACGGAGGCGGCACGTTCAGAGGCGCACCGGCGCCTGACGGCCTTTGAAGAGCGGGGTGCGGCGGCGTCTCGGCCCAACGAGGGTGCCGAAGCGCTGCTCGCGTTTTTGACCCGCAGCAGGGTGCCCTTCGGCATCGTCACCCGCAACAGCCGGGCGTCGGTCAACCGGGCCCTGGCCAATTTTTCCCAGGTCGGCTGGGAGGACTTCGCCACGGTGATCACCCGTGAAGATCCGGTCCGCCCGAAACCCAGCGGCGATGCGGTCCGACTCGCCGCCAAGCGACTGGGTGTGGCCACCGACC
This sequence comes from Desulfosarcinaceae bacterium, assembly GCA_030066015.1. Classification (GTDB taxonomy): domain Bacteria; phylum Desulfobacterota; class Desulfobacteria; order Desulfobacterales; family Desulfosarcinaceae; genus JASJCL01. Next base: position 55,989 of record JASJCL010000002.1, on the reverse strand, counting down.
ATGTGCTCGTCGTCGGCGACTTCGACTTCGATATGGATGCCGGTCGTCGCGCCGGCGCCCTGACCGCCTGGCTGCGCACCCCTGGGGCTTCCCCGGCAACGTATGATCTGGCCGTCGACCACCTGATGGACCTTGCAGCGGTCGTCCGCATGGGACAGCCGCTCTCCGGCGGCAAGCTGCCCAATGACATCCTGTCCAAGTTTCTGGAGATGTTCCGTTTCGAAGATCCGTCGGTCCTCATCAGCGCCGGTGTGGGCGATGATACCGCCGCCGTACAGCCCGATATGAATGATGTCATCGTGCTCAAGTCGGACCCGATCACCTTCGCCACCGACGCCATTGGGCACTATGCCGTATTGGTCAACGCCAACGACATTGCCACCGCAGGGGCCCGGCCGCGCTGGTTCCTGACAACCCTGCTGCTGCCGACCGGCACCACCGCCAGTGAAATCCGCGGCATAATGCAGGACCTCTACACCCTCTGCCGGCGCTGGCAGATCACGCTCTGCGGCGGTCACACCGAGATTACCGACGCCGTCAACCGTCCGGTGGTCATCGGCATGATGGCGGGTACGGTGACGCGCGCGCGACTCATTGACAAACGCCGCATGCGAGTGGGTGACCGTATCCTCCTGACCAAAGCGGTGGCAGTGGAGGGGACGGCCCTCATCGCCCGTGAATTCGGGGCCGATCTGATGGCCAAGGGGATACCGGCCGAGGCGATCGAGCGCAGCAGAGCCCTCCTGGAACAGATCACCATTCTACCCGAAGCCCGCATCGCGGCGGAATGCCCCGATGTTTCGGCCATGCACGACGTCACCGAAGGCGGCCTTGCCACCGCTCTGGCAGAGCTGGCCACTGCGGGCAAGGGCCAGATCTCCGTGCAAACCGATCAGATCGCCATCTTTCCCGAAACCCGCGCCATCTGCGACACCCTCTCCATCGATCCCTTGGGGCTGATCGGGTCTGGCAGTCTCCTGATTTGCTGCCGCCCAAAAGCGGTCCAAGATCTCGCCGACCGTCTTCATGGGGCCGGGATCCAGTTCAGCCGCATTGCGGAAGTCATCGCACCCCTCTCCCCCGACGATGTTCCGGTTCGGGCCACCTGCGACGGCAGGCCGACACCCTGGCCGCAATTCGACGTGGATGAAATCACCCGCCTTTTTTAGCGGAACCTGCCTATATCATTTGCTTTTTGGTTGACATTTGGTACAGATTCCATAGTATGGCCACAAAATTGCATCGATGATTTCGATGCGATTTTGATAGCTTAGGCGGCAACCCCGGAAAACGCTCCGGCGAAGCGGTCCGCCCCTTTGCTCACCACAGACCCTCAAGGGGGAAGTGTATGTCCAAAGAGACAACGGTAGAAACACGTATACAGGAGATCCGCAATCTGTTCGAACCTGGGACCCTGGACGGCAGCCGGGACCAGATTCTCGATGCACTGAACCGCTTCGAAAAGGAATCCCAGCGCTATATCCATCATCAGGGGCTCTCCGCGGTGATCAAATGGCACAAGAGCCTCTACCTGCAGAAGGTTCGCCACTTCTCACGCTCCGAGGAACTCCTGGACGAAGCCCTCAACAAGTTGGAAGAACTTGATGACGATCGCTTTCAGCGCTGGCGCCTGAAGATCTATCTCTCCTTGGGGTACAATCACCGCGCCCAGTGCAACTACCTGGATGCCGAGTTCTACCTGAAGGAGGCGCTTAAACTCTCCTTGACCGAGCCGGATCTGGGCAAATTCCAAGGTGAGATCTATTCCCTCCTCGGTTCGGTCAACTATAAGCTCAATCGCTTCAACAAGGCCATCAAGTACGTCGCCCAGGAACGCCGCAAGGCCCACGATCTCTACCAGTCCAATCCGGCCTATGCCATCATCTACGCTTATTCCCTCTATGACTACTGCCGCATGACGCGCCTTATCGGGGCCACCGACCCCAAGATTGAAGCGGATCTGACAACGTCGGTGGAATTGTTCGAGAAGATGGGATATACGTCCGGCCTGCTCAAAGCCCGCCTGGAGATCGCCTGCTGGGCCTTTTTGCAGCGCTCCTATGACCGGGCGCTGGAAGGTGCCGCCATGTTGGAGATACGGCTACGCGAGCAGCGCCTGGACACGGAGGCGCTGGAAGCGGGGTTGCTCATCGCCGAGATCTACCAGTCCATGTACGACTACGAAGCCGCCGAACACAAACTGGACGAGATGCTGGCCCTGGCGGAAGAGCTGAAGATGACGAAGGAATCGGTCGTCGCCGATATTTACTTTCTCAAAGGTGAGATCTACGCCAACTACAATATGGATCGCGAGGCATTCGAATATTACCGGGAGAGCGCGAAAATCGGTATGGCGCTGGGCATCAAGCAGCACATTATCCGGGCCTTCAACCGGGCCCGCAAAATCAATCCCTATCCGGCCAAAGAGTTTGTCTCAGCCGACCTTGTCTACCAGGACGCCCTCTTCGTTAAGGATCGAATCAAGCAGAACATCACCCCCTTCAGCCATACCAAAGCCCAGGTCAAACTCTTCGCCTCGACCCTCTTTCTCGATATCGTCGGCTTCAGCAGCCTCATGCGGGCGTCCCGCGAGGATACGACGGTGGCCATGATCGACGAATTGGTCGACCGCCTCTGTCTCATCATCTATCAGAACGGGGGCTATATCGATAAGTTTCTCGGCGACGGCTTCATGGCCATCTTCGAGCATGGCGATCATATGGACGCCGACACGGCCCTGCGCAGTGTGCGAGCCGGCATCGATATTCACCGCGCGCTGGGCCACAAAAATCGTAAACTCAGGCAGGCGTTCGGTGTCAACAAGCGCATCAAGATCCGCATGGGGTTGAGCAGTGGCGAGATCTACGCCATGGTCCTGGGCAACTTCATCAAACGCGAATACACCTATCTGGGCAACTCGGTCAACCTGGCCTCGAAGTTGGAGAGCTTGGCGGCACAGCAACTCATGCTCATCGACGGCCAAACCTTCGAATTGATCAAGGACCGTATCATGGCCCGCCGTCAGGAGGTGGACATCCCCGATATGGGGCGGGTCAATGCATACGAAGTCCTGCGGCTCTCCAGACTCAATGAACGCTAACCCCCCATCGACCGACGGCGGACAGCGGATCGTCGTGCGCGCATACCATACTGAGGATGAACAGGCCGTGATCCAGCTGTGGCAGACCTGCGGTCTCACCCGTCCATGGAACGATCCCCGGCGCGACATCGTCCGCAAGCAGGCAGTGCAACCGGAATTGTTCCTGGTCGCCGTCGCCGAGGAGGAGCTGGTCGGCAGCGTAATGGGTGGGTACGACGGCCACCGCGGCTGGGCTTACTACCTGGCCGTTCATCCCGCGTACCGCAGCCAGGGAATTGCCCGCCGGATGATGCAGCAGCTGGAACGATCCCTCGAAGCGATGGGCTGCCCCAAAATCAACCTGATGGTCCGCACCGACAACGCCGCCGCCCACGGATTCTACCAGCGAATCGGCTACACCCGCGACGAGGTGAACACCCTGAGCAGGCGCCTCATTCCCGATGACTGACCTGGCGCCGCACCACGCAAAAACGGTCCAGGGTTATCGATAAATTCCCCTGGACCGCTCCGAAGCTGCATTGGCGGCGCAAGATCGCCTGCCAATTGGAAAAATGGCTCAATTCAGCCGCATATGCGGCACTCGGTAAGGCATTGTTCGTAAGACCGATCACGCTCCTCGGGACTGCTGGAGGAGGCGTCCTGACCCCAGTGACGCGTTATACAGCGGCTGATACACTGCTGCTCGTCTGAGTTAATGCGACGTCCATCCATGTTCTATACCCTCCCGATCTCAAATCGCCTGAGACCTGTTTCGGTTTTGGTACAGCCGATGACGGCTCATTCATTAACATAATCAGCCCCACCCCCTTGCCAAGTCAGGTACCCGCCGGATGACACGCCGTCCGCCATGCCTGCGCGATGGATCACTACCCGGTGGGGCCCTTCTCTCGTCAGATCGCGCCGTTGGTGCAAGGTGCATTGCAGCTAGCGCGGGGGTGCCCAGCGATCTCGCTCCTAAAGCCGCCGCCGGAGGGCAACCATTGGGCGTACCGTGCAGAAAGCGCTTGAACATTCGCATCCATTACTTATAGTATCCGATATATATAAGTAATAAGACGCATCGTCCGGTTGATCCACCGCCGCAGCGGTGTCAATTAAAACGGCCATTGGCCACGGGAGGCGCCCATGGACGACGAATTGTTGGAAGCCCTCAATATAGAACTGCCCGTGACAACCAGCGCCGCGCTGCGGGGCCGCCAGTCGGTCCGCGCCACCTTCAAATTGTCCGGACGCGCTATCGAGGCCCTCAGCGTTGCGGCTATGCAACTGGGAATCAAGCAGAAATCCCTCTTCGACCACCTCATGGAGGACTTCGATTCCCTGCGTCAAATCGCCCGTCAATATGACTCGGACCACTTCACCGGCCTCAGCCGTGTTCAAAAAACCTACGTCCTCAGCCGCAGAACCCTGTACTCTTTGGAGGAGGTGTCGCGCAGTTTCCAAGCACCGCGTGATGCCTTGGTGGAGTACTCTATCCAGCGTCTCCTGCCCCTCATTGCCCAGGAGCGCGAGAAACACGAAAAGCGCAAGGCGATCGAGGAGCGCTATAGTGCCTATCTGAAAGAGGGACTGCGACTGCTCAGGGAGGCCCGTAGGCAGCTTGGCGACGAGGACCCGGTCGTCCAAGAGCTCAATACCGCCATGACGCACGGTGCCGTGGCCCAAAACAGCTTGCGCGACTTCATCGAACGCGGCAAGTGCCTGGAAGAGTTTTAGCGCCATCTGAGGACGCTCCCCCACGACAGACCAAGCATGGGTAAACCCTGACCATCATAAGCGCCGTATCGGTCTCATCCGCCCCCAAAAAGCCCCATTCAACACCACCAAAAAAGTCAGTATTTCCAATAATATCAAAGTCTATAAGAAATCGCTTGAAAGCACCCGGACATTATGATAGTCGGTGCTTTGACCTGTTGGTCCTGCACGATTTTCGTATCTCCCATCCATGTCCACATAGACTAACAAGCTGAAGGATTGTGCCAATGACTTCCAAGAGACAGCTGTTAATTGCCTATGGTCTCGCGATCCACCTTTTGCTCATTGCCATTATCTGCTACGCCGCCTTCCCCCAAGCGTCCCCCGAAACCCCCATCCGGCTGATGTACCACACCGCCGCCGGTAAAGTCCTCTTCGATCACGACACGCACACTTCAGCCACCGGGTATGGCAACGCCTGCGCCGACTGCCACCACCATCCCAGCGACGAGGAGGAAGCTCTGATCGCCTGCGGCGACTGTCATCAGACGCCGCCTGAGGGCGAGGACTTCCCGGAAAGCTGTCTCGACTGCCATGACGCCGATGAAATCGAGGGCAGCGAAGTGGTGGGGCGCGGAGATGCCTTCCACGGCCAGTGCATCCAATGCCACCATGAGTTCGAAGCCGGTCCGGAGGACTGCTCCGGCTGCCATGTGCTGTAAAGGGCTCATGGATTTGACTCATCATCGTCTGAATCGTTCCAAATCCAATATGGACGGCACCCATAATGTTTCATGACCCGATCGACGGTTTGCAAAGGTTGAGCTTATGACACAACGATCGTTTTTCGGTTTCGCCAAGCCCCGGTTCATCTATGAGGAATTGACCGACACGCTGGTGACACCTCAGTCGGTGCCGCTGCCATCGGCGGTGACCCTTTACATCGACAAGCCCTACGCCCAAAAGGACGCCTTGACCCTCAAAAGCGGCACACCGGTGAAAACTGGTGAACGACTCAGTCTCGGTGACGATGAGGGTCCGGCCGTGATCGCCACCGTGAGCGGCACCATCCAGGGATTGTCGGCCTTCACCGGTGACTATGGCAAACGTCTAACGGCCGTGACCATTGAGGTCGGCAAAGACGAACCAGCACCGGAGGGCTTTGATCCCGCGGCCCCCCCCACCCTCTCCTATCTAAAGCGCTACTTCACCACCGCACCGGGAGCGCCGCCCCTGGCGTCGCTGGCCGATTCGGAGAGGGGAATCTCCAAACTGGTCATCTACGGTGGTGACGCAGATCTGTTGACCCACACCAACCAGTACGTGGCGAAAACGCGCAGCGAGGCCCTCAAGAAGGGTATCGAGGTCCTCCAGACGGCCACTGAGCTGGATGAGATCATCATGGCCCTTCCCGGTGAAACCATTCAGGGACATGAGTATCCCGGCACGACCGTCATCAATGTACCGGCCAGCTACCCCTCCGCCCAGCCCCTGATGGTGCTTTTCAAGACCCTCGGTTACACTGTCCCTTCGGACGGCGACACCACCAGCCTCGGGGTGGTCTTCATTCGGGCCGAAGCGGTGGCCGCCATAGGATCTGCCTACCTCACCGGCAAGCTCGTCACCGACAAACTGCTCACCATCATCGACAAACAGGGCAATCGGTGCCTGACCACCGCCCGCCTGGGAACACCGGTTCGTCAAATTTTGGCCCAGTTCAAGATCGAGTTGGCCGACGGCGACCGGCTCATCTTCGGCGGCCCCATGACGGGCTCGGCCATCTTTACGGAGGATCAGTCCATCATGCCCGACACCGACGCCATCATGGTCCAAGATGCCGCCGATGTGAGCGTCTGTACGGATTACCCCTGTATCAATTGCGGTGACTGCGTCCGCATCTGTCCGGCCACGATTCCGGTCCCCATGCTGGTGCGTTTCCTCGAAGCGGGACAATATGAAGAGGCCGCCGATCTCTATGATCTGTTCTCATGCGTGGAGTGCGGACTGTGCAGCTTCGTCTGCCCGTCTCGGATCCCCATTCTGCAATACATCAAACTGGGAAAATACGAGCTTGCCCAGATCCTAACAGTGGAGGAGGCGAATGAGTAGTCGCAAGCAACTTATCGTTTCGCATGCGCCTTTCTGGCACAACGGCAGCGGTGTGCCGGAACGCAGCTATCACTTTCTCCTGGCCGCTTTACCGGCCGCCCTCATGGGTCTGGCCACCTTCGGCGCACCGGCGCTGGCGGTGCTCAGTCTGTCGGTCGCTTCGGCCATCGGATGGGAGGTGGCCTTCAACTACGTCAGCAAACGTCCGGTAACCGTGGCCGACGGCAATGCCGCCGTCATCGGCCTGCTCTTCGCCATGGTCATGCCCGCCACCACACCCTGGTGGCTGGTGCTGCTGGGCACCTTGCTGGCCATCGTTGTCGGCAAACAGATTTTTGGCGGTATCGGTGCGAATCCCTTCCACCCCGTCGCCCTGGCGTGGGCCATCCTCTTTGTCTCCTATCGCCCCTTCTTCGACTTTGACGGGATGCTGGTCAACTACAACTTCGATTTCCCAGCCGCCTATCCCATCGCCGCTTTGAAAGCCTTCGGGCCCGAGGCGGTGGCCGAATTGCCCCTCTTGGATCTGCTCCTCGGCCGTCAGACCGGTGGCATCGGTGCCACCTGCGGGCTGGCCATCATCGCCGGTGGCGTCTACCTGATTTTGCGCGGCTTTATCCGTTGGGAGATTGCGCTCTCCTTCATCGGCGGCATCTTTTTCACCGCCCTGCTCTTCCACATCGGCGATCCCACCCGCTACGCCAGCCCGTGGTTCCACTTGCTCACCGGCTACACCCTCATCGGTGCTTTCTTTCTGGCACCGGAGGACAGCAGTTCACCGGTCAATTTTGCCGCCATGCTGATCTATGGCGCGCTGATGGGGTTTATGGTGATCCTCATCCGCAATATCGGGGCCTTTGCCGATGGGGTCATATTGGCCATCCTGGTCGGCAACACGATCAACCCCCTTGTGGATAAAATTCGGCCGAAAGCGCTGGGAAAGGTGACCTAAAATGGTTGATATGATCAAAATGGTGGTCGTTCTCACCATCCTGAGCAGTTTTTCGGGCGGGGTCCTGGCAACCCTGAGGGACAACACGAGCGAGCGCATCGAAAATCAGGAGCTCAACCTGGTGAAGGGCCCAGCCGTCCGCCAAATTCTGGAGGGTGCCAGCAACGATCCCGTTGCCGACCGGGTCAAGATGACCGTCGGCGAGGAGGAGAAAACGCTCTTTATCGGTGTCTTCGACGGCAACGCCAATACGGTGGCCTTCGAGACCACCGGCAAGGGGTATGCTGACAAGTTCGGTCTTGTGGTGGCGGTCAACACCGACGATGACACCCTCGTGGGCATCGGGGTCACGACCCACAAAGAGACCCCAGGCCTTGGCGCAGTCGCCAAAGACGACCCCACCTGGGCCGCTCAGTTCAAGGGATTGCCCATCAGCGAGCCGGTAGCGATCACCAACGACGGGGGTTCGGTCAACGCCATCAGCGGCGCCACCATCACGTCTCGGGCGGTGTGCGACGCCGCCACCGATGCTCTGAAACTCTACTCTGACATCAAACCGCAGCTGCTCGAACAAATCAAAGCCGTCGGCAAATAGGGAGGATCGATCACATGGCCAAATCGCTCACACAAGAGTTTACCAAAGGACTGTGGGCCGAGATCCCGCCGTTTCGGTTGGTGCTAGGCCTCTGTCCGGTGCTGGGTGTCACCACTACCATGGAAAACGGCATCGGAATGGGCTTGGCAACCACCTTCGTGCTGCTGGGTTCCAACTTAATCGTGTCCTTGCTGCGCAAGGTCATCCCGGCCAAGGTGCGCATCGCCTGCTTCATCATCATCATCGCCACCTTCGTCATCGCGGTCGAGCTGCTCATGCAGGCCTTCGCCTACGTCCTCTTCCTCAAGCTGGGGGTGTTCATTCCCCTCATCGTGGTGAATTGCATCGTCCTGGGGCGGGCGGAAGCCTTCGCGTCTAAAAACGGGGTGGTAGCCTCCATCGCCGACGGTCTCGGCATCGGCCTGGGCTTCACCCTCTCGCTGAGTGCCCTGGGCGCCGTCCGAGAAATTCTCGGCACGGGCACCTTCTTCGGTATCGAACTCTTCGGCGCCAGCTTTCAGCCCTTCACCTTCATGGTCCAGGCACCGGGCGCTTTCATGGCCCTTGGCCTGATGCTCTGTGGCATGAACCTGGTGGGAAGCAAATAGGAGACCCCATGGGCTACATCGAACTCATCATCGGTTGCATCTTCGTCAACAACATTGTCTTGGCGCAGTTTCTGGGCCAATGCCCCTTTATGGGTACCTCTAAGAAGATGGAAACCGCCGTGGGCATGTCCATGGCCGTGATCTTCGTACTGGTCATGGCCGGGGTCATCACCTGGCTGACCTATCACTTTGTGCTGGTACCCTTTAGTCTCGTCTATCTGCGCACCATCGCCTTCATCCTGGTCATCGCCTCACTGGTGCAGTTCGTGGAGATGTTTCTGAAAAAAAGCATCCCCGGGCTGTATGCCGGCTTGGGCATCTTCCTGCCCCTGATCACCACCAATTGTGCCGTCATGGGCGCTTGTATTTTCAACGTGGACAAAGAGTACAATTTTCTCCAGGCTCTGGTGTCGTCCTTTGGTTATGCGGTCGGTTTCGGATTGGCATTGATTCTCTTCGCCGGTGTGCGTGAGCGTATTCTGCTGGCGCGGGTGCCCAAACCGCTCCAGGACACCTCCATCGCCCTGGTCACCGCCGGTGTGCTGTCGCTGACCTTTTTCGCCTTTCGTGGGATGGTGTAAGCCCAGATCTCGGATCCGACGCGCGGGAACCAGATGAACCAACGCAACAACTCCAGCGATCTCTTCATTAGGAGGACCGCCCTGTGATTACAGCTGTCGTCGTTATGCTGAGCATTGGTGGCCTGTGCGGCATCATCCTCAGCGTTGCTTCCAAAGTTTTTTACGTCTACGAAGATCCCCGTATTGCTGAAGTCGAGTATTTCATGTCAGGGGCCAACTGCGGCGGCTGCGGCTACGCCGGCTGCTCTGCTGCCGCCGTCGCCGTGGTGGAGGGCAAGGCGGCTCCCAGCATCTGCATCGTTGGCGGCAGTGAAAGTGCCATCAATATCGCCGGCGTCATGGGACTCGATCCCGGCACGGCCGAACCCCTGCTCTCCTTGAACCACTGTCTGGGTGGCGACCGCGCCGACGACAAGTTCGATTATGCCGGCGTCAATAGCTGCAAGGCGGCCGATCTGCTATTCGGCGGTAAGCGCGAATGCCGCGTGGGCTGCATCGGCTACGGGGATTGCATTCGTTCCTGTAAGTTCGATGCCATCGACATGGGACCGGACGGCTTCCCGGTGGTCAACGAGATTACATGCGTGGGCTGCGGTGCCTGCGAACAGGCCTGCCCCAAAAACATCATCACCGTCAGAACCATGAGCCAGCGGCTGCTGCACTTCAACGAGGAGGACGACGCCCTGGCACCCTGCCAGCAAACCTGCCCTGCCGAGATCGATATTCCGCGCTACATTGACCATATTCGCAAAGGCGAATATGAGGCGGCTGTCCATACCATCAAGGAGCGCAACCCCTTGCTGCTGACCTGCGGACGCGTCTGCCCCCATCCCTGTGAGGACTACTGCCGACGGGGGATCGAAGACGAGCCGGTCTCCATCAATCAGCTCAAACGATTTGTGGCGGACCACGAGATGAATTCGGGCCGGCGCTACCCCGTGCCCTGCGCCGCGGATACGGGCCGCAAGGTGGCCATCATCGGCGGTGGTCCGGCCGGCTTGAGCTGTGCCTACTTCCTGCGCCGCCTGGGCCACAGCCCGACCATCTTCGAAGCCATGCCCCGATTGGGCGGCATCACGCGCTACGGCATCCCCGAGTACCGCCTCCCTGACGATGTACTGGATTGGGAGTGCCAGGGGATCCTCGATCTGGGCATCGAGTGCCACCTCAACACCCAGCTGGGCGAGGATTTCACCTTCGACAGCCTCATGAAGGAAGGCTACGAAGCGATCTTCGCCGGTATCGGCGCCTGGAAGGACTACACCCTCAACATTCCCGGAGAAGAGTTCGACGGGGTCTGGCAGGGGATCAATTTCCTCTCACAGGTGGCCGGCTCACCGGAAAAGCGCATTCCGGTCGGCAATAAGGTAGCCGTGGTGGGTGGCGGAAACAGTGCCATCGACTGTGTGCGCACCTTGAAGCGGCTGGGTTGCGAAGAGGTATACATCCTCTACCGGCGCACGCGCAACGAGATGCCGGCCAACGAGGTGGAGATTGTGGCTGCCGAGCACGAGGGGATCAAGTTCCAATTCCTGGCGGCACCGGTGCGCGTTGTAGACGACGGCAACGGCAAGGTCGCCGGGATCGAATATCTCCAGATGGAGCTGGGTGAGCCCGATGCCAGCGGCAGGCGGCGGCCGGTGCCCATAGAAGGCTCGGAAACCATCATCGAGCTCGATATGCTCATCTCGGCGATCAGCCAGCAGCCCGATCTGAGCTGTTTGGAGAGAGAACCCGAAAAGGACAAGATCGCCATCACGCGCTGGTCCACATTTGACAACGATGAAGAGACCGTGCACTGTAGCCTGCCTTGGCTCTTCACCGCCGGCGATGCCGCCACCGGTCCCTCGCTCGTGGTCGACGCCATCGGCGGCGGGCGGCGGGCGGCGCGCTCCATCCATCAGTTTCTTACCGGCGAGGAGATCCAGGGATCCCCAAAATCGCTTCGCAAAAAGCACATTGACGGTACCATCTTCAAGACCGTCCCCGGGATCGTTCCCAAGAGGCGTACGCCCATGCCCGAGTTGGAGGTGGCGGAACGCATCACATCCATGGTGGAGGTGGACCAGGTGATCGCCGAAACCGACGCCCGCTACGAGTCGGGCCGCTGCCTGCAGTGCTGCCGATTGTGCTATAATCCGGACGCGGGATAGTGGCCCAACAACCATCTGCATCCTAAGAAACCCCTTGGTGGCGAGCGGCCATCAAGGGGTTTTTGCTTGAACGCGCTCGCAGATATCGCTCCTGAAGACGCCGCCAATCGGCCTGCCCTTCATTCTGCCGCGAGATAGCTGCGGACGGCTTCAATATCGGAAGCTAAGGGAGCCGTGAAGGTGATGGTGTTCATCCGCGTGGGATGGGTGCAGCAGAGCCGCATGGCGTGCAGCATCTGTCGATTGACAAGATCCTTCAACGGCTCGCGGCCAGGCCAGCGACCGCTTTTTTGAATCCCAGAGAGGGAGGGGCCATAGACCTCATCCCCGAGAACGGGATGCCCCATGGCGGCGCAGTGGACGCGGATCTGGTGGGTACGCCCGGTCCGTATTTCCAGCTCCAGCTCCGCGAAGTGACCCCAGCGGTTGACGACGGTCCACACGGTCAGCGCCGAGCGCCCCTGGCGGCTGCGGATCGACATGCGTTTGCGATCGACGGGGTGGCGGCCGATGGGGGCTTCGCAACGTCCGCTGTCCGTTTTGGGCTGGCCGACGACGATGGCGCGATACCACTTGCGCGTGAGCCGTGACTTGAACTGCTCGGCCAGCGCTCTTTGGCTGGAGGCGTGCTTGGCCACGATGAGGATGCCGGAGGTGTCCCTGTCGAGACGATGGACGATCCCGGGTCGAATATCCCCGTCTAGCCCACTGAGATCCCCGCAATGGTAGAGGAGGGCATTGACCAAGGTCCCACCGGGATGCCCGGGCGCGGGGTGCACGACGATGCCGGCGGCCTTGTTGATCACAATGATGTCTCGGTCTTCGTAGAGGATGTCCAGGGGAATCGCTTCGGGGCGGGCGACGAGACGGGTCGGTGCCGGCAGGCAGCCGGTGATGGTTTCGCCACCCATTAACCGATAGGCGGGTTTGACCCGCTTTCCGTCGACCCGGATGGCACCGCCCTTGACGAGGCGGGCCGCCTCCGATCGGCTGCACGCCGGCAATTGTTCACTCAAATAGAGGTCCAGGCGTTGAGCGGTTTCGGCAGGTTGGACGGTGAGGTGGATCTTGCGATCCTCGGACATGTGGGTAGGCGGGGCTACTTCGCGTCAGGAACGAAAAGGTCTTCGATCTCTTTGGCGATCGCCTTTTCATCCGATTGCTTGGCGGTGGAAAGCTCTTTGACCAAAAGTCCCTGGGCGGTATCGTAGAGTTTGCGTTCGCCGAAAGAGAGATCTTTGGTGTGCTTGAGCAGTGACAGGTCCCGAAACACCTCTGCGACCTCGTAGAGCGAGCCAGTCTTGATCTTGTCCATATACTCGCGATAGCGCCGGTTCCAGGTCTGGTTGTCGATGTTGATATCGGGCTTCTCGGTCATCACCCGGTAGATGTCGGGTATCTCCTTCGCGCTGATCACGTCTCTGAGTCCCACCGATTCGACGTTCCAGGTGGGAATCATGATGACCATCCCGTTCTCGATCACCTTGAGGATGTAAAAATCATGGGATTCGCCGTTGATGACCCGCGATTCGATGGCCTCGATGCGCCCCACCCCGTGGGCCGGATAAACGGCCAGGTCCCCCACCTCGAACCGCTTTAGCTTGCCGGCTTTTGATGCGGACTGCTTTTCAGTACCGTTGTCAGGCATTTATACCCCAGGATGTCATCGTTTCCGCATTATGATCGCACTTGCAAATATTACCATTGTAACCTGCAAGAATCAATAAAAAAGGGGTTGGCGCAGGTTTGCGCCAACCCCCTGTATTGCAGTGGGACTCATCGAGCCCTGCGGGCCAAGGTGCTTACATCAGGAAGGGCACCATGAGCAGTGCGACGACGTTGAGGATTTTGATCATCGGGTTAACAGCCGGGCCGGCGGTATCTTTGTACGGGTCGCCGACGGTGTCACCGGTAACGGCCGCTTTATGGGCCTCGGAACCCTTACCGCCCAGGTAGCCATCTTCGATGTACTTCTTGGCATTGTCCCAGGCCGCGCCACCAGTGGTCATGGAGAGGGCCACGAAGACGCCGGTCACGATGGAACCGATGAGTAGACCGCCCAGGGCGATCTTGCCCAGCAGGAAGCCCACGATCAGCGGAGCGACCACCGGCAGGAGGGCGGGCACCAGCATCTCTTTGAGGGCGAACTTGGTGACGATGTCCACGCAAGCACCGTAGTCGGGCTTGGCGGTGCCTTCCATGATGCCCGGGATTTCGCGGAACTGACGGCGAACCTCCTCGACCACGGCGCCACCAGCGTTACCGACGGCCTTCATGGCGATGGAGGCGAAGAGATAGGGCAGCAGGCCGCCGATAAAAAGACCGATGATGACGTTCACATCGGAAAGATCGAAGGCCATGGATTCTTCACCACCCTTGATCTGGAACTCCATCACGTAGGCGGCAAAGAGCACCAGGGCGGCCAAACCGGCGGAGCCGATGGCGTAACCCTTGGTGACGGCTTTGGTGGTGTTGCCGACGGCGTCCAGGGGATCGGTGACTGCGCGCACGCTCTCGTCCATCTCGGCCATCTCGGCGATACCACCGGCGTTGTCGGTGATGGGGCCGTAGGCGTCAATGGCGATGACCATACCCGTCATGGAGAGCATGGAGATGGCGGCCATGGCGATGCCGTAGAGACCGGCGAACTTGTAGGCCAACAGGATGGAGAGGCAAATGGCCAGAACGGGCAGCGCAGTGGCCTGCATGGAGACGCCCAGACCGGCGATAATGTTGGTGCCATGACCGGTGGTGGAGGCTTCGGCGATGCTTTTCACCGGACCGTAGATACCGGTATAGTACTCGGTGATGATCACGATCACCACGGTGAGGACCAGACCGATGAGGGTACAGTAATAGATGTTCATCGGGGAGATGTCACCCAAACCACCCATCAGCTTGAAGCTGGCGTAGTAGAAGGCGATACCGGCCAGGATGGCGGAGCCAAACATCCCTTTGTACAGCGCGCCCATGATGTACTCGCTCTTGCCCAGGCGGACGAAGAAGCAGGCGATCATGGAGGCGATGATGGAGATGGCGCCCAGGACCAGGGGAAACTCGGTGGCTATGGGAACTTTGGGGAAGAGCAGGTGGCCGATGAGCATGGCGGCCACGGCGGTGACAGCGTAGGTCTCGAACAGGTCGGCGGCCATTCCGGCGCAGTCACCCACGTTGTCGCCCACGTTGTCGGCGATGGTGGCCGGGTTGCGGGGGTCGTCCTCGGGGATACCGGCTTCGACCTTACCCACCAAGTCGGCGCCCACGTCAGCACCCTTGGTGAAGATACCGCCGCCCAGGCGGGCGAAGATGGAGATCAGGCTGCCGCCGAAGCCCAAAGCGACCAGGGCGATGACGTCATGTGTTACGGTGTAATAGCCGGCCACGGAGGTCAGGGCCAGACCGGCGACGATCATACCGGTGACGCTGCCGCCTTTGAAGGCCATGTTCAGACCAGCAGCCATCCCTTTTTTAGCGGCTTCGGCGGTCCGGACGTTGGCCAGAACGCTGACGCGCATGCCGATGTAACCGGCGAGAAAGGAGGCCACCGCGCCCACCAAGAAACCGATGGCGGTTTTGGCGTCCATGGTGGCGAAGATAACGATGAAAATGATGATGCCGGCGATGCCCATGCTCTTCATCTGACGGTTCAGATAGGCAACGGCGCCTTCTTCGATGGCACCGGCGATGGACTGCATCTTCTCGTCGCCAGCGGGCGCACCTTTAATCAGTACGGCCAGAATAATCGAGAACAGGATACCAGCGACACCGACCAGTGTGCATACCAGCGGCAAGTTACTAATTACTGCTTCCATTCTTTCCTCCATTGAAGTGTTTAAGCCAAAAAGTGTTTAAACCGCGTTCACCCCTCGTTTGTTAAACACGTTCATCCCCGTCATCGTGCCCTGGTTCAATATGGTCTCTACGGCGTCTTTGGCGATGCCGAGGAAGGCGTCGAGTCTGTTCGCCTCCTCTGGGCGGAAGTTGCTAAGCACGTAGTCGACAACGTCCGCTTTGCTCGCCGGTCTGCCGATACCCAGACGCAGACGGATGAATTTCTGCGTCTCAAAGGCAGCGATGATTGAGCCTAATCCTCTGTGTCCTCCGCTCCCCCCTTTCTCTTGGATTTTAACTCTTCCATAGGCAAGGTCGATGTCGTCATAGATGACCACCATCTCCCTGCAATGAATCCCATATGCGTGTGTAAGTCTCAACAGCGGTGGACCGCTGTTGTTCATGAAGGCCAGCGGTTTCGCCAGAAGCACGGTGACGTCGCCCAAGCGTCCGCGCCCGCAGACAAGGTCTGCCGAGCTGTATTCCCAGAAGCAGCGGCAGCTCTCCGCGATGTGGTCGATGACGCGAAACCCAATGTTGTGCCGGGTCTCGGCATATGTTTCGCCGGGATTTCCAAGGCCCGCAATGAGCCGCAGCCTCGAATGCGGCGGCGATGACCCACGGTGGTGCTGCCCCACTTCGGATGCCGTGCCCCCGCTGGCAGGGGGCCATTCGTCGCAGCGGACCACCATGTCGGCCTCAGGACTATCGCCGGATATCCAGCCTTATTCGTCTTCTGTCTCAGTTTCAGGCGCCTCTTCGCCTTCCACCGCCTCTTCCTCTTCTTCCTCTGGTGCCTCTTCCTCAGCCGCTTTGGCGGCCAGGATGGTCAGCAGAGTGAAGTTGGCTTCATGGGGGATCTCGATACCTTCCGCGAGGGTCAGATCCTCCACATGGAAAGACTCACCCACATCCAGGTCGGTGATATCCACTTCGATCTCATCGGGGATCTGATTCGGGTAGCAGAGCACCTCGACCTCACGTCGAATGATCTGCAGCATCCCGCCCATCTCAACCCCCTTGCTCTTGCCGGTGGCAACGACGGGGATCTGGACCCGGATCTTGCGGTCCATATCGACCTCGTAGAAATCGACGTGCAGGATCTCGCCCGTCATCACATTGCGCTGCATCTCTTTGATAATGGCGGTTTTGGGAGCGCTGGCGCCCGCCACCTGCAGATTCAGCAGGGTCTGTCCGATACTGGCCGTCTTGAGCAGCTGGTCCATGGCATGGCTGTTGACGGTCAGCAGCTCGGGGTCGGTTTTGGGCCCGTAGAGTACGGCCGGTGCCAAGCCTTCGCGGCGCAAGGCCCTGGCCGGTCCGTCGCCTTTGGTGGTGCGCGGTTCTACATTAAAGTCTATAAGATCCAAGAGAAAAACCTCCTTACAAGTATTCAGCAGTTCACATGCAATGTTTCGCGGGTGCCGTCCTTGGCCTGGCGCGCCCCCCGATACAACGGTGGGGAAGCGGGGCCCGGTGTCTTAGCGAGGATGGAAACGACCTGTAACCGGCGCTCCCACTGAAAACGTCGCTGGTGATGCTGTTTATGACGCAGGCCGCACGGTCAACCACAACCCGGCGATCCGCGGGATAGGCCTACACAAAAAGAGAGGTGACGGAGTCACCTCTGAAACTACGGATGATGGCTTCACCCACCAACTCCGCTATGGATAACACGGTAATCTTCCCAGAGGCCGCCGCGCGCTCATTGAGAGGAATGGTGTCCGTAGTGACCAGGCTGGTCAGGCCGGACTCAACAATACGATCCACTGCGGGCCCGGAAAGCACCGGGTGCGCACAGCAGGCGTGAACGGTTTTGGCCCCGCTGCGCAGCAGCACGCCGACCGCTTCAGTGAGGGTGCCGGCAGTATCCACCATATCATCTAGAATAATGGCGGTTTTGTCGGTGACATCTCCGATTATGGCCATGGCCTGCGCTTGGTTGGGAGCGCTGCGGCGTTTGTCCACGATGGCCAGGCCGGCGTCCAGCCGCTTGGCGAATGCCCGCGCCCGCTCTACACCGCCAGCGTCCGGCGAGACGATGACCAAATCGTGGTCAAAGTGGCTCTTGATATAATCCAGCAGCACCGGAGCGGCAAACAGGTTGTCCACCGGGATATTGAAAAACCCTTGGATCTGGCCGGCATGCAGGTCCATGGTGATGACACGGGTAGCGCCACTGGTGGTCAGCAGGTCGGCGACGAGTTTGGCGCTGATGGGCACTCGCGGCGCCACCTTTTTATCCTGTCGGGCGTATCCGTAATAGGGGATGACGGCCGTGATCCGCCGTGCAGAGGCGCGCTTGACCGCATCGATCATCAGGAGCAGTTCGACCAGGTTGTCGTTGACCGGCTGACAGGTCGATTGGATGATAAACACATCCTTGCTGCGGACGTTGTCCTTGATCTCGATCTGCACCTCCCCATCGGAAAAGGTGCTGGTCTTGGCCCCCCCCATGGGCACATTCAGATAGGTGGAGATGCTCTTGGCGAGTTTTGGATTGGAGTTGCCCGAGAAAATCAGAAAGTCGCTCATGAATTGATGTCCACACCCGTCCGAATGCCCACGTTGAAAAGCTGGCTGGGGCGGGAGGATTCGAACCTCCGAATGCAGGAACCAAAATCCTGTGTCTTAGCCACTTGACGACGCCCCAGAAACGCTGCCGAAATCCCTCCACGGCGGAACGTCGCTCCGGACGCAACCACCGACACCGCTGGAGTGGGCCGGTAAAGCCATGGCGACTGCGGGAACAGGCCAATCACGGCGCCTGATGGCCAGGATCCATTCACGAAGTCGCCATCACATCTATTACCTTCAGAAAGCACGCCGCCTACACCAGCAGCGGTGCCAGGTAGACCTGCCAGCCCCGGCGAAGCACAAGCGCTGCCAGAGCCCGCCGAGCCGCCGACTCGGCGTGAAACAATCCGAAAACACTCGACCCACTACCGGACATGAGCACCCCCAGGGCGCCGCTCTGACGCAGGTCGGTTTTGGCCGTTTGTATCTCCGGGTGGTCGTTTTCGGTGACGGTTTCCAGGTCATTTATCAGATGCCGACGGGCATCGAATTCGGGACCTGTAAAAGTGAAGTAACTAATTTTTTTTTGCTGCTTTGTCAATCCCAATTTGAGTTTTTTATAGACATCAGCAGTGGCTGTATGGATACCAGGATAGATAATTATTGCGTATAATTTCGGTAAACTATGAAAAATCGTAAGCTGTTCGCCAATGCCGGTGGCGAGGGCCGGACGGGCGTCGATAAAGAAAGGGCAGTCGGCGCCCAGAGAGAGCGCCAAGCGACGCAGGTGGTCGAGATCGAAGGGGCAGCCGCAGATCGCATTCAGCCCTTTTAACACCGCTGCGGCGTCACTGCTACCGCCGCCCAGCCCTGCTCCGACGGGTATCTCTTTTTGCAAATCGATATGGACGCCCTTTGCCAAAAAGAGCGGTGGCGGCTGTCCGGATTCCGCCAAGGCGTGGAGAAATCGAATCGCCGCTCGGTGAGCGAGGTTGCGCTCATCACAGGGGACATGCGCGGCATCGCAGTTGATCTGGACACCGTCTGCGGGGGAGAGGGTGATATGATCGTATAGACCGACGGGGCAGAAAAGGCTCTCGATCTCATGATATCCGTCGGGGCGCCTGCCCAGCACGCGTAAAAATAGATTGATCTTTGCCGGTGCTGCGATCGTCCTGGGCGTCATCTCTGACGCATCTGCGCTGACAGCGGTGCTGCGGCGCGGCAGATCGGTTCCTGGAGCGCTCATGGGCGGATGCGGATCACCAGGAGACCGCTGCGCAGTCGTTTAATCAGCAGATCAATGGCTTCATCAGGCGCCTGCGCCGCAAGCAGTCGATCAAAATGTTGGGTATCGGCGACTGGCTCACGATTCAACTCCTGAATCAGGTCGCCCACCTCCAGCCCTGCCCGGTCGGCACGGCCACCGGTCACCACTCGGGTAACCACGACCCCCGTATCCCCATCCAGCAGAAAGCGGCGGGCGATCGCCGCACTCACGTCGGTAACTTGCAAGCCCAAATCGTCGTCCTGGGGAGTCGGTGGGACTGCTTCGGAAGGGGCGGAGGATGCCGCCCCCACCACCTCGCGTAGAGCGACCGTCACCGCCACCTGGAGCGAGGCCCCACTTCGCCAGACGGATACTGGGACTGTCTGGCCGACTGTCAGCCCAGCCACCATGCGCGTCAGCGTGTGCACCGAGTCCATGGGATGTCCGTCGATGCTCAGAATTACATCTTGGGGTTTCAGCCCGGCGCGATGGGCCGGTTGACCCTCTATCACCTCGGTCACCAATACACCGCCATCGTCAGTGACGCCATGGTAGTCGCGCAATTCGGAGGTCAAATCTTGAATCCCGATGCCAAACCAGCCGCGCGTTACCTGGCCGGTGAGGCGCAGTTGTTCCACCACCGCCTTGGCCAGGTTGACGGGAATGGCGAACCCGATCCCGTGGCCGGTGGCCACGATGGCGGTGTTGATCCCCACCAGGGTGCCGCGCAGATCGACAAGGGGCCCGCCGCTGTTGCCGGGATTGATGGCGGCGTCGGTCTGAATGAAATCGTCGTAGGGGCCTGACCCGATGACGCGACCTTTGGCGCTCACGATCCCCACCGTAACGCTGTGGGACAGTCCAAAGGGGCTGCCGATGGCCATCACCCATTGACCGACCGCCACCTGATCGGAATCGCCCAACGGCAGGGCCGGCAGATCTTCTTCCGGATCCACCTTGAGGAGCGCCAGGTCTGTAAAGGCGTCCCTACCGACGACTTTGGCGGGGTACACTCGACCATCCTCAAGAACCACCTCTATCTGTCGGGCATCGGCGATCACGTGGTCATTGGTGACCACATAGCCGTCCGGCTCAATGATAAAGCCGGATCCGGATCCGCGCCGGGGCGTCTCTCTGCGGGGCGTGTCGCCAAAGAAGCGCTCGAAAAACTCACGCAGATCGCCGAATTCATCGGGGGGCGGCTGCTGGCGGGAAGTGTCAGCGGCAGTTGCGACCGTACGAATATGCACCACCGCCGGCGAAATCACCGCCGCCACACTGGTAAAGCTGTCGGTCTCGAGCGAGGCGGTCACCGGTGGGGTCGATTTCGCAGCGGCGTCGGCAACCGTCAGGTACCAGAGGAGACAGAGGAGTGCGACCGGCATCGCCAGGCCCCAGCGCCAGCGCCGCGAGCGGTCCGCATGCGTCGTTACCGCCGTTGCCAATGTTGGGGCGGGTGCGAGCGTCATCCTTTCTCTTTCACATACAGCATCCGCAGGTCGTAGAGGACGCTCCGAAGCATGTTCTCCTCGTCGGAGGTGAGGTTGCCCTGGGTTTTCTCCTTGAGCATGCCGAGGATGTCGATGGTCTGCTTGGCCAATTCCAAGTTTTTGGTGGTCTTCTTGGTGATGGGGTCCGCCACCAGTCCCAGTGCCATCAGGGCCGATGAATTCAGCGACACGACGAAGGTGGCGAAATTGATCTCCGGCAGGAACATCTTTTCCTCGGCGCTGGTCGTCGCATCGGACTTGGTCTCGGCCTCCTCCTTCATTACAAAGCCTTTCTCCTCACTCATCTCTGTCTCCCTTGCGCCGGCCGACCCGTTTGGCCTTCTCTCGAAGCAGACCGACGCGAATAGAGGTCACTCGGTAAGAATTGGTCCTGAGCGGAGCGCTGGCTCAGGTCAGACAAACTCAAGGGTCGTCACCGTCTTGACCAGGGACAATGCCCGCAGCTCGTCGGCCACCGCCGGCGGGATGGGCGTGTCGGTGGTCATAAAGATAATGTTGCGGTCCCCGTCCTCCTCCTGGCCGACCTGCATACGCCCGATGTTGATCTGGTGGCGTCCCAAAGTGGTGCCGATCTGACCGATAGATCCCGGCTTGTCGATGTTGTGGATCAGGGCCATATGGCCTTTGGGAACCATTTCCAGCCGGAATTTGTCTATCCGGACAATACGGGGAGCCTTCTTGCCGAACAAGGTGCCCGACGCCAGACGGGTGCCGGCGGTGGTGGTCACCTTGACGGTGAGCAGGTTCAAGTAATCCGCCGCCGCCGCTCCGGTGGTCTCGGCGATGGTGATGCCGCGTTCCTCGGCCAGGCTGCGGGCATTGACCATGTTGACCCCACCCTCCGCCGCGACGGCAGAGAGCAGGCCTTTAATCACGGCGGTGCTGATGGGCTTTAAGTCCATCCCATTGAAATCGCCCATGTAGGCAATCTCCACCGCGATGATACTGCCTTGGCAGAGCTGAGCCTGCAGCACGCCCAGCGCGTCCGCCAGGGATAGATAGGGTGCCACCTTCTTGAGCCGCGCCCCCGATACAGAGGGCGCGTTGACGGCATTGACGATGGTGCCTTTCTGCAGATAGGCGATGATCTGCTCCGCCACAGCGACCGCCACATTGGTCTGCGCTTCCTTGGTGGACGCACCCAGATGGGGGGTGCAGATGACCTGGGGCAGATCGAGTAGGGGGGAAGCACCCGGCGGTTCGGTTTCAAACACGTCCAGCGCGGCGCCGGCCACTTTCCCGGTTTCGAGGGCGGTCAAAAGAGCGGCTTCGTCCACGATGCCGCCGCGGGCGCAATTGATCAGCATGACACCGTTTTTCATCCGCTCGAATGCGGCCGCGTCGATCAGCCCCGCGGTATCCTTTAACTTGGGTACATGCACCGTGATGTAGTCGGACGTGGCGTAAAGTTCGTCGAGATCGACGGGCCGCAAGCCGGCCTTCTCGACCTTCTCGGGATTGATGAATGGATCGTGAACCAGCACCTCCATTTTCAAACCCCGTGCGCGATCGGCGACGATGGCGCCGATTTTACCAAATCCGATCACCCCCAGAACCTTTTGATAAACTTCTCGGCCCTGGAGCTGTTTCTTGATCCATCGGCCGTTCTTGAGGGACCCGGTGCCCTGAGGAATGTTGCGGGATAGGGCCAACAGCATGGCGATGGCGTGTTCGGCGGTGGTGACCACGTTGCCCGTGGGTGTGTTCATCACCACCACGCCTTTGCGGGTGGCCGCCGGGATATCCACATTGTCCAACCCGATACCGGCTCGCCCAACGACCTTGAGCCTGTCGGCGGCACTGAGCAGTTCTGCGGTGACCTTCGTAGCGCTGCGGATAACGAGGGCATCGTAGGCGCCGATGATGGCGCGTAGTGCATCGGGATCAAGACCCGTCTTGACGTCCACTGTCAGGCCCTCGGCGGCCTCGAACATCTCGATCCCGGCATCGCCGAGAGCGTCACTCACCAGGATTTTCATCAATCACTCCCTTTCCCTATGGCACCCAAGCGCACCGGCCTTATTGCGGTAGGCGGCCGACGCTATCCTTTAATTTTTACACGGCTTTGCGGCCCTGAGAATCGCACCGCATCTTAGATAAAAAAAAGTGCGGATTCAAGCCCCAATAGCGGAGGCTGGCCACGGCGCCGGTTGACCGTCGAGCGAGATCTCTGTTATGCCAACCGCTGGATAGGACCGGCCGGATCCTCCGGCCGCCCCGCGACCCGGAAATCTGTTGGCGACTTGGAGAGGCTTCATGCTGATCACTGAAATCCTGGCCCGCAATGCCCGCATGTACCGCGACGATATCGCCCTGATCGAACGCGAGCCGGAGAAGAACCGCCGCACCACTCTTACCTGGAAGGCCTTCGACGACCAAGCCAACCAGGTGGCCCAAGCCCTCATTCAAAACGGCATTCGCAAAGGCGATCGGGTGGTCCATCTACTCATGAATTGCATAGAGTGGCTGCCCATCTATTTTGGCATCTTGCGCACCGGCGCCTGGGCGGTGCCCCTTAACTTTCGCTTCGTCGCCAAGACGATCGGCAATTGCGTCAAGACGGCGGGGGCCAAATGCGTCATCTTCGGAGAGGAGTTCATTGAGCGTATCGATACCATCCGTCCCGAGTTGGGGAACAGCGTTGAGAACTATATCTTTGTCGGCCCCGAGAAGCTGCGCCCCATCTATGCTACCGCATATGCGCAGTTGATGGGTGAGGCCCCCACCGCCGACCCGAAAGTGCCGCTCAATCTGGAGGATGACGCCGCCCTATACTTCACCTCTGGCACCACCGGTATGCCCAAAGCCGTATTGATCAGCCACCGCAACCTCGAGTCGGCCTGTTACATCGAAAATCGACACCATCATCAGTCCCGGACAGACAACTTCCTTCTGATCCCGCCCCTCTATCACACGGGGGCCAAAATGCACTGGTTCGGCAACCTCATCGTCGGCGCTAAAGCCGTCATCCTCAAGGGCATCGAGCCCCGCTGGATAATGGAAGCTATTTCAGAGGAGGGTGTAACGGTCGTATGGCTACTGGTCCCCTGGGCACTGGATATCCTTTTCGCCATCGAAAGCGGCGATCTGCGCCTGGACAACTTTCGGTTGGACCAATGGCGACTAATGCACATCGGTGCTCAACCGGTCCCCCCAAGCCTGGTGCGCGAGTGGCGCAAGACCTTCCCCCACCATCAATACGACACCAATTACGGGCTCACTGAAACCACCGGACCCGGTTGTGTGCATTTGGGTATCGATAACAATCACAAGGTGGGCGCCATTGGCAGGCCTGGCTTCGACTGGGAATATAAAATTCTCGACGATCAGCACGATCCGGTGGCCAAGGGGCGACCGGGGGAACTGGCCGTCAAGGGGCCCGGCGTGATGCGGGCTTACTATCGCAACCCGAAGGAGACCGCCAGAACCCTGGTAGACGGCTGGCTGCTGACGGGCGATATCGCCCGTGAGGATGAAGATGGGTTCATCTGGCTGGTGGATCGCAAAAAGGACGTGATCATTACCGGGGGAGAGAATATCTACCCTGTGGAGATTGAAGAGTTCCTCCAGTCACACCCAAAGGTGCAGGATGTGGCTGTCATCGGCCTGCCCAGCTTGCGCTTGGGCGAAATCGCCACGGCCATCGTCAAGCCCAAGACCAATCAAACCCTCTCCAAGGAGGAACTCGTCTCCCATTGCGAGGCCCTGCCGCGGTATAAACGCCCACGCAAGTTCATCTTCGGCGACGTACCGCGGAACCCCACCGGTAAAATCGAGAAACCCAAACTGCGCAAATTATACGGCGGCAAAGCGGAGAGTTTTCAGATCTGAACCGAAGCCGCACCTGACGACCGGCATTTGCGCACTGCAAGGCCAGCTCCAGTCGGGATCGTGGTGTGGAACGCCCCCATCAGCTACCGCCGTCGGGTGCGCAGCCGCTCTACGGATAGGCGGATGCTGTCCTGCATACGGGCGATGGCCTCGCTGAGCTCGCCCAACTCGTCGTTGGAAGTCACCGGAGACGTTTCCAGATCCAGTTCCCCCAGGCTGATGCGGTCGGCCCATGCCGAGAGTGAATGGATCTTCTGGGTCAGTCCGCGGCCATAGAGGAAGAGTATCAGCGCCAGCAGCAGCAGCCCCCCGCCCATGATGGCGGCATTGCTGTTACGCATCTCTCTGGCCAGAGCGGTGCCGCGCTCTTCGATCTTCATCAACGGCACGGTGATCTCGTCGACATAGATGGAAGCGGATACCGCATACGGGGTCCCCTCGACCGGTGCGCAGACCATGTACTTCTCTCGGAAATTGCCTTCATCGTCGGGCCAATAGTAGTAGCCGCTGACGATCTTGCCGGCCTTGACACCGGTGAGCAGTTCCCAGTAGGTATCGAAGTGCTTCCCGAGCTGGCCCTTCAAATCTGCCAGATTGCGGCCGACGAGCTTCGCGTCGATATCGGCCCACGCCCGCCAGATGCCATCCGCACCGGCGACTTCATACAGGGAGGTATTGCCCGTTATGCCCACTCGCTGAATGGCCACCTTCTTGAAGTAGATATCGCGATTGAAATCTTCCCGTTTGAGATCTGGGTGGCTGAAGAGGTATTGACGTGTCTGCCGGGCCACGGTGTTGGCGATCTGGCGCAGCATCCCTTCGCTGATTCCTTTGACGATATGAGTGCTCTCCGCAATGGTGGCTTTTTGGAAGGTCAGCATCTTGTCAATGGAATAGAGCAGGCTCAGAACTGAGATGATGACTAGCGGGGTCAGGGTGAACAGAAGAAATTTAGCGGTGAGGCCGAAACGGTAGGCGCTGCGTGCGGAGACGGCATCAGCCGAGGTCGATACGGGTTTGGCCTGCTGATCCCGAATAACGGTCGGTTCATCACTGACCGAAGTCCGATCACTCGTGGCGGTCCCGTAAAAAGCGGGATCCGTTGCCGCTCCCCCGGCGGCTGCTCGCTCACCACTTACCGCACCGAGCAGATGCGTCGCATGAGGGGATGAATCCGAGACCGCCGACACGGGTGTGCCCACCTGGCCGTCGATCTCTGCAGTCCGATCGCTTTCAACGGAATGGACCCAATCCGGCAGGCTCTCCACACCATGTTCCACCGGTGGCGCGGACGCGTCCTTGTGAACGACGACCATGGCACCGCAGCTCCTGCAGACAAAACGGCCCCCTTTCCCGGTGATATTCTGCGCCAAGATGCCGTAGCGTTTGTCGCATGCTTGGCAGACGGCGGTCAAATAGGATTCAGTTGTCGACATCAAAAATCTCCTTTTCTCTACTGACGGTCAGCGCTGAGACGCCGCGAGGTATATTCGCCGCTGAGGCTGCCTGTGGGAACTGCGGAATCAAGCGTTCTCTTATTTTCACAGGTAGATCTGACCGGCATCATTGGTCACCCGAGCCAACAGTCTGGTAAAGTGTCGCGGTTCGCGCCAGTTCATAGGGGATCTCGATGCCCAACATTTTTGCCCGCGCTAAATTGACGCACATCTCGCCTCGCTGGGGCTTGTCAACGGGAAACTCCCCAGGAGATTGCCCCAATAGAACGTAGGCCGCAACGGTGGCAGCATAATGACCTTGCTGGAAACCGGAGATTGCCTCGGAGCACAGCAGCCCCCCCTCCACGGCCCATGACCAAAAACCCAGATCGGGCAGGTTGCTGTTGGTGATGGTCCAGTTGAGAACGGTGTTCTCGTGTACCGGCGCACCGGCATCATCTTTGAGGGTGTGATAGACAATCACGAGGAGGGCATCCGCCTGTGTTTGGATCTCCTGAACGTACCGCTGCCACTCGCTGAAGCTGCCGGTCTGCTTGACGGCGACGATATTCAACCCCATGGCGGCGGCCTTCTCCTCGATCCGTGCAATAATCGGTATGCCGGTGGGACCGTCGTCACATAAAATGGCCAAGTTGCGAACCCCCGGAACCAGCCGCTGGAGCAACGCGATGCTCTGCTCGAAGCGCTCCCGTTCAATCGATCCGGTCACCTGACCTCCCGGGACTTCGAGACTTCGCAAATACCCGTAGGTCATGGGATCGGCGTTCACGCCCAAAAAAATGAAGGGAGGGCCGCCATTGGCAAGCTCTTTGACCACATATTTCTGCGCATTGTCGTCTACCGCGATCACCACATCGGGTTTGGTGGCAGCAACATGGGCCTTGGCTTTGGCGGCCACTTCAAGTTTCCACTTCTCGTCGGTCTTGCGTTTCGTGTCCATATAAAAATAGTCGAGCTTGAGATTCTTCTCCACCTCGAATCGCTCCTCTAACAGCCCCTGCACGATCCCCTTGTTGACCTCCTGCACCCACACATATTCCGGATGATAGCTGTGTAGTACCAACGCGCGTTTGCGTTTGCTTTCCGGCAGGGCCTGGTTGAGCTGCGCTTCCAGCGTTTTGGCATCCGTCTTTCGGGTTTGGGCGTCATCCTTGCGTGAATTGTTGCAGGCCAAGAGACAACTGACAATTAAGATCCCCAGCGTCAATAGGTAGGCCATACGATTTCGCATTGTCATCCTTTCCACTCAGGTTTCACTGGACAATTAGCTAGGCAAGCGCTGGACCGGTCCTCGACGAGGGTCTGGCGCCGTGCGCTGTTTGACAGCTGGCGCGATTTGGTCACCGCCATAGGCCGAGAAGGCGCTTCAAACCGCTGGTGGGTTCTTGGGGGTTGAGGTTGGGAATCAGGGTGTCACAATGCAGCCGGACCATCGCGATGGGGGCCGTCGGGGCCAAGATTACCAGCAGCGGGCCGGCGGGAGTCTTGCGGAGATATACCCGCAGGTTGCGGAAAACCATGTCCGCCTCCTGGGTGGCATCCGTCAAGGAACGGGACAATTCCAAGGCGACATCAACCACCGACGCGGCTTGGAGCAGGTTGGTGGGATCAGCTGTAAATACGACTTCGCCCTCGAACGACAGCAGCATCAGCCCCAAGACACCGTCGGTACCGAGTAAATCTTCGAAATGTTGTTTCATCTCCACCACCTTTGAAACCGTTTTCTGAGGCCTTGTCATCCGGTAGGCCCGCCCCATGACGACGGTCAGCCTGCCAAATGGGGGTTTACCGCAACAGGGCCTCCACCAAACGATCGCGGGGGGATTTCGGATGGATCGAGACCACATGAATGGGATCGCCGGGAAGCAGGATAAAATCGACCGATTCGGCCCGGTTGATGTAAGCAAGCCTTAGCGGGCCGGCGCCGAGTGCATCCCCCAGCCGTGCCATCTGGCGCAGTTGATCCGCCCAGGCATTGTCCTGATAGATGTCTTCTAGCCCCGAGCGCGGACCGACGCCGGCTTCGATCTGCTGGCGGATCTTCAGGACACCGGCATCCCCTACGGGAACGGTGGGGGTCGCTGGGGCGCTTTCGGGCGTCGGTGCTATGGGGGCGGCCGCCTCGGTTTCGTCTTTGCGGCGCAGGGCCTCCAGAAAGACGGCCTGAACGTCCTTGTTGATGACGTTGGTGTGAACATCACATTGATTCTGTATGGCCAGATCCACGGCGTCCCAGGCAAAGATTTCAAAAGCGGCAGCCTCTCCGGAGCGACCCGCGTAGCGGGCTTGGACCAACTCGCCCGCTCGGAAAAAGAGCACCCCACTGAGTCCGGTGGCACAGCAGGCAAGTCGAATGGTACACGTCTTCTCCTCCGCGGATACCAATTGCAGGAAAATACTGGGGGTGACGTTTTGGAGTTTTCCCCCATCCGCCTCATTCCGTATCACGGCGAATATTTTGGTCGCCAGATCGTCCACTAAAAAGGGCTTTTCGATATAATCGGCCGCGCCCGACTGGCGTGCTCTTTGTTGTACGTCGTTGGTAATGTATCCGGTCATAACGATGACGGGTGTCCCGGGGAAATCCTTGGTGATCGTACTGAGAAGCGAGATGCCGTCCATGCGCGGCATTTTCAAGTCGGTGACGACCATGGAGACCGCATGTTGTCGCATCTTTTGAACGGCATCGACACCATCGCCCGAGATCATGACGGTGAAGGCTTCCGCATACTTCTCGAGGCCGTCTTTGAGGGTAAAAAGCATCTCCTGATTGTCGTCAACAATCAATACGAGACGTTTCATCTTTTCCTCCCTATCTAGTTACGCAACACTCGCTTCAGCTGTCTGAGCCGGAAGAGCGTTCCAGGTCAATGATCACCTGTCCGTCCACATATTCGGTCGTGGCATAGCTGTTGATACGCTTCACTTTGCCGATGAGGCCATTCAACTCCTGAATCTGGTTGGAAAGTCGCTGCAGTCGGGTGTCGTCAGGCGATCGGAGCGCTTGGGGCTGACCCTGGCGCAGTTCTTCAACGATATTGGTGATGATGGTCAGCGGCTGACTCATGCGGTGAGCGACCCCGCCGGCCATCTCCAGGACCCCCTGCAGTTTTTGACGACGAAGAGAGCGTCGGTGTCGGGACGTCTGCTCGGTCACATCCCGGGCAACCGCTTTAATATGGTGGGGCCTGCCCGCATGGGTCACGAGGCTGGCCTGCAGTGCCAGTTGGCGAAGCCGTCCTTTGGCATCCTTGATCCGTAGTAAGGTCTCCTGCTGGCCCAGCCGAAAGAGATCGGAGAGGAACAGCAGGCAGAGGTCTTTGTACGCTGGGTCGATGAGGGCGTGCAGAGGGCGGCCGTATACCCTTTCGCCGGGCAGATCGAAGAGTGCCAGACCCGGTCGGTTGATATCGATGACGCGCCCTCTGAGATCCAGGCTGGCTATGATCAAGGCCGATTGGGCGGTCCCTTCGGAGCCGGCCTTTTCAGGCACCAGGATACCGGTTGAAGCCGGCCAGTGTCCCGGTGTCGGTCGTACCAGTCCATCCAAGAGCATGGCCATGCCGTCTTCGTCGAACACAACTTTTGCGGAGAGACAGCACCAAATGGTGGATCCGTCACGTTTCTTGAACAGAATTGGGAGGTCGGTGATGTGACCCTGCTTCAGAAGCGCCTGCAGCATGGCACCCCGATCCCGCTTGTGCCGGTAGAGGTTGATGATCGGATAATCCTTGAGCGCCTGTCTGTTCTTGAATCCGAAGAGCGCCGCAAAGCTTTGATTGCAATACACCAGGCGACCTTCCAGCGTGGCCCGGTAAATCCCGGCGGGGATATTGTCAACGCAATCTTGCAAGGCGGTCCATCCAGAAGATCGGTTGTGCGAGGTTGGTCCGGAATCGGGCTGGTTGGCCTGCGGTTTCATCGATACCGCAATTGGGTGCCGTCGGTTGGGCCATATGGTGCTCGGTCCTCAGACGCTCAGACGCGGATCTGGTAGCGCTCGATCTGCTCGGCAAACTTCTTAAACCAGGGCTCCAACATTTGCACGAGCAAGGCATGCAGCCCAAGTTCGTGCGCCAGCTCGCTCACAGAGGCGGTTACCGCTTCGATCACTACGCCGGGCGCTTCGGTGCCACTGTAATGGATGCGCCTGTCCTTGTATTCAAACTCCGCGGCAAAGGGATCCAAAAAGGAGTAGCGATCCGCTTTGTCGATGAACTTTTTCTTTAAAAGGGTGCTGAAAGGCACCCGTATTTTCTTGTTGGCGTCGACAATGCGCTCGAGCACATACAGAAGGGTCGCCAGGAGCGGCAAAATATCTTCCTTGGCGGGTGTCTGTTCTGGCGCCAGATCTGCCGTTGGCGGTTCTTGCGCAGCGGCGGCTGCCGCGGAGGCAACCTGGCCGGGATCGATGCGGAACACTCTGAAGATGCCACCGTCCGATTTGGTTTTCTCCATCAGCAGGTTGCGGGCCTCGTCATCCGGCTCGCTCGTCCAGGAGTAGGAGTCTCCCATGATGCGGCCATTCTGAAAGAACAGCATCCCCCGGTCGTCCCCATTTTTAATCGCAACATCGATGTAGCCGGTAAGCCGTTCTTGGGCCAATTTTCGCAGCAGCGCCTTAATATCTGTAAATTCAGAACTTAGGTTATCATACATGATGGTTGCGGAAGAGATACTGGTCCAAAAATAGACATCTTCTGGGTCGATGGCATAAACGCTGACGCTGAAGTTGACATGACCGGGAAGGTCGAGGAGGTAGTCAATGGCTCTGCGACCGGAGAGTTCCTCCTTGCGGTTCTGAAAATAACCGCTGAGGATCTCATCTTGATCGAAGAAGACAACCCCCTTGCCGGAAGCGGCAGTGAAAAAGATACCGCCCGATCCGATCTCGCCCTGGTAATGTTCCAGCAGTTGTTTGATCTTGAGGTAATAGCTGTTCAGTCCAGTAACGACAGGCTCACCCCTGGGAATGATTTCCATAGGTCCTCATCATCCTCACGCAAGTACCCGATCCATTTGACCCAAAACAAGTGCGGCCCGAAGGCCGCAGGTAGTCAGAAGTATGCCGCAAAAACGGCGACCTGGTTAGTTCATTAGCGTCTACGACGCAGTCTTTCAAGGGAAAGCCGAATACTGTCCTGCATTCGCGCGATGGCTTCGCCCAAGGCGGCAATCTCATCGCGTGAGTGAATCTCGATCTCCACATCCAGATCCCCCACACTGATTCGATCGGCCGCCTCCGTGAGTCGCTTGATGGGTTGCACCAGCGCCCGGCCGGCAAGCCAGGCGACCAGCACGACAGCAATAATCGTACAGGCCAAGAGCGTATAGGCAAAACGCTGAGCAGCATAGAGATCGGCAAAGGCCTCCGCTTCACTCTGTTGAATGGCCAGTGCCCAGCCATAACGCGTGCCGCGGACATGACCAATCTGCTCCTCGCCACCTACGTCCTTAAAGTGGTGAAACCCACTACGACCGCTGGTGTAACTTTGAATCAATGGGTGCATCCCGAGTTTTTTCTGCTCCTGGACATAATCGGTCAATTGATGCGCCACCACCTTGCCGCGTTCATCCACCAGGAAGGCGTAACCGGTGTCCCCCCGTTTCCAGGCGGCGATGCGTTTGGAGATGTCATCCAGTTGCATGGCATTGGCCAGAACGCCCACGGTTTGGTCGTTGCGCTTGATGGGCACCGCCAACACCAGGGCCGGTTTTTTGGAGGTTTTCCCGATTAGCACCTGCCAGGCCAGTTCCTTGCCGCCCATGATGTCCTTGATATATTGGCGATCGGAATAATCTCTCAGGGCCTTGCCGTCATTGCGGGCGATATTGGCGCCGCTGGCGTCCGTCGTAAACACCAGATACATCCAGGGATAAGCTTGCTGGATGGACTTCAGAATCTCAGTCTGGGCCTGGGGCTCCATCGACTGGATGTCGCCGATGTTGGCAGCGGCGAGGAGGACCCGAACATTTTTATCGATCCATTCATCCACATGCACAGACAACCCACGGGTCACTTCGGCAATGAGGGCCTTGGTATCGTCGCGCATGCGTTTCTCACCTTGCGAAAGGGTGATCCACCCGAAGATACCGACCGGAATGATACCGACGACCAACATGATCCAGACAGCTTTGGCCACCAGTCCGAGCCCCGATTTCCCGCCAGGTTCACGCAGGGCAACACCCGTAGGCGCCGGTTTCGCGGCGGTCTCCGCATCCGGTCGAATCATCTGTCCCTGCGAAGGACGTGCGTCAGCGGGTGCTGGTGGCGTAAATTGGGCCTCGGTCTGAGGGGCCGGCGGCTGGGGTTTGGGGGCTGCCGGGGCACTGGGCTTTTTGACAACGATGATGTGATCGCAGGTGGAGCACTTGAAATTGGCCCGCGTCCCTCGGATCTTGTTCAGATCTACCTTATACTTCTTTCCGCATTCTTCACAAATGACTATCATGCAGTATGCTCCCGGTGGAGGTGCCCCGGACTCGTCTCGCAGGGCTTAGGATCACAGCCGTGTCTGGGGGTCGTCTTGGATGCCGCGTCCCGCGCAGCTAATAACCCTTTTCACGAATTTTGAGCAGAATGTTCTGCTTGAACGCAATGGCCTTGTCCTGGCGTTGAATCTCCCGCGCCAGATAATCCACCAGCTCGGCAACCTGATTTGCCGGGAACTGATCCAGTTCATGACCGAGGTCATAGACGGCGTCTTCCAGAAGGATCTCGGCGATGGGGCCTACGGCCTGGGACATCTGCATCCTGAGGAAGCCGATGAAGTCGGCGTCCAATTTCGTGGTGGCGACCTCAACCGGCGCGATCAGGCTTAGTTCGAGCAGGCGCCCAACGGTGGCGTGCAATACCTGAGTGCTGAACCCGCGCAACTGGGCGATCTCTGCCAGACTACGCTTGCCATCCAGATCCATCAATACTGTCAACATGCGACTGTCCATGGCAAATTCGCCCAGGTCGTCACGCTGCAGTCGTCGATACACCATGGCTGACAAATCACCACCGGGCACCTTCATCGCTTCACCTCATTTTTCAACAAGTGCGCTGGAAGCCTCACCCAGCCCGTATGGATTATTTTTTACCGTCTGTGAGAATTTCGATCACCAGAATCGTTCAGCAGTGAGGACGCGCTCAAGCAGATGTGCGCAAGGACTGAATCTCTTCGCGCAGTTGTCGGATTTCGGTTTCAACAAATTGCTTTAACTCCGCAATTGCGGCCAGTATGGCATTCCCGTCGCCGTCGTCGCTCGTCGTCACTACTGGTGCGGTTTCCTCGACAGGCGATGCTGCCTGAACCACTGCAGGTTTGACGCGATTGGCCAATGCGAGGTTGCCTTCCACAATTTGGGCTTTGAGTGCCTTAAACTTACGAATTTCACGGAACAACAAGCGGCTTTTTTCAACCTCACTGGGCGCAGTTTCAGACATCACCTTTTCGAGACTGAGATAAAGTGATTTGAGCACCTTGAGTGCCGTCGGGTGCGCATTCTCTTTGAAAATGCGGATATGCTGCCCCGTAGATCCCAGCATCTGCAGCAGGGGTAGGATGGTCTTATCCTCCTGATGGGCTTCCTTGAGCCGTTCCACTTGATCGATAAAACGGCCCATCACCTCGTCAGTGATCTCCCAGTCGATGGACAACACTGTCGCTTTCAGAAAACGCAGCGGATAATACCCAACATGCGCGCTCTCCTCTACGGTTTCCGCTGTTTCATCGTCCTCAGCAAAAAGCTCATCAAGAATGCTTTCTACCTTTTCGGTAAAGGTGTTTTCATTCTTTTCCATCAGTTGACCACCTCTTTTTTGAGATTCCTCTGCAGGGAAGGCAGAGTCATGGATATAATCTTCTTCAACGTCTTGGCGACGTTGGTCCCTCTAAGTGCACTGGCAGGGAAAGAGGGAACCTTAAGCTGGGTGTTGAGATCCTTTTCGAGTCGCTCGTATGACAGCAGGGGAATTCCTTGCTCAGCCAGATCCATCTTGTTGTACTGGAGCACCAATGGAACCCGGAATATGCTACGATTGTAGTCTTTTAGATTTTCGTGAAGATTCTTAAGAGACAACAGGTTTTTCTCTCGGACCACCTTCATCGAATCGGCTACGAAAACGATCCCATCCACTCCTCGTAGGACCACCCGACGGGTGGCATTGTATTTAACCTGCCCGGGCACGGTATAGAGCTGAACTTTAAGGGTATGCCCCATGACTTTACCAATATCGAAAGGGAGAAAATCAAAGAAGAGCGTTCGATCTCCATGCGTTTTTAGCGAGACCATCTCGGACTTGATGCGGTGGTTAAATTTACTATAGATATACTCGAGGTTGGTTGTCTTGCCACCGCGACCTGGGCCATAGTAGACGATTTTGATTTGAACTTCTTTGGTTTTCGGATTGATAAAGGCCATCTTCGTCCTCTTCTGAATCCTGATCTGAATCCCGTCGCATGGAAAGTGCCCACAGTCCTTATCAACTGGTCTACGATTCCGAATGCTTATTGACCGGTAATCTCCTCGAGGATGCTCCGGATCGCCTTGATCGTTTCAGCCACCTTTAACCGTAAGAAACCAAGTGAAACATCATTTCCAAAGATCGAAACCATCAGAAAGTCTTCGGCAACGCGGCTGAAGTGAATATTCTCCTTCTTACCTTTATGAAAGAGGAGGGAAAACTCTTCTTCACCAATGATTTTGGCCATGGCACTGACGGCACCAAAATTGCCGGCAGCCAGAGCGGCCAAAGAATAGATATCGTGCTTGCGTTCGCCGCTGTCGAGGTTGGCTATAATATTGCCGGCCATATCGATGAGTATAACGCAAGTGACCCCCATGTCGATCAGGTCATGCTGAAGCAAATCCTCGATTGCCTCTAACTGCTTGCTCTCCAATGTGTATGACACTGTCTGCCTCCCGTTTAAAATGATTCCCCGGATGAGTGGCCTGATTCAACGTACAGCCGAACCCGCACCTGGGTTCCTTGGTCGGCAACACTATCCATTTCAAATTGCCCTGTCAACTCCCGGACAAGCTTGCTAACAACGGCTAACCCCATACCGTTTTTACCTTTTTTAGTTGTGAACAAAGGCAGCTGAGCAGTGGCCAGATGCGCCGCATCGATACCGATGCCATTGTCCGAAATCTCGAAAACAATGAAGCCCCCATCGCTTGCCGCCCGGAGCGTCAATTGCGGGGCTTCCACCCATCGCATGGCCTCAACGGCATTTTCGATGAGATGCCGCCAGATCATTTCCAAGGCAAGCAGATTTCCCCGCACACGGGCTGCCGGCGGTGAGGCGCCCAGTTGCAGGGTGACCGAATGCTCCTGTCTCATTTCTGCTGCCATGTCGGTTAACTGACGCCATACCTGGTCGGTCAGTAGGGGTTCCCGAGGGCCGCAGTCAAGGGCATAGGCTTTAAGTGCCTGCAGGAGCTTCCCCTGCTCATTGGCGATGAGGTCGAGTCGTTCCAAATAGGTCCGAATCTTGGCCTCCTCCCAATGGGAGAGGTTCTCCATCAATACCTGCAGGGTGATCTGGATGGCATTGACCGAGTTGCCCAGATGATGCCGATACACGCTGAGCATCTGCCCAATGGGCGCTACGGGTTCTCCTATTCGCTGCTCGGATTTCATCTCCAGGGCATCCATCAATCGGAACGGCAATGGTTCCAAACTGAAATCGAGGCACTCAGCCGACGGGAAATACCGCTGGAATGAGCAATTCGCATGCCGCTGAGAAAAATAGACTTTAACCTACATCTTTCTATCGGTCACCAAGCCCGTAGGTTTAATTTTTAGGTGTGATAAAAGTAAGCTATCGAAGATAGTGGGTCATATTGACCCTCCACAATGAACCATATCGGCTCATTTTGAGCCGACTTTCGGGGCGCGCTTGAGCCGACGCTTGAGGGTCGACAAGGAGATGCCCAGACGCATGGCGGCTTGCGTCTTGTTGCCGTCCGTATGCTTCAGGACTTTTTGAATATGGGCGTCGATCACTGTTTCCAGACGGTGATTCGCTGCTGCAGCATCCACTGCGCCGGGCGGGGCGGCCTTCTCAGGAGAGGTCCGGGGGACCTCAAAGAGCAGATCGGCGGGGTAGATGCGATCGCCGCGGCGCAGCAAGACGGCTCGTTCAATGACGTTACGCAGTTCACGGATATTGCCACGCCAGGGATAGGTGCGCAGACGCGCCATGTGTGCGGGCGGGATGTGCAAGGGGGTATTGCTAAAATGTTGGATGAATGCGGCGGCCAACTCTGGAATATCCTCGGGTCGTCGGCGAAGCGGGGGAATGTGCAGGGTTACGACAGCAAGGCGATAATAGAGGTCTTCACGAAAACGCTGCTCCTGTATGGCGGTTTCGAGGGGACGATTGGTGGTGGCGATGATGCGTACATCCACTGGAATTGACCGTCGCCCGCCCACCCGCCGGACGGTGCCCTCTTCGATGGTGGCCAGCAGTTTGGCTTGGAGGTGAAACGGGACGTCACCGATCTCGTCCAGCAGTAGGGTGCCGCCATCGGCCAACTCAAAGAGCCCTTCCCGTCGGGCGTCCGCTCCGGTAAACACCCCTTTCTCGTGGCCAAAGTACTCCGTCTCCATAAGGTTTTCAGGTATTGCGGCGCAGTTGACGGATAGAAATGCGCCCCGCTTGCCGTGCAGGTCGTGAATGATCCTGGCAAGCAGGGTCTTGCCCACACCGGTCTCTCCAGTGATCAGCACTGCGGCATCAGAAGCCGCGAACAAGGCGATCTGTTCATGCAGGTCCCGCATGACCCGCGAGGATCCCACCAGGCGTTGATGACGTTGAATCTGCGCCTTCTCGTAGGCGTGCACCTT
This sequence comes from Desulfosarcinaceae bacterium, assembly GCA_030066015.1. Taxonomy (GTDB): domain Bacteria; phylum Desulfobacterota; class Desulfobacteria; order Desulfobacterales; family Desulfosarcinaceae; genus JASJCL01. Next base: position 18,939 of record JASJCL010000002.1, on the reverse strand, counting down.
CAGTTGCCCCTCCAGACGGGAGCTGCGCAGCGCCATTTGAATTGAGATCATCAGCTCTTCGATGGAGAATGGTTTGGTGAGATAGTTGAACGCCCCGGCCTGCATCGCATCCACCGCTGTTCGAACCGTTGCGTAGGCCGTGATGAAAATGGTCTTTACCGTGGGATCCATCTCGAGCAGTCGGCGACAGATGTCGAGGCCTTTCCCATCCGGTAGCTCCTGGTCGAGCAGAACAATGGCTGGACGCTGCCCCTCGAAGAGCTCCAGACCCTGTGTCCCAGTGGATGCTTGAAGGACAGGATAGCCGCTCTCGGTCAGGTGGTCTGCCAAGGAGGCGACGAAGAGTTCGTCGTCATCGATGATCAGGATGGCAGGATGGGGCGTCATGAAGAAACGAGTATTAAACCCAGAACCGCATGTCAAATTGGTACCAAGACACCAGCACCCCTCTGACCACCTCGTCACGGATCATCAGAAAAAAACCCGCAGCGGGGATCCGCTGCGGGCCGGATTTCATGGCGTCGGTGGTGATGCTATTTCTTCTCGTCGTCCTTGACCTCTTCAAAATCCGCATCGACCACATCGTCCTCTGCACCGGGATTGGCGTTGGCGTCGGCGGCGCCCGCTCCGCCGGCACCTTCGGGGCCAGCTTGACCTTCGGCGGAGGCCTGCTGATACATGGCCTCGGCCACCTTGTGGGAGGCCTGGGTCAGTTCGTCGCTGAGTCGTTTGATCTCGGCGGCGTCGTCGCCTTCCATGGCCTTGCGCAGGGGTTCGATCGCCGCCTCAACCTTGGCGCGCGTGTCGGCATCGACCTTGTCCCCTAAATCCTTTAGTGACTTCTCGGTGTTGTAAATCAGGGCGTCGGCATGGTTGCGGGCTTCTATGAGGTCCTTCTTGGCCTTGTCTTCCTCCGCATGCAGTTCAGCCTCCTTGACCGCCTTTTCGATCTCTTCCTGGGTCAATCCACTGGAGGCGGTGATCTGAATCGACTGTTCTTTGGCGGTGGCCTGGTCTTTGGCGCTCACATTGACGATACCGTTGGCATCGATGTCAAAGGTCACCTCGATCTGGGGAATGCCGCGTGGCGCCGGTGGAATCCCCACCAGTTCGAAGCGTCCCAGCGTTTTGTTGTCGGCCGACATCTCCCGCTCTCCTTGCAGGACATGGATGGAGACCGCTGGTTGGTTATCGGCGGCGGTGGAGAACACCTGGCTCTTTCGGGTGGGGATGGTGGTATTCTTTTCGATTAGACGCGTCATCACGCCGCCCAAGGTTTCGATCCCCAGGGAGAGCGGCGTCACGTCCAGAAGCAAGACATCCTTGACGTCTCCCTTGAGGACGCCACCTTGGATGGCGGCACCAACTGCCACCACCTCATCCGGATTAACCCCTTTGTTGGGATCTTTCGCGAAAATCTTCTTTACTCGGGCCTGGACAGCCGGCATGCGTGTCATGCCGCCCACGAGGATCACCTCGTTGATGTCGCCCGCGCTGAGGCCAGCATCGCGCAGAGCGGTGACGCAGGGTCGCTCGAGCTTGTCGAGCAGGTCTGCCACCAGCGCCTCCAGCTTTGCCCGTGAGATCTTAATATTGAGATGCTTGGGGCCGCTGGCGTCGGCCGTTATGAAGGGCAGGTTGACATCGGTCTCCATGGAGGAGGACAATTCCATTTTGGCCTTTTCAGCCGCTTCCTTCAGCCGCTGAAGCGCCATCTTGTCGTTGCGAATGTCGATGCCCTGATCCTTTTTGAATTCATCGGCCAGGTAGTCGATGATACGGAGGTCGAAATCCTCGCCACCCAGATGGGTATCACCGTTGGTGGACTTGACCTCGAAAACGCCTTCGCCGATTTCCAAAATGGAAACGTCGAAGGTACCGCCGCCCAGATCAAAGACAGCGATCTTCTCTTCACTTTTCTTGTCCAGCCCATAGGCCAGAGATGCCGCCGTGGGTTCGTTGATGATCCGCATCACGTTGAGGCCGGCGATTTTGCCAGCGTCCTTGGTGGCTTGGCGCTGACTGTCATTGAAGTAAGCAGGCACCGTCACGACGGCATCTGTCACACTCTCCCCGAGATACTCCTCGGCCGTCTTTTTAATATTGGCCAGGATGAAGGAGGAAACTTCGGCTGGACTGTAGAGCTTGCCGCGCAGGTTGATGCGGACATCGCCGTTGTCGGCGCGCTGGATCTCGTAAGGCAGAATGTCCACGTCACCCTGCACTTCGGGGGAATCGAACTTGCGCCCGATGAGGCGTTTGACGCCAAATACCGTGTTCTCAGGATTGGTGATCGCCTGGCGCTTGGCCACCTGCCCTACCAAACGCTCGCTGCTCTCGCTGACGGCAACAATGGAGGGGGTGGTGCGGCCGCCCTCGGGATTGGTGATGACCTTCGCTTCACCACCTTCCATGATGGCCACACAGGAGTTGGTGGTACCAAGATCAATGCCGATGATTTTTCCCATTTTCGAGTGCCTCCTTACAACGGAATAATTTAGAATTGGATAGTCTCAAGTCTTATTCAGATTCACCACTGGCCTTGGAGACCGTCACCATGGAGGGACGCAGGAGGCGATTGTGAAGCAAATAGCCTTTCTGCAGTTCCTGGATGACGGTATTGGGTGGCTGGTCGGCGGTCTCCTGCTGCATGACGGCCTGGTGGTAGGTAGGATCGAAGGTCTCCCCCTGAGCGGCGATAACGGTAACGCCATAATTTTCCAGGATTTTAAGGATCTCTTTGAGGGTCAGCTCAACACCCTCGGCGATTGGCTTGGAACACCCCTCCTGATCGACAGCGGAGGATAGCGCCCGCTCCAAATTGTCAATGACACCCAGTAGATCCTTGATGATCTGCTCGTTTGAAAACTTACGGAACTCGGCCAGTTCGCGGTTGGACCGTTTTTTATAGTTGTCGAATTCCGCCGACAACCGCAGGAGCCGGTCATAGTAATCGGCGGCCTCCTGTTTCGCCGCCGCAAGTGGATCCGCGGGTTCCCCCTCCACCGCCTCCGCTGCGTCCTCGCTTGCCTCTGTTTCGATCTCCATTTCGGATATTTCGTCGGGCGCTGGCTCAGCCGCGGCTTCCACTGCATCTGCCGGCGTCTCCACCGTTATGGGAATCTCCTCGCCGGCCTCGTTACCGGTTTCATTTTCAGATCGGTCTTTGCGCGTACTCATCCCTGTTTTGTCACTCCTGACATCGTTGGGTAGCCAGATTGTTTCGTTGGAATTTTAGGAACAATTCCTATTAGTGCCTGAAAACGCAAGGAAATCTCGATGTCGGTCGAGATCGTATGAAATAATAAGACGGGATGTTACCTTGTCAAGCAAAGCGAAATGGGATTCGAGCAGGGGGGCAAGAAAAGCGAAAAAACCGTTTATAAACAGAAGGTTAGTAAAATGCATGGGGAGATAGGGCCGGAAATGGTTGTGCACCCTCTATCGAATCCCCCACCAAATAGACGCCATTTGCATGCCCGGGATCGATCCGCGACACAGACCGCATCACTTATCGCTGCTTCCTTCCGGACCTGACGAGGTTCGCGACCGTCTGTTGCGCGGCGGCCGACCATGTTGACGCCTTATCAGCGGGCAACCCTTTAGAGGGAATTCAGCCCCGCATGAAGCGGATTTCGGGTATAGGGCACCGCTAGCTCCCCACCTAGCACAACCGGGCTGGTTGTTACACTACGGAGGAATCCAATTTCAAGCAGAAAATTGTGCCAGGCGCCGGCCCAAAATGGGTACCGGTGCCGCTGAGCCCTGGTTTTCGTTGACAACGCCAGAGAGAGCCCCTACTAAACGAAACACTGCGGTATCCACAGGTCACAACCACCAGGAATCCATCTTGCCAACAGACGTCGCTTCGCCCGGTGGGGCTCGCGGTGAACCCATGTTCATCCTGCTCCAGCATTTGGACCTTTTTAATGGGAATCACCGGCGCGACGTTCCGCCATTCTTCTGGCTGCGCGATCACAACAGCGGCACTGGATATTGGTACCCAGCTTTTCGCTCATCCGACAAGCGGCTAGCGAGCGTGCCATTCCAGTGCGTGGCAATGCCACAGTGGGTTTTGCGGACAGCTTCGCGTGCACCCGAATACCGGTGGCACCCCGCTACAAGTTGCGAATTGAGGTCCTCGTCCGTCCAGCACCGCCTTGAGCCGGACAACGGGATCGTCCGCTTTTAGAATCGCCAGACCTCGGAAAGCGTCCATGCCACCATCGGCCAACACCACAGAAGATCCGAAGAGAGAGCGACATAAAACGCGTTTCGAAAACAGGGTTGTCGCAACCATCGACACCTACGGGTTGCTATCGGACAAAGACATCGTGCTGGTGGCCGTTTCGGGAGGCCCTGATTCGGTCGCCCTCCTCCAGGTGCTCCTGCGCCTGAGAAATCTATACCGGATCACCCTCCAAATTGCCCACCTCAACCATGGACTTCGAGCTGGCGCCGCGGAAGATCAGGCCTTCGTTGAGTCCGTCGCAAATAATCTGGGGCTGCCCTTTCACGCGGATCGCAGGGATGTTGACGCCTACCGACACGCCAAGGGTCTCTCCCTGGAGGAGGCGGCTCGTCAAGTCCGCTATACCTTTCTAAGGGCAGTGGCCGACAAACGAAACTGCACCAAGATCGCCGTCGGCCACCAGGCCGACGACTCGGCGGAACTGGTTCTGATGAACCTGTTGCGGGGCAGCGGACCACAAGGGCTATCCGGTATCCCCCCACGAAATGGCCGTATTATCCGCCCGTTGATCGATATTCACCGCGACTGGATTGAAGCGTATGTGGACGCACACCGTCTCACCTATCGCCAAGATGTCAGTAACGCAGACATGGCTTTCACCCGAAATCGCGTCCGGCATGAACTGATCCCCTACCTGGAAAAGCGCTACAATCCACGCCTGCGCCAATTGTTGCACCGAACGGGCCACATCTTCAGAGACGAGGGGGTTTGGATTGAAAACCAAATTCACAGCGCATATCCAGGACTGGGTCCTGAACGATGTGCGGAGGGGGTCCGCTTCCGCCGCGCACGACTGAGGAGCGCGCCTGCAGCGGTACAGCGCCGCGTCCTGCGCTGGGGGCTGGCGATGATCGCCGGTGATTTGAAGCGCTTGCGCTTCAGCCACATCGAGCAAATCCGTCGTTTGGCCCAGATGTCGGAGGCTGGCCTCAAATGGCTGGACCTGCCAAGAGGCATTCGGGTGATGACCGATCTCGAGTGGATAGTGCTCAAGCTGGAAACGGCCGAGGAGCGTCGGATTCGCCGCGATGGTGGCGAACCGGATCAGTTCAGGCCCTTTCGATACGAAGTCGCATGTCCGCAGGACGACCCCATCGTGGTGTCGTTACCCGACATCGATGCACAGTTGACACTGCAGTGCGATATCCACGGCAATGACGCCGGGCCGGACCCTCCCCAGCGGGCCCGTTTTGACGTGGACCGCCTTAAATTCCCGCTGGTGTTGCGATCCACCCTTCCGGGAGATCGGTTGCAGCCGCTGGGTATGACCGGTCGTAAAAAGGTCAGCGACCTCCTTATCGACTGCAAGATCCCCATCTCTATGCGGCATCGCCACCCGGTGCTTATCAGCGGTGGTCGAATCGTCTGGTTGGTGGGAGTTCGGATGGCCGCTGACGCCCGGATTCGTGCCGATACAAGGCGTCTGTTGATCGGTGAATTTTGCTTGCTTAAGTGAGTCAGATGTTTAATATATTGCTGGTAGTTAGTGCCGAAAGGCCCTTAATTTTGAGACCGTTCGGCGTTGAAAAAATCGTATCAATGCACCTGCAAAAACCCCACAGCAGGGAGGACCTCGTTTGAATCCGTTTTATAAGAACCTCGCCTTGTGGCTCGTCATCACGCTGATGATGATCATGCTTTACAATCTGTTCAATCAGCAGCACTTGGCTGAACAGAGCATCAGCTATTCAGAATTCCTCTCCATGGTTGAAGGCGAGCGAGTGGCAGAGGTGGTCATCCAGGGCCAGGAACTCTACATCACCGACACCAACCGCGAACGGTTTAAAATCTACGCCCCTCAAGACGCAGACCTGATTCGCACGCTACGCGAACGCGGTATATCGATCTCCGCCAAACCGCCGGCGGAATCCCCTTGGTACATGAACATTCTGGTCTCATGGTTTCCCATGATCGTCCTCATCGGGGTCTGGATCTTTTTCATGCGTCAAATGCAGTCCGGTGGCGGAAAAGCCCTAAGCTTCGGAAAGAGCCGGGCACGCCTCATGTCAGACAACCAGGAGAAGGTCACCTTCGCTGACGTGGCCGGCATTGACGAAGCCAAAGAGGAGTTGGGCGAAATCGTTGAGTTTCTCAGGGAACCCAAGAAATTTACCCGCCTGGGTGGCCGCATCCCGAAAGGCGTCCTGCTCATGGGGCCTCCAGGAACGGGCAAAACGCTCTTGGCCCGGGCCATAGCCGGCGAGGCCGGCGTCCCTTTCTTCAGCATCAGCGGCTCCGATTTTGTGGAGATGTTCGTGGGCGTAGGCGCCTCGCGCGTGCGCGACCTGTTCGTGCAAGGCAAAAAGAATGCCCCCTGCATCATTTTCATCGACGAAATCGATGCAGTTGGCCGACACCGCGGGGCCGGCCTTGGCGGCGGCCACGACGAACGCGAGCAAACCCTCAACCAGCTATTGGTAGAGATGGATGGATTCGAATCCAATGAAGGGGTCATCCTCATTTCGGCCACCAACCGTCCCGACGTGCTAGACCCAGCCCTCCTGCGTCCGGGACGCTTCGATCGTCAGGTGGTGGTCAGCCTGCCTGACATTCGGGGCCGGGAGAAAATCCTCAAGGTCCACATGAAGCGCACTCCCATCGAGGGGGATGTCAGCCCGCTGATTTTGGCCAAGGGCACGCCGGGCTTCTCCGGTGCAGACCTGGAGAACCTGGTCAACGAAGCCGCCCTGCTGGCCGCCAAGCGCAACCGCGAAAAAGTCACGATGACGGACTTCGAGGATGCCAAGGACAAAGTCTATATGGGCCTTGAGCGCAAATCAAAGGTGATCAAGGACGAAGACCGAAAAACGACGGCCTACCATGAAGCTGGCCATGCCCTGGTGGCGCGCTTTCTCCCCCAAGCGGACGTGGTGAACAAAATCACCATCATTCCCCGCGGTCGGGCGGCCGGCGTGACGTGGTTCCTTCCCGATGAAAGCGACTTCAAGTACAAAGACCAGTTGGAAGCAGATCTGGCTGTCGCCTACGGCGGCCGAGTTGCCGAGGAGATCGTCTTCGACCGCATCAGCACGGGTGCTTCCAACGATATCAAGCAGGCCACCGATCTGGCCCAGCAGATGATTCGCAACTGGGGGATGAGTGAGGAACTGGGCCCCCTCTCCTTTGCCAAAGGTGAGGAGCAGGTGTTTTTGGGACGTGAGATCGCCCAGCACCGCGACTACTCAGAGTCTACGGCCCAGCGCATTGACGATGAGATTTCTCGGCTGATCGCGTCGGCCCACAAAACTGCCAAAACTATCCTCGAAGACCATATCGATATTCTGCACAAGCTATCGGACCTTCTCCTTGAACAGGAGACCGTCATGGGAAAAGAGTTGGATGAGTTGATCCTCTCCCTGCACCCCGACATCGACCTTCCCTCCAAAGAGATCAGCGAGGAGTCTGAGGAGGAGGAGGTCGCTGAAACGGCTTCCTTGGAGCGAGTCGCGGCGACTGAGGATTCCGAATCCGCGGCGAGCGAGGCCTCCCCAACGGCTGAGGATATCGTGGAGGAGGAAACCGAGGACGGGGAAATCCCATTGCCGCCATCCGACAAAGACCCAGAGCGATAGGGCACCGACCGATCCATTCACACCTGCTACGCCAATTGAGATAAGCGGGCGCACGGCGCTTTGCCGATTGCGGTGCGCCCTGTTCGCCATCTAGCGCCTCAGGAGTACTATATGTCGATTGTCGCTCGCCGCGCGTCCTACCTTCTCCAATGGCAGCACCACAAGCTCCACTTGGGGCAGCGCACCCGCATCATGGGGGTTGTCAATGTGACCCCGGATTCGTTCTCCGATGGTGGCCGCTTTTACGATCCAGACCAGGCCATCACCCACGGGGAGCGCCTTGTCGCTGAAGGTGCCGACATCCTCGATATCGGTGGGGAATCTACCCGCCCCTTCTCGGATCCGGTGGCGACCGCCGACGAGATTGAACGGGTCGTTCCGGTCATCAAGGCGCTTGCGACCAGCGTGGCTGTCCCCATCTCCATCGACACGAAAAAAGCGGCCGTGGCCGAGGCCGCCCTCGCCGCCGGCGCCGCCATGATCAACGACATCAGCGCTCTGAACGGAGACCCGCACATGGCCTCCGTGGCAGCCGAGGCCGAGGTGCCGTTGGTGCTCATGCACATGCAGGGTAGCCCAAAGACCATGCAGGCGTCGCCCCACTATGAAAACCTCATGGGAGAGGTGAGCCAGTTTCTCCGCGACGCACTTGAGCAGGCGGTGACGGCCGGCGTCCAGCGGGAACGGATCATCCTCGATCCCGGTATTGGATTCGGGAAGACATTTCCCCACAATCTGGAATTGCTCAGGCAATTGGCCCGTTTGACGACGCTGGAGACCCCCATTCTCGTGGGGGCCTCACGCAAGGCCTTTATCCGCGATCTGGTCAAACCGGACGAAGTGGCAGATATCGCCGCCGATTCGCCCGAGGTGGAGACCGGGACCCAGGCCACCGTTACGGCCGCAATTCTAGGCGGCGCCCACATCGTGCGGGTTCACGACGTGGCCAATACGCGCAGCACGGTCCGCGTAACGGACGCCATCGTCAACGCTGAAACACCGCGCTGATCCTCGTTCCCCCAATGGGGCGTCATCTGTCCAGCGCAGTTACGAAAGGAATCCGTCGGCATGCTGCTGGTAATCGATGTGGGCAACACCAACACGGTCATGGGTATCTTCGTTGACGACCAGCTGGTTCATGATTGGCGCATTCGAACCGAGCGGAATACCACCGAGGACGAATACAACGTGCTCGTGGGGAGTCTCTTCACAAACGCGGGCGTTCGCGTTGATGCCGTTCGGCAGACAGTGATCAGCTCAGTGGTCCCTCCCATGGCAACCATCCTGGATGCATTCTGCTGTAAATATTTGGGACATGCCCCCCATTGGGTCAACGCCAAATCCTACACAGGCATGCCCATCCGCCTGCCAAATCCTGACGAAGTAGGGGCTGACCGCATCGTCAACGCGGTGGGCGCCTATCACAAACATCAGCGCAGCATGATCATTATCGACTTCGGCACGGCGACCACCTTCGATGCCATCTCCCCCAAGGGAGAGTATCTGGGCGGCGCTATCAGCCCCGGTATCATGGTGGCCGCCGAGGCCCTTTTCATGAAGGCCAGCAAGCTTCCGCGCGTGGAAATTATTGAACCGCCGGAACACGTGATCGGCAAGGGGACCAACGAGGCCCTCAAATCGGGCATCATCTACGGTTACGCCGGGCTCGTGGAGGGGGTGGTTAAACGGATGCGGGCGGAGATGGGCGGCGATCCCATGGTTATCGCCACCGGTGGCCTCGCCAAGTTGATGGGGACGGCATCCGCCGGCATCGATGCTGTCGAACCAGATCTGACCCTCGAAGGGTTGCGTATTATCGCCGCCGAACTCCAACGCCAGACGGATAGAACGGCAGCGCGATCCGGCGAAGTCAGGGGGCAGGACGGGTCCGCTGTTGAGGGATTACGACCCCAGTCGTGATGTCAACTCGCCCAGCATGCCGCGGATACTGTTCCGTAAGAAACCGTGTTCGCGCGTCTGGGCCTGTGCGTTGAGACACCCCAGCCCACGAAGATCCTCATCCGACGCCAGCAGCTGTGCCAAACAGCGATCAACCACTCCGCCGTCGGCAGTTCTTTCATTCCGCTCCCACACCGTTGCCACAACTTCCATCCAACGCCGAATTTGGTCAGCGTGACGGGTCAGGAAGCGGACATCTTCCGTCGCACCATAGTGCCCGTAGAGGAGCCTTCTCGGGTGCAAGGCCTCCACGGCGGCAATGCTGCTCAGATAGATGTCGGCGATAAAGCGCGGTGGCGTGGCGGGCCGCAGATATGTGTCACCATTGGGGAGATCGAGGCGAACCCCACCCGCCTCGCCCACAAAGAGCCCGACCGCCCCCAGGTAACTGATGTGGTGAGGCGCGTGGCCCGGGGTGGCAATCGCCGCCAGATTGCCGGGAAGATCCCCCTCCGCAGGCACGCAACGCGCTCTGGACACTGGAAGGTAAGGGCCGTAAGCCCGGGCCGTATCGGCAAGGGTCTTTAAGGTGCCCTCCCATAGTCGGGCGGGATCCACCAAGTGATCGATGCCTTTGGGGTGCACGACTATGGGCGCTTCGGGGAAAGCCTCAGCGATCTGTCCGATGGCGCCGGCATGGTCGATGTGGATATGGGTCAGATAGATGGCGTCCAGATGTTGTACGCCCAACTCATCCAGGGCCATCAAAAGATGGGGTGCCGTCACCGCAGGGCCAACATCCACTAGGTAGGTGGTGCCCCCCTTTACGAGCCAGGCACTGATAAAGGCCTCGAAACCCGGCAGGGGCGGTCTCAATTCGATCAGAAACAGGTCGCTGTCCACGGGATGGATGAGCGCCTTCAACATCTGCCCCCCTCCGACACGCCGTTGACAAGTGGATGTTCAATCAAGTCCCATGCGGCGCTCCAGGGCCTCGATCTCAGATTCCAGGTCGCGGCGTTCGTCGGCGCTGAGGGATTCCTCTGTCAGGCGACGCTTCAGGCAGAGCAGCTGCATCTCGTCGCGATACATGCTGCAAGTGTAGGATGAGCGTTGGGTCAATGGGGCAGGCACTCCCTGAAGATGCGGTAGAAAAGGTCATGGTCCGCCAGCGAACGTCGCAAGATCTTATCAAAATCTTGGATGTTGTTCAAATTGACGACAATGTTGACGCTCTTCTGAAAGGCGGCCATCTGGTCCATCGTGCGGAAGCGGCTGCTCAGCAGGGTGACAAACAAGTTGCGGCGCTCCTCCATGTTCAGCCGCTCCAAGTAGATGAGGACACCGTTGATGTCGGGATCTTGGGTATCAAATATCTCATTCACAATGACGATGTCGTACCCATGATAGCGCATCTTTTTTAGGGCGTCGCGGCTGCTTTTCGGCACGGTGATGTTGTACTCCAACACCTCCAGTACCTGGCTGATCTGGGCGAGAATTTCAGGGTCCGATTCACAGAGCAGGGCCGTCTTCCCCTCCTCCTCAACAAAATCGAAGGGCTTTTGGTCCTCGGATTCCCCCAACTCCTCATCTTCGGTGAAACTGAAAAAGTCCTCGAAGACATCCTCCTCCATGGCGGCTGGAGGGGTTTCGGCCGGTGCGTTAACGACGATCTTCTCCTTGCACTGAGGGCAGGTCACGCGGGCGCTCTTGCCCGGCGGAATTTTGCCTTCGGGGATGGTGATTTTGTATTGGCAGAACTCACAGAAGACTTCCATGCGATTGTCCTTTCGTGCAGGCTAAATTCAGGCTGCGGTCCTGGTTTCAACTTTTGTCCCAAGCGCGATCGATCTCCAGATTGTCGATATCGGTGGTGGCCTCGCCACGGGCGCTCTTGACGCTGTCGATCCCGCGGCCGGCGACGCCTTTGTGCGAAGCGAACGCCAGCGCCGTCTCCTGGGTGATGAGGCCCTGCTCGTACAGACCCACGATGTGGTCATCGAAGGTGGTCATGCCGAAGGGGCGGCCAGCCTGCATGATGTCATAGAACGTCTTGCCCTCCGACTCGCCGTTGAGAACGGCGTCCTTGACGCGGATGTTGCTGCGCAACACCTCGAAGGCAGCCACGCGCCCACCGCCCACTTTAGGGAGAAGGCGCTGGCTGATGACCCAGCGGACCGTATCGGCGAGACGGATGCGAATCTGCTTCTCCTCCTCGATGCTGAACATACCAAGGATGCGGTTGATGGTCTGTCCGGCGTCGACGGTGTGCAGAGTGGTCAGCACAAGGTGGCCGGTTTCGGCGGCGCTCAACCCGATCTCTACGGTTTCGCGGTCGCGCATCTCACCCACAAGAATCACTTTGGGTGCCTGGCGTAAGGCGGCCCTGAGTCCGTTGCTGAAGGTGTCGAAATCTTGCCCCAACTCCCGCTGGTTGAAGGTCGCCTTCTTGTGGGGATGTTGATACTCAATGGGATCTTCGAGAGTGACCGCATGCACCGATTTATGTTCATTGATCTCCTCGAGGATGGCCGCCAGAGAGGTCGATTTACCAGAACCCGTGGCACCGGTCACAAAAACGATCCCATTGAGCTCCTTGGACACGTCAAAAAAGGACTCCGGCAGCTTCATGTCACGGATGGTGGGAACCTTGGATTCGAGCCTTCGCAGGACGATGGAGTAGCGCCCGCTGCCCTGTGAAAAGATATTCACGCGGAAGCGCGCCTTTCCCGGCAGGGTGTAGGAGAGGTCGCAGGAGCCGGCGCTGAGCAGCGCTTCGGTGAGTCGGCGATCGCCATTGATCAGGTTGAGCGCAAAAAGCTCTGTTTGATAGGGCGTCAGTTCGCCGATGACGGGTTTGAAATCCACGGGTACGAGGGTGCCGGAGCTCTCCACCTGAAGGGGCTTTCCCACCGTAAGATTCAAGTCGGAGACATTGCTGTGAGAGTCCAGCATTCGGGTCAGGATATAGTCGATCTCCTGCTTTTTCATAGGTACGCCTCAATGAACCGAATAATTGCGGTGAATACGGCCCTTGCCCGCGGCCGCCAGGGTTCCTGTTGCTGACCCATCAAGATCAGGCCTCCGTAAAATCCGTAGGTGGACTTTTCAGCATGGGACGGAAGCGGGCCTTGTCGTTTGCTTTCAAATAGGCGTCGTCGGCACTGATCCAGCCCTTGTTATACAGCTCCATGATGGCTTCATCGAGGAGCTGCATGCCGTATTTGCGTCCCGTCTGCATCATGGAGGGCAACTGATGGGATTTGGATTCGCGGATCAAATTGCGCACCGCCGGTGTGGCGATGAGGATCTCAAGCGCCGGTACCCGCCCCGGACGATCGATGCGTTTGAAGAGGGTCTGGGAGACGATGGCGCGGATACCATCGGCCAGCGTGGATCGCACCTGCCCCTGCTCCTCGGCAGGAAAAACCTCAATGATACGGTCCACCGTGCGGGCCGCGCTGGTGGTATGCAGGGTGGAGAAAACCAGGTGGCCGGTTGAGGCCGCCTCGATGGCCAGAGAGATGGTTTCCAAGTCCCGCATCTCGCCGACCAGAATAATGTCGGGATCCTCACGCAGCGCGCCGCGCAGGGCGGCCGAGAAGCTCTTGGTGTGCAGCCCCAGCTCGCGATGGTTGACGATGCAGCCGCGGCTCTGATGAACGAACTCGATGGGATCCTCGATGGTGATAATGTGGTCACTGCGGGTGCGGTTGGCCTCATCGATGATGGCTGCCAGCGTGGTCGATTTACCACTACCGGTGGGACCGGTCACGAGGACAAGCCCGCGGGGCAGACTGGCCAGTTTGGAGATCACCGACGGCAGGCCAAGCTGCTCGGTGGTCATGATGGAGCTGGGGATTTCACGAAAAACGGCCCCGATGCCGTTTTTCTGCATAAAAAAGTTTGCACGGTAGCGGGCCAGGCCGGGAATTTCATATCCGAAATCCACGTCACCTGTTTCTTCGAACACCTTGATCTTATCCTCTTGGGTGATCTCGTAGAGCATGCTGCGCAGTTCGTCACTGCTGAGCGTCTTGTACTTGACGCGCTCAATGTCACCGTGAATCCGCAACGCCGGTGGCTGACCGGCGCACAGATGGAGATCCGATGCTTTGCTGTCATGCATCAGTTTGAAAAAGGCATCAATCTTTGCCATGGGCCTCTCCCTTGAATCTGGCGTGAGAAGTCGGTGGTGCTAAGTTGCCTGGATTGGCATGAGCGGCTGCTGATGTCGTGCCCAACACGGGCGTCCACATGCCGGCGGAATCATCTAACACATCGACCTTTTGGGGAAAGGCTTTAGCCCCAAAGCCAATCGTGAACGGAAGGAGGCGCGGGAGACGCCGGTGCAGTGTGGTTGTAAAGGGAGGCGCTATTTGGAGGTGGTTAAATATTGAATCTTGTCGTCTTCGGCATCCAGGGCATCGGACCCCTCTTTGCCGATGTCGAGGAGCTTGGTATGTGCCTCGATGACGGCACGTAATTGTACCTCGATCTGGATGCGCTGACGCTTGAGTTCGGCGATGTCCTCATGGAGTTGGGAGAGCCGATTATGGGCCCGATTGAGAATCTTCTCGGCCTTGGTTTCGGCATCGGCAATGATGATGTCGGCCGACTTGCGGGCGTTGTCCTTCATCTGTTCCAGGACTGTCTGAGAGTTGAACATGGCGCGTTTGAAGGTTTCCTCGCGCTCTTTATACCCTTGCAATTCCATTTTTAGCCGCCGCAGATCCTCGTGAAGCTGTTTGTTCTCATCGCGCAGATCGGCGACACTGTCCGCCACGCGCTCCAAGAAATGGTCCACCTCGCGGACGTCGAAGCCGCGCAAGCGGACTTTGAACTGCTGTTGTTGAATTTCCAAAGGCGTCATCTTCATCGGTCTTCACCTTGCTTTCGAAAAACAAAGGGTGCGGATGTTGACGCGACAGGGTCCGAAGGTTTCCGAAGTGAGGCCGCTGTCGAGCCTAGCTACGGGTCACATGGTTTAGATGAGGCCCACCGCCATTCGCTGCAGAATGGGCACTAGAAAAGTTTGCAGGAAAATAATCGCCATAAATACGACGATGGGCGATAGATCGAGCCCCCCCAGATTCACAGGCAGTTTGGACCGTATCGGATAGAGGATCGGCTCAGTGACATTGTTGATAAAGCGCACGATGGGATTGAAAGGATCGGGGCTTACCCAGGAGAGAACGGCCCGCGCAATGACCAGCCACATGAATATTATTAAAACAAAATTCAGGACCTTGGCCACTGCCAAAAGGAAATATCCAATGATGAACATTAGGGAGGCGGTATCCTTTATCTATGGTGTGTACTTCCAGCGTCAGGCTGCTTTTGACCAATTCCTGGAAGAAAAAAAGGTCCTTAGAGCCGAATAACCTATCGTCAATAATGGCAAAAGTAAATAAATTCGGGGGCAATAGTCAAGCTCTTTTCCGAAGACAGATCGGCAACGCTGCCGCCCATGGGGGCCGTAATCACTGGCAATGGCAATCGGGGTTCTCCATCGGCAGGAACCGGTGGGGAGCGATCTCGTCGGTGAAGCGGAGGATTCAGGAAGTCCTGAGGAGGCCAGCCACCGTCGTACGCCCGCAATCAGGGAAATCTGGTTGCGATGGGATGCTGGGTCAACGGGATTGTGGACCCATCCCGCTGAGCGGGCACGCAGATCTGAAGCGGGCGGCAGGGAGAGCGCCATCTCCCCTGAAACGGTCATCACCACTGCCAGCAGTGGGACGCCCATCCCCGTGGCCATCGATCACGGACGGCACCGCACCAACCTTCACGATTTGGCGGAACCGTTTGGGCGCGGTGTTGCCAATGGCCATCCGCTCTGCCGATGCGTGTGCCATCGCTGCCATCTTACCGAAACCGCCATATTTCACTTGACTTCACTGGGTTGGAGCCATAGGGGATACTGTTGCAGCGGCCATCGGATGCGGTCGCTACCTGACAAGCCCCGATTCCCTTCAACCACCGATTTCCAGGGAGGCACAACGTGCTGCTGAACAGCAAGAAAATAGGGTTTATCGGCTCCGGCAATATGGGTGAAGCCCTCATCAATGGTCTTATCGTGTCGGGATCCTCAGCACCGGAAAACATTATCTGTTCCGATATCCGCGAAGACCAACTGGAACGGCTGAAGGCCACTTATGGTATCCAAACCACCACCGACAATGTGGCAGTGGTTCAGCGGGCTGACATCATCATCTATGCCATCAAGCCCCAGATCATGGCTCAAGTCCTGCTGGAGACGGCGGATCATCTGAGTATGGATAAGCTCATCATCTCCATTGCCGCAGGCGTGCCCATGGTGGCGATCGAAAATTGCCTCAACAAGGATCTTCGCTTGATCCGGGTGATGCCCAACGTGGCCGTCGCGGTGAACGAGGGTGCGGCCGCCATCGCCGCCGGCCAGCACGCCAATCCCGATGATATTCAACTGGCCATGGACATCTTCAATTCAGTGGGCAAATGCGTTTTCCTAAAGGAAAACGAACTCCTCGACGCTGTTACCGGTTTAAGTGGCAGCGGACCGGCGTACATCTTCATGATTGTGGAGGCGTTGGCCGATGCCGGTGTCAAGGTGGGACTCTCCCGTCAGGACGCCCAATTCCTTGCCAGCCAGACTGTTCTGGGCGCAGCCAAGCTGCTCCTTGAGACGGGCACCCATCCCGGTCAGCTCAAGGATTCGGTGACCTCTCCCGGCGGCACCGCCATCGCCGGCCTGCATACCTTGGAAAAAGGGGGGCTGCGAACCACCATGATCAATGCGGTGGAGGCGGCCACCATAAGGTCCAAGGAACTGGGCGACATGATGATTGAGCGATTTCAGGCCCAGCTGAGCGAGAAGGCATGCGCCACCAGGCGATAACCACTATTCGGAACGACAATTGGGTTGGCACACGCATCGCCTGCTGGCCGGGACAAGCCAGGTGATATGTAACCATGGCCCAAATTTTGGGTCATTAAATGACACTGCGCAATGGCCGCACAACCCCAACTGATAATCAGGTAGAATTCGCCGCACCATGTTTGCTCAAAGTGTGACCTATCCGGCTGCTCTGGCCTTCGGGTTTCTCTCCTTTTTCTCGGGATGCGTGCTCCCGCTGATCCCGGTCTATTTTACGTTCATCACTGGATATTCCCTCGATCAGCTCACCGACTCGCCCACAACGACCATCCGCCGCAAGGTCATGTTCTCAACCCTTGCATTTGTGCTAGGTTTTTCGGCCATTTTCGTGTTGTTGGGGGCATCTGCTTCGCTGATGGGGGGACTTATCGGGGGATACAAGGACGCCATCCGTATTGCCGGTGGTATTTTGATCCTCATAATGGGCCTTCACCTCACCGGCCTTGTGCGCATCAAGGGACTTGATTTCGAAAAACGGATTCATATCCAGGAGAAACCGTTGCACCTGTTCGGAACCTTCGTCGTGGGGATGGCCTTTGGTGCCGGCTGGAGTCCCTGCATCGGGCCGACGCTGGGTTCGATCCTCGTCATCGCTGCAAATTCGGAAACGGTTTGGCAAGGCATCGCGCTATTGAGCGTATACAGCTTCGGTCTGGCAATCCCCTTCCTGGTGCTATCGATATTCATCCATCTGGTCCTCGCCTTCATAAAAAAGGCCAAGCGGTTTATCCGCTATGTCAACCTAACAGCTGGGGTCCTGCTGATGCTGATGGGTGTATTGCTATTGACGAATCGATTATCGATCCTCAGTGTATGAATGGGTGTGCAATGGCATAAGGAGCGACGGCGGTTGCGGCCGGAAAGGTTTTAAAGCTATGGGGAGCGGACGGTTTCTTACAGGCGTGATACTGGGGGGGCTTCTATTGTCGGCGGTGCTAGGCCCATCGGCCTTGGCCACAGACGGTGTCCGGTGGTACGACTATGATGAGGGCAAAGCCCGCATGCAAAGCGAGGGGAAGAAAGGCTTTCTCAATTTCTACGCCGATTGGTGCAAGTATTGTAAGGTCATGGATGATGAGACCTTCACCAATGCTGCCGTGATCGCCTACCTCAATCGCAATTTCATCGCCATGAAAGTCAATTCAGACAAGGAGACCAAGCGGGCGGCGGATTATGATGTGCAAGGCTTGCCCAGTACCTGGTTTCTGCGCGCCAACGGCGATAGAATCAGCAACCGGCCCGGATATATCCCACCCAAAGACATGCTCAACATCCTCAAGTTCATCAATACGGAATCGTACGAAAAGATGAGCTTCGATGCCTTTCTTTCCAGTCAATAATCGCGGCGGGGCGCGTCAGGGGCGCCCTACCCATCCTCATAGTGCCCTTGCAGACGCTGGACCAGGCGTAAAAGGGTCGAAGCGCTAACGGCCAGACTCAGCAGCAACAGCAGCAGGGGCAGCCAAACATAGGCCCTGAACGCAGGTTCCCCTTCGGCCACATTGATTCCCACGAAACTGAAGCCTGCCACCAACAGGGTGAATATCAATACGATAATACAGGCCGCTGTGGAGTCGTACCAAGGAGTGATGGTACGACGAAAGAGTGGATTTTGGGTCAACCGCATAATCACCTCGCACGTTCCATTCCCAAGCCGGTGAACATCTGTCCGACCCATTAAAAAGACGACATGTCGAACCAACGGCAGCAGAGGACCGCACCCCATGGGCCATATACGACGCCATAACCCGCCTTTAACGGCAGCGTTTGCCATCGCCATTCTCGCAACCCTATTCATCGGAGGCTGTGCTGTGCCCCAGAAAACCCTGCAAATGCCAGCAGAGGAGCTGCGCTTCTCCCAGGGCGCCATCATTGCCACCGCCGCCACGGATGAGATCGACTTCGACACCCTCATCGATCGCCTTTCCGATGCCAGCGTCGTCTACGTGGGCGAGCGCCACACCAGCAACGAGCATCACGAGATTCAGCTGCGTATCCTTACCGCCTTGGTGGCCAGGGGCGCTCGGGTCAAGGTGGGGATGGAGATGTTCGATCACACCTATCAGCCGATATTGGACCGATGGTCCGCCGGCGAACTGGAGACACAGCGCTTTCTCGAGCTGACCCACTGGTATGCCAACTGGCGCTTCGACTATGATCTGTATCGTCCCATCTTGGATTTTGTCCAGGAAAACCGACTGGATCTGATCGGCCTCAACCTCCCTTTCCACCTGCCGCCGAAAATCTCCACCGGTGGCATTGAGAGTCTGCGTCCGGATGAGCGGGCCCTGATCGCC
>JASJCL010000109.1 GCA_030066015.1 Desulfosarcinaceae bacterium | reverse complement strand
CCCAGGCGATCTACATGGGCTGGGAAACGGACCCGTATCAACCCTGTGAAGCGAACCATCTACAGACCCGCAAGATCCTTGAACTACTCCAGAAAAATGGGTTTTCGGTCAGCATTTTGACCAAGTCGGATCTGGTGCTAAGGGACCTGGACGTACTGCAGAAGATGAAGGCGCCCACGGTGAGCTTCTCGATTGCCTTCACCGACAATCAGGTTCGCGAACGCTTCGAGGCCAAGACTATCGACACGGAGCGGCGGATCGCGGCCATGCGGCAGTTGAGGTCGGCGGGTGTCAATTCGTCCGTCTTGCTCTGCCCCGTCATCCCCTACATCACGGATGTTCCGGCAGTTATCGACTCAGTGGCCGGGTTGGCCAACACCATCTGGGTTTACGGCCTGAGCATTCAGCGTCGGTCAGACAGCAACTGGCAAAATGTAGAAGGCATATTGGCGCATCACTACTCCGATCTGAAGCCCCGCCTCGAAGAGGTGCTCTTCAGCGAGGATCACGCATACTGGCGCAGGCTCAGGACCGATCTGTTGCAGCTCCAACAGGAACGACACCTCAATTTGAACATTCACCTGTAGGCAGACGGGAGCGAATTCGGCATGGAGGTCGGCATTTACCGCTACGACCAAACGGACGTTCTCGACGTCGCCGGACCTTTTGAGGTGTTCTCGACCGCCTCTCGGATCAGCGAAGCCGATCCCTTGACGGTGTTCCTGGTCGGCGAGACCGGAAAACCCGTTCAAGCACGTGGCGGCTTTACAATGCTGCCGGCCTACGGGTTCCACACCCCTCCCGCCATCGATCTCCTGATCGTTCCAGACGGCTGCCACCTGAATAAAATGCAGCGGCCGGCGGTGTCCTGGATGGCGTCTACGCGACCCCATCGCCACCAGTCATACCGAAGGAGATTGGCCGCTTTACGTCGATCGTTGCGTGCGCCAAAGCATAGTGATGGGCCATGGCAAAGGTAAGAAATAACAAGGCTTGGCTGTTTCTATTGCCCGCCATCGTTCTGCTTGGATTTGTGGCGGTTTTGCCATTGATGATGGTTGCGCAATACTCCTTCTTTGATGTGTTTCACATCAAGTCCAAGGTTTGGGTGGGCTTGGATTGGTATCGGGATGTACTGGGTTCCATCCGTTTTTGGGAGACCTTCGGTCGCAGCATGCTGTTTTCGGCCATCGTTTTAACCATTGAAATCCCATTGGGCATCGCCATTGCGGTGACCATCCCCAAAAAAGGGGCGCTAAGTGCGCTATGTTTGGTTTGTATGTCGCTGCCGTTATTGGTACCCTGGAACATGATCGCGATGATTTGGCATGTTTTTCTGGCGCTCGCCTTTGGCGCCGGTTGGACATTGAAGATCATTCCCACCTGGGCGGCGATCGTGCTAATGGATGTCTGGCATTGGACCAGTCTTGTGGTCTTGCTCTGCTACTCCAGCCTGACGACCATCCCATCGGCCTTCTACCAAGCCGCTGCCGTTGATGGCGCTTCCCGTTGGAACACCTTCCGTTACATAGAACTGCCCAAAATGAAGGCCGTATTGATCATGGCGCTGCTGCTGCGGTTCATCGACAGCTTCATGGTCTTTGTGGAACCCTTCCGCCTCAATGCCGGCGGGCCCGGCAGTTCGACCACGTTTTTGGCGATGGAATTGGGGCAGGAGGTGGTTTCGCAGGATTATGGCCCGGCATCGGCCAGGGCCGTGATCTATTTCATTATGATCCTCACCTTATCGTGGGCCTTCAAAAAAGCGCTTGCCGCCCACGAATCGCGCAAGATGCGTGAGAAGATGGTGGTGGCGATACGCAAACCGGCATGAGGATCCGGCCTTAGACGATAGATGCACGATCAAGGATGAGTGAATGACGGCCGTCGTACCCACAAAAAGAATCGCGACCATTGATATTGCGCGCTTTTACGCCATCGCCTTGGTCTTTATGGGACACTTTGTCGAAGAGCTCATGTTGCTGAAAAATCCGGCCGGAATGAGCCTGTATAAATTTATCTACTCCTTTCATATGCTGCTGTTTGCCGTCCTGGCTGGCTATGTGGCCAAGGAGGAGGTTGTCGATTGGCCGGTCGCTAAATTCATCGATCGCTGTTTTACCACGCGTCTCCTGCCGTTCATCTTTTTAACGCTGGTAATGATGATTCCGCCGCTCTTTTTCGAGGGGAAATTCTTTGGCTTGCCCCTGCCCAGCCTGGTGGGTTATTTCAGGGGCACTGTCTTCACCGTGTTCGGGCTTCCCTCCTTCTGTGTTCCGTCCTGGTTCCTGCTGATGATCATCGGGGTGGAAATCGTCCACTACGCCGCTTTCCGCTATTTGAAGACGTCCGACCTGAAAATCCTTATCGCTGCGTTGCTCTTTTACGTGGCTGGGTACTGGCTGAACTTGAAGCTCGATATCTTTAATCCGCTGAAGGGTCGCATTGTCGGTTGGAACTATCTCTTCATCCATGGGGCGATCACCCTCTACGCCTTTTATCTGTTGGGCATCCTTCTTAGACGGCGGCGATTTTTGGTGGGGAAGGTATCCATTAAACGATTGCTGCCGGCAGCCGTCATCGCCTTTCTGGCCGTCCTCTTCACCTACCAATTAAACGATGGGCCTTTTAATTTCCATGTGTACAACTATGTGGTCATCATGTTTGCTTCATATGGCCATTTTCTGCTCTTTCCCTTTACCGCCATTGCCGGTTGCGCCCTCATTCTATTGCTTTCCAGAATGACCCGTGCCCAGAAGACGATTGTTTGGCTGGGTCAAAACACCATGCTGCTCATGTTTCTGAATGGCATTTTCTATCATTACATCAACCCACCGCTGGCCAAATGGGTATTGGAAGGTATTTCCAGTTCAGGCCCGGTGATCCTCATCCTCAGCGGCATCGTTACCCTTGTCAGCCTGGCGCTCTGCATGCCGTTGGTTTATCTATTCAATACGCTGGTTCCCCAACTTGTCGGCAAACCAAAGTTGACGGGTCTGATTTTAAAAAAGCCGCTGCACTTTCGGTGGTTACCCCCTACCATCTATATTCTTTTCCTTTTCCTGCCATTGCTGCCCCTTGTGTCCGTCAGTCTCCATGTGACCCTACGCGGCGGAGCAACGCCCGTCGGAGAATTTACGCTCTCCAATTACATTCGTATTTTTCAAAATCCCGTTCTGACGGGTGCCATCCTAAATTCCATCGCCTATGTGACCTTGAACATCCTCATCACGATTCCGGTCGCCCTGTTGGCCGCCTACGCTTTTTCACGGTATACTTTTGTGGGGGATAAACATCTGTTTTTCGGTTTCTTGGCCGTGCGAATGACGCCCCCCGTGGTCATGGTCCTACCCGTATTCCTGATTTTTTTACAATTAGACCTTGTCAACAAGCCCCTCGGCATTGCCTTGGCGCATTGCGCCTTCAATGTCCCCATTTCGATCTGGGTGCTGGAAAGCTTCTTCTCCGCGATCCCCAAAGAGTTCGATGAAACCGCCCTTCTCGACGGATATTCGTTCCTCCGATTTTTTGTCAGGATAATGATTCCGCTGATGGCCCCGGGGATTGCCGTGGCCGCGTTCTTCTGCTTTATGTTCTCCTGGGTGGAGATCGTCTTCGCGCGCGTATTGACAGTGACCAGTGGCAAGCCGATTGGAATGGCAATCTCTACCTTGTTTTCCTTCAGAACCGATATAGGCCTGGTGATGGCGATGACGGTCCTGTCCATCATTCCCGGCGTTTTAATGATCTGTTTTGCACGCAATCACATTGCGAAAGGTTTTACGATCCGGGCTGGGAGTTAATGGGCAACCCCTGCCGTGGAAATAACCGCCCCCTTGATTTGAATCAGTTGTCGCCCATCTGCTGCATCATTTCCTGAAAGTTCTCGACAGGCGCTCCCAGTGCGTCGGCCATGCGATCCATGAAATTGAAAAGCGATGTAACGGCGATGGCTTCGAAAAGCTCCTCGTCGGTACAGCCATGGTCCCGCAGCTCTTGCAGAGTGCCTTCGTGAATTTTATAGGCGTTGCGGGTAATGGTTTCTGATAAGTGAAGGATCAGTTTGGTTTTGTCGTCGATGAGGGATGAACCGTCGATGTTTTCCAGGATGCTCTGAACCTGCTCCTGGGTGAAGCCCTGCGCCATGGCCATGGCGCTGTGGGCGTCCACTCAGTAGGCACAGGCATTCAGCTTGGAGACATGGGCGGCTATTAGTTCCTTGGTACGCCGTGGCAGTGCATGGGTCTCGATCATCAAGCGGTTGACATATTGAACGATCGGCGCCAATAGGTCCGGGCGGATACTCTGGGCCACAAACACCTTTGGAACCGTCTGAAACATCGCTTGCAGCATATCATAGGATTTCTGTAGTTGATCATTCCCTTCTCCGGACTCGGTGACTTTCAAGAAATAGCTCATTGATTCGATCTCCTTATAGTGCTCTGGACGTCGCTTTCCGATTTCAAGTACTTTGGTAAGCTTCACGCGGCCACGCTGGATCAGAGACATCTCGTCGGCCGGATCTCCCTGCAGGAACAAGGCATGCCCGGTGGCCGTAATCGTTGCGCAATGCCTCGCGGCTGAGTGCTTCAATTTCCGCTGCTTCAAGATTCTTGAATCTCCACAGGTGGCCGATGCAGATTGTCGATGGTTCAACACCGCCACCTGCAACGTGTCCAACTAGACATGCCACATGTTGTCCCTAATCAATTAAAGCATTTACGTCAGTTGGCTATCCCGTTGGTATGTGCGAAAAAGACTTTCCGCGTCGCAATCCAAACCATAATCACGACTTGGCAAATTTCTATCTGACAGAATCCCTCTCACGAGCAGAGGCCCCACCAGCGCCGTGATGGACTTATGAGGTCAACGACCTATCCCTATTGACGACGCTGAAGTAACTTATTTTATTTAATTACAAATACTTATGAAATATTTAGCGAGCCCGCTTTCGCCAATCTTAAATTTCATGTCACATTCCTGGATGAATTTTGTCTATAAAGGCAGGACGAACCCTAAAGGTTCGCTGTATTAACGGAATTCATATGATAGGAGAGGGGAATGAAGGCGAATGGCTGTAAGTCTGTTTGCGGGTTTACGCTTAAAGAAAAAATGTATGCACAGCTATCTTTCAATGGCGGGGTTCTCATTGCAACATATGGGCTCTATCTGCACAGCCCGGTACTTGCGATTGCCTATTTCCTGTATGCATATGTTGGGATTTTGCTCTTAATTCGGTATACGGTCTGCCCAAGATGTCCCCATTTGCATGTTGCCGGTGATTGTCTTCAATTGCACCCGTCCATCGTGAAAAAAATCATTTCGAAAAATCGCAATGGTCATCTGAATATCTATGAAAAAGTATTGTTTGTCATCGTCCTTTATGGGATCTTGATACTCCCCGTTTATTGGATATCGTCTAATTCCGTGGTACTGATACTCTTTTTACTCCTCTATGGGGGTCTCTTGCTAAGTTTGCACCTTTATTTTTGCCGCAAATGCCGAAACGTTGTCTGCATTCAAAATCGTTTCGTTGCGTTTAGTTGACCAGATGAATGTTAGGTATTCACCGAAGCTAAAAGGGCTGTGACACCCATCTTTGCAACAAGTATGGATAGAACAGGAGACGGAGTGTTGCGATATGAATGAGAATGTCGAGCACCTTGCCTTTATGGCCCAACAAGGCAGCAGGAAGGACCTGAATAAACTGATTGAACAGATCCAGAATCACATTTACAAGCTGTCTCTGCGGATGACCGGTTATCCTTCAGATGCGGAGGATGCCACTCAGGAGATTTTGATAAAGATTATTACCCATCTCAGTGACTTCAGAGGCAGCAGCCAATTTTCAACCTGGTATTACAGAATTGCTGTGAACCACTTGCTCAACATCAAGAAGTACAAGTTTAAAGAATATGATCTGACTTTTGAATATTGGGAAGAATTGGGCTATCGAACAGATCCTACATTTGATCAGCATTCCATTGACGAGCCGACAAAGCGGCTGCTGGAACAAGAGGTTCGGATCACCTGTTTGCAGGGTATGCTGCAATGCCTGGAAAAAAATCTTCGGATCGTCTTGGTTCTGGGAGAATTCTTTCAAATGTCGGGTGAGGAAGCTGCCACGATTCTGGGGATTACAAAAACAGCATTTCGCAAACGACTTTCAAGGGCAAGGCGAAAAATAAACCATTTCATGCTGAAGAATTGTGGACTGGTGAACCCCAAAAACCATTGCCGCTGCGCAACATTGATAGGGCCCGATATCCGCGACAACTGGATTGACCCAGACCGCATGCAGTTTGCGGGCGGCCGATGTAGCCCCTTGCTCACTCGAGACGTTAAGCATTATTTGGAAGAGATCGATGAAATCGAACGTTCAATGGCCCTTTATCGCAGTTATCCCGAATATTCTGCCCCAGAATCCATCGTCGATATCGTAAAAGAGATGATCGAATCCAAGAAATATGAACTTCTGCATCACTGATTTGAGAACGATCTAACGCTGACGATACAGTTGGTGGCGCCGTCAGTGAAGTGCGACCTATCAAAAATAGGGATGATCTGCTGTCGGCAGCATATGGTTCACACGTCTTTTCTGAGGTGGATCCCATCCGGTTGTCTGCACGATGGGTTCCACCACAACTCAACCACTGCAATCTGCGCCGAATTCAAGAACTGCCGACGGGCCCCTAGTCATCGCCATCCAAATCACTTTCATCATCACTGTCACCGACATCGACATCATCAGCGTCGCTATCGTCTGGGTCCGTCAGTGCTTCCACTTCGATAACCTCGGCCCCAAGGATGTCGCCGCTGAACTCGCCCTCGACCTCCACCTCGGCACCGATGATCAGGTCCATTGGACTTCCCTCGTCAAAGAGGGTGTTGGGGCCGATTCGAAATGTCACCGGTCCCACTGCGGTCACCATGGTGTAGACCGGTTCATCTGCAGCGCTGATAACCCCCTCGAATTCAGCGAGTTCCCCATCGTCATAGTCGCGCTCCTGGCGTTTTATCCGCTCTGCGAGGAGCACGTTGCCGCTGTTCAGTGAACCCCGGACCTCCACGTAATTGCCCGCCATCAGCGCCTGGCCGTCGAAGTCCTCCAACGCCGCTTGGCCGTAGTCGATGGTGAGGTTTCCGATGGTGAAGGTGATCGCCGTCAGGTTGCTGACAAAGCCGGTGACCTGAAGGTTGGCATCGCCGGTATCCTGTTTTTCGATGCGCGTGGCGCGTATGCCACCATTGGATTGGGGTAGACCGCTAACCGCGATGAGGTCCCCCACCTCGAGCCCATCTATGGACGGCGGCGCTATGGTTTCGGCATCGAAAAGGGTCTGGGCGTCGATGAGGACGGTCTGCCCGAGGAGGGTCAAGGTGCCGCTGGTAATGGCTTCCACCGGGCCACTGATGGCAGTGGTCACGTCCACGGTTTCGGCGCTGCCGGTCACCCCGTCAGCATTGATGGTGCCGCGCACCTCGACCACCATGCCGACGCGCAGTCCGCTGTCGTCCGGAGCTGTCTGGTCGTCGATGATGACGGTTGCCGTGTCGGTCTCGAACGTGACGCCGTTGACCGTGATGCTGCCCACGGCGGAAACCGTCCCGACACTGGTGTCCAGGTTTCCCGATCCACCGATGCCACCAGATGCGGTCAATTCACCGCCACCGCCGCATCCCAGGCACAGGAGTGGTAAAACAATCGCCAGGATGCCAAATAGTGTTCTAAATGGAAGCATCTTATTCTCCTTCATCCGAGGTGCCGTCAGGGGATGCGGCAGATTTATCGACCGGTTGTTCGAAGTAATAGACACCCACACCCACATAATGGCGGCCCGTCCCGCCCGCATCGGGATTGGCGTCACGATCCTCCCGTGACAAGGCCTTGTCCAATTTGACCAGTAGACGTTGTCCTTCGCGACCGCACATGGAGCGCAATTTTTCAAGGGCCTCGGTGGATATATTGTCATAGGCCACTTTGCGCTGCAAGCGCGGTGAGGTGTTCGGCCGTGTGTTGTGGTCAATGGTGTCGATTAACAGGGCGACGTCGGTTCCCAAAATGTTGTGTAGTTTGGTGGGATCGCCCGCCGGCAGATAGGCGCCTGCGGACAGGCGCAGCCGGCCGTCTCTGGTGTGGGATACGGCCCCCACCTGGACCAGTTCATCCAGGATCGCCCGGGGGGGAACGTCGCCGCTGTAGCGCTGGACCAGTCGGCTGAAGCTCATGGCTTCCCCATCCAGTGGCAGGCTTGCCGGTCTGCCGCTTTTGGTGTGGAAGTCCGCATCGCGCCGCCAGCCAGCGATGACCCGGGCAGCGCGATTGTACCGCTCAGCCGCTTCGGTGTTGGTGGGCGGCGTCATCTGGCGCAAGCGGCGCACCTCCTTGCGGGACAGGCCGGTGATCACCGATACCCGCGAATCGGTCTGTTTGCGGCCCGCGATGCCGAACTCCTTGCGGGCGACATCTACATAGACCCAGCGGGCCAGATCCGCAAAGACGCCATAGGGAAGCCCATTTCGCAGGAAAATGCGCACCAGTGGACGCAGAATGCGGATGACGGCTGATGCGAGGGCATTGGTAAGGGGCTTTTCCATGGGCTGATGGTGGTTCTCTTATGGGGTTGTCGTCAACTGCGGCCTCACTTGTGGCTGCGCCTCTGCAGCTGCTAACTGGGTGCTACCATACAGCGATGCGAAAAACCGCCGGGGAAATACGTGCTACTAAGGTATGCACGCTTCCCCGGCTTGGCGACGACTCACCTCTAAAGGGCCGAGGCAGACGATCCATTGTTGCCGCCGCCGTTGTCATCATCAGGATTCGTCATCCGCGCCATCGTCATCGTCGTCGTCAGATAGATCATCGTCGGAGCTGTCGTCGTCATCAGCGCCATCATCTGAGGCGTCGTCATCGGGCAGCTCGATTTCGACTTCGCGCCAGGAGAGCGTCTCCGTGGCCAGGTCAATGTCCGCCTCGGCCTCGACCCGGTCCCCGATTTCAAGGGCGGTGTAAAAGGCCTCCCGGCCCACCGAAACGTCCTCGATCTCGAAATCGTCATTCTCGATGCCGCTGGTGTCCACCGTGATGCCGAGGATAGTGAGAGTGTCGGCACTCCCATTGGCCGAGGAGACCGGTCCCTCCAAAGTGATGCGGTCCTCGGGGAGCGTATCTTCGATTTTCAGTCTCACTGCCAGCAGGATTCCATTTGACTGGCGGGCTTTGATCTCCACGTGATTGCCGGCACTCAGAATGTCGAAGTCGTCGTCGTCATCCGTACGCGTCAGGATGTCGTCGATCTGGACGAGGATCCCAGGCAGACCCTGCAGGCCGATCTCTCCAGTGGTCGCATCGTAAGTGGCCACATTGGCTTCCAGCTTCAAAGTCGCTTTGAACTTCACCTCAAAGGCAACCAGGATACCATTGGACAGACGCCCCTCTGCCTCCACATGGGCATCGTTTTCCAGATCCATCAGGCTGCCACCCTTGAATTCGGCAGCTGCGTAGTCGACGGCCTGACCGCGGATTTCGAAGCGCTGGCTCACCAGGTCTAAACCGGTGACATAGCCCTCCACCTCGACCTTGTCGATGTCGTCGTCCCCCAGGCCGCGGTTCTTGACCTCCACCCATGTGGCCGTCATCACATCGCCGCTGATGTCGCGGCCTTTGACTTCGACCATCAAGCCGTCTTCCAGGACCCCACCCGGCGCGTTTTCGAGATCATCCAGAGTGGCGTTGCCGAAATCGACAGTCAGGCCCGCCAGCCGAAAGGTCTCGGATCCAGTGTCCAGGTTTTCGATGACGCCCTTGATCTCGAACTCCGCCTCTGGGTCTGCCAGATATCCGGAGGCATCGGTACTTTTGCGCTCGATATAGGTCGCCACGAGGTTCCCTTGGGCATCCGGCTCACCGCTCACCTCAACCACCGCCCCGACATCATCGATGTCCAGTTCCTCATAGGTGAACCCCGGATCGCTGTCGTCGAAAACCGTTGTGTCTCTCTCGATGCGGACCAGCCACCCCAGAACGGTGATGGTTTTTGAAAACCCGTTTGAAGACGCCGTCACCGAGGTAATCGGGCCTTCCACATCATCCTCATAATAGACACGCTCGGCGGTGCCGGTGGTGCCGTCGTCCGACAGGGTACCCTGGACGGTGACCACCATTCCGACACGAAGATCGTCTTGACTGGCAGTGGGCGAGTCCTCGGTTTCGAATTCTGCTTCGTCCGTGTCGAAGCGGACGCCGTTGAGGATGATGCTGCCGAACCCCTCGATGGGACCCGTGAACAGGGCGCTGCTTCCACTCGTGGTGTTGTCCGAAGATGAGCCCCCCCCGCCCCCGCCGCCGCAGGCGACCAAGACAAAGGCGGTGAGGATAAAAAGTAAGGATAAGGCATTTGAATCTTGACGATGGGTTGCAGTCATGGCGACCTCCTAATGATGCCCATTCAGCATCAATGATATGGTTTGATGTCATATTTGGGAAAATAATCCCAAATTTTGCCATGTCAACGTTTCCCCATCTCTTTGTGATTAGGGCTGGAAGAAGCCGCAACCAACGAAACTAAATGGTACGCCCATCAAATGCACACGGATACCCTATGGTAATTAGATGGATTGGCTTCCGATATAAATGCTATTCGAGCCGATAGAAACTCATCGACGGCGCAGGTAGGCATACAACGTGGTCGTTGAGATGTTCCGCTTATTGGCAATAGTCAATTGCCACCGCACTTAGTAGTGCGAAAGATTCTTTACACAACCGGCAAGGCCGATTTTGCGCTTGTTTCGTCGCCAATAAACTCAGGCACTCCGGCTCGATTGGAGGGGGGGGTTACATCGGCCAGCATCCACCCACCCATCCTTCAACCCGCGATTTCGGAAAAATCTCTCCACTTCATAGACTCAAGCTGATCCAGGATTTCCTGTTGTTCCTGCTGGTCGGCCTCGCGATACTCCTGCCAGATTGTTTTTCCGACTTCCTTTAGCGCCTCGATCAATTCCGGCGCCGCCGCAATACCGGCGATAATTAACGGATTCTTCTTCACGGGGTCGTCGCGAATAATCTTTTTGTTGACGAAATCGGTAAATGCCACCCGTTGCTTTGCGGCTTGATTCAGCTTGGTGTCGAAGGTGGTGGAGGTACCAGGAGATTGGTTGTTCTTGATTTCGTATTCTAGCTGTTCGATCAGACCCTCAAACTTCGCTCTGGCTTCGGCATACAAGCGAATCCCCTTGGCATAGTTCCTCACGTCTTCCTTGCCGAACTCATTTAGAATCGATGCATAACTTTCCGCCAATGACCGTTCCTCGGCCATAAAACCTATGGCTTCGGCAAAATTCTTTGTTCCTGTTACGACCTTATCGCCAGCGTGAGCAGCGGTAATGCACATGAGGCTAATGGCGACGATACCGATCTGTCTATAAAAAGTGAGTTTCATGTTACCCTTTCCGGCCTTACTGCGGTATTTTGATGATCTTCAGGTCTTCCACGGCGGTGGGTTTAGCGCTCACAGGCTTTTGCTCGCCGTCGGTCAGTTCCTTGACACGGTCCGTGATGTATTTTTCCAGTTCGGTAATCGACACATACCAGTCGCCGTCGTAGCTTGCCTGGCCCTCGATCCCCTCGACCAAGGCTTCGGTAAACACGCCATTTTGCAGTTCATCTTTCTCCAGGGAGAACTGTCTGCCGGTGGACGAAGAAAATACGATCACGCCTGAGTCCGCATCTGCCAGTTCATTGGCGATCTTGTCAGTATCTGGCGCCTGGCCGTTTCTTATTCCATCTAACCTGACATTGCCAGATCGGCAGCTGTCAAAGAAAAAGACGGTTTTTCCGGGGATGTCGCCTAAATATTTTTTAAAGATATGCTTGTCGATACCGGTTCGGTGCAGCCGCGCAGGATTGCCGTCCTGGGGCAGAAAGTTGTAGTTGCCCTTGGCATCGTTGGTGCCGTGACCCGATAGAAATACCATGGCAACATCGCGGCTGGTGGTCTCTCTCATGATCCACTCCAATCCATCTAGGATGCTGTCCTGGGTCGCCTCCTTTGTATTCTTGTCGCTGATCAGCAGGCGGGGTTTGACCTCTTTGTACAGGCCGCCTTTTTGTTTTTCGATGGCGGCTATAAAGTCCCGGGCATCTTGGGCGGCGTACTTCAGGTTCATGTTCTTAAGGTCGTAATGGCTTACCCCCACGGAAAGCACATACAGGTTCGGTTTGAACCAATCTGTTTCACCGGCCCAGTTCGTCAGGTATGTCGCCGGCTGGCTATCCCCATGCTGATTGCGGGCAATCAGAGAAATGGTCACATCCCTGGCCGGTACTTCGATGGTGATCTGCCCGATCCTTATGCTGGTGTCACTCTTCACATCTCTGAAGCTGTGATCCCTCACCATCGCCGGCCGTCCCTGGACACGGGCCACAATCTCTGTGACAGGGCCTGTTGTCGACTCGGCTTCGTAAAACAGCACCAGCTTGTTGGAGGTGGTCTCCGTGCCGGGCGCCGGTGACAGAATCGCCATCGTCGGGGGCAGGATGTCTGACGCATTCTTGAGGGTAGCGCTTTTGGACCCGCGTGCCTGATCCGCCAGCGCCAGGGCTTTTGTTTCGTCGCCGGTCTCCAGCACCCGGGCAATGACGTCCGGGCGGTAATAGGTGTCGCGAAACCGCGCGATCTCGAAAAAGTCGGCCGCCTGGTCGCCGCTGCGGTTGACCTGCCAGCCGATCAGGTCCTCCCCACCGGCAGAGGCCTGGTAATATCCATTGGGGGTCCACAGCACCCAGCGTTCGCCGTCGGGATGCGGGAACAAGGCCAGCACCTCATCCCCATTGTCCATGCGATGCCAGCGCAGGGTGCCGTCACGGTGACCGGCTACTGCATAGCGCCCGTCAGCGGTGATGTTGACTGCCCAGACGACGCCGGGGACGTCCTCTTGCCACAGGCGTTCCCCGCCGGCGTCAAAGGCGAAAAGTGTCCAGTCTGCTCCCAGGACAAAGCGCTGGCCGTCCGGTGCGATGGCCAGGGACCTTGAACTCTCATTTCTTTTAAGCGGTAGGGGCTGGCCGTTAAGTTTGGGCCCGTAGCTGTCTTCCCAATACGTCACTGCCAAGTCCTGTTTGGGGCCC
>JASJCL010000026.1 GCA_030066015.1 Desulfosarcinaceae bacterium | reverse complement strand
AGCGCCAATAGCATGGCCTTGCGCCGAATGCAAATGAAAGCGTGCGCCATCGAGCGGCGCCTCGCCATCGCGGTCGGGGGTATGCCGGCCGCCGTGATCCCCTCAGCCGCATCTGATTTCAAGCCGGTGTCGCTGTCGCGAATGCGCCCGGGTGATCGCGGCGCTCTACCAGGAGATGTGACGCTGCGCCAGATGTGACGCGCAGAAGGGCTCGATGAAGCGTGAGGGGCGGCTAAGGAGCATCCCCGAACCGCGGTCGAAGATCTGATGGGGGTAGGTGAAATAGAGCCGTTCACGGGCGCGGGTGGCGGCCACGTACATCAACCGCAGTTCCTCCTCCAGTTCGCTCTCCTTGTTGAGGGCGTGGATGGAGGGGAAGCGGCCATCGAGGCTCCAGATGATGAAGACCGTATGCCATTCGAGGCCTTTGGCCGAGTGAACCGTGGAGAGGGTCAACCGGTCGCCGGTGCTCTCTTCCGCCGCCATGCTCTCGTCGACGGTGGCATTGGGCGGCTCCAGCGCCATGTCCGCCAGGAAGCTGGTCAGATCGCTGTAGCGCTCCATGATGCCGAGTAAATGATCCAGGTCCTTCTCGCGTTTGGGGTAGTCGTCGAACCGCTCGCGCAGGATGGGGGTGTAGTAGTCTACCACTTGCTGGCCGAGGACGGCGACACTAGCGGGGCTCTCCCCTGCGGCGATGAGGGTGGCATATAGATCTTGGAGGCGGTCCAGACCCGCTGGGCGTTTGCCTTTCAGCTGCAGGGAGCAGATACCATTGACACCGGCTCGGGCGGCCATGATGGCATCGAAGATGCGCTGCGCGGTTTTGGGACCGACCCGCTCCAGGAGGAGGAGGATACGATACCAGCTCAGGCGGTCGTGGGGCGCTTCGATCACCCTGAGGTGGGCGAGCACATCCTTAATATGGGCTGCTTCCATGAACTTGAACCCGCCAACCTTGATGAAGGGCACCCCTTCACGGCCCAGCTCGATCTCCAGGTCGAAGGAGTGAAAGCTGGCCCGAAAGAGAACCGCGATCTCTTTCAGCGGAACGCCTTCGGCGTTCAGATCGATGATCTTTTCCACCACGAAGCGCGACTGCACGTTTTCATCTTCGGTGCTGACCAGGGCGGGTGTGGCACCGCCCTCCTTCTGGGTAAACAAGCGTTTGGTATATTTCTCCGCTGCCTGGTCGATCATGCGATTGGTTAAATCCAGGATCGGTTGGATGCTGCGATAGTTCTCTTCAAGCTTGATGACCCGCGCACCTGTAAACGTTTCCGGGAAGCGCATGATGTTTTGGAAGTCAGCGCCCCGGAAGCTGTAAATGCTCTGGGAATCATCCCCCACCACCATGACATTGCGGTGCTCCTCCCCCAACAGCGCGACGATGTCTGCCTGAATCGGATTGGTGTCCTGATACTCATCCACCATGACGAATTCATAGCGCGCGGCCAGACGCCGCCGCAGATCTTCGTGCATCAACAGCAGCTGCCGCAGATATACGAGCAGATCATCATAGTCACAGAAGGCCATTTCGCGCTTGCGCTGGGTGTACAGCTCCTGGATGCGGCGCAATGCATCCAAGTGATGGATGAGGTGCGGGTAGTCTTCATAGACCACCTCGTCGAAGGCAACTGCCTTGTTCACGCTCCGGCTGATGATATTGAGAATCGTGCCTTTGCGCGGCAAGGTGCCGGACTTGAGGCCGGTAGAGATCTCTTTGCGAAGCATGCCGACAAGGGTCTCCGCATCGGCACGGTCAATGATGGTAAACCCCTGTTCGAAACCCAGCAGATGGCCGTAGCGCCGCAGCATCAGATGCGCAAAGGAGTGGAAGGTGCCGCCGCTGACCTGCTCACACCGTTTGTCGAGGAGTGCCGCAGCCCGTCTTAACATCTCCTGTGAAGCCTTGCGGGTGAACGAAAGCAGCAGGATGGCCGCTGGGTGTATGCCATCTTCCACCAGTCGGGCGACCCGATAGGTCAGCGTGCGCGTCTTCCCACTGCCGGCCCCCGCGATCACCAGCAGGGGGCCTTCGGAGAACATCACGGCCTCGTACTGGGCCGGGTTGAGGCATTTGGCGTAGTCAATCTGATATTTTTTGGACGGCATCTCGTCTTTACTCTCCAACGCTGGGCGCTGCCAGAAGGAGCGCGATCCCCTTAATTTAGCGGGTTACTGAGGGCGCCTGCGTCATGGTGTCGGCACTACCGCCAGTCGCCTCACCGGGTTACCTTGGCTTGGTTCACCATGGCGTCCTACCACCGATAGATTCAATAACCGCCTCAAAAAGTTTAAAAAAATCTAAAGAGATTTCTCCTTGAGACCGATAGTCGTACAGATCTGGTTCTATGACGTCCACCGTTGATAGAGCCGCATCCCTCGTTGGCTGGCGCGAAGATTTCTTTGTCGCTCCGCTAGCGCATCATCACAAATCCCGGTGAAACCTTGTTTCACAGCGTCTGACGGATGTCAAGGGAGGGTTACTTTTCTCCTTAATAGTAGTTGACAAGCGTCGGGCGATGTATTACTGCTCAGATAAGGATTTAAAATTCTGAGTAAAATCAAAAACCTTTTGGAGGGATTCCCTATGAAGAAATTGCAAACGCAGTTGAAGACCATCTCCAAGAACCTCGTAACCCTGGCCAAGCAGGTAGACAAAATCACTGCCCAAGTAGAGAAGCTCAAAACCGCCAAGGCGCCGGCCAAGAAAGCCGCGCCAAAGAAGGCTGCACCGAAAAAAGCCGCGCCGAAGAAAGCCGCACCGAAGAAAGCGGCGCCGAAGAAAGCGGCTGCCAAAAAGGCGGCTCCCAAGAAAGCCGCTGCGAAGAAAGCCCCGGCGAAGGCCGCCGCCAGCACCGTTCTCGACCGCGTCTTTGATGTCATCAAGCGAAGCCGCAACGGTGCCACCATCGCCGCCCTCAAAAGCAAGACCGCTCTGGAATCTCGTCAGTTGAGCAATGCGCTCTACAAACTGTCCAAAAAAGGGAAGATCAAAGCCAAGTCGCGTGGCGTCTACATCAAGGCCTAAGCCGCTTACAGCAGCCCACGCGAATCCGCCCTGTCCGTTTAACGGTAGGCCCCTGCTTCGGCGCTTGCGCCTTTTGCGGGCCGCCAGATAGCAGCCCCTTCCCGTATCCGCTGGTGCCGCACGTTCGAAAAACCCTTTCGGTTGAATCCGCAACCGGAAGGGTTTTTTCATTCGCATGACGGCGCTTGCACCTACCCGCCATGGCAGATTTCTGGCCGACCCCTGACGTTGCATCCCCTATGGGTCCGTCTTATCTTGTCCCATCATGAACGCTTCTCCTGGGAAGACCTTGATCTCCTGACGAAGGGTCGCCTCAGTTTTTCAGCAGGAAGGTATTGATGAGACTGACCACACCGCAAGTTCAAGCACACACCCGATCCATCCGCCATAACGCTCTGGCGCATTTCATCCTCCTGACGGCACTCTGCTTTTCCTGGGTGCTGTCCGGATGCGCTTCAGAGATACGAGGACCCCATCCGCCGGTCGCCGCAACCGTCGCTGATGCATCGACCTCCGCCAGTGGTGTCCCCTGGCCCCATGAGCACAGCGACCTGGCGCCGGATCCCGCCATGCAGTTCGGCCGACTGGCCAACGGGCTGCGGTATCTCGTCATGCCCAACCAAAAGCCCCCTGGTCGGGTCAGCATGCACCTGCTCATACAGGCGGGATCGCTGCAGGAGTCGGATACGGAACAGGGCCTGGCCCACTTCCTCGAGCACATGGCCTTTGACGGCTCAACCCATTTTCCGCCGGGCGAACTGGTCAAGTACTTTCAACGCATCGGAATGAATTTCGGTCCCGACGCCAACGCCCATACGAGTTTCCAGGAGACTGTCTACGACATTCTCCTGCCCAGCGGCGATGAAGAGCACTTCCGCGAGGGACTCAAGGTAATGCGGGATTTTGCTGAAGGCGCGCTGCTGCTGCCCGCAGAGATCGACAAGGAACGCGGCGTCATCCAGGCCGAGCGGCGCAGTCGTGATTCTGCTGGCTATCGTACCTACGTCGCCTCTCTCGAATTTCAATACCCAGGGTTGCTGATTACGCGGCGGCTGCCCATTGGCCATCCCGAGGTAATTGCCGCCGCCGATCAGCAACGGCTCAAGGCCTACTACGATGCCTGGTATCGGCCGGAGAAGATGGTCTTGGTTGTGATTGGCGATATGAATCCGACCAAGGCGACAAATTGGATCGCATCCGATCTGGGCAGCATGCGGGCCCGCGCACCGGCCCGGCCCGAACCGGTGCTGGGCACATTGCAACACCGAGGTGTGAAGCCGTTTTATCACTTCGAGCCGGAGGAGGGTGCCACTACCGTTTCTCTCCAAGTTTTGCGCACCCAACCCCATGTCCCCGACAGTGTCGCCCTTCAGCACAAGGAGATGTTGGCCTACATGGCCACCGCCATCGTCCAGAATCGCCTGGATGCCCGCTTGCGGGAAGCAGACCGCCCCTTCACCAGTGCCGGTATCGGGGCCGGGCGTTATCTGCGCGAGATCGAATACGCCATTCTCACCGCCGAAACCCCACCCGAGCGGTGGGAAGTAGCGCTCGCAGCACTGGAACAAACGCTACGGCAGGTGCTGCGCTATGGCTTTACCACTCAGGAGGTTGAGCGGGTACGCAAAGAGCTGTTGTCCGGACTGGCGGAGAGCCTGAAAACGGCCGCCAATCGGGAAAGTAAAGCGATCGCCCGACGTATCATCCGCCACCTGGGGATGGACCGCGTTATGCAGGATGCCCAGCAAGAGTGGGATCTGTATGCTCCGGTGGTCAAAAGCGCCAGTGCGGCGCAACTGCACAGCGTCTTCATCGACCTTTGGGAGCGTGATCACCGCCTGGTGATGGTGACGGGCAATGTGGACCTGACGCCAGCGGCGCTCTCTCCTGAAGCGGTCATCCAACAACGCTATCTCGCCAGCAGCAAGGTCGCCGTTTCTCCGCCGGATGCGCAGGTAGCCCTGCGGTTTCCTTACGAAGCGGCGCCTGCCGTCAGCGGAGAGATCCGTCGTCGCGTGACGATACCCGACCTCGGTGTCGAGCAGATCGTCTTCGAGAATGACGTCCACCTGAATCTGAAACCGACCTCTTTTGCCGCCAATGAAGTGACCGCTGCGCTCGTTTTTGGACGGGGGCGCAGGGATGTGCCCGCTCAGGCCGAAGGGCTGGGGCGATTGACAGAGGATGTCTTATACGAGAGCGGACTGGGATCGCTCAATCGAACCCAACTGGAAACGGCCCTGGCGGGGACCAGCACGCGGGTGGCCTTCGATGTCAACGAAGATCATTTCAGCCTCGGCGGCGAGAGTATCACCACGGAGTTGGAGCTGCTCTTTCAACTGCTGCGGGCGCATCTGACCGATCCGGGATTCCGTCCAGACGCCTACCGCATTGCAGTGGAGCAGTTCGAGCAGGCCCATCAGCGGGCCTTGACCTCCATCGACAGCGCCCTGGGTCTTGAAGGGATACGGTTTCTGGCGGGTGGGGATACCCGTTTCGGCTGGCCTCCCCGTCCCGAGGCGCTGGCGCGTTTATCGCTCGATCAGGTCGAAGAGTGGATGTCCGCCGCCCTGGCCCAAGGCCCTCTCGAACTTTCTTTGGTGGGCGATTTCGATCCAGAAACCGCTGTGCAGCTGGCCGCCCGTTACCTGGGTAGCCTTCCTGCCCGCGGCGAAGAACCGCCGCCCGCCGCCCGTCTCGAGCCGCGCTTCCCCAAAGGGGAACGCCTGCGTGTGGCGGTCAACACCCAAATCGACAAAAGCATGGTGGTGGTCTCCTTTGCTACGACCGATATGTGGGACATCGATCGAACCCGGCGGCTCAATGCCTTGGCCGATCTCTTCACCGAACGGCTGCGCGTGGAGATCCGTGAAAACTGGGGGGCCAGCTATTCACCCTTCGCTTTTCATCGCACGAGCCGTGCCTATAAGGGATATGGATTTCTTCAGGTGATGGTGACGGTGTCACCGCAGGAAGCGGACCGCATGGTGGCGGCAGTCAAGGCCATCGCCACAACGCTGGCGACATCATCTGCCGATGAAGACGAACTTCAGCGGGTCATCCATCCGACGGTGAGCCGTATTCGCGACATGCGTGAAACCAATCGTTACTGGCTGGGCAGCGTCCTCTCCGGCAGTCACCGCCATCCCCAGCAGCTTGATTGGTCGCGCAGCATCGTCGCCAGCTATGGGAATATCTCCGCCGTTGAACTTCAGCGGCTGGCGCAGCGCTATCTCGATCCGGCGGCGGCGGCGGTGATCGTCATCACCCCCGCCAAGTAGCGTCAACCGCGGGCGCTTCGGCGTTGCTGCCGCGCTGGATCGCCGGAAAGATCTCTGCCCAGAGCGGGTGGACGGATCCTCTCTAGTATTGGGTCCTCTGAGAAGATGACGCGCCGTCGCACACTTATTGCGGTGGTATCAGCCGCTGAATGAGTTCTCGAAGCTCCGCCAGCTTGAAGGGTTTCGTCAGGGTGTCGATGAAGCCGTAGTGGCGGTGATCCGAGAAGACCGGATCGTTGGTATACCCACTGAAGGCCACCGCCCGTGCACTGGGATCGATCTCGAGTATCTTCTGCACCACCTCCCGGCCACCCTCATCAGAGCCCCGAATCGTCAGATCCAGCAGCAGGGCGGTGTAAGGCTGGCCCGTCTGCTGGGCGTGTCGGAAGAGGGCCAGTGCTTCGGGGCCGTTGGCAGCAAAATCGGCTCTGCAATTGAGACCGCTGAGGAGCTGATCCATCATATCCCACAACGCACTCTCATCCTCCATGATCAAAAACTTGGGCAACTCCACTGCCGCCGCAGTCGGTGACGACGGGGAATTCAGCGGCGCCCGCAGACCATTGTACATGGCTGGCAGGAAGAGATTGACGACGGTGCCGCGGCTGACGGTGGAGTTGATGGTCACCTTGCCGCCGTGCTGCTTGACGATGCTATAGGCGATGGACAGCCCCAGTCCCATCCCCTTTTCGGCGCCCATGCTTTTGGTGGTGAAATAGGGGTCGAACACTCTCTCGAGATCATCGGGATCAATACCGCGGCCGGTGTCCCGTACCCGGATCACGATGTAGTGACCCGGTTCCATGGAGAGCCCATCCCGGTTGACGATGTCCAGGTTGCGCGCTTCGATGATGATGCGGCCGCCCTGGGGCATCGCCTCCGCCGCATTGAGCAGCACGTTCTGAAGCACATTCTTCAGCTGAATGTCATCGGCCATCACCGGCCTTAGATCTTCGGCGAAGGTCACCTCCGTGTGGATCTTGGTGTCGTTGACGCTGATCTCCACAGTGTCCGTGATCAGGCCGCGCAGGTCCGTGGGGCTGGGGCGCGGTGTCCCGCCTTGAGAGAAGGTCAACAGCCGGCTGGCCAACGCCTTGGCGAGTTCAGATGCAGTCAGCGCCCTGTCGAGAAAGTGCGTTATCTTCTGGAGATCACCATCCTGCATCTGGGCCAGTTCGATATTGCCGATGATGCTCACCAGGATGTTGTTGAAGTCGTGGGCAATACCGCCGGCCAACATCCCGATCGATTCGAGATTCCGCGTCTTGCGCACCTCCCGCTCGGCGCGTTTGCGCTCGGTGACATCGTGAAACACGAGAATGCGCCAGGGCGGCAGATTGTCATGCGGAGTGAAGGGTGTGGCCGAGACGATGAAGTCGCCGGCCAGCGCTTCGATATGGGCCTCCATCTGGACCGCCGCCTCCCCCTGGACCATACCGCGGTAGCGTCGATGCGCGGCTGCGTCGGCGCCGCTGCCGCAGAGGCTCTCGTCGCAGTTAAGGCCGATACACTCTCTGGGGGGCTTGCCGATACGATCCGCGAAAGCACGGTTGACCCGTTTGATGACCTGCTGGTGATCGACGATCACAATGAGATCGGTCGCTGCATCGAAGGTTTGTTCCCATTCCCGCTTGGCCCTCATGATGGCTCTCTGGGCCGCCTTGCGGTCGGTGATGTCGCTGATGCTGAGCATGAGCTGACCGGCCAGGGCCTTGTCGGATGCGAGCGCACCCGAGGCGTTCATCCGCCGACCCATCAGGCGCACCTCGATCGGCCGGTCATCGGACTTTTTGAGACAGACTTCCAAACGCTTCTGGGTCGGGTTCTTGAAGAAGGCGCGATATCGACTGAGGAATTGCACACTGTCCGGCGCCGCCATGAATTCTGTCAACGGCCGGTTCAGAATGGCAGCGATGTCCAACTGGAGCATGTCGCCGAGGGTTTCATTGGCGTGCAGTACGATACCCACCGCATTTGTAATGGCATATCCCACGGGAGAATGGTGGTAGAGTTCCAAGTAGCGGTCGCGGGACAAGGAGAGTTCCTGCTGGGCATCGCGCAGCGCTTCATTTTGGAGCTCCAGCTCTATCTGGTGTATTTGGAGCTCCTCCACGACGCGCGTGATATCTTCGACGGGCGTTTCTGAGGTGGGGGCAGAGCCACGCCGGATGCGCATGAGGGCCTGTTCGCGAAGCTGCCCGAAGTGCTGATCTGCGCCGTTGTCCTGTTCCATGGGCGCCTCTCTTCTCGCTGCGGGATGCGTCATCGGGGGGGCGACCAACGCATCACCGTAGAACGACAGTTTGGGTATTGCCCCCCATCCGTGATGCGACGTGCAATTGGCCGAAAATCATCTCCAGTCGGTCCGTGATGGTGGCGAGAATGTGGAGCTCCTGCTCCTGCTGGTGGAAAGCGTCCATCGACACCTTTCCAGTGGCGTGAAACACCTCGATGCGCCCCCTGCCCAATCCGTCTTGATGGAACGATTTCGACAAATGGATCGATGAGGTGCGGAAATTATGAGAGACAAACACTTGGTCCTCGATGGAGATTCGGCAGCAGATCTCCTCCGGATGCATATAGGCCTTGGGTACCAGGTCGACGGCCCGCTTGGCGAAATCGTACACATCCATTCCATTGGACTGCGCCATGGCCAGGAGCTTGGAGAGCAATTTGTGCAGTTGTACCTGCTGCTCCAACTTGGCCTGTTGTATCTGCAGTTGGTGCTCGGTCGCCTTTAAATCGCTGATGTCGATAAAGATGAGAACCGAACCGGAAAAGCTGCCATTGCCGATGCGATAGGGCAGGACCCGCATCTTGAACCAGCTGCCCGAGGCTGTTTGTACCTCTGCCTCGGCGGGCTTGTTGGTGTCATGGACGGTCTCGATAATCGCGACCGGATCGATGCCGCTAAGGTGGTGGGAGAGATGGGAGACGGGACGGCCGATGTCGCGGTCAATAATTTTGAACAGCGCTTTCAGCTGGGGGGTGAATCGTCGGATCTCCATATTCTCATCGATGAAGAGGGTCGCCACCTCCGTGCTTTCCATCAAATTGTTGATGTCGTTGTTGAGTTCGGTGAGTTCAATAATTTTGTGCTGATACTCGGTGTTCACCGTGTGGAGCTCCTCGTTGACCGATTGGAGTTCCTCATTGGTGCTCTGCAACTCTTCGTTGCTGGCCAACAGCTCCTCGTTGGTGGCCTGGAGTTCTTCGTTGGAGGTCTCCAGCTCTTCTATGGTTGCCTGCAGGTTCTCCCGGGTGAACTGCAGCTCCTGTTCCAGATCCTGGATGCGTTGGGCCGCCTCTTTATCAATGTCGTAATCGGGAACCACGTCGGCGATCTTCCGGTCTTGAAGATGCTCTGTTTCATCAATCAGAATCGCCGCCAAGGGGACCTGCCCCTTTTTGCGCGTCAGCGGCTTGATGCGCATATCGATGGTGCGGGTGCCCCCCTTGAGATGGATGCGGATGTTGGAGTAGCGCACCTCCTCCTGGCTCTTGAAGACCTTTTGGATGCCGGTGGAGAAGGGGATGGTCAGGTCCTTCACGGCGATCCGCGAGATATCATTGACGACGGGTCCAGAGGGGTATCCGATGATGCCACTGGCGTCGCCCACCACATGGAGCAGCTCCATCTGCTCATTCACCATCAAGGTTAAGGGAAGATAATCGTCCGAGAGGGAAACCAAGAGACGATCCAGAATGCGCTCCTCCTCGAACATGCGCATCGCCTGCTGCGGCCCCAGGTATTTGGGACGCGTAAACCGGCTGGGGAGGGGACGTACCTGTTTGGGGTCCAGGTTCAGCACCGCCTGCTTGCTCCTGCCCTTGGCACGATAGATTTTCCAGCGGTGGTTGAGCGGTTCAAAATAATCCACCATCTCACCGGTCGTTTCACTGTGCCCTAAGAAGAGGATGCCGTTGGTGTTCAGTGAAAAGTTGAAATAGTCCATCACCTTCGTCTGCAGGATCGGCTGAAGATAGATGAGCAGATTGCGACAGGAGATCAGCTCGATATTGGTGAAGGGTGGATCCTTGATGAGGTTGTGTTGGGCGAACACCACCATCTCGCGGATGCTGCGGGCGACTTTGAAGCTGTCGTCACGACGGACAAAGTATTTCGACAAGAGTTTTGGTGACAGATCGGCGGCGATACTCTCCGGATAGACACCATTGCCGGCGTACAGAATCGATTCGTTGTCCACGTCGGTGGCGAAAATTTTCAAGTCCAGCTTTCGGTCAGTCGCTTCCATACACTCCCGGCAGAGGATGGCCAGAGTATAGGCCTCTTCGCCTGTCGAGCAGCCGGCCACCCAGAACCGTACCGGCTCATTTGTGATACTTCCGAGTAGTTTTGGGAGGTATTGGTCGGCCAACATCTGAAAAGCGTCTGCGTCGCGAAAAAAGCGGGTGACCCCGATGAGGAGCTCACGGTAGAGGATCGTGAGTTCGCGCTTATAGCTTTCGAGAAATTTCACGTAGTCCTGCAGATCGTCGATATGATTGACCGCCATTCGGCGTTCGATCCGCCGGACCACAGTTGTGGGCTTGTAGTAGGTAAAGTCGATTTTGTGGCGGTCCCGCAGCAGGGCGAAGATGCGGGTCAGCCCATCCTCGTCGGTTAAGATGGTGTCGGAGCGTGCCGACCGGGTCTTCTCTGGGTGTTCCACGAAGGCCAGCAGCTGGCGCGGCATTTCATTGGGTGGCAGGATAAAATCGGCCAATCCCGTAGAGATCGCGCTGCGCGGCATCCCATCGAACTTCGCCGTCGTCTCATCCTGCACCATCACCATCCCGCCGGAATCTTTGATGGCACGTACGCCCCGCATCCCGTCACTGCCGGTACCCGAAAGGATGATGCCGATCGCTTTATCGCTCTGATCATCCGCCAAGGATCTCAGAAAGATGTCAATGGGCAAGAAAATCTCTGAGCGCGAACGCTCCGGGTCTCCGAGCAGCAATTTGCCGTGGAAGATGGTCAGGCTTTTATTGGGGGGGATCAGATAGATGGTATTGGCCTGAACCAGCATTCCGTTCTCGGCCCGATGCACCGCCATGGCCGTGCGCTTGGAGAGGAGTTCGACCATGAGGCTTTTGTAATCCGGCGATAGGTGCTGAACGATGATAAACGCCAGCGAATTGTTGGGCGGCATCTCGGCCACGAACGCTTCAATGGCCTCCAGCCCGCCGGCAGAAGCCCCGATGCCCACGTAGTGAGTGGGAAGCTGAAGATCCGTCTCTGGCGCTGGTGCGGTGGCGGCCACCTCTGGGTGCTCTTTCGGAGTGGACATGGTACGGATCCTCCATGAACGTCGGTTGCCTCTTTCCTTCACACTGAAGGGATGCCGCCAGATGGGGGCTCTGCATCTAACGGCCTAACGGTCAAATAGGCTTTCGGGATCATACACATTGTGTCGCTTGAAAGCGGCGCTGCCGTGTTCTTCCACACCACACGCGTCTCGCCTTAGGCATTTGGGTGGGATGGACAGCGCCGTTTCCTGCGCGGCAATATGGTGGAACGGTTGGTGTCGGAAGGTGTCCGGTACAGCAGGCGCAAAGCGGTGTGAGCGATATAAGGGTTCGATCCGTTTACAGGGTTGCTGCACGTACCCGTATGACGACCAGCAGAGCCAACTGCAATTGGAGAGCATTGGTAGATTGCATTGGTTCGGACTGGATAGTTGTCTCCGTGCGCGATGATGTTCTTATCGCAGTATGACCGCAATCGCTTCCCGCTTTGTCTGTGAATTTGGTAGTACCGGTTACCCGACCCAAGGCCCAAGCAGTGTTGTTCCGCGCAATGTTCGCAATCAATAGCAACAAAGTAGCAACGTTCCAGGAGGGTGCAAGTCTTCGGGAATCACTGCCATATCGGCGGTGCGAGCCCTTTCGGTGCGCGCTCCCTGCGGTTTCCGAAAGGTTTCCTTCGGGTGGAAAGCCACAAAGGGCGGTACTTTGGCTGTTTG
The DNA here is from genome assembly GCA_030066015.1 of Desulfosarcinaceae bacterium. GTDB lineage: Bacteria > Desulfobacterota > Desulfobacteria > Desulfobacterales > Desulfosarcinaceae > JASJCL01. Next base: position 42,795 of record JASJCL010000026.1, on the reverse strand, counting down.
CGTGAATGGCCCTTGGTAAAAGAAAGGAAGGCGCTCATTCACTCGGAATGAGCGCCGCTGTTTTGGTAAAAAAATGGTAGGGTATTGGTGGCCTATGATGTGGGCTGGGGGGGCGCCTCTTCTTTCGTCTCCAGTAGTCCCTCGACCTGCGTGATGAAACTCTTCCACTGCCATTCTTCCATCAAGAAGGTCCAGCCGCTCACCCGGGCGGACAGATCGGCGGTGAGGGCCGCCATCTCCTCGGGCGTCGGTGCCTTCTTGATTTCCGTGTCCGCCGCGTCCGTCTCGGTCGCCGACTGCGCCGGGGGCGCTTCCTCGGTGGAACTGGCCGCCGGCTTCTCCGCCGTCGCACTGCCGCTGTCATCCGGTGGCGGCTGATAGGTCACGATGGCCTGTAATTCGAAACGGGCATCGTCGTCTTGGCCAGCCTTGCGCGGATAGATATGGATCTCCTGCCCGTTGAAGAGACGATAGATCAGGTGCGGTCGGTCACCCATGGGCGGGGCCGGATCCTGACGCTCCCCGGCCAGGTCCGCGATCTTCAATGGTGCCAGCGCCCCCAGCAGTTGTTCCACCTTGGTGGGATCCACCTGCTGATCTTCGGGCGCGTTCACCAGTTCGGCCGGTTCTCCCTTGGCGGAACGGCGCACTTCAAACAGCGGTTGCGTCTCGCCGGCCGAATAGGAGACCACCTCACGAATCTCCGCCTCCTTGATGTCCAGCAGATCTTGCTGGAGCCACTCGGCGGGGGAGCTTCTGAGAAAGCGGAATCCCTCATCCACCAGATAGATGGTGTTGCCATCACTGCGGCGCAGGTATTGACCGCCGCTGCCGCTGTCGGTGCTGCGGACGCTGCCGAGGATATAGCTGGCGATGCGCTTGCCGTCGGCATCCTCCAACTGGATATGGGTGCCGCTTTCACTGGGATCGGCTTCGGCCTGCGCCGGATCCACCAATTGAAGCCGCGCCAGCGCTTCCGACGTTCCCTCAAAGCTGCGGCCGATCTTGAGCTTGCTGAACTGCCGCACAAAGGTGCTGATCTTGTCGAAATCAGCGGGATAGCCATGGCGGTTCTCCACTTGCCAGACGTCGCTGCCTTTGACCAGCGCCACCCGCTCCTCCAAGGTGGCCAGGTGAATTCGGGCGACCGCATTGACCGGCAAGTCGGGCAGCAGGAGGGCGCCGATCTTTGGCGGGTCGGCGGTGTTTGGCCGCAGCATCAGTGTGCTCAGGATGGCCAGTACCGTGGTGATCACCAGTAGAATGAGTAGACTCTTGAGTTTCATTAGCGCACCATCTTTTCCTTCGTTGATTCACCCCGCTTCGCGTCGGACCTCACCCATGGGGAGGTTCGGCGCAGCGTCCTTGCCCCGCCCGATCGTCTCACCCGTTCTCCTGCTGGGCCACCTTGCGGCGGCGGTAGAGGGCGTAGGCGATGCCCACGAGGCTCACCAGCAGCGGCATGAGAAAGATATTGACGACCTTGAGCGTCCGCCCCAAGGCGTCGATTTCGCTGCGCAGATTGCGGCGAACGAGCTTGAGCTCGCGGTTGATGCGAATCTTCTCCGTCTGAAATTTGGCGATTTCAGCTTCCTGCTCGGGGCTGATGATGGCTTTCTGGCTGGCGTCCTTGCGGTTCTCGATGGCCCGCAGCTTTTCGTTGGTGGCCTCCACCTGTCGAACAAGCTCTTGCTCGCGGTCCAGCCACTTGGCCTGGGCCTTCTGTTCCAACGCCTTCACCCGCAGGAAGGGCCGTTCGAAGCTGCCCCGTGAGCGGATACTGATGAGGGCTTCGCTGCCGGTGAGCATTTCGCTTGCGTTGAGGAGCAGGTTGAGATTGTCGTTGAAGATGTTGGCGATCTCCATCCCCAAGAAGTTCTGCCGGCTGACATAGTACCCGTCATAGAGCATATCGCTGTCGGCAAAAACGAAGATCGTGGCGCTCGCCGCGGCCTCGGTCAGCCCGGCGGGTTTGGCTGCGTTCGCTTCCGTCTCGGCGTCATCCGCAGCCGGTGCCTGGGCCGGCGCCCCCTCTGGGAAGGCGCTTTTGAAGCGCCCCGTGATCTTGGCGGCCAAGTACAGGGGGTCCGACGACGGGTTGAAGTCCCGCCGCAGGGCGTCCACCGGCAGGCTGTGCTTGAAGCTCTCCACCAGAGCGGCGTTGGCGCTGGCGGTCAGCAGCGGCTCGAAGTCATACGGGCTGTCGGCCTTGCGCTTGAGGGCGCCGGCCAGGGGCATGAGGGCGCTCTCCAGTTCAGCGGTGACGATCTCCGCGCTGTTGAACGCCTGGGGGCCCACCGACAGCCACAGCGGATTGTTTTCGGGTTGGTTGTTCTGATTGCGCAGGCGCGTGGCATAGTTGTAGTCGATAACGACGCTGCCGGTGTCCATCTCAAGATCCCACGCGTCGAAGAGCTTCTGCGGCCAGGAGGGCATGGGACCCTGGCGGGGGTCATCCATGAGCGACATGGGATCGACGTAGGCGATCAAATTGCCGCCCTTGAGAACATATTGATCGATGGCGTAGAGCAGTTGATCGCTGAGGTTTTTGGGGTGAAAGAGAATGAGCAGATCGGTGTCCGTGGCGACCTCGGTGGCGGTGGGCTGAATCTGCTCGACAGTATACGTTTTGCGCAGCTCGGTGACGAAAAGCCAGGGCTGCATCCCGCGCTGGCCGCCGAACTGCTGCATGGCAGGGGCACCGAAGATGGGCAGGCCCGAGACGATGCCGATCTTCAGCTTCTTGGCCGTCTGCACCCGGGAGATCATACGGGTCAAATCATACTCCAGATGGGATTCACGGGCGGGGTCGATGACGGGCATCGCTTCTTCCTGATCCGCGGCCAGGGCCACCAGACCGAAGAAGATGCGGTCGCCGGTGGGCAGGTCCATTCCACGCAACCCGTACTTTAGGGCCCACTCCTCCTCTTCGGAGTCAATTTTGGGGTTGTAGCGCTCAATGGTGACCTTCCCGTCGCTCAGGGCTTCGTACTCCTGCAGGAAATCCAGGGCTCGCCCGGCAAAGGCCTTGATGCTGTTGGGCAGATTGGGCAGATCGTCGGTGTAGAACACTTTGATGGTGACCGGAACAGCGAGGTCGGCCAGGATGTCACGCGTCCCATCGGAGAGGGAGTAGAGGTTGTCGGCGGTCGCGTCATAGCGGATGACCACGCGGGCGAAGACGACGTTGACCAAGATGAGGATGACCAGGAGCAGGATGACCCCTCCGGCCGAGAATAGCGTTTTTTGGACACTCTGTTTTTTGGCAACCATATCCGTAAGCCTCCCTTAGGCGGTGCGTCGGTTCAGGATAACTATGCCGTTGACGAACAGCATGAAGAGGATGACCGAGAAGAAATAGAGGATATCCCGCAAGTCAATGATGCCCCTCGAAATGGTCGCAAAGTGGGTCAATACGCCCAGTTGGGCCACCATGTTGACCAGCCAGGCCGGCGCCCATCCGGAAAGTGCGCCGGTGACGGGGGCATAACCGGCCAGAATGAAAAAGAGGCAGATCACCACCGCCAGGATGAAGCTGATCACCTGGCTGCGGGTGAGGGAGGAGGTCATGCTGCCGATACCGAGGAAGGCACCCGCCATGAGGAGGCTGCCGATGTAGCCGCACACGATGGTGCCCAAGTCGGGCCTGCCGAGATAGAGAACGGTGAGGATCATGGGAAAGGTCAATCCCAGGGCGACGGCGATGAAGATCCAGGCGGCCAGAAATTTCCCGACGATCACCTCCGCCGGGGTGATGGGCATGGTGAGGATCAGTTCGATGGTGCCCAATCGGCGCTCCTCCGACCAAAGCCGCATGGCGACGGCTGGGATCAGGAACATATAGACCCAGGGATGCCATTGAAAAAAGCCGCGCAGATCGGCCTGGCCGATCTCATAGAAACTGCTCACGTTGAAGGTGAAGAATCCCACCAGAAGCAGAAAGATGACAATGAAGACATAGGCCACCGGTGCACCGAAATAGCCAGAAAGCTCTCGCTTGAGCACCGCCTTGATATTGGAAAACACTTCTTTGGTTCGCATGTTCGCCTCTTTGGGTTCAGCGGGTCGATCCAAGGGATCAGATGCTGGGGAGCGCTAGGAGATGGTCGTTATGGCGCGGAACACTTCGTCCAGACGTCCTTGCTCGGTGGTGATGGCCTTCACCGTGAGCTGCCGGGCAGCCGCCTCCGCCAGCAGGCTGTCAACAGCGATGGCGCCCCTATCGGCGGGGAAGATCCGCAATTGAACGGCCTCATCCGAATTGCTGACGATATTGACCGACTGCACGCCGGCTACCTGCTGAAAGCGCTCGGCGGCCGCTTCAGCCTCAGTGGCGCCCAGGGTGAGGGTCAGCGCTCCAGCCAGGGGGGAGCGGCTGCGCAACCCGGTCGGGGTGTCGTCGGCGACGATCTTGCCCTCCGCGATAATGATGGCCCGGGTGCAGACCGCATCCACTTCATCCAGGATATGGGTCGAGAAGATGATGGCTTTATCGGCCGCCATGGTCTTGATCATCTGGCGGACCTCGTGCTTCTGATTGGGGTCCAGGCCGTCGGTGGGCTCATCTAGAATCAGGTATGCGGGATCGTGGAGGATGCTCTGGGCGAAACAGACGCGCTGTTTGTACCCCTTGGAAAGGGTGCTGACCGTCTGATGGGTGACCCGCTCCAGAAAGCACTTTTCGATGGTCGCCGCCACCCGGCGTTGCCGCTCACTGCCGGAAAAGCCGCGCACCTCGGCGCAGAACTCCAGATAGCCGTTGACCGTCATATCGGGATAGACAGGGGCGTTTTCGGGCAGGTAGCCGATCTGCTTGCGGGCCGCAAGGGGGGCGTCCCCCACATCGGCCCCGCCGATGCGCACACGGCCGGCGGTCGGCGGAATGAAGCCCGTGATCATGCGCATCGTGGTGGATTTGCCGGCGCCGTTGGGACCCAAGAAGCCGAGGATTTCCCCCTTTTCAACGGTGAAGCTGACATCATCCACCGCCCGCTTAGGGCCAAAATGTTTACTCAGTTGTTCCACTTCGATCATATCGTCTCTCACTCCTCTCGCGCAGTGGCCGGCCCCTCCATGTGCCAGCGGGATTGGGTCCCCTGTCGGCATAGCGAGCCCCCGAGCGGCCGGTGGGGCGTATCTATGGGGCGATCATGGTTGCATGTCGTTTGAATGTGGGTCGAAGCGTCCCCGATCAGATGCGGTCTTGGCCGGCTGTAGCGCGGTCTAGCGGCGAATAGGCGTTTTGAGGCGCCGCTCCGGTGGAAGCCAATGCCTTCCGCGACAGCGGCTGGGAATGGACCCAAGGCCTTGATAACTGACTTATTTTTTTCGTTAAGTGCCAAAAATTCGGCTAAATCTTATGTATTTATTTCCACTTGTCAAGAGCTATGCGCGGCAGATCGGGAGAGATACGGACTGATTCACAGAGATACAAGCCAGTTGCACCGTCCCAGACCATCTGGTAGGATGCCCCTTTTGTTTTGATTCGGACCCGCGGCGCCCGCCACCCGTCATCGCCCGCCCTGCGGCGGCCAGCGGATCGGCAGGCGCCCTCCAGGAAACCGGCAGAGATCAACCCCCCGCTCTGCCGGCTATATAAATAGGATGATTGACGCAAGATGAGATCGAACACTAAACAGCTGCCCGGTTTCTTCGACGGCCTGTGGCAGTTTTTCGCCTCGGTCAAGTTGACCGTTGTGGTGCTCCTGGCCTTGGCCCTCACCTCCATCATTGGAACCCTGATCCCTCAAAATCAACCCTTGGAGGAGTACTACCAGGCTTTCGGTGACTTCCTCTTTCGGGTCTTCGCCGTTCTCGATCTGTACAACATGTACAATGCCTGGTGGTTCCAATTGCTCCTGGCCCTCTTGATCCTCAACATCATCGTCTGCTCCATCGATCGTCTCAGTTCCCTCAGCAAGATCGTCTTCGTCCGCCACCCGCGATTCTCCCTCAAACGGTTTCGGAAGGCCAAACCCAACCACAGTTTTCGGGCGCCGGGCGACGCCGATACCCTGCTGGAGACCTACCAGGCGGTCGTGAAGCGCCATTTCCGCTACCAGCGAGTGGAGACCGTCGACGGCGCCACCTGTATCTACGCCGAGAAGGGGCGCTGGACCCGTTTGGGCGTGTATGTGGTGCATTTCAGCATCGTGCTCCTCATCATCGGTGCCATGATCGGCTCCCTTTTCGGCTTTGAGGGCTTCGTCAATATCCCCGAGGGAGAGGGCACCGACACCATCCGCATGCGTAACAATCCCGCCCTGGGAATGCGCCTGCCCTTTGAGATTCACTGCGACGATTTTCATATGGAGACCTGGCCCAACGGGGCCCCGAAGCTCTTCCGCTCCAGCCTTCGTCTGGTTCAGAATGGGAAGACCATTTACCAAAAAGACATTGTTATGAACGATCCCATCCGCTTCCAGGGGATCAACGTGTTCCAGTCCAGCTACGGCGAGCTGCCGCCCGACCGCCGGGCGCAAACTGGGGCCGATAACGACCGGGTACCGGAAAGTTTCGATCTCCAGTTGACCAGTGCCGATTCGGGGATGACCTACACGAAGACGGCCCGTATCGGGGACGCCATCGATCTGCCGGAGGGTCTGGGCTCCTTCACGGTGGAGGAATATGTGCCCGATATGCAGTTCGGCGGTCAAGACCTGGGCCCGGCGTTGCGCGGCCGCCTGAATCCGGCAACGGGTGAAGCACGGGAGGTGACGCTGCCCCTGCGCTTCCCCAACTTTGATAAGATGCGCCAGGGCAAGGTGGTGATCGCTGTGGCGAATACCCCCAATGAGCGCTTCACCCCCCCGTCGCCGACGGAAAAGCGCTACTATACCGGTCTGCAGGTGACCCGCGATCCGGGCGTTTCCGTTGTATACCTGGCCTTCATCATGATGATTGCGGGGTGTGCCATCACCTTCTTCATGTCGCACCGCCAGATCTACGTGGAGCTCGGCGCGGCTGGACAGGTGCGCGTGGCCGGCATCGCCAACAAGAATCCTTTGGGATTGGAGCGTCACATTGAACGCTTGGCCGACCACTTGGCGGCGGCCACCGAGGATGGGTGACGCCGTGCGCCTGCGGGCCTGTTGAAGGGTGAGGGGCGTTCCGCTGCGGGCGCTGAGGCCGCGGGGCTGCAGCCGGCCTTGGCGTTGACAACCCGATCGACCACTTCGGCCGGCACACGTGGCCACTGGTGGTCCGGCGCTGGACCCCGATCGACGTCGAATGCTATCGAACCTGTGCTTCGTCGAACGGAGCATCATTGCTACAAGGAAATCACCATGACCAGTTCGCAACTGCTCTCCATCATCACCTTTGTCTACGCCGCGGCCGGTTTCGCCTACCTGGCCGGCTGGATATTTAAAAAGGATCTGCCCGGGAAGATCGGTACGGGCCTCGCGGTGGCAGCGGTGGTCGGCAACCTCGGGGGCATTCTCCTGCGCTGGCGGGAGTCTTACGCCCTTGGCATCGGCCATGCGCCGCTCTCCAACCTCTATGAATCGCTGGTTTTTTTCGCACTGACCATCGGGCTGCTCTACCTATACCTGGAGTACCGTTACCACAATCGCACCATCGGCGCCTTCGCCATGCCGTTGGCCTTTCTGGCCATGGCCTACGCCTCCCTCACCCCCATCATCAGCGACCGCATTCAGCCACTGGTGCCGGTGCTCAAGAGCAATTGGCTGATCGCCCATGTGATGGCCTGTTTCATCGGTTACGCGGCCTTCGCCATCGCCTTCGGGGTCTCCATCATGTATTTCTTCCGGGGGAGTGGGGGGGCACAGCCGGATAGCCTCCTGCAGCGCTTGCCCTCCGACAAGATTCTGGACGAGCTCACCCACCAACTGGTGATGTTCGGTTTTTTATGGCTCACGGCCGGCATCATCACCGGTGCCGTCTGGGCCAACAGCGCGTGGGGCCGCTACTGGGGCTGGGATCCCAAAGAGACCTGGTCCCTCATCACTTGGCTGATCTACGCCGCACTGCTCCACTTCCGCCTCATGCGCGGGTGGCGTGGCAAACGCATCGCGATGCTGTCGGTGGTCGGTTTCATGGCGGTTTTATTCACCTATTTCGGCGTCAACCTGCTCCCCGGCCTGCACAGCTACGGCTCCTTTGGAGGATGATTTTGCTTGACAAAAACATGGGCTGCGGATAGGTAATCGCAAGCTCAATACCCGCGTTCGGACCTCCCTGCGGGAATCCGTAAGGTATTAAATATAAAGGCAATGTGGATGTGCTGGCTACTCTTGGCAGGTCCCTTGCCCTTTTCATATGGTGAACAGCAGCGGAAAGCGAAGTTCGGTGGACCAAGCCTAGGGCCTGATCGGTGGTCGCCCGATCGCTTCGCTCTAGCGGCAAGCGCTCGTGTTTGCGTCCGGCATGCTGTGAACTGTCCAACCCCAGGATGATGGAGTGTCCATGAGTACAGTAGACGAGCAAGCGAAAGTTCCTGACAGTCCAGCCGGAGCGGAAACCGGCGCCCCTCCCGCCGAAGCCGCCGACGAATCCTCAGGCAGCTTCATTTTTCTCTTCTTTATCATCGGTTTTTTCGCCGCTGCCATCCTCGGGTGGGTCGTCTTTCCCAAGGTGCTTTACTCCACCCAATACCAGCCCATCGACTTCAGCCACGCCGAGCACGTGGAGATGGTGGACGAGGGCTGCGAGAGCTGCCACTACCTTCGCGAGGACGGCTCCTTCTCCGGCGTCCCCACGCTGGCGGAGTGCATCGACTGCCACGAGGAGATCAACGGGGATAGCGAGGACGAACGCATCTTTTACGAGGAGTATGTGGCCAAGGACCGCGAAGTGCCCTGGCTGGTCTACTCGCGCCAACCCGACTGCGTCTTCTTTTCCCACGCTGCACACATCGTGGGGGCTGAGATGGAATGTGCCACCTGCCACGGGGACATCGGTGAATCCGATTCCCTCAAGCCCTACCAGGAGAACCGCATTACCGGTTACAGCCGCGATATCTGGGGGTACAACATTGCCGGATTCAAGCGGAATACCTGGGACCGCATGAAAATGGACGATTGCTCCGATTGCCATCAGGAGGCCGGCGGCGTCGCCCACTCTTCCAGTGTGCAGACCCAGCGTGGCGCCTGCTTCGTGTGCCACAAGTAGGCCTGCTGGAAACCACCAACGGATGCGGTCTGGCGCCTTGCACCATAGCCTGAATCCGACGAACCCTTTTATCGTTGCTATTGGTTGAGCCAAGGGGAAGCGTTTATGAAGATTGACCGACGATGTTTCTTGTCTTTCGCCATCGGTGGCGCGGCAGGTACTGCCCTCTCACCCTTGCCGTGGAAACTGACCGACGATTCGTCCATCTGGAGCCAGATGTGGCCCTGGACCCCGGTGCCGCCGGACGGGGAGTCCACCTATGACCACTCCACCTGTACCCTCTGCCCGGGCGGCTGCGGCATCACGGTGCGCAGTATCGATGGGCGGGCCATCAAGATCGAAGGCCGGGACGGCCATCCGGTCAACCAGGGCGGGATCTGCCCGCTGGGCCTGGCGGGCCTGCAGCTGCTCTACGGCCCCACCCGCGTAAAAGCGCCCCTGAAGCGCGTTGGCGAACGGGGCGCCGGCAAATGGCAGCGAATCTCCTGGGAGAGCGCCGTCGCCGAGATCGCCGAAACCCTCGCCGGATTGCGCAGCAGCGGCCAAGCCCACACCGTGGCCGCCATCTCCAGCCGCAACCGTGGAACGGTGGCCGCCCTCATGGAGCGCTTTCTGACCGCGCTGGGCTCCCCCAACTTCCTGCGCATGCCCACCATGGAGGACGCCCAGGAGCTGGGGCTTTACATTAACCAGGGGATTCTCGGCAGCGTGGGCTATGACTTCGAGAACAGCGACTTCGTCCTGAGTTTCGGTGCCGGTCTCATCGACGGCTGGGGTGCCCCGGTGCGCATGTTTTTGGCCAAGAGCGCCTGGCAGGATGCGGGCGCCAAAGTGGTGCAGATTGAAAGTCGCTTCTCCAACACGGCCGCCAAGGCCGATCAGTGGGTGAACATCCGCCCGGGCAGCGAGGCCGACCTGGCCCTGGGAATCGCCCACGTCCTCGTGGCCGAGGAACTCTACGACACCAGCTTTGTGGGCCGTCACACGGCCGACTTCGATGCCTTCCAAGCCGCCTTGGCGGATTACACGCCGGATGCCGTCGCCACCACCACCGGCGTTTCCGTGGAGACCATTGCCGCCTTGGCCAAGGCGTTCGCCGAGGCCGCCAGCCCGGTGGCCGTTTACGGCCGCGGCAAGGGCCAGGTCCCCGGCAGCCTCAAGGAGGTCCTTGCCGTCACCGCCCTGAACGCCCTGGTGGGCAACATCAACCAACCGGGCGGCATGTGGGCCATCCCCGAGGGCGAGGGGATGCCCTGGCCCGATATTGAAACCGACGCGGTGGCCGCCGAGGGGCTTCAGAAACCCCGCATCGACGGTGCCGGCACAGGCAAATTTCCCAACAGCCGTTACCTCCTCAACCGGCTGCCCGCCGTCCTTGCCGAGGGCAGCGGATACGGTCTCAAGGCGCTCTTCATCGAAGACGCCAATCCGCTTTACAGCCTCCCCGACACGGTGGCGATGCAGGCGGCCTTCGCTCAGATTCCCACCATCGTCAGTTTCGCGTCCCACATGGACGAAACGGCCGCCTTCGCCGATTACATCCTGCCCAACCATGTCTACCTGGAGCGCTATGAGGATGTGGTCGTCACGGCCGGTCTAAACACCCGCACCATTGGCCTGGCCCAACCGATCATGGCGCCGCTTTACAATACGCAGCACGTGGGCGACACCCTGATTCAACTCGCCCAGGCGATGGATGAGCCGGTGGCCGCGGCCTTCCCCTGGGAGGACTATCAAACCTGCCTGGAGGAAAGCCTCGGCGACAACTGGGATACCTTAGAGGAGGAGGGCGTCTGGACCGACGAAAGCTTCGCTGCCGATCCCGAAGCCGGATTCGAAACCACTTCGGGAGACTTCGAATTCGTCGGCGACCTGGGCGCCGATGTCCTCACTGCCGCCACCGCCGCCGCAGAGGGTGACGCGACCGCCTATCCCCTCCTGCTGGTTCCCTACGACATCATGCGCCTGGTCAGCAGTCGCGTGGGAGCGCCGCCCTTCATGATCAAAACCGTCCCGGACACGATCCTCAAAGGGCAGGATATCCTGGTGGAGATCAATCCCCAAACCGCCCAAGCCGCCGGGTTGGCTGATGGCAAAGGCGCCAGCCTCGAAACGCCCCGCGGTCGGGCCCGTGTCAAGGTGCATCTGAGCGAGGGGATCCAGCCGGGTGTGATCGCCATGGCCCGCGGTCTGGGGCACACGGCCTTCGACAAGTACCTGGCGGACAAAGGTGTCAACGTTAACAGTCTCATGGGGGCCGTTATCGACCCGGTTTCCGGCTACGATGCGGTCTGGGGCATTCGGGCCAAGCTGATGCGGGCCTGATGGATCTGGTCCCGGTTTGGTGAAGTGAGATCTGTCTAAAACGAAGTCCGATAAAATGAGGTAGGAATGACATCAGCGCAGACACACACGGAGAACGGAGCGCAAACCGACGGTAAGCCTGTGGCGCACGGGGCGGACAACGGCCACCTCCACAAGTATGGCATGGTCATCGACCTGGACAAATGCACCGGTTGCGGGGCTTGCATGGTGGCCTGCATGTCCGAGAACAACGTCCCTTTCCGGGACGATGAGACCGATAAGCTCACCAGCATCACTTGGATGCGGGTTTACAAATTGACCAACGGCAAGCCCTATCCGGACAATGACGTCTGCTACCTGCCGCGCCCCTGCCAGCACTGCGAGGGACACGCCGGGCACAGCCCCTGCGTGAGCGTCTGTCCGGCAACGGCCACCGACTACAGCACCGAGACCGGCATCGTCAGTCAGATCTACACCCGCTGTTTCGGCTGCCGCTATTGCATGGCGGCCTGCCCCTACCATGCCCGCTATTTCAACTGGTGGGACCCGGTCTGGCCGGACGGCATGGAGAAGTATCTCAGCCCCAACGTGTCGCCGCGGATGCGGGGGGTGGTGGAGAAATGCAACTTTTGCTTCCAGCGCTACCAGTTGGCCAAGGACAAGGTGTACGTGGACGGAGAGAGCACCGTGTCCGAGGAGGCCTACCAGACGGCCTGCACCCAGGCGTGTCCGGCGGGGGCGATCACCTTTGGCGATCTCAACAATCCCGAGCACCTGGTCCATCAGTTGGCGCAACCGGATGACCACCACCATGGGCATCCGCGCAACCCCAACGCCTTCCGCTTGCTGGAGCGGTTGGGTACCAATACCAAGGTCTACTACGTCTCCAGCCGCGAATGGGTTCGCCGGGCCGGGGACAACTATCTCCCCGACGAGCAGACCGGTGGTGGCGGCCACTAAGAACGGGTAAAGGGCCCGTGGCCGATTCGGTTGATCCGCGGATCGAACTGTCCATTCAACTTGGCGTTACCCGGAATGGTAACAGATGCGATGTGAAGGAGCACAGATTTTATGGATTCTGCACTGATACCCAAAGGCGTTAAACGTTGTCCCACCTGGCAGTTCCTGGCGTGGCTGTCCGTGTTCGGCGCGGTCCTGCTGTGGGGTGTCTACGCCATGCTGCTGTGCTGGTTCAAGGGGCTGAACCAGACCAACATGAACGACTATTACGGATTCGCCCTCTGGATCTGGGCCGACCTGGCCGTCATCGCCCTGGGGGGCGGTGCCTTTTTCTCCGGTCTGCTCAAGTACATCTTCGGCAAAGATGAGCTCAAGAATATCATCAACTTCGCCGTACTGCTGGGCTTTATCTGCTACAGCTCGGCACTGCTCATTCTGGCCATCGACATCGGCCAGCCCCTGCGCGGCTGGTTCATCTTCTGGCACGCCAACGTGCACAGCATGTTGACCGAGGTGGCCTTTTGCCTGTCCTGCTACTTCGCCGTCCTCACCATCGAGTATATCCCGCTGATCCTTGAGAATCGCCAGCTCGACAAGGTGCCCTTTTTTCACAACCTGAGCCACAACATGCACGAGACGATGGCCATCTTCGCCGCCACGGGCGCCTTCCTGAGCTTCTTCCACCAGGGTTCCCTGGGCGGCGTGGCCGGTGTGCTCTTCGGACGCCCCTTCGCCTTTCGCGAGCACATCCTGATCTGGCCTTACACCTTCTTCCTGTTCACCTGGTCGGCGGCCGCTTTCGGGCCCTGCTTCACCCTGAGCATGACCTGGATCACCGAGAAGGTCACCGGCAAAAAGCTGGTCAAGGACAACGTCATCGACTTGCTGGCCAAGATCTCCGGCTGGATGATCACCTCCTATATCATCGTTAAAATCGTCGAAACGCTCTACTGGGCCACCGTCACAGCGCCCAGCAAGGGCTTCGATGTCAGCCACTTCTACACCAACAACGGGCTTTACGGTTGGTGGATCCTCTTCGCCGAACTCATAGTGGGTGGTGTCGTCCCCGGTCTGATTCTGATCATCCCGAGTCTGCGCCGCAACTCAGCCGCTCGGGTGACGGCCATTCTGCTGGGCTGTTTCGGCGTCTGCCTCAACCGCTGGGTGATGGTCCTCCAGGTGATGGCGGTCCCGGTGATGACCTTCGACAACTGGGCCCTCTATTATCCCAGCTGGCAGGAGGTGGCCACCACCATCCTGCCGGTGGCCTACGGCATCATTCTGACGATGATCTCCTATCGCTATCTGCCTATCTTTCCCCAGGAAGCGGAGCTCAACCCCCTCGAGGGTGCTGAGGAGGTCGAGGCCGAACAAGAAGCGACTGCCGCCGAAGGTGCGGCCGAACCCGCCACTGCTTAGGACTGAGCGGTTAACAAGGAGGCACGAACATGTTTCCCATCAACTTCGAATGGATTTGGGACGTCGGCCACATGGTTTTCCACGGCGGCCTCTGGTACGCCCTGGGCATCATCGGCGCGGGCATGACCTATTGCATTGGAAAGGCCGTTTGGGACACCATGCAGGGCAAAGGCGGCCACCACCACTGACAGTCCAGTGGCGGTCCGAGCCGGTAATTCGATTCAATTGCAAACAGACGCTCTGCTCCGGCGCGACATCCCGGGGCAGGGCGTTTCTATTTAGAGAGCATCCATGGACAAGCTCGTGATCGAGGGGGGACGCCCCTTGAATGGTGAGGTGGCCATCAGCGGCGCCAAGAACGCCGCTCTGCCAATTCTCTTCTCCGCCCTCCTGACCGACGGCCCCTGCGTTTACCACAACATCCCCTACCTGCGGGATATTCTCAGCACCATCGAACTGCTCGAAACCTTGGGGGCGCGCTGCACCTTTGAAGGACGCACCGTCACCATCGACGCCGGCGGCATGTGCTGCCATGAAGCGCCCTATGATCTGGTGCGCAAGATGCGCGCGTCGATACTGGTCCTGGGCCCCCTCATGGCCCGGTTGAAGCAGGCGCGGGTTTCCCTGCCGGGGGGCTGCGCCATCGGTGCGCGGCCCATTAACCTGCACCTGCGTGGGCTCGAACGCATGGGGGCCAGGATCGAGCTCTCCCATGGCTATGTGGAGACCTCGGTGGACAAGCTGCGCGGCAACGCCATCTACTTCGACGTGGTCACCGTCACAGGCACTGAAAATCTCATGATGGCCGCTACCCTGGCCGAGGGCACCACGATTCTGCGCAATGCCGCCCGGGAGCCGGAGATCATCGCCTTGGCCGACGTCCTGCGCAGGATGGGCGCCCGGATCAGCGGCGACGGCAGCGAGGAGATCACCATCGAGGGCGTTGACCGCCTCACACCGGTGGAGACCACCATCATTCCCGACCGCATTGAGGCAGGCACCTTTGTGGCGGCGGCGGCCCTCACCGGCGGCGACGTCACCGTCACCCATTGCGATACCCGCCACCTGGGCGCCATCCTCCACAAAATTCGCCTCACCGGCGCCGTCCTCGACATCCTGCCCGATCAGGTGCGCGTTCGCAGCGAGGGGCGTATCACCAGTGTGGACATCAAAACCCAGCCCTACCCGGGCTTCCCCACCGACATGCAGGCCCAGTTCATGGCCTTGATGACCGTCGGACGCGGGCTCAGCATGGTGTCGGAAACCATCTTTGAAAACCGCTTCATCCACGTGAGCGAACTCCAGCGCATGGGGGCCGATATCACCGTCTCCGGGGATACGGCGCTGGTGAAGGGCGTGCCGCACCTCTCCGCCGCACCGGTGATGGCCAGCGACCTGCGGGCCAGCGCCTCACTGGTGATGGCCGGTCTCGTGGCGAGGGGACAAACAGTGGTCAACCGTGTCTACCATTTGGACCGCGGCTACGAGGCCATGGAGGAGAAATTTAAACGACTGGGCGCTGCGATCTGGCGTGAGAAAGGTTGATGAAGCGCGGTCAGCCGATGATGGCGGTCCCGGGATGGCGGGAGCCATGACGACCCAAACGGAGACATCCCTGGCAGGCAAGGGACGTCACCTGGCGGCACTGGCCCTGGGGCTGCTGCTGATCAAGGCCCTCTGGTTCTCGGCCTCGGCGGTGGTCCCCCAGCTGGCCGTGGCATGGCATCTGGACGGCCATCAGCGCGCCTGGCTGACCATGAGTGTTCAACTGGGATTTGTGGCGGGCGCGCTGTTCAGCGCCCTGCTGAACCTGGCCGATCGCTACGATCTCACCCGCCTGCTGGTGGTCAGCGCCTTGGTCGCCACGGCTGCCAATACGGCGATCCCCCTTATGCAGCTGCGGTATGAAGCTGCCTTGGTCATGCGCTTTTTCACCGGCGTGGGCATCGCCGGCGTCTATCCGCCCGGCATGAAACTGGTGGCCACCTGGTGTCGGGAGGACCGCGGTTTCGGCATCGGCCTGCTCGTTGCCGCCCTGACGTTCGGCAGCGCCATGCCCCATCTGCTCAATGCACTCCCCAGGACCGGCGGGATGCCTCCCTGGCCGTGGGTGCTGCTCGGGGCCAGCCTCATGGCGATGGTGGGTGCCGCGGTGGTCGCCCTGCTCTTCAAACCCGGCCCCTATCTGGCCGGCAAGGCACCCTTCGACTGGCAGCATGCCTGGGAAGGGCTGCGTCAGCGCGCCACCCGTCTGGCCAATTTTGGCTACCTGGGGCACATGTGGGAGTTGTACGCCATGTGGGCCTGGGTACCCATCTTCCTGATCCACACTTACACCGAGGCGGGATGGCCCGCTGCGGTTGCCCGGCTGGCGGGATTCGGCACCATCGCCGGCGGCGCGCTTGGTGCTCTGCTGGCCGGCCTATACGCCGACCGGCTGGGGAGAACCCTCGTTACCAGCATCAGCCTGGCCGTCTCCGGTCTGTGCTGCCTGCTGGCCGGCCTTCTGTTAGATCATCCCTTGCTGTTGACCCTGCTCTGTCTGATCTGGGGCGTCGCCGTAGTGGCCGATTCGGCCCAGTTCAGCGCGGCGGTGAGCGAACTGGCCGATCCCCGCTACGTGGGCACGGCCCTCACCGTGCAAACCAGCCTGGGCTTTCTCCTCTCCATGATCACCATCTGGCTGATTCCGCTGCTGCTGGCACATTTGGGTTGGCGCTATGTGTTCCTGGTGCTGGCACCAGGACCGGCGTTCGGAATCTGGTCCATGCTGCGGCTGCGGCGACTTCCCGATGCCCGTAAATTGGCCGGGGGCAGACGCTGACATGGTCGACGCGGATCCCGGCGGGCGGCCGCCGGTGGGCAGATCGATTGGCAAAGGAGGACCCCTGTGGCGGTGATCATGCGCTCGTATCGGGCCTTGCGGCCGGAACGCGGCGGCCATGGGTGTTGTCAATCTGCGCCATCCAGTGGTAGACTGTGCCATCCGGTGATAGGACTTGGCGGATATCCGGCAGCCGTTCGGCTACCCTATCCGCGAACGGCCGGTATTCAACTGGCGGGACCTTTCAACAACTCATCCATTGCAGCATTCGCCGCTGTTGCCTTCCCTGCGCCTGCCATCTGGTGTTTGCCGGACCTGCCTACCCCACGAACCGCATCGGAGGGATTCCAGATGAGCGCGCCCATGCGTATTTTAATTGTCGGCGCGGATGACGACACCGCCGAACGGGTTCTCGAAGAGATCCGCAGCGGCGGCTACCGGGTGGAGAGCAAACGGGCCAACACGGCGATCGAAATGCGCGCCCTGCTCGAGGCCCACACCTGGGATGGGATCATCGCCAGCGAGCAGAGCGCGGGCTTTGGGGAACCCTCGGCGCTGGAGTTGCACCGCAGCAACGATCTGGACCAGCCGTTTATCGTGGTGTCCGCTTCCAGCAGCGCGGAGGCGGCCGTCAACGCCATGCGCTCGGGGGCCCACGACTATATCCTCCAGCACAATCTCAAGCGGCTGGTGCCCGCGCTGGAGCGGGAGGTGCGGGAGTCGGCCCAGCGGCGCAAGGAGCGCGAAACCCGGGCGAGGTTGGAAACCCGGTTGCGTCAGACCCATAAAATGGAGGCCATGGGCACCCTGGCGGGAGGGATTGCCCACGATTTTAACAATATTCTGAGCGCCATCTTCGGGTACGCCGAACTGGCGCAGAGCGCGCTGCTCCCCGATGACCCCTCCCAGCCGTTCATTCTCGAAGTGATCAAGGCCGGCGAGCGTGCCAGGGAACTGGTTCGGCAGATTCTGGCCTTCAGTCGCCAGACGGAGCTGGAGGTCAAACCGGTGCAGCTCGCCGCGGTGGTGGAGGACACCCTGCGCCTCATGCGCGCCTCACTGCCCACCACTATCGAGATTCACCAGGCCCTCGAGACCAAGGCCCTGATTCTGGGGGATCCCAGCCAAATTCATCAGGTGCTGATGAACCTATGCACCAACGCTGGACACGCCATGCAGGCCCAGGGCGGCACGCTGACGGTGAGCCTGAAGCACGTGGAACTCGATGACTTCTACAACCGCACCTATCCGGACTTGAAGCCGGGTCCCTACGTCCAATTGAGTGTCAGCGACACCGGACACGGCATGCGGCCGCAGGTGCTGGAGCGGCTTTTCGACCCGTTCTTCACCACCAAACCCAAGGGAGAGGGGACCGGTATGGGATTGGCCATGGTGCACGGCATCGTTCAGGAGCTGGACGGCGTCATCGACGTCTACAGTGAGCCGGGCAAAGGGTCGAGCTTCAATCTGCTCTTTCCCGCCATCGAACGACGCACGGCACCCGAGACCCGGACCACGCCCCACCTGCCCGGTGGGACCGAGCGGATTCTCATCGTGGATGACGAGGTGACCCTGACCGACCTGGGTCGCCGGCTACTGGAGTCATTGGGGTATACGGTGAAAACCTTCAACGATCCCCTGGCGGCCTTTGCCTATTTTGAACGGGAGGCGCAGGGGATAGATCTGGTACTCACCGACATGACCATGCCGGGATTGACGGGGGATCAGCTGGCCCAGAAGATGATGGCGGTGCGGGGCGACATCCCCATAGTGCTCTGTACCGGCTTCTCCATCAATATTGACGAGGAGCGCGCCAAGGATATGGGCATCCGGGCCTTTATCAACAAACCGATTCTGCGCGGCGATCTGGCCGCGGTCATTCGCCGTGTATTGGACCTGTCAACCTGATCGACGCATACGCCGCGACTCCACCACGGGTTGCGGCACGGGACGGGGATCCGCTGAATGAGCAACCTCTTGTCATCCAAAGTACTGGCGGAGACGTTGAAACAGGGAACGCCACCGGCTTCCGTCTCCCGCCTCAAAGCCCAACTGGCCAGACGGCTGGTGTATGAGGAGGCCTTCTCTTACTGCGCGGGACTCTTCATCTCCGACCAGATTGTGGACACCGCCATGCCGGCGGCGCTCGGTCATCTGCTCAGAGGGACCGAACAAAGCCGCGTCTACCTGATGGAAAATTTTGAAGACAAGGCCGGCGACCTCTGCATGCGCATGCGCTACGAGGTGTGTCAGCCCAAGATTGCATCCGTCATCGACGATGCCCGCTACCAGTCTCTCTCCTACACCCGTCACTCTGAGGAGTTCCGGCGCCGGCTCTCCAACAACACCCACTATCACGGCGCGGTGCTGGAGGCGCCGGAGGCGGACCGGACGATCTTCAGCGACCGCGGTGCGCTCAGTTTCCTGCTGCTGCCCATTCAGGTACAGGGGCAGTGGTGGGGCGCCCTGGGGCTTGAGAACAGCGCCCGCAGCGATACCTGGCAAGCCGACGACATTCGACTGCTGCGCACGGTGGCGGCCATGATCGGTGCCTTCATCGGGCGCAAACGGGCCGAGGAGGCGCTGGCCAAGAGCGAGCAGCAGCTGCGCCTTCTGGCCGAGAACACCCTCGACGGTATCTGGCAGATGGATATGGAGCTGCGCTTCACCTATGTGAATCCGGCGGTGACGCACACCTTTGGCTACACCACCGACGAGTGGATCGGCAGTAATTTGCGCGATCACGTCCGGGCCGAGGAGTTGGACAAGATCGGTCTCCTTCTGGCGGAGGCCCTGGATCAGCCCGATACCCACCCGGGGGTGCTGTTCGAGACCCGCATGCGCCACAAAAACGGGGAGCTGGTGCCGGTGGAGATTCTGGCGCGTTTTCTGCGGGACGGCGACGAAAACATCATCGGGCTGCAGGGCACCACCCGTGACATCCGGGAGCGTAAACGCGCCGATGCCGAGCGCCGCAAGCTGGAGGGTCAGATCCGTCAGTTGTACAAGATGGAAGCCTTGGGAACTCTGGCGGGCGGGGTGGCCCATGACTTCAACAACATCTTGTCGGCCATCATCGGCTACACCGAACTGGCCCTTTTGGACACAGCCGAGGGCGGTCGCATGGCCCGCAATCTCATCGGCGTCCTGCAGGCGTCGGAGCGCGCCGCCGATCTGGTCAAGCAGATCCTCACCTTCAGCCGCCAAAGCGAACAGATGCGCAATCCCATCCAGATCTCCTCTCTGGTGAAAGAAGCGCTCAAGTTGCTGCGCTCCTCCACGCCCACCACCATCGAGATCCGGAGTCAAATACCCAGTGTCCACACGCCCATCCTGGCCGACCCCACCCAGATTCATCAAATCGTCATGAACCTCTGCACCAACGCGGCCCACGCCATGGAAAAGGAGGGCGGCCTGCTGGAGGTGGTCCTGGACGAAGTGTCCTGTGCGGAGACCGCCACGGGGGGTGCCGTCACGCCGACCGGCGTCACAGCGGACGGTCCTGCGCTGAACGGATCACCGACCGGCAGCCAGCCGGCAGCGACGACCCAAGCTGATGGTGTCCGGCGCCCCAAACGCCTGCCGGCCAGCTTGAGTGCGGGCAACTATCTCCATCTGCAGGTCAGCGACACGGGACACGGCATCTCGACGGACATTATCGATTCGATCTTCGACCCCTACTTCACCACCAAGGCCGTGGGGGAGGGGACGGGCATGGGGCTGTCGGTGGTGCTCGGCATCGTCAAGACCTGCGGTGGCGAGATCACGGTGCAAAGTTCGCCGGAGGCGGGGACCACCTTCGACATCTACCTGCCCCAGGTGCAGGGAGAGGTGGCCGACGAGGCTGCCGAAACGGCCTTCCTGGCCACGGGCTCTGAGCACATCCTCTTCGTGGATGATGAGCCCACCCTCGTGATCGTCGGCAAACAGCTACTCGAGCGGCTGGGCTACTCCGTTGATACCTTCACCGACAGCCGTGAGGCCTTGGTGGCCTTTGAGGAGGATCCCCGACGCTACGATTTGGTGATGACCGACATGACCATGCCCGATCTCACCGGGGACAAGCTGGCCAAGGCGATCCTCAAGATACGGCCGGATATGCCCATTGTCCTTTGCACCGGTTTTTCGCGCATGATCAACGAGGAGCGCGCCCGCAGCCTGGGAATCCGCGCCTATCTGATGAAACCGCTGACCCTGCCGGAGATCGCCAAATCGGTGCGGGCGGCATTGGATGCGCCCTGACGGCCTTAGATCCCCGGCGGCTGTCGCTTGGCGGCATCCCGCACCGCGACGCGCGCCCGATCGGAGAAGAGCTTGGCACAAGCGGGGCAGTAGGTGTGCGCCTCCTTGACATGGGGATGGGGGGCGGTACGCGCTTCGATGAAGTGGTGAAATTGGGGCGTGAGGAAGTATTTGCCGCAGCCCTCGCAGCGCTCCAGGGGGAACTTGCCGACGATCGCTTCCCGAATCTGGATGGTGCGCACATTCTCATCGTCCCTCAGACGGATGGCGCCGGTAGGGCACAGATTGACGCAGGTACCGCATCCGATGCAGCGGTTCTCCACCGGCACCACATAGTTGCCCTGGGGCCGTTTCTCCATCTTCAGGGCGTTGACGCCGACGATCTCCTTGCAAACCCGGATGCAGAGTCGGCAGCGGATGCAGCCGTCCGGTTGGGGGCCGACATCTACCCCGCAGGTCTCGGCCAGGCTGCGGATGCGTTGTGAGTAGGGCGCCTGCTGCAGCAGGCGTTCGAAGGCATCCCAGCGCGCCGCCTGGATCGCGTCACCCGTCGTGGTGACCGTCATCCCCGCCCTGACCTTGACCATACAGGCCAATCGATTTTTCAGGGCGCCGCCCGGTGCCGCCACCGCCACTATACAGAGTTTGCACGCACCCGCCGGCTTGAGAGCGGGATGGTGGCACAGGGCGGGAATGAAGACCCCGGCTCTCTTGGCGGTGGTCAGGACAGTGGCGTCCGCTTCGGCCTCACAGGTCTTTCCATCGATGGTAAGGGTGGGCATGGGCTCGTCCATTCGTTGGTGCGCCGATTCGTCAATCCGGTGTCAGCAACGCTTTCGGCGCTTGTCGAAGGAACGCTTCGGCCATCTGATGATGCGACCCTCTCCCCAGCGCCGGGGGGCTGGACCGGCACCTCTCTTTCGTCTCAGGCCTTCTCCACCTTGACGAAGTGCTCCTGGTAGGCGATGGCGCCGCCGGCCTTGTCCCAGATCTTGAGGCCGCCCTTCATGAACATGTTGTCGGCCAGCCCCTTGCCATATGCGCGGCTCTCCACCGGTAGACGATGGCCAAATCCATGAATCACGAAGATCGCCTCGGGGTGAATGAAATCGGTGACCTTGGCCTTGACCGTCTCGGCGTAGCCCTCCTGGGTGACCTTCACTATGTCACCGTCCTGGATACCCAGCTCGCTGGCCGGTACGCTGTTGATCCAGAGGGTGTTCTCCGGCATCTGTTCAAAAAGGGCCGGGTTGTTGACCGTGTGCCCCTGGGTGTGCAGGGCGCATCGACCGAAGGTGAGCCGGAAGCTGCCTTTCGGCGGTTTCTGAGGACTTTCATAGGGCTTGAGGGAGGGCAGGCCCCACTCCTCCAGCTTGCTGGAGACGATTTCGAACTTGCCGCTGGGGGTCTTGAACTTGAAGGCGGCCATATCCCGCTCGGGCGCCGTGTCCGCCAGGGGGACAAATCCCTTGGCGTCGAAATCGGTGATGCTGACATCGGTGCCGTCCAGTTGGAAGTTCCAGACATCCTCCGCCGATTCGAAGACCAGTTCGGGTAGATCGAGACGCTTGGCCAGGCCACTGATGATTTCCCAATCGGCTTTGGTGTCGTAGCGCGGTTCGACCGCCCGCTGGCGCACGGTGAACTGGGGCTTGGCACCGGCCTTGGCGATGATGAGGCTCTCCCGCTCCAGATAGGGGGAGAGGGGCAGCACCACGTCGCTGTTCCAAGCGGTGTCCGACCAGCTGAAGGTCACGGATACGATGAACTCCAGCTGCTGCCACATCTCCTTGATGCGGTCCTGATCGGGAAAGCCCATGAGGGGATCATGCCGATAGGCGATGTAGGCCTTTACCGGATAGGGATCGGCCTTCTCGATGGCCTCGAACATGAGGTGCAGCAGGCCGGGCCCCGCTTCGAACTGGGGATATTTCCAGCCCACGCCGTCGGCCCGCTTCTCCTCCGGTTTGGGGTAGAGGTCCATGAAGGATTTGAGGCCCTTGCGGCCCACGTCGCCCGGCTTGTTGACGAAGGGCAGGCCCCCCTTGGTGCCATAGGCGCCCATCAGACCGTTGATGATGTAAATCGAGCGGCAGATGTAGAAACTGTCCGTGTAGCGGGCGGCCATCCATCCGGGATGCCAGATAATGGCGGGGGCGGCGGCAGCAAGTTCCTGAACGAACTGGCGCAGCTGGTCGGCGGAGATACCGGTTTCGGCCTCGGCCCATTCGGGGGTGTAGGGTTCGACGAACTGCTCCAGCGCTTTCAGGCCGCTCACATGCTGGCTGACAAAATCCCGGTGGTAGAGGCGCTTGGTCAGAATCTCGTTGATCACGGCCAGGTTGAAGGCGTAGTCCGTTCCGGGGCGGATCTGCAGATAACGGGTGGCCTTTTGGGCGCTGATATTGGCCCGCACATCGATGACGGTCAGTTTACCGCCCGCCTCCATGGCGTCCATGAGGTTGTTCACTTCCTGAACGTTGACCGCCTCGAAAATGTTGCGAAACTGCAGGACCACGTGGCGGGCGTTTTTGAAGTCGTAAGAGACCGCCTTGCGCCCCATACCGGTGAGGGAGATGGCGCTGTGCTGGACGTTGCGGGCGCAGGAGGCGTCGTGGTTGCAGTAGTTGGGGGTCCCAAAGCCCTTGAGGAAGGCGCGGTGCATGTCCCGAAAAGGGCCACCGCGGTCGGAGAAGGTCAGTGCGCGGGCGCCGTACTGCTCCTTGATCGACTGGAGCCGCTCGGCCACATAGTCCAGGGCCTCGTCCCAGGTCGCCTTGCGCCATTTGCCTTCGCCGCGGGCGCCGTCACGGATCAGCGGCGTCTGGGGTCTTTCATTGTCGTTGATCAGGGCGATGCCGGCGGCGCCGCGGGGACAGACCGCACCTTTCATCGCGGGCACATGGGGGTTGCCCCGGATGAAGGCCACCTTGCCATTTTCGGACTCCACCTGGATCGGGCAGCGGACCGTGCACATACCGCAGATACTGTAGCTTGAACGTGTCGTCATGTTATTTCCTCTTGGGGTCGGTTTTATCTGTCCAGCCGCTTGCCGCAACTATCTTTTGCGGCGGTCAGCGGTTCTTGGGAATGCGTCTCGGGATCCCGGCCCGGGGATCAGTCCAGTAGCGCCAGACAGTCCTGGGGCAGGCGATGGGTACCCTGGCCTTCGATGCTGACCTCCACCAGGGCGTCCGGATCGTTGATGGCCGTGTCGGGATCGGTGATAATGCCATGCAGGCCCACGAAGGCGTCCATGTAGGCTTCCCAGCTTTCGTCGGCCGAGCGCCGCTGGATCTCCACGCGTTGACCTCTTCTGAAGTTCATCGGCTCTTCCTTCCTCTTGGGGGGTGGCAGCAGGGACCAGAGGGCTCGCCGCCTACACCGGTGCCGTCTCCACATTGAAGCGCGCCGTGCGCCGGCGCAGACAGGCGTCGCAGAGGGTCTCGGCACCGGTCCGGGCAGCCACCTTCATCGTTCTCTTACGAATATATTCAAGATACTTGAAGGGACCGACCACTGCGCCGCAGCCGCTGCAGTGCTGCAGTTGCTGACGGTTGAGGATGGTGCCGCAGATGCTCAGGATCCGCTCACCGTCGCGATCTTCCATCGTCATGGCGTCGTTGGGGCAATTGGCCGCGCAGGCGCCACAGGCGATACAGCGCTCTTCGGTGAGGCGGAAGTCGGTGCCGCCGGGGTGGTCGAAATCGAAGTGGCCCATCTGGAGGGCGTCGATGCCCATCTTGTCGCGGCAGACCTCCACGCATTTGCCGCAACGCAGGCACACGTCGCAGCGCAAGCAGCGGCGGGCCTCTTCGCGAACCATATTCTCGGTATAGCCCAGTTCCGCCTGCTGAAAGGTGGTGCGTCGCCGATCGATGTTCAGCATGGGCATCTCGGGGCGTTTGATGACCATTTTGGTGCTCGCCGGTACTTCCAGCATGGGGGTGCGCGCCCGCCGTTTGGGCACCGGCGGCATGGTGGGCTGGGGGATTCCATTCAGGTAACGGTCGATCGCCTCGGCGGCCTTTTTGCCGCCACCGATGGCCTCGATCACCGTGGCGGGACCGGTGACGGCGTCGCCGGCGGCAAAGATCCCTTGCAGATTGGTCTCCATGGTGGCGGTGTTGACCCGGATCGTCTCCCGACGGCTCACCTGCAGCGTTTTGAGATCCGTCAGACATGTGGTGTCCACCCGTTGGCCAATGGCGCCGATGACCACGTCGGCCTCGATGCGGTGGTCGCTGCCCGCCACCGGCACCGGCGACAGGCGCCGGCTGCCTTCCCGCTGAACCAGTTCGGCCCGCAGGCATCGGAGTGCTTCGATTCGACCCGCCTGACCTTCCACCGCTTTGGGAACGGTCAGGAAAGCGAGGCGCACGCCCTCCTCTTCGGCCTGCTCCACCTCCTCTTCGTCGGCCGGCATCTCATGCCGGGTGCGACGATAGGCGATGGTAACCTCCGCACACCCCAGGCGCAGTGCCGTGCGGGCCGCGTCGACAGCCACGTTGCCGCCGCCGATCACCACCACTTTGCGGCCCGGTGGGCGGCGGTCCCCCAGGGCCACCTGCTTGAGGAAGTCGATGGCCTCGATCACCTTGGGAAAGGCCTCTTCGCCGGGGATCCGCATCTGAAAGGCCTTGTGGGCGCCGATGGCCAGAAAGAAGGCTTCGTACCCCTCTTCGCGCAACTGGGCCATGGAGATATCGCTGCCGAAGCGGGTGTTGAAGGAGAAGGTCACGCCCAGAGACTCGAGCATGGCCACCTCCCGGTCGATTACCTCCCGGGGCAGCCGATAGCGCGGGATACCCACCATGATCATGCCGCCCGCCACGGGCAGGGTTTCGATCACCCGTACCCGGTACCCTTTAAGGGCCAGGTAGTAGGCCGCGCTCATGCCGCCGGGGCCCGCCCCCACCACGCAGACGCTGCGGCCGTTGGCGGGCAGGGGCGCGGGGTTGCGGTAGCGCCCTTCCGACAGGGCGCGCTCGGCGGCGAAGGCTTTCAGAAACTTGATGGAGATGGGGGTGTCGATGCGTCCCCGAACGCACATGAATTCACAGGGGCGGGTGCACACCAGACCGCATACCCAGGGAAAGGGATTGTCGCGGCGGATCACCTCGATCGCCTCGGCATCCTTGCCCATTCCGATCAGGGTCACGTAGGTGGGGACATCGATGCCGGCCGGACAGGCCATTTGGCAGGGGGCCGGCGCCAGACGCACGCATTCACCGGTGGCGCAGTTGTGGGTGTCCACATGACTCTGAAACACCTCTCGCTGGGCCGTCAAGGTCCCCTGGAGGCGTTCGGCGTATTCGAGGGCGCCACCCTCGGCGCTCTCGGCCGCCAATGCTGCGGTCAGGTCGACCAGACCGGGCAGATGGCTGTCACCGGCGCGGCCCGAGGCGATATCGCGCAGCAGGTCCACCATCTCTTCGATAATGCGCTGGCACCTGGGCGTTTGCACGCGGCCCGTGGCCAGGGCGGTCTCCAGTTCCAGGATACTCTGATGCACTGGGCATGGCGTTTTGGGCATCGATCACTTTCCTCAAGGAGCGTGTGCTCCCCTCAGCGGTGGCACGGCATCCGCCGGACAAGATCGCTTACTAGAAGAACTTAAAAACTGGTCTGTTCAAAGGAGGTGATGGCCACTGCGTGACGCTCTCTGCGGATCTGGGTCATCTCCTCCACCGGACCGAACTTGAGGCATTGGGTGGTACAGGTGGTGACGCAGGCCGGGTTCAGTCCCCGGTCGATGCGATCCATGCAATAGTCGCACTTGACGACCTTGCCGGTGTCGGGATTCCATTGGGGCGCCCCCCAGGGGCAGGCGGAGACGCAGGTCTTGCAGCCCACGCACAGGTTATCGTCAACGAAGACAATACCATCTTTGGGACGCTGCTGCATGGCGCCGGTGGGGCAGGCGGCGACGCACCAGGGATTCTCGCAATGGTAGCAGGGCATGAAGACATGCGCCGCCTTGGGTTGGCCGTTGATGAGCTTGGGGCCAACTTCGATGATCTGGCACAGCTTGGGGCCGGCCGGCAGCTTCTTGTTGGCCTTACACTGCACTTCGCAGGTCTGACAGCCGATGCATTTGCGCGTGTCCTGAAACAGGTAATAGTGACTCATCCCTTAAGCCTCCGCTGAAGTGTGGACATCCTATTTGCAGTTGATGACGTCTTTCGTTTTGCGATTGCCACCGCTGGACCGTTCCGTTGAAGCGTCACTGGGCGAGGCGGCTGCTGGCACCCTCCCCAGGGCCTCTCCCCGTTGTTGCGAGCCGGTGGAACAGCGGTGATGACCATTTGCCAGTATCGCAAATTACATACCATTGTAAAGGGTACCCTTTGGCCCTGGTCGTAAATCGTGCCGGCTTTAAAATGATAACTATATCAGCCCGTTGTAGATTTCAGGCCCCGCTTCAAATCCATTCGTCGGGGGCCTGGACTGCGGTCGTCGCACAGGTGGTGCAGTAATTGTATTGCACCGCCTAAAAAAGGGTGCGATTATACATCTATCTGAAAACAATAGGTAAATATCGAAAATTCTGGAGGTGCAAAACAATCATTGCACCCGAGGTGGCCGACGCTACGGTCCTGTCCGTTTCCCCCCAGGTTCCGCGATCGGCAATCCGCAAATTAACATTCTGAAAATACTACATAAAAAAATAATCGGCCGCTTGGCCGTCAGCGGCCAGCTGCGCTGATCGCGTGGCATATTGCTTGCTCAGGCTATTCAGAGTGCCAGCGGCCCGCGGTGTCGCAACGTGGGACATATCGCGTTACATAGTTAAAAACACAGGAGATTTAGATGCTCGCTATCCACCTTTTCCATGATGGCCTGATGAAGTTGGGCACCTCACGACTGGCAGCTCTTTGTGGCCGGATTGCCGCCGGTATCGTCGGCGTACTGATTCTGGCGGGATTTCTTGCACTTCTGCTGACACCGACCGCGGTCACCCCCCTGTTGCCGGTGATCGTGGGCTTTAACACGGCCCTGACGGGGTACGGCCTCATCGCGAAAAGCCGGCATGCGTTCACCCACAAACGGCTGGCGGCCATTGGGGCTGGTGTGGCCGTCGTTCTCTTGGCCGCGGTGGGGACGAATCTTCTCTTCTGGCAATTGTTCGGGGTTACCCCGGTTGAGTTGCAGCAGCTCTGGGTGCTGGTACCGGTCGGCAGTGTCACCAGTTGGCTGGGTGGCGCCCTGGCTGTTCGGTATTTTCAGCTTCACTGAGAGGTGTGGCAGGCTTTTCCGTGAATTCATCGCCCGGGACACGTGAAAGGAGGTCGTGACGCCGAATCCGTTGTGCTGACCCGTTTGAACACGACTTGATCAACCATTCGTTAACTTTAGGAGGAGGACAATGCGCAAATTTCTCTATCTGACCATTCTGGCACTCTTAACCATCGGTGTGGCGACCCCGGGCGTGTGGGCCGCCACGGCCACTGTTTCGGGCGCTGAATTCAAGGCCGGCGATACGGTCACCATCGAGGGCACCATCGCGCCGGGGCAGGACCTCTACCTGACCGTCGCCATGCAGGAGCTGTTCGCCCCCAACGATACCAACGGCGCCCACGAAACCAAACGACTGAAGAAAGACGCCGAGAAAAACAAGTTCGCGCTCGATACCGAAATCCCGCCCCTTTACTATCTC
Source organism: Desulfosarcinaceae bacterium (assembly GCA_030066015.1). Taxonomy (GTDB): domain Bacteria; phylum Desulfobacterota; class Desulfobacteria; order Desulfobacterales; family Desulfosarcinaceae; genus JASJCL01. Next base: position 14,254 of record JASJCL010000026.1, on the reverse strand, counting down.
CTCACCACCAATCCGGCCGCCTTCGGCGAAACCGGCAAGAAGAGGTTCGGTGGTCCTTCGGTGCTCTTGGGCAAGGGCAACGGGATTTACTCCACGACCATGTTCTATCTCAAGAAGAACTTCGCCGACCTCGGCGACGAGGTCAAAACGATGCTGGGCCCCATTCAGAGCGATGCCCAGTGGAACTTTCTCCGATACGCCAATGAGACCGATTACGGGATCAACACGATCGTCAAGGAGGGCAACAAGGTCGGCAAGGTGACCATCTTCTCCCGCACCGTCATCAGCGACCACGCCACCACTGGCAACTATTGGGACAAAAATACCAGTATCAAGCTGGACAAGGCCACCGGCAAGTTCACCGCCAGCTTCAAGACCTACCGCCACACCCCGCCGGAGACGGGATTCGAGGTCTACGTCAACGGCACTGAGAGCGGCTCCTTCAAGGTTCTCAAGAACGGCTTCTGGCTCGGTAAAGGCTTTCGCTACATGAATCCCCTCTGGATCATCATCGGCGCCATTCTCGTGGGGACCTATTTCTCCATGATCGGTGCCGCCGGCGGCATGCTCATGGCGGCCTTCCAGGTGCTGGTCGTTCAGACGGCCGGCCCCATCGGCATCAACGCCGCCAACGTCCTCAAACCCTCCAACATGGCCTTGACCCTCTTCTCCCCCCTGGGCTCCTTCTACCGCTATGCCGTGGTGGAGCGCCGGGTGGCCTGGCCGGTGGGCCTCTCCTTCGGCGTGGGGATCTTCATCGGCTCCATCTGGCTCGGCAAATATGTCTCCGCCCTACTGCCCATGAAGGCCTACAAAGAGTGGCTGGCCATCCTGGTGGTCATCATGGGGTTCCAGACCCTGCGTGAACTGAGCCCCAAGGTGATGGAGAAGCGCAAGAACATCAAGGCCATGGTCAAAAAATTCAACGAGGCGGTGGCCAAGGCCAAGTCGGAGGGCACCTCGGTGGAGATGGGGCGCATCGAGCCGGTCAAGACCGGTCTGACCGACTACCGCTTCAAGTTCTGGGGCGAAGAGTTCACCATCAATCCCCTGCTGTTCGCCATCCTCGGTCTGGCCATCGGGGTGGTTTCCCGCTCCTTCGGTATCGGCGGCGGCTTCCTGCTGGTGCCCGCCATGACCACCATCGGTGCCCTGCCCATGTACGTGGCGGTGCCCATCTCCCTCATCGGGACCTCGTTTTCCAGCATCGGCGCCTTCATTGGTTACCTGATGACGGGCTACCTGCCCGATATGTGGTTGATGATCGCCATTATCATCGGCGGCTTCGCCGGCGGTATGCTGGGCAGCCGGGCCCAGAAGCTCTTCAGCGAGAAAACCCTGAAGATCGTCCTGGCGATCACCCTGTTCTTCCTGTTCTTCCGGTTCTTCAAGATCGAGATCTGGATCTAACCCGGAGGGTTGACCGAAACCGGGGGAAGCGGATCCGCTCTTCCCCCGGTAACCCCACAGCAGTGTCGCCTGAGAGGACAGCTTGGACGAATTTCTGGATACGGTCTGGCTGAAGATACTCACCATTTTGGAAGTGGTCGTGCGTGTCGTGGATGCCCTGGTGGCACCGCTGCACATATTGGGCCCGGCGGCCACGCTGTTCATCCTCGCGCTGCTCACCACGGCCGGCACCAAATTTTTCAGAAAGCACTACACCACCAAGCGCTACGAAGCCCTCAAAGCCGAGTTCAGCCACTGGTCCAACCTCCGCCAAACGGCGTTGACCATCGCGGACCGCGACAAGGCCAAGGCGCTGGCCAAGAATATCGACCAGGCTCAGTTGAACAAAGTCTACTACGACTATTTCTTCGAAGGCTTCCTGAACAACATCCTGACCACCATATTGCCCATTCTGCTGATGGCGGCCTATGTCAACGATGCCTACCGGTCGGAAAATCTATTGGCATTGTTCGGCAAATCCCATATCTTTAGCCTTGCCGGCAGCGGTGATCCCGCTCCTGTGAGCGCGCTGGCATGGTGGGTCATCTCCCTCTTCCTCATCCACCTGCTCTGGGGGATCGCCGAATGGCAATGGCGCAAGCGAAATAGCAAGGATTCCTGACTGGCATGACACTGGCCCTGCTTCTGGCGGCCATCTTCATCGCATCCTTCATCCTGACCATGGTGGGGTTGGGCGGCGGATTGGTCTATGCCCCGCTTTTCCTCCTGGTGGGCTATCCCGTCACCACCGCCATACCGACCTCTCTTTTTCTCAATGGGATCGCTGCCCTGAGCGCCGCCATCACCTATTTCCGCAGGGGGTTGATCGACCTCACCACCGCTCTGCCCCTTCTTCTGGCGTCCACTGCAGCGGCCCCCCTGGGTGCGCTGCTCATTGGTTTCATCGATCGCCGGCAGGTGGCCGCCATCATGGCCGCCGTACTCTTTCTGGCCGCCCTGCGGATGCTGTTTGCGGGCGAACCGGCGGTGCGGCCGACACCATGGCCCATCTGGCTGAATATCGTCGGTGGCGGCCTCATTGGTGTTCTGGTGGGGCTGGTGGGCGGGGTGCTCGGCATCGGCGGCGGCGTCTTTATCGTGCCCCTGCTCATCTACGGCCTCCGGCTACCCACGAAAGCGGCCGCGGCCACCTCCATCTTCATCGTCATCTTTCCCTCCTTTTCAGGCTTTGTCGCCCATGTGGCGCTCACGCCTCCCGACTGGCACTTCATCGGGCTGGCCGCCCTTTTCTCCTTCGCCGGGGGGCAGTTGGGCTCGCGCCTCATGTCTGCGAAGATGAAGGGCCGCGCGGTCCGTCAGATCTTCGCCGTTGTGCTGCTGCTACTGTGTGCGAAACTACTGCAAAGGGCTTTCCTATGAGTGTCCTGCGAGCCGCTGCATCCCTCACCGGGCTTTTGATGGGCGTTCTGCTGACCGCCGATCCCGCTGGGGCCACCCAGACCCACGGGGCGCCAGAAGGCCTCTACGTGCATCAGATCGCCCATCTCTTCTTCATCGTTTCCATGGGGACTCTGGAGTTCTGGCTTCGGCAGCGCAACCTCGTGCGGGAGCAGGGCTGGAAGTACATCCAATTGGCCGCCATCCTGTTCATCCTCTGGAACCTCGGTGCGATGACGGTTCATTTCATGGACGAGCACCTCGATCTGCTGGGGATCCGCAAGGTGGGCTTCTGGCGTATTCACATTGACAGCCTCCCCGGACATTTCGGCCTGGCCCTTCTTTACTATCTGTTGAAGCTGGATCACCTGCTCTGTGTGCCGGCCATGTACTTTCTCTACCGCGGGCTGCGCCGGCTGCTGGCCGAAGCGGAAGCGGAGAGCGCTGGGGAGTCCCCACCATGACCGCCAGTTTTGTGCCCATATTGCTGGTCGACGTGGCCGGTTCGCTCGGCATGATTCTGCTCGCCTTTCTCTGCCTGCGGTTGGCCCTGCGCCTGCGGCTACTGGCGCCCACCAACATCATCTGGACCTATCTGCTCTGGCTCTGCTACGCCCTCTCCATCTTTGCCGTATCGCGCTCCGCCGGGCACATTCTGAAGCAACTGCTCCTCATGACGGGGCACGCCGCCATCTGGGCCGAGATTCGGCCGTACAGCGGCGCCGTCAACTCCTTCTCCTTCATGGTGGTGGGCGCGGTGACCCTCTTCTTCGAGCGCAGCTGGCAGATCTATCAGCAGATCTCCAAGGACAAGCAAGCCCTACAGGTCGCCCATGCCCAACTCCTCGATCTCAATCAGAACCTGGAGAGCCGGGTGCGCGAACGCACCATGGCCTTGACCCTCTCCGAGGCCAAATACCGCCGCATCTTCGAGGGATCGCGGGATATGGTCGCCGTGGTGGACGGCGAGGGGCGGATCCTGGATCTCAATCCCGCCGGCCACCGTCTGCTCTCCCCCGCGGCGGCCCCCTCCGTTGCCGGCAAGATCGATTTCAAATGCTACCTGGCCCAACGGCGCGACTGGGAGCAGCTCACGGCGGCCTTGCGGGGAGCGGGGGCCGTCTCCAGTCTGGAACTGGACCTGGTCCTGCCCGACGGCTCCGCCCGGCGCACCCTCCTCAGCGGCAGTCTGGCCGAGGGGCCCCAGGGCGAGCCGCCCACCATCCACCTGATGATAAAGGATATCGAACAACAGCGCCGCATGCGCGAACAGATGGCACAGGCCGAAAAACTGGCCTCCATCGGCGAACTTTCCGCCGGCGTGGCCCACGAGATCAACAATCCGTTGGGCATCATCCTGGGGTACACCCAGCTCATGCTCCGCGGCGAGCGACCGGAAACGGAGCGCTTTCAGGACCTGAAGACCATCGAGAAGCACGTTCGCCACTGCCAAAGCATCATCGGCGATCTGCTCAGCTTCGCACGCTCCTCACCGCCCCAACGCGGGCCGGTGGATATCCACCCGCTCATTGACGAGGTGCTCCAGTTCATGCAGTATCAGGGAGATCTGGCCCAGATCGAGATCCACAAAATCTATGACGACCACATTGCGCCCCTGCATCTGGACGCCAAGAAAATCAAGCAGGTCCTCATCAATCTCATCATGAACGCCAGCTACGCCATGGGCAAGCGGGGCACCCTCACCCTCACCACGCGCCGCGACCCTGCCGGCGGGCACATGATCCTGGACGTCGCGGACACCGGGTGCGGCATTCATCCCAAGGACCTGGCCCGCATATTCGATCCCTTCTTCACCACCAAACCCACCGACCAGGGCACCGGGCTGGGGCTCTCGGTCAGCTACGGCATCATCAAAAACCACGGCGGTGATATCCGTGTCGCCAGCCGGGCCGGGCAGGGGACCACGTTTTCCATCCTGCTGCCGCTGTCGCCCGCAGCCGGCGATGCCAGCGATGCCGGGGCAGAAAAGGCAGATGGGTCATGAAAGAGCGACTCCTGATCGTCGACGACGAACCCGACATGTTGCAACTGCTGAAACGCAGTCTGGCGCCGGAGCTGGGCTGCGAACTGCAGACGGCCCCATCCGGCGAAGCCGCCCTGCGGCTGCTGGCGGCCGAGCGCACCGATCTCGTTCTGGCGGATATTAAAATGCCGGGCATGGACGGTCTGGAACTGTTGGACCTGATCAAACGCCAGTATCCCGATCTCACCGTATTGATGATGACGGCGTACGGCCACATCGAGATGGCGGTGGAGGCAATGAAGCGCGGTGCGTACGACTTCATCACCAAACCCTTCGAGCATGACGCATTGGTGCTGCGGCTGGAAAAGGCCCTTGAACGCAGCCGCCTGATGCGGGAGAACCAGCGCCTCCTGGAGGTGTGCCAATCGACCCATAGTTTTCAAAACCTGGTGGGCGAGAGTCCTGCCATGCAGCGGGTTTTCGAGACCATCCAGATGGTGGCCAAAACCGATCTCACCGTGCTGATCACCGGCGAATCGGGTACCGGTAAGGATCTCACCGCCCGGGCCGTCCACACCCTGAGCGAGCGTCGCAAGCGACCCTTCATCGCCGTCAATTGCCCCACGGTGCCGGAGAATATCCTCGAGAGCGAACTCTTCGGATATAAAAAGGGCGCCTTCACCAATGCCACCCAGGACAAGCGCGGGCTCTTCCAGGAAGCCCACACGGGAACCATCTTCCTGGACGAGATCGGCGATGTCAGCCCCACCATCCAGACCAAATTGTTGCGCGTCCTCCAGGAGAAAGAGTTCAAGCCGCTGGGCGACGCCCGTCCCGTGCAGGTCGACGTCCGGATCTTGGCGTCCACCAACCAGAACCTGCGCGAGAAGATCCGCCAGGGCAGCTTCCGTGAGGACTTTTTCTACCGCCTCAACGTCCTGCCCATCGAACTGCCGCCGCTGCGGGAGCGGCGCGAAGATATCGCCCTCATTGCCCACCACCTCCTCGAGAAGCATTGCAGCGATCAGAACAAACCGCTCAAACGCCTCTCGCCCGAGCTCTTGGAAGCCTTTCGCCGCCACCCCTGGGAGGGCAATGTGCGCGAGCTGGAGAACTTGGTTCTCCAGGGCCTGCTGTTCGCAGCGGGCGAGGTCATCGCGCCCCGCGATGTTGGCCTGACGGCAACTCAGCAACCCGCCCCCCTGCCGCCGGACACCCGCGACCTGCCCTACAAGGAGGCCAAGGAGCAGACCCTGCGGCACTTCAACCACAGCTATATCGGGTATGCCCTCACCACCTGCCGGGGCAACGTCACCCAGGCCGCCCGCATGTGCGGCCTCGAGCGGCAGGCCCTCCAGCAGATCATGCGGCGCTACGAGGTCAAGGCGGATGATTACCGCTCGTGATGACGGCCCGCAGCCACACCAGGCCCCGCCCGCCGCACAACGCCGTCTAAGAGGCCTTGCCCTCCCGTCGATGATGGCCTGACGCGTTGCTTCCTCCATTCGCAGGGCGAATGAGCGCCGCAGCGATCTGCCCCCCAATCAACGAGTCGACGATTTAACGATTCAACCAACCCATCTGCCGGAATATTGACACTCCCCACCGGCAGATCCCCGTTGGCCTCCCAAAAAGCCCATTAATAAGGGGTTCTTAGAGCTGGTATGGATGCTGCATATGCAGGGCTCGGAGACTGCCGTGAGCAGTGACAGCCCGGCAGCTCCGACGGCATCCAACCGTGAGGTCAGGTCACCGCATGGGGTGACATGGCCCACCACCGCGAAAGGGCGAACGCCCCACAGGAAAGGAAGGAAAAGATGGGTCCACTTCACCACACGCTGCGCCAGCGACTCCACGACGACCGGGGCTTCACCCTCATCGAGATGGCCATCGTATTGATCATCATCGGCATCATCATCGGGGCGGTGGTCAAGGGCAAAGACATCGTCCGCAGCGCCGAGCAGAAGAAGCTCTATTCGGAATTCGTCCGCGAGTGGCAGATCGCCTTCAACAACTACTACGACCGCACGGGATGGATCCTGGCGGATTCCAACGATCCCAACAATGCCGGCACCCGCGACGGACACAGCAACGACGGCACCACCGCGGCCAACATCACCTCCCAGCTCACCAACGTCGGCCTCACACCGCCCAGCCAGGGATCCACCGGTTCCGTTCTCCAGCGGACCTATACCGACTCGACGGGCGCCCAACGCACCCTCACGATCGCCTTTGATTGGAAAGCCTCCCTGGGCAATTTCATTCGCGTCACCGGCATTCCGAACGACTTGGGGCTGGCCATCGACCGGCTGGTGGATGGCAGCGCGGATGGGCTTACTGGCGACATTCAATACACCGACAACCACGGGCCGGGAGCCCCCAACATTCTCGCCTGGCCGTCAGCGACCCAGGCCCCAGACGGCAACGACGCCATGATTCTGAAGCTGCAGTTCTAAATCGGGCCCGCTTTTCGGCCTCGCGGGGTCGCCACCCCAGCTGAACGTGGCGCGTCCGCCGAGATCCGTGCCCTTTGCTCCGACACTGGTGATCCCTTAAATGACGCTATTCAAACGACAGGCGCTCTGGTCCCTACTGGCCCTCCTTCTTCTGGGCGGCGCCGCCCACTTCTACCTCAATGCCGCTCACGACCACCGCACCCAGCGCGACCAGCTCGAGCGGATTCAGTTCCGGCAGGCCTTTGTTCGCCGTCAAATCGCCGAACTGCAGCACAAGGTCAAGGTGATCGAGCAGGTCAACCGCTTCGCCAACGGCGCCGAGAACCTCGGCCTGCTGCCATCCAACTGGACGCGTTACGAGGTCAACCTGGAGGCCCCGCTGCGCTTCCCGGCGCTGATAGAAATACTGCGGCAGTGCACCAGTACGCCCTACTACTACTTCCAGCCGGATCATATGAAGATTCATCTGGCAGGCCAACACATCGCCGCGGAGGGGGCGGACGCCGCCGATGGGTCGGCGGCTGAAGCGGGCCAGGACAGCGACACCGCCGGGGATCTTTTTCTGAAACTCAAGGGCACCTTTCTGGCGAGGCAACGATGATGGGCTTGGGCAAACAACAGGTCGTCGTCGAGCTGGATGGGCTGCTCTACCGGCGCCAGGGGCCGCAACTCACCCAGGTGCCCGATCTGCGCGACGTGGCCGGGGACTATGTGTTGATCTCCGATCTTCAGGGCAGTATGGCGCGCTCCATGATCGTGGAGGCCGAACCGCGGTATGTCGAGCTCCTGGTGGCCCGCCGGCTGCAGGAGGCCGGCGAGTTCGACGAGCCGGTGACCGTCATCAGCCATTGGAAGAAGAAGCTGGGGCGCAACACCACCAGCATCCTCTTCACGGCGGTTCCGACCCGGATCTATCTCCAGTACCGCGAGCAATTGCGGGAGAGCGCGCACAGCATCGCCCTCTATCCATTGACGGCGCTGCTCTACCAGACCCTCAAAAGGGTGGCCGCGCGGCAGCCGGTGGCCCTGCTGTTCCAGCACGGGCGCTTCGTGGATCTCATTTTGGGGACCCGCCGGCGGATCTATATGGCCAACCGCTATGTCGCCTATGACGACAGCCTGGAGCAGCGCACCACCCTCTGGGAACGGATCGCCGCCGAACTCAGCGAAGCCGCCGACGAACACCGGATCTCCATTGAAAGGGCCTGCCTGCTCGACTGGGTCGATGCGGCTCAGGCGCCGCCCTGGACCTCGGAGAACGGCTTGGCCGTGACCCACCTGGTGCCCGAAACGCTCCTCTGGGATGGCGAAACCCATCCGCTGGCCCTGTTTAAACAGGTCGCCAAACTACCTTTGGGTGCCACCTTGGCCACACCCATGGAGCGGTGCATGCTCTTGGCCAACCGGCTGGCCCTGCCCCTCAACCTGGCGGCGCTGCTGCTGGCGCTGCTCTTGGCCGCCGGCGGCATTCATCACCATGGCCGGCAGACGGCACTTGGCCGCCAGATCCAGCAACACCAGGCCACGCTCACCAAAACCTTGGCCGCCTTGCCGGCGCCGCCGGCCCTGCGCAACTACGAGGCGCCCCTGGCCTTTGCCAAAACGCTCGACAAGAACCTGCGAACGCCCGGCCTCTGCGAGGTCCTGCGGGATCTCTCCCGCGCCGTCGGTCGCGGTATGCAGCTGGTGGACCTGGATGCGCGCTATGAACCCCAGGGGCTCACCGTGTCGGTGACGGGCCGCATCGAGGCGCCCTTTCAGGACGCCCATGCCAGTTACCAGCGCTTTCTGCGGCTGCTTCAATCGCGACGGTACACGATCGCGATGGATCAATTCGATACCCAGATCCGCCACTCCCAGTTCCGAGTGCAGTTGACGAGGTCTCTCTGATGCGGCTCTTCTCTCCGAAAAGTGACGGCCTGATAGCCCTTTTCTTGATCGGTCTCGCGCTCAGCGCTGTTGTGGGCTATTCCCTCTGGAGCCCCTGGCAGCAGCGCCAGAGCGCCGGTACCCGGCCGCTGCCGGCGCTTCCCGACATCGCCGTCCCCGATGAGGCGGTTCAACAGGAGATGGCGGCGCTGAACCAGCGGCTCAACCGCCTCGCCTATCCCCATGCGGTGGGGGCCAAAGGACCGGAATTGGGCCTCTTCGGGTATATCCCGGTGGCCACTGGATATCGTCGGGACGACGCCGGCCGATCGGGCGTGGTGTCGGCACCGGTTCAGTTCGACTACACCCTCTCCTTCGCCCTTGCAGCGGGGTCGCGGCGCCTCTGTCTGCTGGATGGAGAGCTCTTCGCCCAGGGCGCCGAGCTTCCCGATGGCGGCCGCATTCTGGCCATCGAGCCCGAACGCGTGCTGATCGAGAAGACGCCGCTGAAGCGCTGGATCTACCTGCAGGAACCCCCGCTCGGCCGCGACGCCTCCCCGGAGGCCCGCGGGCCGGTAGCGCCGACCCATGAGGAGCTATAGATGAAGCCTGTTGCGCTGTGGCTGTTGACCCTGTCCGTTCTGGCTGGAGGCTGCTCCTACGGTCCCGCTTCCCTGCTGCACCCCAAAACCCACGCGCCGGAGGAGATTCCCGCCCAGATCGAGACCGCTTCCCAGCAGCTGGGCCAGGCCCAGGCCAGCCGCCGCCGGCAACTGGAATCCCAGGACCGGCCGCAGGCGGTTGCGTTGGCACCCATCATGCCGGTCTACGATCCCCTGGCGGATCAGAAGGTCTCCTTCGCGGTGGTGGACGAGGAGCTGCAGATCGTTCTCTATGCCTTGGCCGAAGCGGTGGACATGAACGTCATCATCGACCCCCAGGTGCCGATCACCGAACGACGCCTGACCCTCAATTTTCGCGAGGTGTCCGCCTCCACCGTCCTGCAGGAGATTTTAGCGGCCTACGATCTCTACCATGAGATCGAGGGGCGCATTATCCGTGTCAAACCCTTTCAGGAGCAGATCTTCCGCCTCAATTTTCTGGACACCATCGTCAACACCAGCTTCGATATGGGGGGCGACGTCCTCGGTGCGGGGGAGACCGACACCGCCACCGGCCTGGCGGGCAGCTTCAAACTATCCGGCACGGGGGGGGCCAAGTCCAACCCCTACGACACCCTCGAGACCATGCTCAAACCGGTGCTCTCCAAGGGGGGTCGCTACGCCCTCAACCGCATGGCGGGCAGCCTCTACGTGAAGGATTCGCCCCACGTGGTTCGCAGCGTGGCGCGCCTGGTCCAGCACTTTAAGGAGACCCTGGGCCGCCAGATCCAGATCGAGGCGCGCATCATCGAGGTGGCCCTGTCCGATGAATACCAATACGGCATCAATTGGGAAGCGTTGCGCAATCTGAGCGATGGGGCCACGCTGCTCAACAGCGCCTCCTGGTCCTTGGGCAACGGAATGATCCTCACCGGCCAAAGCGGCGAGTGGTCTCTGGGGTCGGCCGTTAACGCCCTCAACTCCTTTGGGGACGCCAAGGTCGTCTCCAATCCCAGTATCCGCTCCAAGCACGGCAAACCGGCCATGATCAGCGTGGGAACCTCCTTCACCTACAAAAAAAGCGTCGAAACCACCACCACCAACACGGCCACCGACAGTGACACTACCACCGAAGTGGAGGTCTCCACCGTCTTCGATGGCCTGATCCTGGGGGTCGTGCCCTTCATTGAGGACAATGGACACATCTCCCTTATGATCAACCCCATCAAAAGCGATGTGGACCAGGAAAGTCTGGAACCCGAATCCGTTGGTGACGGGCAGAGCATCTCCCTACCCGAGGTGCGCATCAAAGAGCTGAGCACGACCATCGACCTTCACGATGGCGACGTGGTGATCCTGGGCGGTCTCATCGACCAGGAGACCGTAACCGACGACCGGGGCGTGCCCTTTCTCTCCGCCATTCCGGTCCTGGGGTATCTCTTTAAGAATGAACTGAGCCGGGAACAGACCCGTGAACTGGTGATCATCCTGAGTGTGAACCTGGTATGAGGCTCATAAGATGAGTGTCATTTTCGAGACCCTGCAGAAGCTCAACCACTCCCCCGAGGGGTCGGAAGCGGGTGAGGACGCAGCGCGCCCGCGCCGCAATGTCTACGCCCTGAGAACCGTCCTCATGTCGCCGGTGAGCGTTGTCCTGCTGACCGCGCTGGTCTTTGGTCTGGGGTATGGTTTGGTCTCCGGTCTGCGGTACCTGCAGCGCTCGGCCCGATTGAATCCCGACGTCCTGGCGGTGGCCGAGACGGTGACCGTTCCGGTGGCCAGCGCAGATGCCGCCCAGACGGTTCCGCCGCCGCCGGACATGCGTCAATCGGAAGCGGCCATTGGCGATCCCGCCGCGCCCATCGATGCGACACCGATTGCCGATGCCCCCGTCTTCACGGGCCCCGAGGTACCGCCGCCGCCAACGGAGACGATGGCGCAGCTGAGCGAGGCAGGGCCGGACGTAACAGGCGTTGAGGGCTGGCAGCTGCCATCGGCAGCTGCGGCGCCGGCCTTCGCGCCGGCAGCAATGGCTCCCGAGGCGCGCAGCCAGGGCGGCTTCATTGGCGGCGATGGGGAACCGATCGCCGCTCACATGGCCTTTGCTCCGGAAACACCCCCGCAGCCGGCCGCCGACGCAGCGCAATTTCAAGCGGTGACCACCGCGCCGTCGGCTGGGCCGGCTTACCCGGTCGGCATCTCGCCGGCCGCCAGCGCGCCCCACGGGGATTGGACACCGACGCACACCCTTGCAGCGGTTCCAGCCATCTCCGCCGACCATTTCAGCGGGCTGGCGCCGTCACCGGCCGCTCCCGAACTAGCCCCCGCGACCGCCCCGGAAACCCATGTGGCACCGCCGTTCACGCGCAAGGCCATTCCGCGGTATACGCGGCTGGTGAATCGACTTCAGACCGCCCTTACCGACGGTGACGCCCGGACAACCGAACGTCTCTTGGGCGATTTCGCGGACGCCAAGGGCCAGCGCCACCCCTATCTTCTCAAACTCAAGGCCTACCGCCGGCTGCAGGCCAAGGATTTTGCGGCAGCGGAGGCGCTCCTCAGCGAGGTGCTGGCACTGGATGCGAGCGATCGTGACGCACAGACGAACATGGTGGTGGTAGAGGCCAACACAGGGCGGCTTGAAGCGGCGCGTCAGCGCATGGCCCGCTTGGCGGAACGGTTCCCCGAAGACGAGGCGTTGGCCGCCATGCGCCGCCGGTTGAACTGAGGGATGCCGTCGGCAACACGCTTGCTATCGCCAAAGGGGGCCGAGCGCTGGGCGATGGCCATCGTCGCGTTGGGGGTGGCCCTGATGTCGATCTGGTTTGGGCTCGCCCTGATTCACCGCAGCATAGAGAACCGCCTGATCAGGGAGGTCCTTTTCGAGTGGCGGCGGCTGGGCCAAACTTACGCGGCCAGGGGAGGGCGCTGGCCAGTGTTCGACGGTAGCAACCACGCGGTGTACATGCGCGAACTGCAGGCGCGTCTGCAACGGGAGGGTCTGATCTCCCTGCGGCGGGCACGGCGCCTCTCATTCGCGCCACGTGTGGCGCGCATCGGGCGCAGGGATGAGCGGCTGTTTTTGCTGCTGCTGCCCGGGCGCATGGTGGTGTTCGGACTTACGGCGCGCACCTTTGCCCGCATCGACCGGCAGGTGGACGGTGCCGAAGATCCGGCACGGGGCAGCTTCACCGGCCGACCGGCATCGGACGGCCATCACATGATTGGAAACTGGCAACTATGAACGTGCAATCAGATTCCGGCAACAGCTATCTTCGCCACTTCGGCCTGCGGACCAATCCCTTTCCCGTGGCACCCGACGATGAGAATTTTTACTTCTCCGAGCATATTAATCAGGTCATCGCCGAGATCGTTCACGGGGTCAACACCCGCAAAGGCTTCATGGTGCTCACCGGCGACATCGGCCTGGGAAAGACCACCATCAGCCGGCGCATCATCGCCATGCTCGAGACGGAGGGGACGGCCACCGCGCTCGTCTTCCACACGGCCCTGCAGGATGCCGAGCTGCTGCGCGAGATCAATCGCGACTTCGGCCTGCTGACCGACAGCGACCCATCGCCGGGGGCGCCCGTCCTCAGCTCCGAGATGGCCCGCCTCAACGAGTTTTTGCTATCGCAGAATCAGCAGCAGAAGAACTGCACCATCGTTATCGATGACGCCCAGAACCTCTCTCCCCAGAGTCTCGAACTGGTGCGCATGATTTCCAATCTCGAGGCGGGGCAGCAGAAACTGGTGCAGATCCTGCTCGTGGGGCAGCCGGAACTGATGCAGCGCCTGGACAGCCATGAACTGCGCCAGCTCAAGAGCCGGATCATCATCCAGAAAGAGGTCCGCCCGCTGGGTCGTGACGAGTTGAAGAACTACATCCATTTCAAACTCAACATGGCCGGCAGCAGCGGTGGCCTGGCCCTGACACGCGCCGCCTTTGGTCGCATCCACCGGCTGACGCGGGGCAACTTTCGGGCCGTCAACCGCCTCATGGATCGTGCGCTCTATGTGGCCTGTCTCCAGAATCGCCAGACCATCGACCGCAGGATGCTGGGATTGGCCCACGCCGATCTCAATGGGAACGCGGTGAATCGTCGACCTTTCTGGCAACCGGCGCTGGCGGCAGCCCTCTGCCTCTGTGTGCTCATCGGTGCCGGACGTTTTCTACAGGCACGCCCGGGTGAGACATCCCGGCCGCCTACGGCCGCGACCGTCGCCCCGCTGCCCGGCGTTGCGCCCGCTGCGCTGACGGCGCCCGGCGCCGAACCGCCGATGAGCGCCGCGGCTTTTGCTACCGCCGCGAAGCCAACCCGAACGGCTGCGACCGCCATTCCACCGGCGGTGGAGGCCTTCTTCCGCAACAGCCGTCTATCCCTCTATGCGCCTGCGTTCAGCGCGGCACTGGCCGAAGGCGATCTGGATCCCCTTGCCCAGCAGATCTATACGGAGACCGGCTTGCGGCTGGTCCAGTTGGACAACCTACCCGA